>JAEZCT010000010.1 GCA_023433405.1 Bacillota bacterium | reverse complement strand
TTTTAGGTAATCATCATCAAGTTGTAGGAACGTCGGCTCCCGCGCCGACAGGCGGCTTACTTTTCTTGTTCGAGAAAAGTAAGCAAAAGCGAAGCAGGGACACCCTGCACCCAGCTCAAAGCAAGGGCAAACGGAGCATAGCTTGTGTGACGAATAACCTTCGGCGCAAGCGCGTAAAGCTCAGTGGGGTAGCTGCGTTACGCGCTTGCGAAAACAATAAAGAATTTTTTCCAAAAATTCTTTATTGTTTTTACCCTTCGGCAAAATCCTGTTGCCCCCCGTATTTTGCCCTTGCATTTCGCCCTGGTCTGTAGTTCTTCCTTTTTTCCCACACCAGCCACACAAGGCTACTTTGGTGCTGGGGGTACGGGGGATACTCCAATAAACCATACTTCTATAATCTACACTTATTGAGGGGATTAGTATAAGAGCCAAAGTTCCGCAACGACAACCCCCGCAAAAAAGGAGACGCAATACGATGAACGTTTTAGTAATCGGCGGCGGCGGCCGCGAACACACCGTAATCAAGAAGCTGGTTGAGAACAAACGTATTACCAACCTGTACTGCACACCCGGCAACGGCGGTATCGGGGCTCAGGCGGAGTGCGTCAACATCAAGGCCACCGATGTTGAGATGACGGCGGCGTTTGCCCAGCAGCACGCCATCGATTTTGTGGTGGTCACCCCCGACGACCCGCTGGTGCTGGGGATGACCGACGCGCTGGAGGCTTTGGGTATCCGTTGCTTCGGTCCATCCCGCAAAGCGGCGCAGCTTGAGGGCAGCAAAAGCTTTGCCAAAAACCTGATGAAGAAGTATAACATCCCCACAGCGGCATATGAGGTGTTTGAACGCTCGCAGGACGCGGTGGATTATGTAAAAAGCAGGGGAGAATACCCTGTGGTTATCAAGGCGGATGGGCTTGCCTTGGGCAAGGGCGTAATTATTGCCCAGAATCTTTTGGAGGCGGAGTCTGCCATCCGCGACATGATAGACGGCGAACGCTTTGGCGAAAGCGGCGCACGGATAGTAATAGAGGAGTTCCTTCGCGGGCCGGAGGTTTCGGTGCTTACGTTTACCGACGGCAAAACGGTACGCCCCATGGTATCCTCCATGGATCACAAGCGGGCGTACGACAACGACGAGGGTCCCAATACCGGCGGTATGGGAACCATTGCCCCAAACCCCCATTATACGCCGGAGCTTGCCGCGGTGTGCATGGACACCATTTTTTTGCCTACCATAAGGGCCATGCGTGCCGAAGGCGCACCCTTTAAGGGCTGCCTGTATTTTGGCCTGATACTCACGGCAAAGGGCCCGTATGTGATAGAGTACAACTGCCGCCTCGGCGACCCCGAAACGCAGGTGGTATTTCCCCTGCTAAAAACCGACCTGCTCTCGGTTTTCGAGGCGGTGGCGGACGAACACCTTGCCGACATCGATATTGAGTGGGAGGAGGGTGCGGCGGCCTGTGTGGTTATGGCATCGGGCGGCTACCCCCAAAGCTACGAAACAGGCAAGGCGATAACCGGGCTGGAGGAAGCGGAGGCTTTACGCGGTGTAACGGTGTACCATGCGGGTACGCGCTATGAGGATGGACACTACACCACCGCGGGCGGACGTGTTCTGGGGGTAACCGCCAAGGGCAAAACGCTGGAGACCGCCATAAAGAAGGCGTATGAGGCGGCGGGTAAAATTCATTTTGAGGGAGCTCACTACCGCAAGGATATTGGCAGGCTTTGATTTTTTATACGAATATGAATTTTTGTATTGAACAGCACAAATCACCCCATAATGAAATGGGGTGATTTTTTATGAGTGAAACCAGCCTGACCAACGCGCAAAAACGCGTTGCCGCGCTGTTTTGTGTCCTGATATTAGGTTTTTCTCTCGTGTTCCTTCGCATCTTTCTGGTAGCAACGGGGGAGGATTTGCAGGCGGTGGCTAAGGCACAAAGCTCCTATACACTTACGGTGGATGAGAGCAGGGGCATGATCTACGACTGTAATTTTGAGCCTCTGGTTAACGAAACCGAGGGCTACCGCCTGAGTGTGCTGCCCTGCGATGAGGCCGCCGCCGCGCTGACCAGATCGTTGGATATGGACGCGCGCACGAAGCTTATGCCCTTGTTTGAAAGCGGCAAGCCCTTTGTGCAGCGGTTTGACTCCCCCTACATCTACGCCCAAGGGATTACGGTGTTCACCGTCAAGGAGCGGTATGCCAAGGATCAGCTCGCCGCCCATGTGGTGGGGCATCTTGACGGTGACGGGCAGGGGGCTTATGGAATTGAAAGGGCATATAACGAGCTGTTAACCAAAAACAGCGGCAGTCTGGGGGTTACCTATACGGTGGATGCCCTGCGCCGCCCCCTGGTAAACGTACCGCCGGAGGTCAAACGAAATAACTACGCCAATAAGCAGGGCGTGGTGCTCACCATTGATTCTGAAATGCAGAAGATTGCCGAGGAGGAGGGGGGAAAGCTCATTTCCAAAGGAGCGGTGGTGGTGATGGAGGCCGCGACGGGAAAGCTGCGCGCGGTCGCCTCATTCCCTGACTTTACCCCCACCAATATCGCGGCAAGCCTGGATAACCCCGACTCGCCGCTGATTAACCGGTGCTTTGCCGCATACAACGTAGGCTCCACCTTTAAGCTGTCCGGAGTGGCGGCGGCACTGGAGGCAGGCATATCCACCGATTATAAATATACCTGCGAGGGCAGCATTAATATCGACGGGCTCAACTTCTTCTGCCATAACCGCGCGGGGCACGGCGAGCTGGATTTATGGGGGGCGCTGGAGCACTCCTGCAACCCTTATTTTATTAACCTCGCACGGGAGACGGGCTATGACAACGTGTATGAAATGGCGGTAATGCTGGGCTTTGGCAAATCGGATATCCTTTGCGACGGCTTAAAAACCGCGGAGGGCACCCTGCCCACAATGGCAAGCCTGCAAAACAACGCGGTGCTTGCAAACTTTGCCTTCGGTCAGGGAGAGCTGACGGCTACCCCGGTGCAGATTGCCAAGATGATCTCGGTTTTTGCAAACGGCGGCTACATGGTTTACCCTTCGCTGGTGGAGGGGATATCGGATAAGCAGGGGGCGATGGTGGAGACCCCCTTCGAGGCCTCGGAGTCCTACCGGCTGCTGCCGGAGGATACCGCCCGTACGGTGCGCCAGCTGATGGTCAGCGTGGTGGAGCAGGGCAGCGGCACCAACGCAAGACCTGCCAAGGGCGGCGCGGGCGGCAAAACCGGTTCCGCCCAAACGGGGGTGTACAACGAGGATAAGCAGGAGATAGTCCATGCGTGGTTTTCAGGCTTTTTCCCCGCGGAGGATCCGCGGTATGTTATTGTGGTGCTTAACGAAGGCAAGGACTCCGGCGGCGATTATTCCGCTCCCGTGTTCCGCGAAATCGCCGACCGCATTACAAACCTTGAGGTACGCCGTGCCGAGGCACAGGGTATTGCTTTAGCAGGAGCCGTTCGGGATGCGTCGCCGGATACGGCACCCAAGCCGGACTAGTGATTTATGATAAATCTACTGTTCGAATTGAAAGCATTGGCTTATGGGTTTTCACGCGGATATTTATCTATAGTTCCACACTTTTTAATCGGATAATAGTATAAGAAAAGCCGCAAGCCCAAGATTTTGGGGCCTGCGGCTTTGTTGTTTGCTACTTTTTTTAATATTCTATATCGAACGGTACAGCGATTCATACTCCCGGGCAGATTTATCCCACGAAAAGTCGGTGCGCATCGCCGCCTGCTGCACCTCGCTCCATACCTCAGGGGTGCGATAGCATTCACAGGCGCGGCGCACCGCCCCCAGCATATCGTGGGCGTTGTAGGTCTTAAAGGTAAAGCCGTTACCGTTTCGTCCGCCCCAGTCGCGGATGGTATCCTTTAAGCCTCCGGTTTCCCGCACGACGGGGATGGTGCCGTAGCGGGCGGCAATCATCTGCGCAAGACCGCAGGGCTCGCTGCGCGAGGGCATTAAAAAGATATCCGCACCCGCGTAGATCTTCTGCGCAAGATCCGGCACAAAGCCGGCGATAAAGCGCACACTGCCCGGATGCTTATCCTGCATGGCGCGGAAAAACTCCTCGTACTCGTATTCACCCGAGCCAAGCACCACAATCTGCGCGCCCAAGAACATCATATCATCAAAGGCGTAGCGAACAAGGTCAAGCCCCTTATGGGAGACAAGCCGGGTCACCATGGAGATCATGGGGGTACTCTCCTTCACATCCATAGAGAGGGCCTCCAGCAGCTTTTGCTTGTTGAGCCGCTTCTTTTCAAGGCTTTCCCCGTCGTAGGTCTCAAAGAGCATCGGGTCGGCGGCGGGGTTGAACTTTGTGACATCCAGCCCGTTTAAAATGCCCGAGAGCTTAAAGGAGCGCGCCTGTAAAAAGCTATCCAGCCCATGAGAAAACCACGGGTCCATAATCTCCCGGGCGTAGGTGGGGCTGACGGTGGTGACGCGGTCGCTGGACTCAATGGCGCCCTTCATCAGGTTTAAGCAGCCGTTAAACTCAAGAATGCGCTCATCCTGAGGCGCAAGACCAAAAACATCGCCCAGAATCCACTTGTCATACTCGCCCTGATATTGAATGTTGTGTATGGTAAACACCGTGCGGATGCCCCGGTATTTCTCCTGCCCCCGGTAAAGCAGGTTAAGGTATACCGGCGCAAGCGCCGTCTGCCAGTCGTTGAGGTGCAAAATATTCGGGTAGAACCCGATGCGCCCCATGGTTTCCACAATCGCGCGGGAGAAAAACGCAAAGCGCTCGCCGTCATCCACATAGCCATACAGCCCGTCGCGTTTAAAATAGTATTCGTTATCCACAAAATAATAGGTTACATTGTTGTACTCGGCCTTAAAAATGCCGCAATATTGCTTGCGCCAGCCAAGCTCCACATCAAAGCTCGCGACGAATGTGAGTGTTTTGCGCAGCTCCGGCTTAATGCCGCCGTACAGCGGCAGAATGACGCGGCAATCCACTCCCAGCGCGTGCAGTGCCTTCGGCAGGGCCCCTGCCACATCGGCAAGCCCGCCTGAAGCAATATATGGTTGTGCCTCGCTTGCACACAGCAATACAGAAAACGTTGCCGGTGCAGCTTCTTCCCCGCCGGTCAACGGCATGGTCTCTTCCTCACAGGGCGACGGCATAGTTTCTTCCTCCTTTATGACAGCAGGTTTTGCTTTTACTCGTAATGACGGACGTTTTCCTGCCGTTTGTTGTCTCCCGGTTGTCTCGTTCATGACAATACTCCTTTTCCCCTTTCGGTGCTCTACGCAACTCATCATTTACTATTCTCATTTTTCTAAAGCCTTTTGTCTGCGAGGTCTCCCCGCGCTTTAATACTATACTGTATATAATGCAACGGAGCGGCGCTATGCCGCCCCGACGCACCATACCTGCTTTGGCTAGAAGCGGGTAATTATTATACTAATATCCGATGCAAAAGTGTTAAAAACAAGTGAAAAGCCTTGGCCTATGGGCTTTCACGCGGATTTTAGCTGCCCTTCTACACTTTTTGAGGAGATTAGTATTATACCACGCTGCCCTTGGCGATAAAGACCGGATAAGACAGGTAACCCATCAGTGTGCGGTTATCCTTAATGGTAACGTCCTTGTCGGTAATGCAGTAGCCAAGCACACTCTTATCGCCCACCGACGTATCCTGCATGATGATGGAGTTTTGCACCTTCGCGCCCTTGCCAACCGTTACCCCGCGGAACAGGATGGAGTTTTCCACCTCGCCCTCAATCGTGCAGCCGTCGGCAATCAGGGAGTTCGTAACCTGGGCGTTTAGCCCATACCTTGCGGGCATGTCGTCGCGCACCTTGGTATAGATCGGGCGATGGGGCAAAAACAGCTCGTCACGCACCTCTTTGCGCAGCATCAGCATATTTGCGTCGTAGTAGTCCCTCATACTATCTATTTTAGCGCAAAACCGCGTATATTCATAGCCATAAATTTTAAGCTGCGAAGCGCGTGCCTGTAACACGTCCCGTTCCAGGCTGTACAGGTTGCGGCTCATGTTCTCCACCACCAAGCGTTCGAGCAGCAGCTTCTCCATCACCATTAAGTTCAGCGACACAAACCGCTCCCCGCCAACATCAGGGGTCAGCATAACGTCGCGCACCCTCCCCGAGGCATCGCAAGAGAGTATGGTGGCATCCCGCGCGTTATCGGGGGTAAGGGTTTTTTTCTGGTATACAATGGTTATCTCGGCTTCCTTCTCAATATGGGCTGCAACCACCTCGCGTACATCGATGTTGCAGATGGTGTCGCAGTCCGCCAGCGCCACGTACCGTGCGGAGGAATGGCGGATAAAGCCCAGTATGCCCGAGAGCGCCTCAATGCGTCCCCGATAAATGCCGGCGCCCGCGTTGCCGAAGGGCGGCAGGATGAACAAGCCCTCCCGCTTGCGCGCAAGGTCCCATTCCCGTCCGGAGCCCAGATGATCCATAAGCGACTGATAGTTGCTTTTTGTAATAACGCCCACCGACTGAATGTTGGAGTTAACAAAGGAAGAGAGGGCAAAATCAATAAAGCGGTAGCGTCCCCCAAAGGGTACGGAGGCCATTGTCCTGCGTTCGGTAAGCTCCCGCAGCATTTCGTCGTGCATATTTGAAAATATTATGCCAAGCACCTTTTTTCCGTCTTGCATCATCATGACCATCCCTTTTTTGATTGTAATACCAACTTTGAATAAAACGCTTCAAGAAACCGTGCGGCGGCAATAGGCTACGCGGCTGTGCGGCCGATTGCTCTTGTTTTTAAAACCGGGTTAGTAAAGCCTTAACGAGTATCCCCCGTAACCCAGCACCAAAGTAGCCTTGTGTGGCAGGTTTGGGAAAAAAGTAAGATTACCTAAAAAACGACTACTTTAAAAAGCTTAAAATTTGGTTTTTGAAAATTTCAATATCCTATAACACCAGCGGATACAAAACCGCGCTGTAAGGTATATGTTAGCTGCGGTCGGCGTCTATCATCTCACGGGGCAGTACCGCGCTGTTTTCCGTTAGCACCGCGCCGCTGCCCACCACGGCAATGCCCCAATCGTCCTTATTCTCCACCTGCTCCGGGCGCTTGCCCACCGCGCAGCCCTCGCCAATGACCGCATCCTCCGCGATAATGGCATATTGCACCGACGCGCCTTTTTTAATGGTCGCGCCCGGCATGACAATGCTGTCGCGCACCACGGCGCCCTCCTCCACCGTCACACCCGCAAACAGCACCGAGAAATCCACCTTGCCAAAGATATTGCAGCCCTCGGCAACAATCGCGTTTTGCACACAGGAGCCCATGCCGCAATAATGTGGGGGCATAACCGGGTTGCGGGAATAGATTTTCCATGACGGGTCGTGAAGCTCAAGGGGAACCTTGGGGTTTAGCAGGTCCATATTAGCCTCCCACAGGCTGTCGATGGTTCCCACATCCTTCCAGTAGCCGGAAAAGGGGTAGGCGAACATCCTCTGCCCGTCGGCGAGCATGGAGGGGATGATGTCCTTTCCAAAATCCTTGGAGGCGGCGCTGTCCCGTTCGTTGCTTTCTAAGTACTGGCGCAGCATCTTCCAGTTAAAGATATACACGCCCATGGAGGCGAGGTTGCTTTTTGGCTGCTTTGGCTTTTCGGCAAACTCGCGAATCTTGTAGTCATCATCCGCGTCAAGGATGCCAAAGCGCGAGGCCTCCTCCCACGGTACGGTAATCACCGCGATGGTGCAGTCCGCGTTTTTTTCTTTATGAAAGTCGAGCATCTTTTCATAATCCATTTTGTAGATATGGTCGCCGGACAGGATGGCAATGTATTCGGGGTCATACCCCTCAATAAAATGAATGTTTTGATAGATGGCGTTTGCGGTGCCGGAATACCAGTCCGAGCCGGTAGCCTTCTGGTAGGGGGACAGCACATGCACCCCGCCCCGGCTGCGATCCAAATCCCACGGCTGACCGTTGCCGATGTACTCGTTAAGCTCCAGCGGCTGATACTGGGTGAGCACCCCGACGGTATCAATGCCGGAATTGACACAGTTAGAGAGCGTAAAGTCGATAATGCGGTATTTGCCCCCGTAGGGTACGGCGGGCTTTGCAAGCTTTTTGGTGAGGACATGCAGCCGGCTGCCCTGCCCTCCCGCCAGCAGCATTGCAATCCATTCCTTTTTACGAATCATAGCGATCATTCCTTTTCAGCGCCTACGCCAAAAGGGCGGTATGCGCCATAAAAATTGTGTCGCGGCTTAGCCGCAAGAAGATAGAAAAAAGAAGGTTAGGTAAAGCGTATTTAAAAGGGTAAACTTTTTAAAAGCGGGTTAAGCCGATGCTGGGGACGGGCAGCTTTCAACTTTGCTTAACTTGATTTTTTAGTCATTATACATTATTCACTTGTGAAGCGGATAACAGCAAAGTGAAAGGGTTCAGCCTTTGTCCGGGGGCTTCGGCGGCCTGAGGTACAGGACACCGCAGGGGGCGAGATCCACCGCCACGGAATAGGGTTGTCCGTGCATCATTTGAGATTTTGCGTCGTAGCACACTGGGCGCGGGCCGACGGTGCCGCCGTATTCCGGCGCGCCGCTGTCTATTAGCACCCCATAACGCCCCGCGCGGGGCACGCCCACGCGGTAGCCCTTGCGCTCCACCGGGGTAAAGCTGCACACACACAAAAGCTCCCCGCCGTCGCCGTCAAAGCGCCGGAAGGAGATGACACTGTGTGATACGTCGTCCCCCGCAATCCATGCAAAGCCCTCAGGCTCAAAATCGTGCCGCCAAAGGGCGGGGTACTCCAGGTAAACGCGGTTGAGGCGCTTTACAAACTCCCGCAGCTGGCGATGGCGGTCGTAGCCGAGCAGCAGCCAGTCAAGCCCCTGCTTAAAGTTCCACTCAATAAACTGCCCGAATTCCTGCCCCATAAACAGCAGCTTTTTGCCGGGATGCGCTATCATATAGGCAAAAAAGCCGCGCATGGCGTCGAATTTCTGGTCGTATTCCCCCGGCATTTTGGAAAGCAGGGAGCATTTGCCGTGTACCACCTCATCGTGAGAGATAGGCAGGACGTAATTCTCAGAAAAGGCGTATACAAACGAAAAGGTGAGCTTGCCGTGGCTCTCGCCGCGAAACAGCGGGTCGGTGGCGATGTAGCGAAGGATGTCGTTCATCCAGCCCATATTCCATTTCAGGCTAAAGCCAAGACCGCCGTTGTAGGGCGGGGTACCCGTAGCGCTGGGCGGCTTGGTCACAAGCGGCCAAGCGGTGGATTCCTCGGCTATCATCAGCGCGCCGGGGTAGCCCTCAAGCACCGCCTTATTTAAAAGGCGCACCAGCTCGACCGCCTCCAGGTTTTCCCGTCCGCCCAGCCGGTTGGGCTGCCATTGCCCTTCTTCGCGGCAGTAATCCAAATAGATCATTGAGGCCACGGCATCCACCCGCAGACCGTCAATGTGATATTTATCAAACCAAAACATAGCGCTTGAGATTAAAAAGGAGCGAACCTCATTCTTGCCAAAATCAAAGACACGCGTTCCCCAGCCCTCGTTCTCCATCTTGGCTCGCTCGCCGTACTCATAGCATATTCCGCCGTCAAACTCATACAGGCCGTGTTCATCCTTGGGAAAATGCGCCGGCACCCAGTCCATAATTACGCCAATGCCCGCCTGGTGAAAGCGGTCCACAAACCGCATAAAGCTATGAGGGGTACCGTACCGCGAGGTGGGGGCAAAATACCCGGTGACCTGATAGCCCCAGGAACCGTCAAAGGGATGCTCGGTGACGGGCATAATCTCAATATGGGTATAGCCCATCTCTTTGACATAGGCAATCAGCGTATCCGCCAGCATCTCATAGCTTAGCAGGCTGCCGTCGGGGTTGCGCCGGAAGGAGCCTAAATGCACCTCGTAGATGTTCATGGGCTGCTTGAGCGCATCGATGCCCTGACGACGCGCAAGCCAATCCCCGTCGTGCCACAGATAGCCCGCAAGCTCGTAGACCTTCGAGGCGTTTTTCGGGCGCGTTTCGCTGTGAAAGGCATAGGGGTCGGCCTTCATGTGCGTATCCCCGTTTTGATCTGTCACACAGTATTTGTAAATGTCGTATTGCTTTATATTCTCTATCAGGCATTCCCACAGCCCCTCGCTGTTTCGGCGCGTCATGGGGCTAGCGTCAGGCGACCAGCTATTGAAGTCGCCCGTTACCGAGACAGCGGCGGCGCCGGGCGCCCAGACGCGAAACACCGCGCCCTCCCCGGTCAGACGGCAGCCCAGCAGCTCGTAAGCGCGATAGTTTGTGCCCTGATGAAACAGGTATGTGGGCAAGCTTAAATCCTGCTGTTCGGTTGTCATCTCTAGCCATTCCTTTTTATCCATTTTTGCTTGTTTGATGCAAATGGGTGAAGTGTTGTTATTATTCTACCACAATATTTCCTGTTTTCAAGTGTTTTTTGGTGAATTTAAATTAACTTTACAGTTTATATATGCCGAGGTTTATCTATTATCCACATAAAATTTTAACTTCATCCGCTGTTTTGCCCAACGCAAACAACATACCCATTCTATGCCCGCAAGTTTGTATTTATACTATCTGATAAGAATAGTGCAAACAGGTTTAAAACCATACTGGTTTGGGTTGGTTAAAAAGGGCGTCCCTCCGCGTGCAAGCGGGTGGACGCTCTCAAGGAAACCTAAAAAAGCAACGCGCCCTGGGGGGCTTGCCGCCCGCCAAAGCGCAGTATCGGCGCGCCAGAGCTTTAGCGGGCTGTTAGCGAAAACGCGCAGCCGCAAAAGCTCTGGCGGTAAATGCCGTATTGGGCGCATAGCTGGGTGGAGCGCTGGTAGCCTCCCCGCTTTTTAAAATCGGATGGCAGGTGCGCTACGCCGTACCTGCTTGCCAGCGCGTCGCCAATAGCCCCAAGCCGCCCGGCATCCTTATGCGGACTGATGGAAAGGGTGGACGCAAAGTATTCGCAACCCGTTTCCTTTGCAAGCCGCGCCGTTTCTCCCAAGCGCAGCTCAAAGCAGGCGCTACAGCGCGCGCCGCCCTCCGGCTCCTGCTCAAGACCCGTTACGCGGGAATAAAACCGTTCGGGGTCATAGGCTCCCTCAATGAGCCTCACCGGGTTTTGCAGGGGCATGAGGGTAATGAGACGCTTTAATTCCTCCAGCCGCTTATAATACTCCTCCGGGGGGGCGATGTTGGGGTTGTCGTAATACGCCGTAATCATAAAATAGGGCGAGAGGTATTCCAGCACATAGCTTGCGCAGGGCGCACAGCAAACATGCAGCATGAGGGTGGGTGTCCTGCCCGCGTTTGCTCGAAGGAGCTCATCAAGTTCTGTTTGGTACGCCCGCTTCGCGGTGGCGCTCATGGCAAATTTCATCCTTTTGTACACACGTCTTATCCCAAAACGCGGTTTATCAAGTATCTTTATTATACCCTTTTTTGCGGGGGGATGAAAGGGGTGTTAGGCCTTGATTTTATACGAAGAAACGATTTAAAAGTGTATAAATATCAAGTAAACCGCTTTTGCTTATGGGTTTTCATGCTGGTTTTTATCTACCATGCTATGGTCTATAGGAGTTTCCAAAACCGACCTTATAAACTTCGTGTTTGGTCGGTTTTTAGGTAATCATCATTAAATTGTTGGAACGTCGGCACCCGCGCCGACAGGCGGCTTACTTTTCTTGTTCGAGAAAAGTAAGCAATTTAGTAAAAGCGAGGCAGGGACACCCTGCACCCAGCTCAAAGCAAGGGCAAACGAAGCACGGTTTGTGTGACGAAGAACCTTCGGCGAAAGCGCGTAAAGCATAATATAAGTCGCACAGGAACAAAACCACACATGGGCCAAACGGCCGGTGTGTGGTTTTGTGTTAGGCGTTACGCGGCTATTGGGGCCAGAAACCGGATAGAGCCGACAACCAAGCCATAGCTGCACCCGTGGAGAAGCAGCGGAGTTTATTGGCTCTCGGCTGCCTTATGCCGCGAAACGGCAAGGGAAACCACCAAGAGCGTAACAGCGTACCCCAGTTGGATGAGCAGGGAGATGACGGCGGAGTCTGAAAAGCCGTTTGCAAATTCTGCGATAGCGCCCACATACCAATAGGCTGGGGTAAAGCTTGCGATGGTGAGAACCGTATCCCCCAACAGCTCGCGGGGGACAAATACACCCGAAAGAAAGCAAAGCCCCAGTGATAAAACAGTGGCAATCGCCGACTGGGCGTTTCGGCTCTTAATAAGCACCCCGATGAGCATCGCGGCGGAAAGGCAAACGAAGGTGTAAGCCAATGCGTTGAGTAGAAGCGGCGCCGCCTGGGCAAACGAATCCGGCGGGTAAAGCAGCAGACCGATTGCGGAGACGATACCCCACGCCACAAGGGAGAATACCACGTTGCCCAGTACCAGCTGCAGATTCATGCTCAGACCGGGCATGGGGGAGGCAAGGTTGCGACGCTTTAGCTCACGGTTGTTAAACACCAGCAGAATAGTGGTTACACCCAACACGATAATGGCCATGCTGGCATACGAGAAGTACATAAAATAATTGTAGAGCCCGGAGGATTGCATCCGGGGCTTGTTGTCGGAGGGAACAACCACGGTTGCCTCCTTGGCAAGGTCGGCGGAGATATACTCCTTGAGGGTACCCGCGTCAATATCGGGCAGCGCGCTGGTGTAGACCCCCGCAATGCTCAAATACCGGTTAATCATGAAGTCGATCTGGAGGGCGGTGAGGGAGTCGGGCGCCGTGGTTTTTTCGAGTGTAACGGTGTTGCTGCCATTTAAAAAATTCTCGGAAAAGCCCTTGGGGATGCGCAGGATGTACGAAATATCGCCGATGAACAGCGCGTCCAGCAGACTCTCGCTGTCATGGCTAAGCGGAACGATAATTTGAGTTTCGCCAAGGTACTGCTCCAGTGACTGTGAAAACTGCGCGTCGTCCTCGTTTATTACCGCTATGCGCGATTTGCTCTGGACAAAGCCGGCATCATTCTGCGCGGGAGCAGTGATAGAGAAGAGGACGGAAAGTGCCAGGAAAATCATAAAATAGATCATGATTCCCGAGAGGTTTTTTTGTATAATCTTAAAATAAACCTTAAAGACTTGCATACTTCTGCCTCCTCATAATCAAGTAAACCACCCCGAAGAATAGCGCCGAGAAGGCCGTGAGCATACCGATATTAAGCAGATAACGGTTGAGCGTGTCGTAATAATACAGCGCGTAAAATGCGTCGGCTATCAGGTTTGCGGGGTTTAGCCAGCCCAAGATGGGCACATGCTTTTGCACAAGGTATTTCATATCTCGGTACATAAGCCCCGCGAGAAAGGAGCACACCATGGATATTGCGATGATAACGGCTATTTTAAGACCCTGCTGCTGCTTTAGCAGCGCGCTGATAAACGCCCCGAAGGTTACGCCCATACCACTGCTAATTACAACCGCAAGCAGCGTCCAGCCCACCTTTACGCCAAAATCAATGCCAATGACAAAGTGCAGGTACCCTATTAGGAGAAGCACCGAGGCAATCTGCACCGTTAACGCCGCGCTGAGGTAGGCGCCAAACAGCTTAAGCTTGTGAACCGGCGCAATGCTTGCCCGTGCGGCTACCTCAGACTGGTTTGCCTGGGCGTCGTATACTGCCGCTAACCCCTGAAAGCTGCCGTACATGCATGCCATGGCAATCAGGGCAAAGTAATACACCATCACGTTGTCGAGATTATTCTTTAAGGGGACATCGGCTATGGCGTTATAATCACCGCTTGGTCGGATGTTTTGCAGGGCAAGGGGGTTGGTCTTTGCTACAGTGAGATAGGAACTGGTTGTTTGCAGGTAGGTATCGGCAAAGCTCTTAATAATGCTCTGCCGTATGCCGGATTGCCGCACCGTAACGGTGAGCGAATCCTCCGAGCTAAGCTCCAGAATGCCCAGAACGGTATTGTCCTGCAAAAGCCGTTCGGCCTCGGCCTTGTTACACAGGGTAATCTTAAACAGGCCTTCGTCCACCGTGTCGGAGGTAAGTGCGGCTTGAAAGACAGCGTTTGTCTTGTAGGCCGCGTTATCCACCACCGCGACGGGGGTGAGTGAGAAGGTCTCGGCGCTATTGAGGTTGCTAAAGGCAAGGCCAAATAGCGTCGCCAGAATAAGAGGGAATGCCGCGGTCCAAAACAGGTTCTGATAATCGCGCAGGATGTACTTAAGCCGATAAAAATAGATGTGTGCGAACATACGGTTTTTCCTCCCTTAATCGCGCAGCTGCTTGCCCGTTATCTCAAGGAACACGTCGTTGAGGGTGGGCAGCTCGCAGAATATCTTGCCGTAGCCGATGTTGTGGGTGTTCAGGTAATCCAAAACGCTTGCAAGGCTGTTTTTGCCCCGCTGGGATTTAATGTGCAAAACCTCCCCGTCGCAGCGGGCGCTGCTTATGCCGGGCAGGGTCTTAATGCCCGCCTCTGCCGCCTCGCAGCTAGTGCCAAAGACCTCGACGGTTATCTTCTCGCCGGTTTTAATAAGGGATTTTAGCTCCTCCTTGGTTCCGGCGGCCACCACGCGCCCCTTATCCATAATGGCAATGCGGGAGCAGATCTGCTCCACCTCCTCCATGTAATGGGAGGTATAAACCACGGTGGCACCCTCGCGGTTAAGGCGCTGAATGCCCTCAAGGATGTTGTTGCGGCTCTGGGGGTCCACCGCCACGGTGGGCTCGTCTAGTATAATGAGCTTTGGTTTGTGCGCAATGCCGCAGGCGATGTTCAGGCGGCGCAAAAGCCCGCCGCTGAGCTTTTTAGGGTAAAATTTGCGAAAATCGTTGAGCCCTACAAAGTCAATGGCCTCATCCACCAGCGCCTCGCGCTGCTTTTTGTTTGTGATATACAGCCCGCAAAAATAGGTGATGTTGTCGTATACCGTCAGCTCGTCAAACACCGCTACGTTTTGCATTATAACGCCGATATCCCGCTTAATATCGTAAGCGGAAGGGCTCATGGGCTTGCCGAACAGCTCGATATCGCCCTTGTCGTAGCTAAGCAGGGATAGAAGGCAGTTGATGGCGGTGGTTTTGCCCGAGCCGTTTGGTCCAAGCAGCCCGAAAACCTCCCCCTCGCCTACCTCCAGATTCAGATGGTCCAGCGCAATCAGGTCGCCGTACCGCTTAACCAGGTTTTGTGCTTTAATTATCATGACGATTCAATCCTTTCCCCATATTATACTAATATCCGATTTAAAAGAGTATAAAAATCAAGTGAAAAGCTTTAATTTATGGGTTTTCACGCGGATTTTTATCGACTCTTTTTGAGGAGATTAGTATTACATATTCTTTATCCCTATTGTAGCGCTTCTCCGGGCGGGATAACAGTGAGCCGCATCCCGATTTATTGTGACAAATGTCATGCCGGTTATAACCCGTTCGGTTGTTTTTGATTGTGATAATTAACAATTTATGCTAAGATGTTTTTGTATCAACACCGCGGCGCAGCCGCGATATTCAACGGTGCGGAAGGGAGTAGGGGTTACCCGATGAACGCGATTATTAATAAGATGATGCTGCTTGCGCTTTGCATTTCAATCTATTGCCAGCAGCAAAACGGTCCATACGCGGTTGTTCCGCTGCTGGCGGCCATTACCGCCTCCGCACTGTGCGAAATCGTGCGTAAGGACGGAGCAAAGGCTGGAGTGGTCGCCGTGTTTGCGGTGGCGGGGGCGTTTTATTTCCCCCTTCTCTACTTTTTGCCCCTTACAAGCTACGACGCGTGGGATGCAAGGCCACGCTGGTCGCTGGCACTGCTCGTACTGCCCTTTGCCATACATTTTGCAGAGTCCCAGCCCGTCATGCTTGCAATCGTTTTGATATACACCGCGCTTTCGGCAATTATGAAGTGGCAGGCGCAAAGGCTTGGGCGGCAAAGGCGGGAGAACAACCTGCTGCGAGACGACACCAAGGAGCTGTTAACCGGGCTTACCGCAAAAAACCGTGAGCTTTTAGAAAAACAGGAATATGAAGTAAACCTTGCCACGCTGGAGGAACGCAACCGCATTGCCCGTGAGATGCACGACACCGTGGGGCACCTGCTCTCAAGCTCTATCCTGCAAATCGGGGCGCTGCTTGCCGTCACCCCCGAAAGCCCCCAAAGAGAAGGCCTTATGCGGTTAAAGGACACGCTGTCGCAGGGGATGGACAGTGTGCGCAGCGCCATACACAACCTGCATGACGAAGCCTTTGACCTGTTTGCGGAGCTCACCAAGCTGTGCGACCGCTTTACCTTCTGTGCCATGACGCTGGATTACGATGTGGAGGAGGACCCGAACCGACAGGTAAAATACGCCTTTACGCTGATTGTCAAGGAATCGCTTTCTAATGTGGCAAAGCATTCAAACGCCTCCCGGGTGGAGGTTGCGGTACACGAGCACCCGGCGTTTTACCAGCTGGTGGTGAGGGATAACGGCACAAAGGGCCACGAGACGGGAATGCCCTTTCGCGATGACTCGTACAGTGAAGGCATGGGGCTTAAGAATATCCGCGAAAGGGTGGAGACACTGGGCGGGTATCTGAATATTCGCAGAGGGTTTGAGGCGGGAAAGGGCTTTGAGGTATTTGTAAGCGTGGCAAAGGACGGGCCGCCGGAGGAGAAACGTTTAGGGAAGGGGGACAGGGTGTGATGCGCATAGCGATTGTGGACGACGACCGCCTGGTGGCGCTTTCTCTGGTGACGATTGTCACCGCGGGCAGCGGGGTGGAGGTGGCGGGAACAGGGGCAAACGGTACGGAGGCCGTGGAGCTGTATGACCGCCTTGCCCCCGACATTCTGCTGATGGATATCCGCATGGACGGTATGACGGGGCTTGAGGCGGCCGAGCGGATTCTTGCCGTACACCCCGATGCGCGTATTCTGTTTTTAACCACCTTCGCGGATGATGAATATATCGTCCGCGCACTGAAAATCGGCGCGAAGGGCTATATCCTCAAGCAGGACTTTGAGGGCATTGTTCCCGCACTGCGGGCCGTTTACAGCGGGCAGACGGTGTTTGGCACCGACATCGTGGCAAAAATCCCCCACCTTATGAATCACGGCGGCGAGAAAAGCCTTGCCGCGTTTGGTCTTACGGATAAAGAAACAGAGCTGGTAACACTGGTAGCCGAGGGGTTATCCAACAAGGAGATTGCGGCGCGGCTGTATCTGGGAGAGGGTACGGTGCGCAACAGCGTCAGCGTAATCCTAGAAAAGCTGAGCCTGCGAGACCGCACCCAGCTCGCGATTTTTTATTATAAGCTCAGCCGTTAACGGAAAAGGGAGATGATTATCTTGACGAAGAAGCGTCGCCTGCTTTGTGAATATGGGCCGGTTTTTTATGCGCTGTCCCTGCGCAAGGAATTTTTGCGGCGGGATATAAAGGATTTGTTTTCGCGTGAACGGTTTGCCCGCCGCCGCTCGGGGGAGCTGCTGCCCCATATCGTTAAAGGACATCGTTCCCAGCTCCTGCGGCAGCTGGAGGGGGTGGATATGCGCTTACAGCACAACAAGGTAAATAACCTTGGTATTGCGGCGGATAAAATAAACGGGTTGATGATTGCCCAGGGGCAAACCTTCTCGTTCTGGCGGATGATTGGCAGCGTCTCGGCGCGCAAGGGGTACCAGGAGGGGCTGACCATTGTAAAGGGTAAGCCTCACAGTGATGTGGGCGGGGGACTATGCCAGCTTGCCAATATGGTTCACTGGCTGGTGCTTAACAGCCCCCTGACCGTGACCGAGCTGCACCACCACAGCGACGCGCTGTTTCCCGACAGCGGGCGGCGTGTCCCCTTTGGCACAGGAACCTCGGTGTTCTATAAGAATGTGGATTACCGCTTTTGCAACAACACAGGGCAAACCGTACAGCTGGCACTGTGGTTGGAGGAGGGCAGCCTGTGCGGCGAGCTGCGCGCCGAGAGACCCTTTGACTGCCGCTACCGCGTGGAGGAGGAAGACCACTGCTTTGTAAAGGAGGGCGCGGATTATTACCGGGTAAGCAAGGTGTACCAGCGTGCCATAAGCCGGGAGACTGGCGAGACTGTGGCGCGCCTACTGGTGCTTGATAACCACTCCCGCGTGATGTACGACCACAGCCTTATTCCCAAGGCAGAGATTAAAGAGGTCATGGACTGCGATGCTGATTAAAGAAATTCTGCACAACTGCCGCCGCTTTGCGGAGTCGCCCGCCTATGTGTGCCGGGAGGGCGTATTAACCTACCGCAGACTGGAAGATATGGCAAGCAGCCTTGCGCAGGAGCTGCTTGGCTTTACCCGACCCAACTCCCCGGTGATGGTGTACGGGCATAAGCAGCCGTTAATGCCCGTGTGCATTCTGGCGTGCTCCCTCGCGGGGTGCCCTTATGTGCCGGTGGACGACTCGGTTCCCGCCGCCCGTGCAAAACAGATGCGTGAGGAGTGCGGCGCGCAGCTGCTGCTGGCGGTATCCCCCATTGCGCTGGAGGGCATGAGGGTTCTTGACGCGAATACGCTCTTGAGGCTCTGCGGTTGCCCCGCGAGGGAGTCGCAGCCCCACGCCATGGAGCCGGGGGATGTGTTTTACATCCGCTTTACCTCAGGAAGCTCCGGCGTACCCAAGGGGGTAAAAATCACCCGGGATAATCTGGAGTGCTTTGTTGCAGAGTTATGTAAACTCGATGGCTTCGGGAAGCACGGAGAGGTTATACTTAATCAGGCGGCCTTTTCCTTTGACCTTTCGGTGGCGGATTTTTACGCGGCCTTTTCGTCGGGTGCTACGCTGTTTGTGCTGGAGCAAGAAGCTCAGCGAGACTTTCCCCTGCTGTTTACGCGCCTTAAGCACAGCGGCGCGCAAACCGCGGTGCTCACCCCCTCGTTTGCCGAGCTGTGTCTTAGCGACCGCTCTTTTGGCGGCGCCTTGCTGCCAAAGCTGCACACCGTCTTTTTTTGCGGCGAAACGCTGCATCCCGAAACGGTTTGCAGGCTGTGGGAACGGTTTGGGAACCTGCGGGTCTACAACGCCTATGGCCCTACAGAAACCACTGTCGCGGTCACGGTTCAGGAGATAACCCCAGCTGAGGCGGCTGCAAAAGCCCTGCCCGTGGGCTATGCCATTGCCGGAACAGAGGTGTGTGTTGTGGATAACGCGCTGGAGCAATGCCCGGACGGGCAGACGGGACAGCTGTTGATTACGGGCAAAAGCGTGGGGGCTGGCTATACGGGTGCCGAGCAGGGTGGCTTTATCCTCTGGCGGGGAAAGCCCGCCTTTTTAACCGGCGACCTTGGTACCCGTAAGAACGGGCAGCTTTACTGCGGAGGGCGCGCCGACCGTCAGGTCAAATACCGGGGGTATCGGCTGGAGCCTCAAGATATTGAGGCTAACCTTTTGCGCATTGGCGGGGTGGCGCGCTGCGCCGTGGCGTTTACCCGCCAAAGGCTGACGGCCTTTGTGCAGCCGGAGCGGGGCAGCGCGCTTACGGCAGGTGAGGTCACGCGCGCCTTGCGCGAGTATCTGCCACCCTACATGGTTCCGAGCCATGTCAGGTTGGTTACACAGCTGCCGCTCAATGAAAACGGGAAAACTGACTATCCCGCTTTGGAGGGGGAGTTATTTTGACGTTTTGGTACTTTAAGTTTAAAACTGTATTAATGCTTTGATAGCAAAAAGTCAAAAAGCAAGAAGGTTTTGGCATGGATAAGGATGAACTGATCCTGCTGCTTGCCCGCGTCTGCGGGTGCGCTGCGGGCGAGTTGGGGGAGGATACCGAGCTGCTGGACAGCGGCCTGCTTGACTCTCTCGCCATGATTACCCTGTTAGGGGAGCTCGAGGATCGCTTTGGCATCGAGCTGCAGCCCTCACGCATCGGTCGGGAGAACTGGAAAACGCCCCGAAGCATCGAGCGGCTGGTAAGCGGCAAATCATAAATGAAACAGTAATGTTAATACCCTATTTTTAGGGGGTTAGTATAATACTAATATCCGATTTAAAAGAGTATAAAATCAAGTGAAAAGCTTTAATTTATGGGTTTTCACGCGGATTTTTATCGACTCATTTTGAGGGGATTAGTATTACCCCGTTTCAACGGGATGGCAGGATAAGCGTTGCGGTAATTTTTGCGTGAAAAGCGGGGAAAATACGGGTGGGAATTTTGGTCGAAGATGAAGAAGTTTTGACGGGATTGTTAATTTTTTATTTATTAAAAGGTTGTATTCAACAACGATCTGTTGTATAATAATTCTGATTTCGGTTTATTTTCCGCCATCTGTTCGGAGAATAGCGCGTATTCTTTGTCTATAAGCATACACACCTTTCACCGCGACAAATGATACGAAAAATATTAAAAAAGATGAGGAGATATCGGGTATGGGAAGCATTGAGTTCGCACTGTCCGTCGTTCTGGTTGGCATTACCATTGTGTTTTTGGCGCTGATTGGCCTAACACTTATTTTCATGCTTTACGGCAAGATTGCGTCCAGCCTACTGAACAAAAAAAAAGATGACTCCGGCAAACCGCCCCTAAGCGGCAAGCCGAACAAGGCCGCTTCGGCGAAGACCCCTGTAGTGGAAAAAGGCATACCGGGTGAGGTGATTGCCGCGATTTCTGCCGCAGTTGCCTGCATGATGGGCGCCGGCGCCCAGGGCGGCTATACGGTTCGCAGTGTAAAACGCGCCGCTTCTCCGCGCAGCCAGTGGAGAGCAGCGGGCATTTGGCAGAACACCCGCCCCTTCTAGTTTGCGCTTTTTCACTCTTTTTTGTGTTTTGAGCTGACAAATCATTAACCGTGAAAGGATGAGCCAACATGTTTCAGGAATTTATCACTACTGTCATGGAAATTCTAAAGGGTTCCGGCTTTGCTGCGCTGACATGGCAAAGCGCCCTGATGCTGTTAATTTCCTTTGTTCTCATTTATCTAGCAATCGCAAAGGGTTTTGAGCCGCTTCTGCTGCTGCCCATCGCGTTTGGTATGCTGCTGGCAAACCTGCCGCTGGCGGGGCTTGACATTAAGACCGCGGAGGAAATTGCGAATGGTGCGCAGCTTGGTTTGCTCGACTATTTGTATAAGGGCGTTAAGCTCGGCATCTATCCGCCCCTTATTTTCCTTGGTATCGGCTGTATGACCGACTTCGGACCTCTGATTGCGAACCCCAAGAGCTTTCTTTTGGGCGCGGCGGCACAGCTTGGTATCTTTATCACCTTCTTCGGCGCCATCCTGCTGGGCTTTGCGCCCAACGAGGCCGGCTCCATCGGCATCATCGGCGGTGCGGACGGTCCCACCGCAATCTGGCTGACCTCAAGGCTTGCGCCCGACCTGCTAGGCTCCATCGCCGTTGCGGCATATTCCTACATGGCGCTGGTGCCAATTATCCAGCCGCCTATTATGAAGGCACTGACCACCAAGAAGGAACGCCAGGTGGTTATGGAGCAGCTTCGCCCCGTATCAAAGCTTGAGAAAGTTGTATTCCCAATTCTTGTTACGGTTATTGTTGCCCTGCTGTTGCCGGATGCAGCACCCCTTGTCGGTATGCTGATGTTCGGCAACCTTCTGAAAGAGAGCGGCGTGGTAAACAGGTTGGTGGATACCGCCCAGAACGCGATGATGAACATCATAACAATTTTTCTGGGAGTTACCGTCGGAGCCACCACCAAGGCTTCCACCTTCCTTTCTCAGGAGACTTTATTTATTATCGTGCTTGGGCTTATCGCGTTCTGCTTTGGCACTGCCGGCGGCGTGCTGTTTGGCAAGCTGATGTATATTACCTCTAAGGGTAAGGTGAACCCCCTGATCGGCTCCGCAGGTGTTTCCGCTGTTCCGATGGCGGCGCGTGTATCCCAGAAGGTTGGCCAGGAGGCTAAGCCAGGTAACTTCCTGCTCATGCACGCCATGGGACCCAACGTTGCGGGTGTTATCGGCTCCGCTGTGGCCGCAGGCGTACTGCTCAATATTTTAAAATAGCAGGCTTTACTTCATAAGGTAATACATCAAAACGCCCCGTCCGCTTTTGCGGACGGGGCGTTTTAGGCTTATACTATTCTCCGATTAAAAAGTGTATAAGAATCAAGTCAAAATCTTTAATTTATGGATTTTGACGCGGATTTTTATCAACACTTTTATCGGAGAATAGTATTATAATCTTTTGCGCACAATACTACCCTCAAAAAGTATGGTTATTTGGAGTATACCCGTAACCCCGGCACCAAAATAGCCTTGTGCGGTTCTTTTTGCGCGCGTTTTGTGCTACAATATGGGTAATGCAAACCCTGTTTACAGTAAGAATCGACAGCTTGCATCATAAAAAACGGAAGGGGGGCGGGGGTGTATGCTCCGTCTTATTCTGGGCCGCTCGGGCAGCGGCAAAACCCACCGGGTGCGCGAGCGATTGGCAGAGGCGGCGCAGGGCGGGTATTCCAAGGTGTTTTTGCTGGTGCCCGAGCAGTTTTCTTTCGAGAGCGAACGCGCATTGTACCACGCCCTGGGCCCCAATAACAGCATAGGGGTGGAGGTTGTAAGCTTTACGCGCCTTGCAAACCTTGTGTTTCGCGCTTGCGGCGGGCTTGCAAAGCGCTACATAGACGACTGCGGGCGCAGACTGTTAATGAGCGTGGCGCTGTATGAAGTGCGCGACAGCCTTGCGGTATACCATAGGCATTACTCAAGCGCCGCGTTTATACAAAGCATGGTGGACGCGGTTACCGAGTTTAAAAACGCGCAGGTTTCACCCGAGGCCCTTGCCGAGGCGGGAGAGAGGACGGATAACAGCGCCCTGGAGGCAAAAACGGACGAGCTGGCACTCATTTACGGCGCATATGAGGCCCTGCTGGGGCGCGGCTACGCCGACCCGCTGGACGACCTGCCCGCCGCAAACCGTCTGCTTGCGGGCTGCGGCATTTTTGAGAATGCGGCGGTGTTTGTGGATGAGTTTAAGGGCTTTACCGCCGTGGAGCTTGAGACGCTGTCTCATATCGTTCAAGCGGCAAAGGATTGCACGATAGCCCTGTGCGCGGATGGACTGGAGGACCGCCACCATGGCATGGGGCTGTTCTCCCCGGTAATTACTCTGGCAAACCGCCTGACGCGCATGGCCTTGGATAACGGGACAGAGGTCGCGCCGCCGGAGGTTTTGGCCTTGCCCCGCCGCTTTTATAAGCCGGAGCTTGCGGCGGTGGAGCAGGGGATATTTGACTTTAACCAAAGCGTTTATGCAGGGGAATGCGAGCAGGTGCGGGTATTCTCCGCCGCCGGTCCCTATGAGGAGATGGAGGTGTGCGCCGCCTCGATAGCGGAGCTTGCGCGGGAGCGAGGGTACCGTTACCGGGATATTGTAGTCATAGCGCGCGAGCTTTCTTCCTACCGCACTGCCTTGGAATCGGTGTTCCCCCGCTATGGTCTGCCCTATTTTTACGACATGACCGACAGTGCCGAGCGCGCGCCGGTGGCGGCGTACGCCCTGCACGCAGTGGAGGCGGCACAGGGCTTTGACAGCGACAGCATTTTGTCCATGCTCAAAACCGGGCTGGGAGGGCTTGATGCCTTTGAAATTGCCCGGCTTGAAAACTATGTATACCTGTGGGATATCAGAGGAAGGGCATGGTGCGCGCCCTTTACAAGCCATCCCCGCGGCTTTGCAGACGAAACCACCGATGCCGACCGCGCCCAGCTCGAGCAGCTTAACGACCTGCGGGAGCGCGTCGCCGGACAGCTTGCGAAGCTGTCTGACGCCCTGCGCTCCACAACAGGGGAAGGCTTTGCCCGCGCGGTATACGCCTTTTTGTGCGATTCCGGCGCAAAGGAGCGGTTGGGAGAGGAGGTTGCCAAAGACCATGCGGCGGGGCGGCACAACCAAGCGCAGGAGAAAGGCCAGGTATGGCAGCTTTTGATGAATGTGCTCGATACCTTTGCCGCCGTACTGGGCGCCACCGAGCTTGCGGGCAGGCGGGCATTTGAGCTGTTTCGCCTTGCGGTAAGCTCCTATGACCTCGGCAGCATCCCGCAGACGCTCGATCAGGTGCTGGTGGGCAGCGCCGAACGCGTGCGCGCCTTTTCTCCCAAAGCGGTATTGATTCTGGGCGCCAATGAGGGGGTGTTCCCCCTCATTCCCCAAGGCGGCGGGCTGTTTACCGACAGCGAACGCGAGACACTGATAGCCCTTGGGCTTGCGCTGGCAAGCGCGCGGGAGCAAAAGGCGGTGGAGGAACGGTTTATTGCCTACAAGGCGCTGAGTGCGGCAAGCGAGTACCTGCAGGTAAGCTTCTCCCGCGCGGGGGTCAAGGGAGAGGCAATGACTCCCTCCCTCATCGTGCGCCGCCTTCTCGCCATGTTCCCGGCACTGCGCCTTTCCGACACATCCGCACTGGGTGAGGATGCGACAATCGTAAACACCGAGACGGCTCTGCACGCCGCCGCCCGCCACGGGGGGGAGGATTCTCCCTTTACCGCCGCGCTCTGCGCCCTGTTTGAGGAAAGAGGGGAGCTAGAACGGTACCGCCGGCTGGTTGAAGGCGCCCGCAAGCTGCATTTTTCGGTGGAGGACGCCGAGGCTGCAAAGCGCCTGTTCGGCGAGAGCATCACCCTTTCGCCCACGGGGCTTGAGACCTACTATCGGTGCCGGTTTTCTTATTTTCTCAAATACGGCATCCGCTTAAAAAAGCGGGAGAAGGCAAAGCTTTCTCCCTTAGAGGCAGGCTCGCTCATCCATTACGCCCTGCAGGAGCTGCTCTCCCGCTTCACCATAGGGGAGCTAAACGAGATGAGCGATGCCGCGCTCAAAAAGGAGATAGCCGGGCTTTTGGAGGTTTACCTCCTATCCCATATGGGCGGCGGGCAGGATAAGCCCGCGCGGTTTTCTTACCTGTACACCCGCCTTTCCACCACCGTGGCAAGGCTTATCCGACAGCTGGTGGCGGAGTTTTCACAAAGCGATTTTGTGCCGGATGCCTTTGAGCTGCCTATTCAAGCCGATAGTGAGGTAAAGCCGGTGGAGCTTGTCACCCCGACAGGGATGCGGGTGCGGGTAGAGGGCAAAATTGACCGGGTGGATATCATGAAGCGCAGCGGCAAACGCTATGTGCGCGTGGTGGATTATAAGTCGGGCCAAAAAAGCTTTAGCCTTTCGGATGTGTATTACGGACTGAATATGCAAATGCTTTTATACCTGTTTACCGTCTGCCGCAGCGAACGTTACCCCGACGGCATACCCGCGGGTGTGCTGTATATGCCCGCCCAAAACCCCGTAATCGAGCTGGGGCGGGAGGCCGACCCAGCCGAGGTGGAGGGGGAGAAGACCAAGCAGCTGCGCATGAACGGGCTGCTGCTGGAAGACCCCGAGGCGGTGCTGGGAATGGAACGGGGCGGGCAGGGCATATTCATCCCCGCCAAGGTGGTTCGCGTGCAGGATGACGACGGCAACGAGGTGGATATGCTCGATAAACGCTCCAAGGTGGCGAGCCTTGCGGATATGGGGAAGCTTCGCCGCCATATTGATAAGCTGGTGGAGGATATGGCGGAGAGTTTGCGCGGCGGACGGATAGACGCGGTGCCGGTCAAAGGCGGGGATTACGCGCCTTGCCAGTACTGCGAGTTTGCCCACATCTGCGGCCATGAGGAGGGGGACGATACCATTGCCGTGGAGGATATCCCGCCCGGGGAGATATTCTCCCGCATGGAACCGGAGACGGAGCATATGCCCGGCAGGGAATCGTCGGAAGGCGACCATTAGGCAGGCAGGGCTCGCGCCGTATAAATCGTAAAAAAAGGGGTTTTAAACATCATGAAACGCAACTGGACACCCGAGCAGCTGGCGGCAATCGAGGCGCGGGGCGGCAGCGTGTTAGTCTCGGCGGCGGCGGGCAGCGGTAAAACGGCGGTGCTGGTGGAGCGGGTAATCCGCCGGATTGCCGACCCCGCCGACCCGGTCTCGGCGGATACGCTGGTGGTTGCCACCTTCTCAAACGCGGCGGCGGCGGAGATCCGCGAGCGTGTGGAGGCGGCGTTGGAGGAGCGTCTTTTGGCAAGCCCCAACGATTACGGTCTGCGCCGCCAGCAAATGCTGTTGCAAAAGGCGCATATCGGCACCATCCATTCCTTTTGCCTCAACCTCATCCGACGCAACTTTCAAAAGCTCGATATCCCGGCGGATTTTCGCATCGGTGACGAAAACGAGCTGGCGCTCATGCGCGGGGAAGCCTGCTCGGAGGTGATAGAGGAGGCGTACCAAACCGGCGACGACACCTTTTTAGCGCTGGTGGAGCTGGTCAGCTCATCCCGGGACGACCGCGCGCTCGCCCAAACGGTGGAGCGCCTTTATGCCTTTGTGCGCTCCCACCCCTTTTTTGACGGCTGGTTTGAGGATAAGCTTGACCAGTACGACCCGGAGCGGGGGCTTACCGACACCGAATGGGGCAAATGCATTCTGGACTATGCCTGTGAGGCGCTTTCCCACGCAAAAGACGCCCTTCAATGGGCGACAGACACCATTATGGGGGATGAAAAGCTCACTAAGGCGTACCTGCCCGCCTTTTCCGCCGACCGTACCCATGCTGCTTCACTGCTCTCGCTTGCACAAAGCGGCGACTGGGATGGGCTGTATGCCGCCCTGAGAAAAAGCGGGTTTGCCCGCTTAGGGTCCCTGCGGGGATTTGAGGATACCGCCCTGAAGGACCGGCTTACGGCGGTGCGCGGTGAGTACAAGGATATTGTGAAAAACCTGCGGGAACGGCAGCTTTGCGCCACCACAGAGCAGCACAGGGACGATATGCGCGACCTGCACCCAAAGGTTGCGCGGCTGTTTGCGCTGGTGCAGTCCTTTGCCCTGCGGTATGAGGAAAAAAAGCGGGAGAAAAGCTACCTGGATTTTTCCGACCTTGAGCAGCTTGCATTGCGTCTTTTGGTTCGGCGGGAGGATGGGAAAACCCTGCCAACCCCCCTTGCCCGGGAGCTGTCGGCAGAGATTTCGGAGATCTGCATCGACGAATATCAGGATGTTAACGAAGCGCAAAACGAGATCTTCTCGGCGGTATCCAAGGAGGGCGGAAACCTGTTTTTAGTGGGGGATGTAAAACAGAGCATCTACCGCTTTCGGCAGGCAATGCCCGAGCTATTTATGCGCTGTAAGGACGAGTTTGCCCCCTACGACGGCGTAAGCTTCCCCGCAAAGCTGATTCTGGGGCGCAACTTTCGCAGCCGCGCGGGGGTGACGGACGCGGTGAACTTCACCTTTCATCAGCTCATGAGCCGCCGCGTGGGGGAGATAGACTACAGCGGGGAGGAGTATCTCATCCCCGCCGCCCAGTATCCTCCGGCGGACGCGCCCTTTACTCGGCTGCATATCCTTGATGTGAACGAGGTGGAGGAGGATGCTGGGGTACTGGAGGCAAGGCACATCGCGGCGGAGATACAAGCCTTGGTGCGGGGCGGTGTTCCCGTCACCGACGGCGGCGTGCAGCGTCCTATTCGCTACGGGGATATCGCCATCCTGCTGCGTTCGGTAAAAGGACGCGCGCCGGTATTCGAAAAGGAGCTTGCCGCCTGCGGCGTTCCCGTGCGGGGGGATGCGGGCGGCGACGCGCTCACGGCGCGGGAGGTTTCTGTACTGCTTGCCCTGCTGCGTGCGGTGGATAACCCCCTCTCCGACCTTGACGTTGCCGCCGTAATGCTTTCGCCTATGTTTTTGTTTACCGCCACCCAGCTTTCCTATATCCGGCTGGCGGCTCCGCGCGCGCCCTTGTGGCTGGCGGCGGCGGAGTATGCCCATACCGATGAAAAGACGGCCGATTTCCTGCAAACCCTTTCCATCCTGCGTACCGAGGCGGTTTCCCTGCCGGTGGATCGCCTGATAGACAGGGCCTACCGCCTGACCGACTACGACCTGAAGGTGCGCGCCATGACCGGCGGAGAAAAACGGCTTGCCAACCTGCGCCTTTTGTGCGAGTACGCCCGCGGCTACGAGAGCGCGGGCTACGGCGGCTTACCCGGCTTTGTGCGCCTGATGACCCGAATGACCGAGGAGGGCTTAACACTGGGTGAGGCCCCCGCGTTTTTTAATACGGGCGATACGGTGCGCATTATGAGCATTCATAAATCAAAGGGGCTTGAGTTTCCTGTCTGCTTTGTGGCGGATTGTGCAAAGCAGTTTAATCGGCGTGACCTTGCCCAGCAAAGCCTGCTGCATTCCCGGCTGGGCTTTTCCTGCAAACGGCGCCTGCCCGAAGAGATGCTGCAGTTTACCACGGTGCCCCACGAGGCGCTGCGGCTGGAGCTTGCCCGGGGCATGACCTCGGAGGAGCTTAGGGTGCTGTATGTAGCCATGACCCGTGCAAAGGAGCGGCTGTATATAACCGCCGCCGAGAAGAATATAGAGTCAAAGCTTGCCAGACTTGCCGTTGGGCTGACAGGCGGCGAAAGCATCGACCCCTTTACGGTTATGGGGGGGATGAGCTTTTCCGATTGGCTGATATCCGCCGCCCTGCGCCGCCCCGAGGCGGAGCTTTTGCGGGAGCGCGCGGGGCTTGACGGCAGCGTTGTGCTGGATAACGATAAAGAGGAGCCATGGGAGATTTTAATTAAGTCAGCGCCCGTGGAGGAGACGCGGCAGGATGCGAGCCTGCAGAAAAACCGGCAGGGGGAAGCGCCGCGCTGTGAGCCGGATGCGGACCTTCTGGCGAGGCTGCGCCAACGGGTAGGAGCGCAATACCCGCACCAAGCGGCCGCCGGGATACCAACAAAGCTTGCGGTATCGGATATTGCCAAAAAGCAGGGGGGAACCATACTGGGTGCGCCCGCCTTCACCTTTAGCCAGGGGCTAACCCCGGCGCAAAAGGGCAGCGCCCTGCATAAGTTCATGCAGTTTGCCGATTATGACGCGGCGCGAAAGAATCTTACGGAGGAGCTTGCCCGCATGGAGCAGCTTGCCTACCTCTCCGGCGAGGAAGCGGCGGCGGTGGATAAGACAGCGCTTAAGCGCTTCTTTGACGGAACGCTCGCGGCAAGGATGTTTTCCTCCGAGCGCGTAATGCGCGAGCTGAAATTCATCTTTGCGCTAAGCGCCGCCGAGTATGCGCAGGATGATACGCTGCCTCCCGGCGAGTCTGTCATGCTGCAAGGGGTCGCCGACTGCGTGTTCTTTGAAAATGGCGGCCTTGTCGTGGTCGATTATAAAACCGACCGCGTCAAAACCGCCGGGGAGCTTGCGTCGCGGTACGCGACGCAGCTATACTATTACAAGAGGGCAATGATGCAAAGCTTTGCCCTGCCGGTAAAGCAATGCCTGCTCTACTCCTTTGCACTGGGTGAGGCGATTGAGATAGCGGTGTAAAGCGAAAGGCTAAAACCGCGCACGACTTTTTGCGGCAGCTGCCGCCTTATATTACGGTAAACCCCATTTCCTCAATCCGCTCAATGATATCCTCCCGGGGCAGGTCGGCGCCGATGATGCTCAGGCTTCGGCGCGCGGCGTTTACCGTCACGCATTCCACGCCGCACAGCGTGCATACCGCGTCGCGCAGCATAGCCTCCTCCTTGGGGTCGTTTATTTCGGCAAGATTAAGCACCAGCTTATTTTCCTGCGACATAATGGTTGTTCCTTTCTGCAGCGCAGCCGCCAAAGTACCCACTGCGGCTGCGGCTATTATTAGGGCTTGCATGGTTATAGAAGAAGCTTTAAAATTTAGAACCGGTATAGTTATTGTTTGTTGCACAAAAACCAAACATGCGCGGCAATTATTTCAGATAAAGGCGAAAGGGTTTTTCTGACGCAGAGGGTCGACATTTTGCCTTGGAAAAAGACGAAAATAAAAGTCATACTTGACAACCGCGCCGCGTATGGATATAATTAAATGGAAAACAAAGAAGAACTGCAAACCGTTCTCACCCGCACGCTTATTTGCGTTGCGGCGTCAATATGCTTCGCTGGTCGCTTAATAGGGCGATTTTTGCGGTAATGTTGCGCGGATGGGTTTTGCTGTCCGTGCTTTTTGTTGTTTTCGAGGGCTACCACTATTTAAACATTCACAAAAAGGGCTTTGGAGGTGCTTTACTATCAGCAAAAAGGATTTGCTTATTAATGAGGAGATACGCGATAAAGAGCTTCGCGTGGTGGGTAATGACGGCTCACAGCTGGGCATTATGACTTCCCGTGACGCGCTTAAACTTGCGATGGAACAGAATCTTGACCTTGTTAAGATCGCTCCTCAAGCGACGCCGCCCGTCTGCCGTATCATGGATTACGGCAAGTTTCGTTTTGAGCAGGCAAAACGCGAAAAAGACGCGCGCAAAAACCAGAAGATCGTCGATATCAAAGAGGTGCGCCTTTCGCTTAACATCGACACGCACGACTTCAATACCAAGCTAAACCACGCCATCCGCTTTTTAGAGGACGGCGATAAGGTCAAGGCGTCTATCCGCTTCCGCGGACGTGAGATGGCGCACTCCGAGATGGGGCTTGATACCATGAAGCGGTTTGCCGAGGCATGTTCCGAGGTGGGCGTCGTGGAAAAGCATCCGAAGCTCGAGGGGCGCAGCATGCTTATGTTTATTGCGCCAAAGGCAGGCAAGTAGCATTTTTCACACGCAAGTAAATTTTTTAAGGAGGCTTCCCCGCAATGCCTAAGATTAAAACACACTCCGGCGCGAAGAAACGCTTTAACTTAACGAAAAACGGCAAGGTAAAGCGCGCGCACGCGTTTAAACGTCATATCCTCACCAAGATGAGCACTAAGCGCAAGAGACAGCTGCGCTCTGCGGCTTATGCCGATAAAACCAACGTCGCGCAGATTAAGCTTTTAATTCCCTACAAATAAACCGTCACAGTTTGGCATGTGATCAACCATTAACGGAGGTATATAGAAGATGGCTCGAGTTAAGGGCGCAATGATGACCCGTAAAAGAAGAAAGAAGGTTCTCAAGCTTGCTAAGGGTTACTTTTTAAGTAAGAGCAGGCTGTTTAGAGTCGCTAAACAGGCCGTGATGAAATCCGGCCAGTATGCATATATCGGACGCAAGCAGAAAAAGCGCAGCTTCCGCCAGCTGTGGATCGCGCGTATCTCTGCCGCTGCCAGATTAAACGGCATGAACTACTCCACCTTTATGAACGGCCTTAATAAGGCCGGCATCGTGCTCAACCGCAAGATGCTTTCAGAGCTCGCTGTTTCGGATGCTGCGGCCTTTACCGCACTGACCGAAAAAGCAAAGGCAGCACTGTAATAAGCCGGTGCCGGCAGTATGTCGTGCAGGGCTTGTAGGCTTATATAAATGCGAACTGCGCCCGTGTCTAAAGAAACCGCTGATTATTTTCTCAGCGGTTTCTTATAAAGGCTCGGGCGTATTTTTTAGCAGTTTGAGAAGCCTTTATTAGCCGATTTATATAATACTAATCTCCTTAAAAAGAGTCGATAAAAATCCGCGTGAAAACCCATAAATTAAAGCTTTTTACTTGATTTTTATACTCTTTTAAATCGGATATTAGTATAAGTATAAAAATTAAGTGAAAAGCGGCAAGGGTACGACACACACATGCGAAAGGGGGAGACCCATGATTATTACAAGCGTCGAAAATCCCATTGTAAAACTTGCGGCTAAGCTGACGGCCTCCAAAAAAGAGCGCATGGAACAGGGCTTGTTTGTGGTTGAGGGGCTTCGCCTGTGCTTGGATGCCGTACAAAGCGGTGTGATTTGCAGGTATGTTTTTATAACCGGAGACGCCTCAAGACGGTATTACAACAGCCTAAAGCCCATCCTTTCGGCGGGTGCGCAGGTGTACGAGGTTTCTGACAGTGTGTTTTCCAAGGTTTCCGACACCGCTTCACCACAAGGCGTGTTATGTGTGTGCGATATGCTTGACAAAAAAATGGAGCTTGCTACAATAGACAGGAACGGGCGTTTTATTGCCCTTGAACGGATACAGGACCCCGGCAACCTCGGCACCATCATCCGCACCGCCGAGGCCATAGGTATATCCGGCGTATTGTTAAGCAGCGACTGCTGCGATATTTTAAACCCCAAGGTTATTCGCGCCACAATGGGCGGGGTTTTCCGGCTGCCGATTTATGAATCTCAGGAGCTGGACGCGGTTTGCGTGGATCTGCGCGCAATGGGCTTTTCCACCTACGCCGCCGTCATTGAGGAAAGCGCCCCGGGTATTACGCAAACAGCCTTTCCCGAGGGCAGCGTGGTTTTTATCGGCAACGAGGGCAACGGGCTTTCGCAGGAGCTGTGCAAGGCCTGCGAGCGTCAGGTGACCATCGAGATGGCGGGACGCGCCGAGTCGCTCAACGCGGCGATGGCGGCGGGCATTATTATGTGGGAGATGGTGCGCCCCAAGGCGCGCTAAAAACATCGGATATCAAAAATGCGGCGGCTGCGTCAAAGATGAGGGGGCGCGGAGGGATGACGGATGGTACGGTATACTGTGTGTGGGTTTCCCGCGCGCTAGGCGCGGGTCATTTTATTGCGTCCGAGGCGGTTCGTCAATCCGGCTCCGCCGAGGCCTTTTACCACGCGGTACAGCAAAAAAACGGCTTTTACCTGCGCCTTACAGAGCAGCAACGCGGAAGGGTGAAGGCCCTTTCCTTGGAGTCGGCCTATGAGGTTGTAAACGACTGCGATAAAAAAGGCATTGACATTTTAACGATAGATAACGTATCATATCCCGAGAGGCTAAGGAGCATTTACGCGCCTCCTGTCGTACTGTATATGAAGGGCAGATCCATCGATTTTATCCGCCATGTGTCCATTGGCATGGTTGGCAGCAGACGCATGACCGATTACGGCGCCAAGGCCTCCTACCGCATCTCCCGTGAGCTTGCCGCGTCCGGCGCGGTGGTGGTCAGCGGGCTTGCGCTGGGCATTGACGCGTGCGCGCACCGGGGTGCGCTGGACGCCGGAGGCTTAACCGCCGCGGTGCTGGGCTGTGGGCTTGATGTGGTTTACCCGCCGGAAAATGAGGCGCTTATGAAAGAAATTGAGACAAAAGGGCTGTTAATCAGCGAGTACACCCCGGGGGTGCCTCCTCTTTCCCGCCACTTTCCCGCGCGCAACCGTATTTTAGCGGGGCTGTGCGACGGCGTATGCGTTGTGGAAGCACCCCAAAAAAGCGGCGCGCTGATTACCGCCTCTCTGGCACTCGAGCAGGGAAGAGATATCTTTGCGGTGCCCGGCAGTATCTTCAGCAGCGCCAGTGAGGGCCCGCTGCGGCTTTTGCGCGAGGGAGCCATCCCTGTCGGCGGCGCAAACGACATCCTGCTTGAATATGAGGGCGTTCGCAGGGATAAGTTAATGGCACAGGGACGTACCGATTGGTATGACGCGGCGGTATATAACCCCGCGGCTTCGCAAGAGCAGCCGGGAGACGCACGGCAAATGCCCGCCATGCTTGCCCCGACGCTGCCAGACCGTCTTTCGCGGCAGGCCGTGGTCATCTACGCCGCACTTTCGACCGGCAAAAAGCATCTCGACCAGCTTGCCGCCGAAGCGGGCTTAAGCAGTGCGGCCGCCATGTCGGCACTCACGGAGCTTGAGCTTGAGGAGCTTGCCCGCGCTCATCCGGGCGGCTGCTATTCGCTTTTGGGGGAGCAATGAGAAATGAGTAATGAGTAATGGTCAACGGGTAATGGCAAAGGGATGGGACTGCCCCGGCAATGATGCAAAGCCGTGTTTCGCAACAAAAGCTGTCGCAAAAAAACAAACAGCTTGTGCTGCTAAACATGACTTATCAGGAAATACATAGTTTCACCGCATAAACCGGTGAATGGGAGGATCATGCATGGCAAAATCGAATCTCGTCATTGTGGAGTCGCCGGCGAAAGCCAAGACGATTAAAAAGTATCTGGGCAGTGGTTACGAGGTAGTCGCTTCGATGGGTCATATCCGCGACCTGCCCAAAAGCAAGCTGGGCGTGGACCTTAAAAACCATTTCGAGCCCCAGTATGTTGAGATAAAGGGCAAGGAAGAGCTGATAAAGTCGCTGAAAAAGGACGCGAAGAACAGCGAAATCGTTTACCTTGCAACCGACCCGGACCGTGAGGGCGAGGCGATATCGTGGCACCTTGCGCACCTGCTAAACCTTGATGTAACCGCCGTCAACCGTGTTACCTTTAACGAGATTACAAAGTCGGGCGTAAAATCCGGCATGGAGTCGCCCCGGCATATTGATATTGACCTGGTCAACGCCCAACAGGCAAGACGCATCCTCGACCGGGTGGTGGGCTATAAGCTCAGCCCCTTTCTGTGGCGCAAGGTACGGCGCGGGCTTTCGGCAGGCCGGGTGCAGTCGGTGGCGGTGCGGCTGATTGTGGACCGTGAGGAGGATATTCGCGCGTTTGTCACCGAGGAGTACTGGACCATTGACGCAAAGCTTACCGCCAAGGGCTCCCGCAAGGTGTTCCCCGCAAAGTTCCACGGCAAGGATAAAAAGATGGAGATTAAGTCAAGGGAAGAGGCCGAGACCATCCTCGCGGCGCTTGAGGGCTGCGAGTTTGTGGTGGAGACGGTTAAAAAGGGTGTGCGCAAAAAGGCGCCCGCCCCGCCCTTTACCACATCCACCATGCAGCAGGAGGCCTCCCGCAAGCTGGGCTTTCAGGCGCGCCGCACCATGAAGGCGGCGCAGGAGCTGTACGAGGGCGTGGATGTTGAAGGCTACGGCGCGGTGGGTCTTATCACCTACATGAGAACCGACTCCCTGCGCATCTCAAAAGAGGCACAGGACGAGGCGGCGGAGTTTATTACCGAGCGTTACGGCAAGCAGTATCTGCCCGCCGAGGCGCGCGTCTATAAATCCAAAAACAACGCGCAGGATGCCCATGAGGCCATCCGCCCCTCCATGCCCGCCCTTTCGCCGGATAAGGTCAAGGCAAGCCTCTCAAGCGACCAGTATAAGCTCTACCGCCTGATTTGGGAGCGTTTTATCGCAAGCCAGATGGCCACCGCCCTTTTAGATACCGTCTCCGCCGATATCCGGGCGGGAGAGTATACCTTTAAGGCCAGCGGCTTCTCGGTAAAGTTTGACGGTTTTACGGTGCTTTATGAGGAGAGCCACGACGAGGAGGGTGAGGCGGGCGCCGCGCTGCCCCCGCTTGAGAAGGGAGAGCAGCTTAAGCAAAAATCCCTGGAGCCCAACCAGCATTTCACCCAGCCGCCGCCCCGGTACACCGAAGCGTCGCTGATTAAGGCGCTGGAGGAAAACGGCATCGGTCGCCCAAGCACCTATTCCCCCACCATAACCACCATTCTGGCAAGAGGGTATGTGGAGCGGGACGCAAAGGCGCTTAAGCCCACGCCCCTGGGCGAGGTGACCACCAACCTCATGAAGGAGCATTTTAAAAAGATCGTGGATGCGGAGTTTACCGCCTCCATGGAAAAAAGCCTTGACCTTGTGGAAACAGGGGAGAAGGAATGGGTTTCGATTCTCGATGAGTTCTACGCCGATTTTGCCGATACCTTAGAGCTTGCGGAGAAGCGGATGGACGGCACCCGCGTAAAGGTACCCGATGAGGAGACCGACATTGTGTGCGAGCTGTGCGGCCGCAATATGGTGATTAAAACCGGCCGGTTTGGCAAGTTCCTAGCGTGCCCGGGCTTTCCCGAATGCAAAAACACCAAGAAGATTGTGCAGGAAACAGGCGGCTCCTGCCCCTTGTGCAAGGCGCGCATCCTCAGCAAAAAAAGCAAGAAGGGCAAGCAGTATTTCGGCTGTGAGCATAACCCCAAATGCCCGTTTATGACCTGGGATATGCCAACGGGGGAGAGCTGCCCCACCTGTGGGAACTCACTGTTAAAAAAGACGGGCAGAGCGGGCAAAATCTATTGCTCGAACGAAAGCTGCACCTTTGAAAAGCCGCTGGAGCGCAAGTCGGACGACAAGGATGAATAATACTAATCTCCTTAAAAAGAGTAGAGTTTGCACATAAAAGCGGCGCGAAAGCCCATAAGCCGAAGCGTTTCATACTCTTTCCATTCGGTTATTAGTATAAAAACGCAATACCAATCACAGCCGGGGAAGGGTGCCTTTCCCGCCGTGGTTTTTTATAGGATAGGGGGTTAAATTGTGACCGTGACGGTGCTGGGAGCAGGACTTGCCGGCTGCGAGGCGGCCTTGATGCTGGCGGGGTACGGGCTGAATGTACGCCTTTATGAGATGAAGCCCCTTGCCCATTCCCCCGCGCACAGGCTGGACACCTTTGCGGAGCTTGTATGTTCAAACTCCCTCAAGGCCCAGCGACTTGCCTCGGCAGCGGGGCTTTTAAAAGAGGAGATGCGCCTGTTCGGGTCTGTGACCGTAGAGGCCGCATATGCCTGCGCGGTGCAGGCAGGCGGCGCGCTGGCGGTGGACCGCGAGGGCTTCTCGGCGTATATCACTCAAAAAGTCACCCATAATCCCCGTATTGCCGTGGTGCATGAGGTGGTTTCCTCCATACCCGAGGAGGGCATTGTGGTGGTTGCCACCGGTCCCCTGACGGCGGATGCCCTGGCGGAGGATATCAAACGCCGCTGCGGGCTTGAAACACTCAGCTTTTACGACGCGGCGGCACCCATTATTACCGCCGATTCCATTGATTACGACAAGGTGTTCTACGCCGCCCGCTACGGAAGGGGCGACGCCGATTATATCAACTGCCCCTTTGACAAGGAGGGTTACGAACGCTTTTGGCAGGCGCTTACCGAGGCTGAGAGCGCGCCCCTGCACGCATTTGAGCGGGAGTTTTTTCGGGTTTATGAGGGCTGTATGCCCGTAGAGGTGATGGCAAAGCGGGGGATGGATACCATCCGTTACGGTCCCCTGCGCCCCGTCGGCTTGCGCGACCCCAAAACAGGGCATCGCCCCTGGGCGGCGGTACAGCTGCGGCGGGAGAACGCAGACGGCACCTTGTACAACCTGGTGGGCTTTCAGACTAACCTTAAATTCACCGAGCAAAAAAGGGTGTTTTCGATGATACCCGGCCTTGCAAACGCCGAGTTTGCCCGATATGGCGTAATGCACCGCAACACGTTTCTGGATAGCCCCCGTCTGCTCGACCCCTTTTGCCGGTTGAAAAGCGATCCCCGCATATTCTTCGCGGGGCAGATTACGGGGGTGGAGGGCTATGTGGAATCCGCCGCCTGCGGTATCTACGCTGGGCTGTGCGCGGCGCGCATGGCGCTGGGCAGGGAGCTTGCCGACCCGCCCGCGGATACGATGACAGGGGCGCTCATTCGCCACCTTGGCGACGAAACGGGGGAGTTTCAGCCCATGGGCAGCAATATGGGCATCCTGCCGCCGCTTGCCGAGCCTGTGCGGGGCAAGGAGCAGCGCTATGAGGCACTGGCCGAACGGGCAATGGCAAGTATGCGCCGCTATACCCAAACCCTCGGCGAATAAGACGGTTTATTCCCCTTTTTTGCTTACGCTGGCAGAACGGGCATAATACATGTGTCGGCGCGAAAGCCGAGCTTCGCGTCAAAACCTTTGCGTTATAAACTTCTGGTATTTTGGCAACCCATACCCCGCATACGCGAAAAAATAACAGTAAGGAGAACACGTCATGAAGATTATTGTAGACGGCTTCGGGGGAGACAATGCACCGCTCGAAACGCTAAAGGGCTGTGCGCAGGCGGTAAAGGAATACGGCGTATCGATCATTGTTACAGGGGATACGGCAAAGCTTGAGTCCTGCGCAAAGGATAACGCCATACCCATGGAGGGCATTGCGTTTGCCCACGCGCCCCAGGTAATCACCATGGAGGACGAGCCCACCGACGTAATCCGCGCAAAGGAAGACTGTTCGATGGCCGTAGGGTTAAAGCTTTTAAGGGAGGGCAAGGGAGATGCCTTTGTCAGCGCGGGCAATACCGGCGCGCTGGTTGTCGGCTCCTCTACGCTTGCCGGACGCATTAAAGGCATTAAGCGTGCGGCGCTCGCGCCCCTGCTGCCCACCGCAAAGGGACCCTATATGCTTATGGATTCGGGCGCGAACCTGGATTGCCGGCCCGAGATGCTCGTTCAGTTTGGCATTATGGGCTCGGTTTATATGAATAAGGTGTTGTCCATTCCCGCTCCCCGCGTGGGCGTGGTTAACGTGGGCACCGAGGATACCAAGGGTACCGAGCTTGAGATTGAGGCCAATCGCCTGTTTTCTCACGCGCCGGTCAACTGCATCGGCAACATCGAGGCCAGAGAGCTGCCCCTTGGCGGGTGCGACGTCGCGGTGACAGACGGCTTTACCGGCAACGTCATCCTAAAGCTTACCGAGGGGCTTGCCAAAGGCTTTTCGCAAAGCCTCAAGGGCATTCTGCTCAAAAATTTAGGCACAAAGCTCGCGGCGCTGGCACTCAAAAGCGGCATTACGGAGTTTCGCAAAACCATGGATTACACCGAATACGGCGGTGCGCCCCTGATGGGCATTGCGCGCCCCGTTATCAAGGCACACGGCAGCTCGGACGCAAAGGCGTTTATGAACGCCATCCGTCAGGCCAAGCTGTTTTCGGAGCAGAACGTCATCGGCGAGATTGAGACCGCCCTCGCCGCGCTCAAAGAGAGCCTTGCCCGCGGCGGCGAAGCAAATCCCTCCGAGGAGTAATCTCTGTGGATTTTGCCCGCGCGGTGAATTGGCTGGATGAATCGCCCCGTGGGCCGGAAAGGTTTTATGCGGCCATGAAAGAGACAATGGATGCAATTGGCTACCGCTTTCACAACGCGGAGCTTTTAAAAACGGCGCTGACCCATTCCTCCTACGCAAACGAGGTGAAAAAGGGCACGCCCTACAACGAACGCCTGGAGTTTTTAGGAGACTCGGTTCTTTCCATCGTGGTATCGGATTATCTGTTTGTTCACTACAAGCACCTGCCCGAGGGGGAGCTAACAAAGCTGCGCGCCTCGCTGGTGTGTGAGCGAACCCTGTGCGAGTTCGCAAGAGCCATCGGTCTTGGGCGGCATATTCTTCTTGGGCGGGGGGAGGATTCCTCCGGGGGCCGGGAGCGCCCCTCCATCCTGTCCGATGCGTTCGAGGCGGTTATCGCTGCCATCTATCTGGACGGCGGCATGGAACATGCCCGCTCCTTTGTGCTGGCTTTTGTAAAGCGTCAGCTCGAAGAAAAGAGAGAAACCCCGTTTCAGGACTATAAAACCGCCTTGCAGGAGATTATCCAGCAAAACCGCGAGGAGAGCGTGTCCTACTGCCTGGTGGAGGAAAGCGGACCCGACCACGATAAGCGCTTTACCGTTGAGGTGCGCCTAAACAGCAATATGATTGGTCGGGGCATAGGACGCAGCAAAAAGGACGCGGAGCAGCAGGCGGCGCGGGAGGCCCTCGCGCTAATGGGACGATGAGCCACGCGAACATTGCGCTGTTTGTACCCCACGCGGGCTGCACCCATCGCTGCACCTTCTGCGACCAGCGAGGCATTTCGGGGGCCGCAGGCGTGCCGACGCCCGCCGATGTGCGCGCAGCCTGCCTGGCGGCAAAAAAAAGCCTGGGCGACCGCGCCCGGGATGCGGAGGTTGCGTTTTTTGGCGGCAGCTTTACCGCGATAGACCCCCGGGTGATGCTGCCTCTTTTAGAGGAAGCGGCGGCGTGCGTGGGACAAATGGGCTTTTATGGCATCCGCTGCTCCACCCGCCCCGACGCGGTGGACGACGCGATGCTTTTGCTTTTAAAGGGGTACGGCGTTACAGCCATTGAGCTGGGCGCGCAGAGCCTGAACGACGGCGTTTTGCAAAAAAACCGTCGCGGGCATACCGCAGGGGATGTAACAGACGCATCCTTACGCATTAGGTCCCACGGGTTTTCGCTGGGGCTGCAAATGATGACGGGGCTGTACGGCGACACCCCCGAAGCTGCCCTCGCCACCGCCCGGGGCATCCGCGACCTTGCACCCGATACCGTGCGCATCTATCCCGCGGTGGTGATGAAGCATACGGAGCTTGCCGAGCTTTATCGGCGCGGAGCCTACACCCCCCAAACGCTGGAGGAGGCGGTGGAGCTTTGCGCCCAGCTGCTGCGTATGTTTGAGGAGGCGGACATTCGCGTCATCCGCGTTGGGCTGCACGGCACCGGAGAGTTACAGCAAAATATCGTGGCGGGGCCGTTTCACCCCGCCTTCCGTGAGCTGTGCGAGGCCCGTATGCTGCTTGAGCGGGTGCTTTGCGCACTAAAGACCTACGCCATCCCCCCGGGGGATATTATCGCCCGCATCCCGCCCGGGGCGCACTCCAAGCTGGTGGGTCAGCATAAAAAAAATGTGGAATTCCTAAAGGGGATGCACTATAATTTATCTGTATGCTCCGACCCCGCGCTTGACCGCGGCGACTTGTTTCTTGGCGGGGGGAACGCACCCGAACAGGCAGTTTTCCGCGCGTAGCAGGGATATATCGACAAAAAAATAGTATGACTTATGACATGATAGAGGTAATACGAATCTCCTCAAAAAGCGTAGAATTTAAACATAAAAATCCGCGTGAAAACCCACAAAAAGAAGCTTTTCACCGTTTATTTTAACAGGCAAAAAAGGATGTGTGGTATTGTTACTCAAATCCCTTGAAATACAAGGCTTTAAATCCTTTCCCGATAAAACGAGGCTGTCCTTTGGCAGCGGCATTACCGCGGTGGTAGGTCCAAACGGCAGCGGCAAAAGTAACATCAGCGATGCCGTGCGCTGGGTGCTGGGCGAGCAGTCCACCAAGACCCTGCGCGGCAGCCGGATGGAGGACGTAATCTTCGGCGGCACAAAGCTGCGCAAGTCGGTGGGCTGCTCACAGGTGTCGCTGACCATCGAAAACCATGGCCGCGCTCTGGATATTGACGCGGACGAGATTACCGTCACGCGCAAGCTGTACCGTTCCGGTGAGAGCGAGTACCGCATCAACTCGAACAATGTGCGCCTGCGCGATGTTCATGAGCTGTTTATGGATACCGGTCTTGGCAAGGACGGCTATTCCATCATCGGGCAGGGACGCATCGCCGAGATTGTGGGGGCAAAAAGCGCGGAGCGCCGTGAGATTTTTGAGGAGGCCTCTGGCATTTCAAAATACCGCTACCGCAAGAACGAGGCGGAGCGCAGACTGGAGCAGGCGCAGGAGAACCTTCTGCGCCTGAAAGACATTCTCATAGAGCTTGAGGAACGGGTGGAGCCGCTGCGCCAGCAATCGGAAAAGGCGAAGGAGTTTCTTGCCCTTTCCGCCGAGAAAAAGGAGCTGGAGGTGTCTCTTTACATCCGCTCCTTGGAAAAGGCACGGGAGGCGCTGCGGGAGCAAGAAAATCGCGTGATGGTTTGCCGCGCCTCCTGCGACGAGGTGGACGAGGAGCTGGCGGAGCTGGAAAACGCCATTAACGCCATCTTTGAAAAATCCCAGCAGTGCGCGGTGCGTATGGAGGAAAAGCGCGACCAGCGCCGCAGGCTGGACGAGGAAACCGCCCGGCGCGAGGCGCAGATAGCGGTGCTGCGCAACGATATTCTGCATAAGCGCGAGGGGATTGAGCGCATTGGGCGCGAGCTTGCGCTGTGCGGCATGGCGGTGAGCGACATCGAGGCGCAGATTGCCGAGCGCCTTGCCCAGTGCGGGCGCAAGCAGGGGGAGGCGAGGGAGCTTGCCGCGCTGTGCGAAGCGCGGGAGACCGCCTTGGCGGAGTTTGTGCAGGACAGCGCGCGGCAGAATGAGAGCCTGGAGGCGGTGGGGCGCGAGCTTGCCGCCCTTAACGCGTCGGTATCCAAATGCCGGGCAAATGAGGTTGCCTGCACCGGCTCACTCGAGGAGCTGGCGGAACGGCGGCAGCGCCTTCGCGAGCAGCTATCCGCTAAGGACGGGGACGCGGCGCGCTATCAGGCGGAGCTTGACGAAGCGGCGGGCTTTATCGCGGAGCTTGACGAAAAGCTGCTGAGCGAGACAAACACCGTCAAGGGCTATGAGGCAAAGCTGAGAACCCGGCGGGAAAGGCTTGAGGAAAGCGCCAAAACCGTCTCGGCACTTGACCTGAAGATTCGGGAGAAAAACCAGAACGCCCGCCTTCTTGAGGACCTTGAGCGAAACATGGAGGGCTTTACCCAAAGCGTAAAAACTGTCATGCGCATGGCGTCCCATGGAACCCTGCGCGGGGTACACGGTCCGGTTTCGAGCCTTATTGAGGTGCCTGCCGAGTACACCGTCGCGGTGGAGACCGCCCTTTCCTTTGCCCTGCAAAACATCGTGGTGGAGGATGAAAACGCCGCCAAGAAGGCAATTTTCACCCTAAAGAGTGAGAACGCGGGGCGGGCAACCTTTTTGCCCCTCTCCACCATTACCGGCTCCTTACTGGAGGCGGCAAGCCTCAGAGGGCACGCGGGCTTTGTGGGCGTTGCGTCGGAGCTGATTGTATTTGATGAGAAGTACACGGGCATTGTGCGCTCCCTGCTTGGGCGTATTGCGGTGTGCGATACTTTGGATAACGCGGCGGCGATCGCCAAGGCAAACGGCTACCGTTTTCGCGTGGTGACGCTGGACGGGCAGCTGGTAAACGCCGGCGGGTCGATGACGGGCGGCTCGGCGGTAAAAAGCTCGGGGCTTTTAAGCCGCCGGACCGAGATCGAACGTCTGCGCGCCGAAGCAAAGGGGCTGGAGGGTAAGCTTGCCGAGGCGAGTGCGGCGCACCATGCCATAAAAACAGAGATAGCCGCCATAGAGGCCCAATACCTTGCGTCAAAAGGCGAGCTTGAAACCCTTACGGAGGATAAGGCAAAGGCCGAGACCCAGCGGGCGCTGGCGGCCAGAAACCGCGAGGAAGCAAGCCGCTCAGTCGCCGAGGCCCAGACCGAGCAGGAGCGGATGCAGCAGCGCGAGACCGCGTTAAGCGGCGAGCTGCACGCGGCGAGGGAGGAGCTTGCGGCAAGCTCCGCTGCAATCGCGGCGCTGGAGGAGCGGGTGGCGGAAACCGAGCAGAAAAAGGACGAGCTGCGGGCAAAGAGACGCGCGCTTTCCGATGAGATCGGCGAGCTGAAGCTGAAGATGCTGGGGCTATCGAAGGAGGCCGAAGGGCTTCTCCAATCCGCCGAAGAGCTGCGGGCGCGCAGGGACAGCGAAAGCGGACGCACCCAAGCCCTGGAGGAGGAACGTGCGGCAAGCGAGGTGGAGATTGCCGCCATAGAGGCAAGCATTGCGGAGGTGGCGGCGGCAGGAGAAAGCGCCGTCGGACAGACCGCCGCGCTGGAGGAGGAGATTCACCGCCTTGCCGAGGAGCGCCTGGCAATGGAAAAGCAGGCCAACGAACGCCGCGCGCAGGAACGCGCCATCCTTGCCCGCCGCGAGGAAATCTCGAAGGAGATGGCAAGGCTTGAGGAGCGCAAGCTGACGGCACAGGCAGAGTACGACGCGGTGATAGCAAAGCTGTGGGATGAATACGAGCTGACCAAGAGCGAGGCCGCCGCCATTGCCAAGGAGCTGCCCAGTGTTACCACCGCCCAGCGCACGTTGGGGGAGATTAAGAATAAAATACGCTCCCTTGGCACCGTCAATGTGGGCGCCATTGAGGAGTACAAGGAGGTCTCGGAGCGCTACGAATTCTTAAAGCACCAGACCGACGACGTCATTCGCTCCCGCGACGAGCTGCTGCGCATGATTGGGGAGTTAACCCTAAAGATGCGCGAGATTTTTACCGAGAGCTTCGCCCAGATTAACAAAAATTTCGGCGAGGTGTTTACCGAGCTGTTTGGGGGCGGTACCGCCCGCCTTTCGCTTGTGGACGAAGGGGATGTATTGGAAAGCGGCATTGAAATCTTTGTGGAGCCGCCGGGTAAGATTATTAAAAACCTCTCGGCGCTGTCTGGCGGAGAGCAGGCGTTTGTGGCCATTGCCATCTACTTCGCCATCCTAAAGGTGCGCCCCGCCCCCTTCTGTCTGCTCGATGAGATTGAGGCAGCGCTTGACGATGTGAATGTGACAAAATATGCCCAATACCTGCGCCGCCTGTGCGACAAAACACAATTTATTTCAATCACCCACCGGCGGGGCACCATGGAGGAAGCCGACGTGCTGTATGGCGTAACCATGCAGGAGGAGGGCGTATCCAAGCTGCTGGAATTAAAGGTAACCGAGCTGGAAAGCAAGCTGGGGCTTAAAAATGCCTAACGCTGTCGCTGCATAATTACAAGGGTGACCATACTGTAATGTGATAAAAGCGCTAATAAAAATCTGCGTCAAAGCCCGCAGGTCAGGGCTTATGACCCCGTTTTTATGCTTATTCAATAATTGGAGAAGGGCGAAGGGCTTAACCAAAGCCGATAAGGCCGGACGCCTTGCCGCAGGAAAGGACTGTGCAAAATGGGGTTGTTTGATAAAATCAGCCAAGGACTAAAGAAAACCCGCGATTCAATGGCAAAAACGGTGGACTCCATGTTCAAATCATTCCGCAGGATAGACGCGGAGCTGTTTGAGGAGCTGGAGGAGATACTCATTATGTCGGATGTTGGGGCGAAAACCGCCGCCGACATCTGCGAGCAGCTAAAGGATCGGGTGAAGGAAAAAGCAATTTCAGACCCCGCACAGATTACCGGAGAGCTTCAGGAGCTGATAGCCGGGATGCTGGGAGGCGGCGAAGGACTTAGGCTGACCACCCGCCCATCGGTTATTCTGGTAATTGGTGTAAACGGAGTGGGTAAGACCACGACCATTGGCAAGCTTGCGGCCTCTTTAAAGTCCGAGGGCAAAAGTGTTTTGCTAGGCGCTGCCGATACCTTTCGCGCCGCCGCCATCGACCAGCTTGCGGTGTGGGCGGAGCGCGCGGGTGTGCCGCTTATCCGCCACACCGAGGGCAGCGACCCGGCAGCCGTGGTGTTTGACGCGCTGGGCGCGGCAAAATCCCGCGGCGCGGATGTGGTTATCTGCGACACGGCGGGCAGGCTGCACAACAAAAAGAACCTGATGGACGAGCTTGCGAAGATATCCCGCATCATCGCCCGTGAAGCGCCCGACAGCGACGTGGAGGTGCTGCTGGTGCTGGATGCCACCACCGGACAGAACGCCCTCATTCAGGCGCGGGAGTTTAAAGAGGCGGCGGGCATTACCGGCATTGTGCTTACAAAGCTGGACGGCACGGCAAAGGGCGGTGTGGTTATTGGCATTCGCAACGAATTAAGGATTCCCGTCAAGTATATCGGCGTAGGCGAGAGGCTCGACGACCTGCAGCCCTTTGATTCCGACGCCTTTGCAAGGGCGCTGTTTTCGGCGGAGTAGCTTTAGCCGCATCCCTTTGCAAACTGACAAAGCTGTTGATATTTTATATAAAATAACTTTTTGTAAAGGCGTGGTGAAACGGTTGGATAAGCTGGTGTTTGCGTCGGCGAATAAGGGAAAGATTAAGGAGATGCGCGAGCTTCTTGTCCCGGCAGGCATTGAGCTGCTGACGCTTTCGGATATCGGCTTTACGGGCGATATTGAGGAGACGGGCAAAAGCTTTGAGGAGAACGCCCGCATTAAGGCTTTTGCAATCTGCAAATTTTGCGGCTTGCCCGCAGTATCCGACGACAGCGGCATATGCATCGACGCGCTGGACGGAGGGCCGGGGGTGTATTCCGCCCGATATCTGGGCGCAGACACACCCTATGAGATTAAAAACCCGCTGCTGCTCGAGCTGCTAAAAGAGGTGCCGCCTAAGCTTCGCACCGCAAGGTATGAATGCTGCGTGTGCTGTGTATTCCCCGACGGCAGAGAGCTTGTGACCCATGGCGTGTGTGAGGGGGTCATTGGCGATGAGCCGAGAGGCGATAACGGCTTTGGCTACGACCCCATCTTTTTTGTGGGTGACAAAAGCATGGCCGAGCTTACAGACGACGAAAAAAACCGTATCAGTCATCGCGGCAAGGCGGTGCGTGCCTTTGCGGCACTCCTTGCGGGCTATTAAAAGTGGGTTTCTTTAAGGACAAAACAAAATACCCAGAATAAGAAAGGCGAATATATTATGCTAACAAGCAAACAAAGAGCGGAGCTTCGCGCCCTTGCAAACCCCATCGATACCATTTTGCAGGTGGGGAAAAATGAGATTTCGGACGCGCTGGTCACACAGGTAAAGGACGCGCTTACCGCCCGGGAGTTAATAAAGCTTCGGGTTTTGGAGACCGCCCCCTACAACCCCCGCGAGGCTGCCGAGCTGCTGGCGGAGCGCACCGGCGCAGAGGTGGTGCAGGTTATCGGCACCCGCTTTGTACTATACCGCAGAAATCCGAAAAAACCCGTGATACAGCTTGCCGACTAGGGGTGGGCTTCAACACTCAAAATGGCTGGGCTTTCCACTTTAAGAACTCCCGGAACCCCTGAGCTGCCCTTTCGAATTACAAGAACTATTTGGCAGCAAATTGTGAGAGGAACCTGTTTGCCTATGCAAAGAATTGGTTTATTCGGCGGTACCTTCAACCCCATTCACGAAGGGCATGTTCACCTTGCCGCCGCTCTATGCGATGCACTTAAGCTGGATACCCTGTATTTCATCCCCGACGCCGCGCCCCCGCACAAGAATGCGGCGTTTTTGGCGGACAAGGCGGATCGGTATCAAATGTGCCTTCTTGCCGCCCTGCGCGTACCAAACGCCAAGGTTAGCGACTATGAGCTGAAAAAGGATGAAAAAAGCTACACCCTGTATACGGTGAGGTATTTTAAGGAGCAGAACCCCGACGCGGAGCTGTTTTTGCTGGTGGGCGGGGATATGTTTGTGACGGTAGACCGGTGGTACGGTGCGGACGAGCTGCTTAGTGCGGTTACAGTATGTGCGGGTGCGCGCACCTCCGGCGAATATGGCACACTGGTCAGCTACGCAAAAGCATTGGAAGCACGGGGTTTGCGCGCCGTCGTTGCAGACCTTGCGCCCTATGCCGTCTCATCCACGGACATTCGCGAAAGCCTGCGCACCGGTATGGCTCATGAGGCGCTGCCCGAGCCGGTGCGCCGCTATATTGAGACCGCGCACCCCTACGGCGGGCAGCCGCCGGAGTACACGCGGTACGAGTCTCTTTTACGCCGCAGGCTAACCCCCAAACGCTTTTACCACTCCCAGTGTGTGGCAAAGGAAGCGGCGGCGCTGGCTATCCGGTTTGGCGGGGACGAGCGTAAAGCCTACACGGCGGGGCTTTTGCACGATATCGCAAAGGATATGCCGGGGGACGAGCAGTTGCAAACGCTCCAAAAGTTTGCTATAATTTTGGACAGCACCGAGAAGGTTTCCCCCAAGCTTTGGCACGCCATGGCAGGTGCCTGTATCGTACAGGAGCTTGGTATAAACGACGTCGAAATTATAAATGCTATAAGGTACCACACTACCGCCCGTGAGGGCATGACGTTGTTGGAACGGATTATCTATCTCGCCGACTATATCTCCTTTGACCGGGACTTTGACGACGCGGCAGCCATACGCGAGAGACTGAGGCTGGGTCTTGACAGCGCGATGATGTGCGCTCTTGCCCTGTCCGTTAAGGGACTGGCAAAAAAAGAGCTGCCCATTCACATTGATACAATCCGGGCATACAACAGCGGCTTTTGCGCGGCGGAAGTCAATGGCCAGCGGGTAAAACCCGATGAGTCAGTTTGACTTTATTAAGCGGGAGGCTTGTCTGTGAAAAGAAAGAATATCGTCGCGTTTTCTGTTACCTTTGTGTTGTCGCTGGGGCTGTTCGCGGGGGCGTATGCCGCCCTGAACACCAGCTTTCTGGCGCAGAAGCCCACAGAGAACGCAAGTGAAGCGCCGTCCTCTCAAACCGCTGCCTCACAAGCGCCGCCTGACGAGGCGGTGACCTTTTTACTCTGCGGGCTTGACGAAAGCGAGGCGCTTACCGACGTAATCATGGTGGCGAGTCTGGACGCGGAGGCGGGCGAGGTAAACGTGCTGCAAATACCCCGCGATACCTATGTAGGGGTAAACCGTTACCCCACCGGCAAAATTAACGCGGTGTATGCAAGCCATAAAAAAGGGGAAGCCCCCATAGATGCCCTCCTAAGCGAGGTGGAACACACCTTTGCGCTGCAAATCGACCATTATGCCACCATAAATCTACCGGGCTTGCGCAGGATTGTGGATTCCATGGGCGGCGTAACGGTTGATATCCCGCAGACAATCTATTTTACCGAAGGAAAGACCATCAAAAAGGGCGAGCAGCTTCTTACCGGCGAAAAAGCGGAATGGTTTGTACGGTACCGCAAGGGCTATGACAATGCCGATATCGGTCGGATGCATGCCCAAAGCCTGTTTTTGCAGGCCTGCGCGGAGAAGGTTCTCTCCATGTCCCGCACCCAGCTGTTTGGCTTGGTGGCGCAGAACTATCAAAACATCACCACCGACCTGACGGCCGCGCAGCTTATGGGCTATTACGGCGGGCTAAGCGGAATAAAAGCGGAGGATATCCATTTTTACACGCTGGAGGGTGCTGGCGTCACCCACAAGGGCTTTGCGGTGTATACGCTATTTGCCAAAAAGGCCGCCGACCTGCTTAACGAGCATTTTCGCCCCTACAGCGAGCGCGTGGACGCGGATGGGCTTAATATTATCGAACTGGACGTACCCGGTATGGGTTAAGCCGCATGGTACAACACCCGCTAAGCGGGTGTTTGCGATAGAAAATCAGCCTAAAACAGGGGAGGAATTTTACCTACATGACCGCATTGGAAACCGCAAAACGCATTGTAGCAGTACTCGACGAAAAAAAGGCAGTGGATATCAGTGTACTGCGGGTACGGGATATCACCGTCATCACCGATTACTTTATTGTCGCCTCAGGCACCAGCTCCACCCATGTAAAAAGCCTGGCAGACGACGTGGAGTTTAGGCTAAAACAGCAGGGGATTGCCCCTGCCTTTATAGAGGGCTACACCGGCGCGCAATGGATTGCGCTGGATTATGGCGACGTAATCCTACATGTATTCTATCCTGAATCCCGCAGGTTTTACGACCTTGAACACCTGTGGGCGGACGGGGAACGCATCGACCTGCAAAGCTGGCTGACACAGGCATAGTGGAAAAAGCGAAAAAGGCAAGGCGCGGACTTTTTGAAAGGAATGACCATAAAACATGAAGTATGAAAGCTTTAAAGAAGTAGAACAAAAATGGCAGCGCGTCTGGGATAAAGAGGATGTTTTTGCCGCGACGCAGGATTATACCCGCCCCAAATACTACGCGCTGGTGGAATTCCCGTACCCGTCGGGGCAGGGCTTGCACGTCGGGCATCCCCGTTCCTACACGGCGCTTGATATTGTGGCCCGCAAAAAGCGGCTGGAGGGCTATAACGTGCTGTACCCCATGGGCTGGGACGCGTTTGGTCTGCCCACCGAGAACTACGCGATGAAAAACCACATCCACCCCGAGGTTGTAACCCAAAACAACATTGCGCGCTTTAAGACCCAGCTTAAATCCCTGGGGCTTTCCTTTGACTGGAACCGGGAGATTAACACCACCGACCCCGATTACTTTCGCTGGACGCAGTGGATCTTTTTAAAGCTGTTTGAAAAGGGTCTTGCCTATAAAAAAGAGATGGCGGTTAACTGGTGCACAAGCTGCAAGGTTGTGCTTGCCAACGAAGAGGTAGTTAACGGCGGCTGTGAGCGGTGCGGAGGTCAGGTTGTGCGCCGCGTAAAAAGCCAGTGGATGCTAAAGATTACCGAGTATGCGCAGCGTCTCTTGGATGATTTGGAGTCAGTCGATTACATCGAGCGCGTCAAGATATCCCAGCGCAACTGGATTGGACGCTCCACCGGCGCGGAGGTGGATTTTACCACCACGGCGGGGGACACGCTCAGGGTCTTTACCACGCGCCCCGATACCCTGTTTGGCGCGACATATATGGTTGTTTCCCCCGAACATGAGCTGGTGGAAAAATGGGCGCCGCTTTTAAAGAATATGGATGCCGTAAGTGCCTATCGCGAGGAGGCCGCCAAAAAATCGGACTTTGACCGCACCGAGGTCGCCAAGGATAAAACCGGTGTGCTGCTCGAGGGCGTTATGGCAATAAACCCTGTTAACGATACACAAATCCCCATCTATATTGCCGACTATGTGCTCACAAGCTACGGCACCGGCGCGATTATGGCGGTGCCCGCCCACGACACCCGCGACTGGGAGTTTGCCAAAAAGTTTGGCTTGCCTATCATAGAGGTGGTAAAGGGCGGCGACGTACAGAACGAGGCCTTCACCGACTGCGCCACCGGTGTGCTGGTTAACTCCGGCATTCTTGACGGCCTGAGTGTAGAGGATGCGAAGGAGAAGATTATCGCATGGCTTGCCGACCACAAAAAGGGAGAGCCGAAGGTAAACTTTAAGCTGCGCGACTGGGTATTCTCCCGTCAGCGGTACTGGGGCGAGCCGATTCCCATTGTTATCTGCGACAAATGCGGCTTTGTGCCTGTGCCCGAGAGCGAGCTGCCCCTGAAGCTCCCCCACATCGATTCCTACGAGCAGACCGAGACGGGCGAGTCGCCCCTCGCCAAAATAGACGAGTGGGTGAACACCACCTGCCCCTGCTGCGGCGGACCCGCAAAGCGCGAGACCGACACCATGCCCCAGTGGGCGGGCTCGTCCTGGTACTTTCTGCGTTACACCGACCCCACCTGCACCACCGGCGTCGCCTCCAAGGAGGCGCTTGAGTACTGGACGCCGGTAAACTGGTACAACGGCGGTATGGAGCATACCACACTGCACCTGTTGTACTCCCGCTTCTGGCATAAGTTCCTGTTTGATATCGGCGTAGTGCCTACCCCAGAGCCTTACGCAAAGCGCACCAGCCATGGCATGATTCTCGGCGAAAACGGCGAGAAGATGAGCAAATCCCGCGGCAACGTGGTAAACCCCGATGAAATCATCGGCGAATACGGCGCGGACACCATGCGCCTGTACGAGATGTTTATCGGCGACTTTGAAAAGAGCGCGCCGTGGAATACCGCGTCCATCCGGGGCTGCCGCCGTTTCCTAGACCGGGTATGGGAGCTTTCGGAGGAGGTAACCACGGGGGATAATTTCCGCCCCGAGCTTGAGACCGCATTCCACAAGACCATTAAAAAGGTCAGTGAGGATATTGAAAGTCTCAAGTTTAATACCGCCATTGCCGCGCTGATGTCGCTGTTAAACGATATCAATAAGGCAGGGGGGATTAACCGCGCGGAGCTTGCCGCCTTTTTAACGATGGTAAACCCCTTCGCGCCTCACATTACCGAGGAGCTGTGGGAGAAAAACGGCTTTACGGGCATTCTGGCGCGGGGCAAATGGGTGCGGTACGATGAAGCGAAGTGCCATGAGAACACGGTGGAGATTGCGGTGCAGGTAAACGGCAAGATTCGCGACCGCATCCTGATTGCCGCGGACGAGGCTGCCCCCGCCGTGCTTGCGGGTGCAAAGGCTATCCCCAAAATTGCGGCGGAGCTTGCGGGTCGGCAAATTGTCAAGGAGCTGTATGTACCGGGCAAGCTGGTCAACCTGGTGGTCAAGTAACTCAAAAAATAATAATGGCAAAAGAGAGAATTATGTATGAGAAAAGCCATTATCTTGGTCATTTTAATAATGTTGTTTTCTTTAACCGGCTGTTCCTCAATAAGAGAAAATGACACATTCGTAACCTGTGAGGAAATGAGGCAGGAGAGTTTTTCGAGCAAAGATATCCCGCATGAATCCTCACTGCCAATTCCAAGCAGCTCCGCTTTTTCCGAGCTGCAGGTTGAAATACCCCCACAACCAGAAGTGATAGGACAGCCTTTATCCATTATGACCGATTCTTCGAATTTGGCGGAGATAGGTAAAATGCTGCTCGAACAGTATCTTGACCGTTTTGTGGATTCTTCGCTTCCCAAGTACCATCAGCTGGCGGATTACCGTACTAATCAAATTACTGTAATAGCGGGGACGATTGAGGAGTTTGCCGTAGCTTTTGAATACGATTATCATTATGTTGTAGGCAAGCTGGGTACTTACCATTTAAGTGCAAACGGAGAATATGATGGAAACAATGGTTATTCGGGAGCATATCTGGAATTTCGTATTCAAAGGACTGCTGAAAAGACCTATAGTGTAATTTCGCAAGGAACTGGCGGCGCGGGCATAGGTCTTGTAACGCCTCCTGTGGGATGAGCTTTGTAAGCATTACCATATTTATGCGGCTTATTACTGAGCCTGTCATGGGGGCGCAGTAATAAGCCTTTCTATTTTGCATACCCCATGGTATAAGCAGGTATGATAATTTTATTGATAAAATCCAAATTAACACTTGAAATGTCCGACATTATCATATAAACTTAGAATGTTGTAGATTAATACAGTGTACACGATGCGTTGTGGGTGCAACATGTTTTGTAACGCTGAAGTTGATGGAGGGCTATAGAATTTATGGTTACAGCAGGTGATTTTAGAAACGGCGTTACCTTTGATATGGATGGCAACGTTGTTCAGATTATCGAGTTCCAGCATGTAAAACCCGGCAAGGGCGCGGCGTTTGTTCGCACCAAGATTAAAAACGTGATTACAGGCTCCGTTGTGGAAAGAACCTTTAACCCCAACGACAAATACCCCCTTGCGCACATCGAGCGCCGCAACATGCAGTATTTGTACCAGGAAGGCGAGCTCTACTACTTTATGGATAACGAGACCTACGAGCAAATGCCTGTAGGCGGGAATACCTTGGGCGATAACTTTAAGTTTGTAAAAGAGAACACCGATGTCATGGTGCTATCCTACAAAGGCAGCGTGTTCGGCGTTGAGCCGCCGTTTTTTGTAGAGCTAAAGATTATTGAAACCGAGCCGGGTGTGAAGGGCGATACCGCCACCAACACGCTCAAGCCCGCAAAGCTTGAGACCGGTGCCGAGATCCGCGTGCCGCTGTTTATTAATGAGGGCGAGATAATTCGCGTAGATACCCGCGTTGGCGAGTATATGGAAAGAGCCTAACGGCAATACTTTAATGGAACAAAACGAAATAGGTTGTAAGGAGGCTGTGGGCAATGACTGCTGTAGAACGCGTAGCATACCTAAAGGGTTTGATGGAAGGCCTTGGCGTAGACGACGCAACCCATGAGGGTAAGATTTTTAAGGTGATTATCGAGGTACTAGACGAGCTTGCCAGTGATCTTTCGGATACGCAGGACGAGTTAAGCGAGCTTTACGACCATGTGGATGCTTTGGATGAGGACCTTGGCCTGCTCGAAGAGGATTATTACGAGCTGGACGACGACGAGGACGACGAAGACGATCACGACTGTGATTGCGACTGCGGCTGTTGTGATGAGGATGGAGAAGGGCTTTACGAGGTTGTTTGCCCCAGCTGCGGCGACACCATCTGCATCAACGAATCCATGCTCGAAGAGGGCGAAATCGATTGCCCCAACTGCGGCGAAAAGCTGGAGTTCGACTTCGACGACGAGGAAGAAACCGAGGAAACCGAGCAGGAATAAACCCGTCGCGCCTTTGCGCAAAACGGGAGCAAACGCACACCGAATAGGGATTAACAGACCAGATGGGGCGCCGTTTGGTCTGTTTTTTCATGATTTTTACCTGCATATTTGAGGGGTATTATACTAATCCCCTTAAAAAGAGTCGATAAAAATCCGCGTGAAAACCCATAAATTAAAGCTTTTCACTTGATTTTTATACTCTTTTAAATCGGATATTAGTATTAGTATTAACATGCGATTTATAAGTGTAGGATTTAGGATAGAGAGGGATGACGGGTATGGCAAAGCGTGTGATGGTGGGGATGAGCGGGGGCGTAGACAGCTCGGCGGCGGCACTCCTGTTGCAGCGGCAGGGGTATGAGGTAGTGGGCGCAACCTTTCACCTGTTCTGCGAGAGTGATTTGCTGCTGGAGGGCCAGTCCCGCTGCTGCTCGGCGGATGATATTAACGACGCGCGGCTGGTATGCGACCGGCTGGGCATCCCGCATTATGTGCTTAACTATAAGGACCAGTTCCGGGAATGGATTATCGACCCGTTTGTGCGCGAGTACCTTTCAGGTGCCACCCCAAACCCCTGCATTGCCTGCAACCGCCACATAAAGTTCGAGGCCTTTTTAAGCGCCGCGCAATCCATGGGCTTTGATTACATTGCTACCGGACATTATGCCCGCGCGGTGACCACCCCGGAGGGCAGGTTTGCGCTGCTGCGCGCCCTGCACCCACACAAGGACCAAAGCTATGTGCTCTACCACCTCACACAGCAGTCACTATCCCATCTCCTCCTGCCTTTGGGCGAATATGAAAAGCCAGCCGTTCGCGCGCTTGCGGAGGAGAATGGGCTGCTGGTTGCGAGTAAGCCCGATAGCCAGGACATCTGCTTTGTGCCTAACGGCGACTATGCTTCCTTCATTGCGGCGTACACAGGCGCTCCCCCTAAGGAGGGAGTATTTACCGATAAAGCCGGCAAGATACTCGGCAGACACGGCGGTGTGCAGCATTTTACGGTGGGCCAGCGAAAGGGTCTGGGCATTAGCCTTGGGCGCCCCGTGTTTGTGACGGATATTGATGCCGCCGCGGGAACTGTGGTGCTGGGCGAGGAGGCGGAGGTGTTCTCCCGCGCACTGGTTGCCCGTGACGTCAACCTGATAGATGGGCGGCCTGTACAAAGGCCGTTTGCCTGCTCGGCAAAGATTCGCTACTCCCATAGGGAGGATGGCGCAATGGTTTACCCGGAGCCGGACGGCGCGCTGCGGGTAATTTTTAGGCACCCGCAGCGTGCCATCACCCGAGGGCAGGCGGTGGTGCTGTACGACTCCGACCGCATACTGGGCGGCGGAACCATCACGGAGTTTGGCAACCACCTGCTTCGAAACGAAGAATGAGTACGAAAACGGTAACAGAATAAGTATAGCCCCTGCAACGGTAGTTGTATCCGTTGCAGGGGCTATACTATTCATGCTTTATACTAATCCCCTCAAAAAGAGTCGATAAAAATCCGCGTGAAAACCCATAAATTAAAGATTTTGACTTGATTTTTATTCACTTTTTAATCGGATAATAGTATAAAAGGTTATTGGGCAAGGGCTTTGCCTAGTGCATGGCATTTTTCAAGCCCCGCCTGGTCAGGGGCGTCGTTTTGAATAAGCCCCTCTCCGCCCAGGATTGTTATGCCCGCAGCCGAGCACCGCCCCTGCCAGTCGCGCATCCATTGCCCGTCTCCCCAGCCGAAGGAGCCGAACAGGGCTATTGCTTTCCCTGCAAGCTGCGGCTCCACCGCAGAGAACATCGGCTCAAATTCCGATTCTTCAAGTACCTCATCACCCATTGAAGGGCAGCCAAAGGCCAGGCGATGAAAGTTTGATACCATGTCCGGCGTAAAATCGGCGGCGGAAAATAGCACTGCCTCCGCTCCGGCGTCCTGCACTCCTTGGGCAATTTGCTTTGCCATGGTCTCGGTGTTTCCGGTTCCGCTCCAGTAAACAATCGCAATCTTACTCATAAAAAAAACCCTTTCTTTACTTAAAAGTACAAGGAACTTTACGGGTCAAACCGCAAGCTTATAAATACTGCGCCCTTTTTCATACAGCGTGCTGTAGCTATTGCGGCATCGCTTGTATTGGTCAAACAGCTTCTGTGCCATTGGCAGGTTGTCGTAAACCTTCCACATGCCGCAAAGGCTGAAGTTGCTGCCCTTATTTTCGATAAAGCCCTTTACGTCGTGAAGGGGATACCCTAAAAAAACGCCGATTTCGTGGGGAAACCCCCCCTTGTCCCCGAAGCGGGATCTCAGCCGCGCAAGGCAGGTACCCGGTTCTAAGCAGTCATAATAGCCGTTGGCAGATAAAAAGGCGCGCACCTCGCGATCGGCAAGGAGCTTTGTGAGAAGTGCGGGACGGTACACATAAACATGCCCGCCGCCTGCGCTTTCCTTTAGCAGGTAAAATTTAATCCCCTTCTTCTGAAGCCTTTTATTCCAAGCCCATATTATGTAAAACAGGTTTTCGCCGTCTTGGGTGGTGTAGTGGAACAGGCTGCCGGGTTTAATGCCCGCTAAAGTGGGGGCGCACTGTTCTATCAGGCTTTTTTCAAATCGGTTTTGCATAGTAACGCCTCCTGACGAAGAGATAGTTAAAGAAAAGCTATGATGTTAGCGGTAGCTAACCAAGTGGCATATTGCTTCTTATACTATCCGATTTCAAAGTGGATAGTGGATAGTGTATAAAGCTTTAGTTTATGGGTTTTTACGCGGATAAGGATCTTAACTTCTACACCTTTGAGGGGATGAGTATTAGCTCGCTTAAAAGCTCTTCAGAATAGAATATTATGAGAAGCCGCTCGACGGCAATAAAATACGCCGCGGCGTCACGTGAGTTTCACAAACTCCTAAGCAATTCCAACAAAGCATGTTCGCTGACCAAGCACCTTAGGAGGTTAGACTTGATACTTCGCTTTTTAGGTTGCAAGGCCATATAGTTACGGTGAATAAGCA
>JAEZCT010000024.1 GCA_023433405.1 Bacillota bacterium | reverse complement strand
CGTTTGCCCTTGCTTTGAGCTGGGTGCAGGGTGTCCCTGCTTCGCTTTTGCTTACTTTTCTCGAACAAGAAAAGTAAGCCGCCTGTCGGCGCGGGAGCCGACGTTCCAACAATTTAATGATGATTCTCTAAAAGCCGACCAAATCACAAAGTTTATAAAACGGCTTTTGGATGCTCCAATAAACCATAGGCTTTGTCGCGAATTGTTATCTTTGTTTACTATTAATAAGGTGATTAGTATTAGTAACCATTCTCCCCCTATTATTATAGCAAGCCGTACCGCAGGTTTCATTAGAAATATTGCGATTTATATCTTAATAATTGTTATTGAGCATAATATTTTTAGAACCGCTAAGGGCAATATCCTTAATGGCCTGCAAATAGAAGCCGATGTTATTGTGCAGGATAACCAATGCGGCAAACAGGTTTGACAGTCGCCGCGCCTGCTGGTATCATAATTACAGGCGTTTACGCAACAATTAATATCCTTCGTCTCACTGTTATTATACTCATTTAGCCCATATACGCAAGCTTTTTTCATTTTCGGGCAGACAGCTTCTCGTACAATGCACACACTTACCGCGCCCACTATAACCACTGCCCCGGGGAAGGGGCGAAAACAGATAAAAAAACGAAGCCGCAAAGCCTGCGGCGGGGAGGGACAAAACGTTATGTTTAGAATACAACGAGGCATTCGCGAAACGGTGGATTTTGAGGACGGCTCTGCCGTTAAGCTGTACAACAATGTTGATATGGAGGATTTCCCAAGCCACTGGCACGCCCCTATTGAAATTATTATGCCCCTGGAGAAGGGCTATAACGCTCTGTGCGGCGGCACCTCCTATGACCTTGCCGAGGAGGATGTGCTATTAATTGCGCCCGGCACCCTGCACCGGCTATCGGCTCCCGCGGGCGGGCGGCGCATTATTATGCAGGTAGAGCTTTCGGTTTTGCGTCAGCTAAAGGAATTTGACCTTATTATGTCCTTTTTAAGCCCCGCCATTTGCATTACAAGGGAGAATGCCCCCGAGATTCACGGCGAGGTGGTCACCCTTATGCGCGCTATCCAGGATGAATTCTTTGGCGACTCCACCCTGCGCGAGGCCATGATCTGCTCCCTGTTCATCCGCATGGTGGTGCTTATTGGCCGGCGGTTTACCGAGCCCGCCAAAAACAGCCCGGGCGCCAACATCAACCGCAAATACATCGAGAAGTTTTTGGATGTTTGCGACCACATCAACCAGCATTTTTCCGAGAACCTTTCGCTCGAGGAGGTCGCCTCCTTCGCGGGCTTTAGCAAGTTTTACTTTACCCAGCTGTTTAAGCAGTTTACGGGCGACTCGTTTTACAAGTACCTAAACAAGCGCCGCATTGCCTACGCCGAGCAGCTGCTTATTGACCCCGAGCTTTCTATTACCGAGGTGGCGATACGGTCGGGCTTTAACAACCTCTCGTCGTTTATTCGCATGTTCAAGCTCATGAAAAACTGTACGCCGACGGAGTTCCGGGCAATGTACCATTCTACGGAGTATTTGTTGTAATATTATATATTTAATGTTAATATTAGCTATATTAAATAGAGGTATGTGAGGATTTTGAGGATGTAACCTTTATCAGCAGTAAAACCTTTTGCTCCTATGAAAACTACAGTATTTCATAATGACTATTTCACCGTCGGTTCCAGCTCGTCAAACTCCTTTGTGCTAAAAAACTCCCCCAGCGTAATTCCAAGCCCGTCGCAGATCATTTTAACTGTCTCTATCTTTGGGTTTTCGCTTTTATGGTAAAGTATATTTTTCAGAGACGATGGTGGGAGAGCGGAGAGATTCGCAAGCTTATTTATGCTTATCCCGCGTTCCCCACACAGCTGTAGTATTCTGTTTCGTATGACTGTAACCGTTTCCATTCGTTCCACCGCTTTCTATCGCTTATCCTAATATCCGATTATAACTAGAATATAAGAAAGCGCTTGCAATTATAGGCTATGCATGCTACTATTAGGCTATGCATAGCTTATTTTGTTGAAATTGTGGAAAGTGGTGGAAAACTATATGCCGAATTATCCTGCGATGTATCGTGTTTTACTTCATTCGCAAGCAGAAGCCATTGAAAATCTTAAGGAAATTACCGATAATCTTATAAAAGCGCACCGACAGACAGAGCAAATGTACCTTAATTCCGCAGAGCCTAATATCATCGCGCTAAACCATGTGCGCGTTAAGGAAGAAGGCGATGCTTAATAAACCTGAAAATTGTTGCCACAGCATCGTACTCCGCCACAAACAAATAAAGCCTTTCGTACACACTGCATACCTGTGTGTACGAAAGGCTTTAATCTGTTTTATGGTGGCTTTAGGGCATTTCTACCCCGTTATTCCTTATTACATCGCGGTACCAATATCCGCTTTCCTTTATTGTGCGCTTTTGGGTTTTGTAATCCACATGAATGAGTCCAAAGCGTTTTTTGTAGCCAAACGCCCACTCAAAGTTATCCATAAGCGACCACTCAAAATAGCCGCGCAGGTTTACGCCCTCCTGCACCGCGCGGTGAGCGGCGGCAATATAACGGCGCAAAAAATCAATGCGGTTGTCGTCAACAACCTTGCCGTCTACGTTAACCATATCGCGGAAGGCACAGCCGTTTTCGGTAACATAAATGGGTATGCCGTTATAATCCTTGTGCAGACGCACCAATAGGTCGTGCAGTCCGTCGGGGTTTATGCTCCAGCCCATCTCGGTGCGGTTCTCGCCAATAAAGTCGGAGCGGAAGGCAAGCGGCCAGCTGCTTTCATCCCACCGGGCACTTAGCGAAAAATAGTTGTTCAGCCCAAGGTAATCAATGGGGGTGCTGATAATTGCGAGATCCTCGGCGGTAATCTCAGGCAGGGTGACGTTCTTCGCATACCCCATTAATGCGTTTTCGGGGTAGCTGCCCTTAAAAATGGGGTCGGAGAACCAGCTGTTATGGTAGGCATACGCAAGCTCGGCGGCCTCTTTATCCTTCGGGTCCTCCGTGGCGGGATAGTAGTAATTCATATTCAGGGTAATGCCAATCTCACCCTTCGTGCCCAGCTCGCGGAAGGCTCTGACAGCCTTGCCGTGGGAAAGCAGCAGGTGATGCGAAACCAAAAGCGCGGCGGCCGCGTCCCGTATGCCCGGGGCATGTCTGCCCTGCCAGTACCCTACAAAGGAGGTGCAAAGGGGCTCGTTAAAGGTTATCCAGTAATCCACCAGCCCGTCAAGCTCCCGGAATAGCAGGCGGGCGTAATCCTCAAAATAATCGGTGACGGCGCGGTTTGTCCAGCCGCCAACATCCTGCAGCGCCTGCGGCAGGTCCCAATGATACAGGGTTACGGCGGTTTTAATGTTGTTTTGCTTTAGCATGGTTAACAGCTTGCGGTAAAACCCAAGGCCGGCCTCATTGGGGGTGCCCACTCCCTTGGGGAAGATACGCGGCCAGGATATGGATAGCCGGTAGGCCTCAAGACCCAGCTCCTTCATCAGTTCAATATCCTCGGGATACCGGTGATAATGGTCACAGGCGACATCGCCGCTCGAGGCATCCTCAATATTTCCGGGAATGCGGCAATAGCGGTCCCATATGGATTCACCCTTGCCGTCCTCGTTCCATGCTCCCTCTATTTGAAAGGAAGCGGTCGCGGCACCCCATAAAAAGCCGTCGGGAAAGGTTAGCTTTGGCATAAGTAATTCTCCTTGTCTGTTTCATTCTGCATTCTCATTTTTGGGTGAGCTGCCACACGGCACCGCGAATGGATAGGGTTCGGGTCCATTGGGGGTTACGCCAAAGACCCGCGCAACAGTCACGCAGGCTACCGGTGGACTGCGGTTTTCTCTTATACTATTATCCTCAAAAAGCTTTCTCTGTGACGTTTTGTACTTTTAAATTCTATCGCTGCTAAAATGACAATTCCTGCACTTTTATTGGAGAATAGTATTGCACGCTGCCATTTAGTATAGCACAGTAATCGATTACATGATAGACTATTGCCTTTTTTCTCCGTAATGCTCATTTTGCATTATTGGAATTGTACACAATGCCGCAAAGACATATTTGCAACATATTTTTTGATGTTTCCCGCGTATTTTTCGTTCCGCCGCTGCTCGTTATTCTTGTAATCGATTACATGCCTGCTCATTTTTGATTCGAGAAAAAGCTTCGATCAACAAAAATATAGCGTCAACTAGAACGCAAAAACCAGCGTGAAAACCCATAAGTCTAAGCTTTCACTAGTTTTTTATACTTTATACTATTATCCGATTAAAAAGTGTATAAAAATCAAGTCAAAATCTTTAATTTATGGATTTTGACGCGGATTTTTATCAACACTTTTATCGGAGAATAGTATTAAACATCTTTTATACGGATATTGGTATAAGGGGCGGATGGTATTACACCTTTGTGCTGTACCATTTTTACTTTTTTTAAAACCGGACTGGGTCGTTCACTTAGCCTCACTTACAACTGCCGCGGTATGGGGCAGCGCTCCAAGCGGCGATTCTCCCGTCCTCTTTTTGTCAAGACTAGCAATGGCACCCCACATTTGTACCCGCCGCACTGCGTCACAAAACCAGCCTTGTTTTGTTCCCTTTACAGGAGTATAATGTATTAAGTCTACCCCAGAAAACGAATAATCTATGCGACAATGGAGTACCCCCGTAACCCCAGCACCAAAATAGCCTTGTGTGGCTGGCGTGGGAAAAAAGGAAGAACTACAGACCAGGGCGAAAAGCAAGGGCAAAATACGCTGGACAACAGGATTTTGCCGAAGGGTAAAAACACTAAAGAATTTTTCGCAAAAAATTCTTTAGTGTTTTCGCAAGCGCGTAACGCAGCTACCCCACTGAGCTTTACGCGCTTGCGCCGAAGGTGCTTCGTCTCAAGAGTCATGCTTCGTTTGCCCTTGCTTTGAGTGGGTGCAGGGTGTCCCTGCTTCGCTTTTGCTTACTTTTCTCGAACAAGAAAAGTAAGCCGCCTGTCGGCGCGGGAGCCGACGTTCCAACAACTTGATGATGGTTACTTAAAAGCCGACCAAGTCACGAGGTGTAAAAATCGGCTTTTGGAAACTACAATAAACCATACTCGAGAACAGTATTGGCACCCGCGCAGCGACAGTACTGCATGCCGCCACGCGGGTTTTCGTGAGAAATTTACCGCAAGACCTAAGGTCAAAATTTCGCCGTCCCCAGCGGTTCGGCACAATAAGAAGGGATTGTTTTTGCTGCACAAGCTCCTGTTTATGATAAAGACCATGCTTACAATGAACTGGCGCGCCATGCTAAAAAAGGTGCAAGTGGTTCATAAGCGCACCGGTAAGCCCACCGCCGGTATTTTGATTGATATGCTTCGCTGCGGAACGCGTTACGGCGCGGGTTATATGGATTACACGGTGCTGGAGTTTTACTGCCTTACCCCCACCCAGCGCGATACCTTTATGACACGGGGACGCTCAAACCAGCTGGTGCGCGCCCTGAATAACCGCGATTACTGGCACATTTTCGAGAATAAGGTTGAGTTTTTAACCCGCTTTGCCGAATATATCGGGCGCGAATGGCTCGACCTTTCGCAGGTGACCGAGCAGGAGTTTACCCGCTTTTGCGCGGATAAGGCGCAGGTTATGGTAAAGCCCACAGACGGCGACGGCGGCAAGGGCGTGGAGCGCATAGAGCTTGCGCAGTACCCGGACCGCGCCGGGCTGTACCACGCCCTTCGGGCAAACGGGCAGACCCTTTGCGAGCAGGTGGTGGTGCAGCACCCCGCCCTGTCGGCAATCTACCCCCAATCGGTGAACACCCTGCGCGTTGTTACGGTGGTAAACGACTCCGGCGGCGTGGATGTTACCCGCTGTCTCATCCGCATCGGGGCGGGCGGCGTGGTGGATAACATCTCAAGCGGCGGCATGGCGGCTCTCATTGACCCTGCCACCGGCGAGATTATCCGCCCAGCCCATGATAAAAACGGTCAAAGCCACCAGCGCCACCCCATTACGGGCGCACCCATTGTGGGCGTGACCATTCCGATGTTCGAGGCTGTGCTGACGCTTGCCCGAAGGGCGGCGCTTGAGGTACCCGAAATACGCTACTGCGCATGGGATATTGCGGTATGCGAAAACGGCCCCCTGTTTATAGAGGGTAACCAGTACCCCGGCCACGAAATTCAGCAGCTTCCCCCCCACTGCGATGACAACACCGGAATATGGCCGGTTTATAAAAAATACCTTGGCTCCTTGGCCTAACCCCCGCTGCTGTAAGGTGTTTTCACTTGCCACCAAACGCCTCACTAAGTGCTTTTTGCAATGATTTATAGGTGGAATTGGCATTCTGACGTTTGATATTTGTAATATTTTTACATTTTATTGCTATTCCGCCTTGTCTATGCACTTCTCTTCTGTCCTTTTCCTACCACTCTTGTTGTCTGTCCTTGTTGATAGAAACGCTTTTTTCGTAATGATTCGTTTGCCAAACAAGGCCTTGCTCAGACTGAGCAGCCAAAAGGGAGCCGTAATAATAATTACGGCTCCCTTTTGGCTGTTGTATGGGAATGTATGGAGGTAGCTTTCGTTTATTTGTGTCTCTCTATTTCTATCCCGCTGTCTTTGTTATACTATTACCCGCTTTGGGTTTACACTAACCGAGCTTTGCGGGGATTACCGCGCCGTTATATTTATCCTCGATAAACTTTCTCGTTTCCTCAGACTGCAGCGCCTTTACAAGAGCTAGAATGGCGGGGTTATTCTGGTTTGCCTCGGTAACCGCAATGATGTTGGCATAGGGGCTGTCGCCGCCCTCGCTGAATAGTCTTGCGGAGGTAATTTTCGCCTCCAGCGCCTTGTTGGTGTTGGTGATGAAGAAATCGTAATCATCCTTGGTGGGGATAATCTGCGTGGAATCCAGCTCCACAATCTCAAGGGGGCGGATGAACTCGGTAACGTCCTTAAGTGAGGCACGCAGCGAGGTTGCGGTATCGGCGTTAAGCTTTAAAAAGCCGTTTTCCTCCAGAATGCGCAGCGCGCGATACTCGTTGCTCGCGTCGTTGGGGATGGCGATAACCGCGTTGTCGGGCAGCTTGTCGATGCTGTCAAACTTATCGGAATAAGCGGTGATAGGCTCTACATGAATATCGCCCACATTTACAAGCTTTGTGCTGTTGGCTTCGTTGTAGGTGTCAAGATAGGGCTGGTGCTGGAAGAAGTTGAAATCCGCTTCCCCCTTGGCGGTTCTTTCGTTGCTGGTCGCATCCGCGGCGGTTGCGACCAGGTCAATCTCTATTCCCTGCTCCGCCAGTACCGGCCTGACAAACTCAATCAGCTCAGAGTGGGGAACCAAATCCACAATGCCTCTAATGACAACCTTCTCGGGGGCGCTCGCGGCTTCGGAGCTCGCGGCAGATTCTGCCGCTGAGGACGCGGGCGTGCCGGACGCAGGCGCGGGGGTGCTGGCGCAGCCTGCGACTAAGCCGAGTGTAAGCACCAGTACGGTAAGGATCGCTAAAATCTTTGCAGTTTTCATCTTTTTTCTCCCTTTTCTTTCTTCTGGCTTTAAATCAGGTTTCTTTTTTTGAGGATTTGCCTTGAGGTAAAGTCCCCTAAAAGTTGAACTATTTGAACCATTATTATCAGCACATACACCGCCGCAAAAAGCAGGTCGTGCTGAAAACGCTGGTAACCAAATCGTACCGCAATATCGCCGATGCCGCCCGCCCCAAACATGCCCGCAAGGGCCGTCATGGAGATGATGGTGATAACCGCCACGGTAAAGCCGCGTATCAGCGAGGGTATTGTCTCGGGCAGCAGAATGCGAAAGATAATTTGGGCATTCGTGCTGCCTATGGATTTTGCAGCCTCCACCTTGCCCTTCGCAATCTCCAGTAGGCTGCTTTCCACAATACGCGCATACATGGGAATACAGCTTGCGGCAATTGCAATAATGCAGGCGTCGGAGCCGTAGGACCTGCCAAAAATCAGTCGGGCTACCGGTATCATCAGAATAATCATTATCATCTGTGGCAGCGACCTCAGTACGTTTATAATCCAGCCCGAGCCGGTGTACAGCGCCTTAAGCGGCACCAGACCGTTTGGGTTGGTCACCGTGAGCAGGATACCTAAAAGCAGCCCGAACCCCAGCATGATAACCGACGAAAGCCCCGTCATATACAAGGTCTCGAGAACCGCCGGCAGCAGCACCTGCCAGATCTCCGGCGCGAAGGAGCCCTTTATAACCTCCCAAAGAGGGGTATTCATTAAACTCATAACATCACCTCGAAAACACTCTATAGGATAATGGAGTAACCCCCGTAACCCGGTTTATAAACTTCGTTAGTTGGTAGTCTTTTAGGTAATCATCATCAAGTTGTAGGAACGTCGGCTCCCGCGCCCACAGGCGGCTTACTTTTCTTGTTCGAGAAAAGTAAGCAATTTAGAAAAAGCAAAGCAGGGACACCTTGCACCCAGCTCAAAGCAAGGGCAAACGAAGCATAGCTTGTGTGACGAAGCACCTTCGGCAAAATCCTGATGCCAAGCGTATTTTGCCCTTGCTTTTCGCCCTGGTCTGTAGTTCTTCCTTTTTTCCCACACCTGCCACACAAGGCTACTTTGGTGCTGGGGGTACGGGGGATACTCCAATAAACCATACTATATTAATAGCAAGGCGGTAAGGCCGCGAGACCTAAATTCCCCCGCCGTCACCGACGCTGACGACCTTTTGGAACTCGGAATATACCCTTGCAAACATCTCACCGGTTCTGCTGTGAGGGTTGCCAAACACCTCGTTGACTATGCCGGACTCGATAATTACGCCATCCTCCAGCACCGCCATGCGTTCACAGGTATACTTTATGGCATCCAGCTCATGGGTTATCATTAAAATAGTAATACCGGTGGCTTTGTTAATCTCCTTGAGCAGGTCGAGAATTTGCAGGGTGGTTTGCGGGTCCAGCGCACTGGTTGCCTCATCGCTTAGCAGCACGTTTGGTTTGTTGACGAGCGCGCGGGCAATTCCCACCCGCTGCTTTTGCCCGCCCGAAAGCCCGCCGGGGTACGCCTTTAGCTTGTCGGAAAGCCCCACAAGCTCCGCGGTTTCGAGTACGCGCCGCTTAACCTCCGCCTTTGGCACGCCGCTGATCTCCAGCGGGTAGGCAATGTTCTTGTACACCGTTTTTGCCTCAAACAGGTTAAAGGTTTGAAAGATTACGCCAATCTTTCTTCTTTCCTGCAGCAGCTCGTTTTTTGAAAGGCTAAGGATTCTTGTTCCACCAACCAGAACCTCACCGCTATCCGGAGCTTCCAGCCGGTTGATGCATCGCGCCAGTGTCGATTTGCCCGCGCCGCTAAAGCCGATAATGCCGAAGATCTCTCCCCTTCGCACCGCGAGATCCACCCCCTTGAGTACATGGAGCGCACCATTGTGGGTGTGGTAGGTTTTATTGAGCTTTACGATTCTTATGTAATCATCCATTACCCGTTACCCCGTTCGCGTACGGCCGTCCATTCGGGAATAATACTAATCCCCTCAAAAGAGTCGATAAAAATCCGCGTGAAAACCCATAAATTAAAGCTTTTCACTTGATTTTTATACTCTTTTAAATCGGATATTAGTATAAGACATGCCATACTATCCACCTTCAAGATTTCTACAGACAGCCGATTTTAAAGTAAACAAAAAGCGCACAGCCCGAAGTTCTTCGGACTGTGCGCTCACAGGCTTCTAAACTTACGATAGCTTCGGTTTTAGGTTTTGGGTGCAGAGAAACATGCACATCATGCACATGGCCGACATGCTGCTCATCATGCTGTTCATACCCGTAAAACGAAGCACGCTCATCTCGCTTAACCTCCATAGTTTTCATATCTGATATATATGATTAACCTATTGGGATAATAACACTACTGCCCCAATATTACAAGTGTTTTTTACGCGTTTTTGCGTTTTGTTTGATAACTGCCAGTATATGCTTAGATTTCCCTCGCGTATTTGTGCAATATTTACAGGACTAAGTACAGGTTTTCATGCAAAAGCGTCTTTGCCGCAAGCAAAAACACCGCCCCCTGTTCCAATGGAGCAGACGGCGGTGTTTGCTTTTTATTTTTATGGTCTTTAAACTGGTTGTCTTACCAGTCTACGACAACCTTCTCGCCTGCCAGCACCTGTACGACAGAGCTTTTCACCTTATCGAGGTACTTCGTGCGAATAATGAACTGCGGCTCGCCGTTTACATAGATAATGCACTGGCGGTCGGATAAGGGCTTAAACTCCACCACATCGGGGGTCTTGCCCGCCTCCACATACTCATAGGTAAACCTCATGAGTGCGGCGGTGCCTTCTGGCAGCGTTTCGGGCAGCTCATACTCACCGGATGCGCTGATAATGAGCTGATAAAACGCCTTAAACACGCTCTCCTCAATATCCTTGCCGCCGTAGCTTGCGAGTACGGTGTTCTCTTCGGCATGGCCGACGGTAAAGCGGTGAACCGCGCCGTCGTACTCTACCGTCATGGCGGAAACCGTGTTGATATTGGGCAGCTTCGCAAATTTATCGTGCAGCATAAAGGCGGTATACTCCACCCACGGCACGACCTCCGCGCTCACCGTGTATATGGGCTTATTGAGGGAGGTTTGGCAGTAGTACTGCCCGTCTGCGGTTTTGCCGCCCAGCTTAATGACTACCTCCTGCCCATCAATGGTGGACGCCATGGTGGAATAGGGCACGTCAAGGCCGGTATCCGCAAGATCGTCGGGCGTGGGGTCAAGCACTACCGCGCTGGCGGCGGTCATTCCCCACAGCCCCTCGGCCATTTCAGTTACCCGCGTAATGGCGGTATCGCGCTCCTTGGGCGCGGTCATTTTAAACCCGCTGGACATCGGTACCGCGGTGCTGGCTTCCGAGGTATCCTGCTTAACCGCCTCCAGCACAATCTCCGCCGGGCGATAACTGCCGCCCAGCACCAGCTTCTCAAAGGTCTGGGTCTCCTCCTCCTTCACCGGCATCAGCTGCTTGTCGGCATACCACTCCTTGCTGTTAAGGGCGCGGGTGAGGTTGCTTTTTGACGAAAGCCAGACCTCCTTGGTCTGGGGGTTGTACAGGTAGTTGCTTGCGCCGTCGGGCGCCTCGTTTCCCAGCATCAGCGCAAAGCTTGCGCCGTCCGCGTAGTGTACGGTCAAAGCAGCCCTCGGCTTATCCAGACCATATACCGCAAGGTTATTCTCTGCGCCTTCAATTTTTGTGGATACGGTAGCGGTAAAAAACTCGTTAACAAACGATTCCAGTGCCGTGGCGGTGTATTTAATGTCGCCGGAGAGCGGCACCACCCCGCTTGCACCCGGCGCAAGATAGGATGCTATGGTAAAATCCTCGCCGGTGCGGGCAACGGTAAAGGAGCCGGTTTCGTTAACCACATCCACGGTTTTTACATCCGCCGCCTTTTTATCGGTAATCAAGTACTGTGTTGCGGGCGTTACGGCAGAGGAGGACTCCCCCGCCGCTTCGGGCTCCATGTTAAGAAGAAGCAGCAAAACGCCGCACAGCAACGCAATGACCACGACCACGATAATCAGCGTCAGAAGCCTTTTATTCATCTTGCCGATGTTACCGATCATATTACCTGTTTCTCCTTCTCACCCAGATTACGACACCCGTAATCAGCACGCCCAGCGGCACGAGAATGAGGAACACCAGCCCAAGCATGATAACCTGCAAGCCGGTAATGGTAATTTGGCCTGCGCCTACGGTTTTGCTTACAATGCTTAAGGAGCTCTTTTTCTCGCTCACGGTGTTAATAAGCTCTGCAATATACTCCGCATTGCCTGTTACCGAGCTTGTGGTAATGCTGGCATCCACCGTGACAGAGCTTGCAAATGCAATTACATTGGTGGTAAGGGGGGTGGTGCCGTCATACCGAAGCTTGGTGCTGCGGATAGCCGCGCCGAAGGGGCCCTTGGGGTCGTTCTCACTGGGGGTATAGTTCTCTCCCGCGTCTGCGGGGTAAAGCCTGCTGCCTGCCGAGTAGCCTAAGAGCTTTGTTACGGTCAGGTTTCCTTTATTCTCAAACAGCGCGTTTAGCGGGCGACCAAAGGGAACCAAAACATCCAGGCTGCGCTCCGCAATTTTTGTGGTGTAATCGCTGCTTGCGTTTTCGGTAAAGGTATAAAACGGGTTGGTCGCCGAGGCAACCAGGTTTTTATCGGTCTCGTAAACAATGCCTTCGCCTACCGAAATGCCCCATTCCTCAAGGTATGCCTCAAGGTTTGGCAGCTCGGGCTGGTCGCTGTCGGCAAAGTAGAGCAGGGTTTTGCCGTAGTTTTGGTTATTATCCAAAAACACATCCAGCGCCTTTAACTCCTCGGCGGTAAAGTCGCGCTTGGGCGAGTTGATAACGATAAACTTCGCTTCGGGGTTAATCTCCTCCCCCAGCAGCTTTTGCGTAACAGTCTCGTAGTTATTAAGCGACAAAATGTCGTTAAGCCCCGAGGTGGTAAGCTCCTCATGGCCGGTAATCAGGCTGACGAGCACGGTTTCCTCCGCGGTAACATACTCTATGGCAGAGCTTAACACCTGCTCAGCCTTTGAGGAGGTGACAACCTGCTGATAGTAGTTGTAATCCATCGTGGTGTTTAACAGGTCGGAGGCCTTTATTTTTTTGCTGCGGCTATCCGTCTTTATCAAAATATCCCCCGCGGTAAGCGCAAGGTCGGGGTACTGTGAGACAATCGCCGGGTTTTTAACAATATCCACATATTCTATCTTAATATGACCGGAGTATCTCTGGTAGTTATCAAGCACGGTGATGGATTGGGCGTAATAATCGCTGGCGTTAAGGTAATCCTCCTTATTCGCGAGAACGATAATGTTAACGTCCTTATTAAGACCCTTGATAAAGCTTACCGAATCCTCTGAAAGGCTGAATACACTATCCTTGGTCAGGTCAAGCGTCAGCGGAAAACGGTCCACCAGCACTGTGGCAATTATATTGAGGATGACGACCACCGCGACAAAGCCGGCGGCAATGAGTGTGGCAAAGCTGCCGTACTTAAACTTGCGGTTGGCTAGTATCTTGGCAATGCCCTTTTTTCCTGCGTCCTGCATCAACCCCACCTCCTCTTCTCAAATACTCGGATGGTGAAAAAGATGAAAACAGCAATAATGCTGAGAAAGAACAGCACATTCGAGACATCGAACAGCCCCAGCGTAAACTCATTGTAGCGCTGAGAGATCGAAATGCTCGCAAATATCTGCTGCACCAGCGGGGAGGATACCAGGGTGGAGATGCCGTCCAGCATCCACAGGGTGAGCATAACCGCAAAGCTTGCCACCGCCGCGATCACCTGGTTCTCGGTTAAGGATGAAATAAACAGCCCGATGGAGATGAGCGCCGCCGCCATAAACAGCATCCCCACAAAGTTTGCGAAAAAAACCATCCAATCCGCGGAGCCCAGCGCGCCCAGCACCAGCATATACACAACGCTGATGGAAAGCCCGATGGTAAACAGGATAAGCGCCGCCAAAAACTTGCCGAACACCAAACCAAACAGGCTTACCGGCGCGGTTAACAGCGCTTGGTCGGTTTTTTGCTTTCTTTCCTCACTCATTAAGCGCATGGTGAGAATGGGTACAAGGAACAGTACCACGGAAAACAATGAGGAAAACACCGCGCCGATATTGGCGCTTTGCCCGGTGAGGCAGATAGCGTAAAAGAACAGCCCTGCAAACACATAATACACCGCCAAAAAGATATACCCGATTGGCGACGCAAAATACGCCTTGAGCTCACGCTTTAGTATCGCAAGCATTACTGTTCACCTCCGTCTTTTGTAAAGGTTGCCGCATCGTCACGGGTAAGCTGCAGGAAGATGTCCTCAAGGGTAAGCTCGGTGCTTTTAAGCCCAAGAATCGGCCAGCTGCGCCCGGCAAGGCGGCTAAACAGCTCCTTGCGAATATCCGCGCCCGCCTCCGCCTCTAAGGTATAATCATAGGCGGTTTTTTCACGCTGACCCAAGGGTGTAACCTTAACCATACCCGGTATGGTTGAGATTAGCTTGGTCACCTCAGCCTCGGGTCCGTCTATGCGCACAATAAAGTTGTGGTCGTCCGAGAGCTTGTGCGCAAGGTTATCGGGGGTATCATCCGCCACTATCTTGCCTTTATTAATAACAATAACCCGTTCGCAGGTAGCCTGTACCTCGGGCAGGATGTGAGAGGAAAGGATAACCGTATGCTTTTTACCAAGGTTTTTAATGAGGTTTCGAATCTCAATAATCTGCTTGGGGTCAAGACCTACGGTAGGCTCGTCCAGAATCAACACATCGGGGTTGCCTAAAAGTGCCTGCGCAAGCCCTACGCGCTGCTTGTAGCCCTTAGAAAGGTTTTTGATAATGCGCCCGTACACATCGGTAATCTTTACAAGCTCGCACACCTCTTTAATATGTGCGGTCTTGGGCTGTGTGGCCTTTTTCAGGTCATACATGAAGTCGAGATAGTCGCGCACTGTCATATCCATATACAGCGGCGGCTGCTCGGGCAGGTAGCCTATCTGCTTTTTGGCCTCGATGGGGTTTTCCAGCACGTCGTATTCTCCAATAAGCGCTGTTCCCTCCGTGGAGGAAAGATAACCGGTAAGGATATTCATGGTGGTGCTTTTGCCCGCGCCGTTAGGACCGAGGAAGCCGAGGATCTCACCTTTTTCAACCTTAAAGCTGATGTTATCCACCGCACATTTGCTTCCGTAGCGTTTGGTGAGGTTTTTTACCTCAATCATTGTGAGTACCATTCCTTTCCGGCGCCTGTGCTTAAAAACGCATCAAACGCCACAAAAATGCGTCACGGCATATTCCCGCCGTGCTTAGCGGCCCATGCCGCCGTAGATTTTTTGCTTGGTGCAGTAAACCGATTTTTCGTTTCTTAAAAAAGAATCTATCGTGATAACGGCATAAAGCCTGCCTGATACGGGCGGGGGGGAACCAAAAATACCGTCGGCAAAAACCGCCCGGGTATCCGGCTGCCTTCCGCCATTTCAAACAAAGCCCAGCAATAGCCGACATCATCATATCAAACTATACCAGTATTTTTGTAAACAAACCATAAAATTATTATCACAGATGTTTTATCTTTTCAACTTTTTATTCTTTTTAAGCCCTTTGGGCATTTTTCTGTTTGAAATATAAATTGTAAGCCCCTTATGTGATGGGAGCGTGTTCGCGCAAAAAGCGCCTGGCATTCTCTGAGAGTATGGCGCGGCGTTCCTTTTCGGTCAGTGGCAGGCGGTCAAACCGGGCAAGCTCCTCACTGTGATCCCACATGGGAAAATCCACGCCGAAAAAGAAGCGGTCGGTACCCAGAACACGCAGCAGCTCCGCCGCCCGCTCCGCGCTCAGGGCAAACAGGGTGCTTGAGGTATCAAAGTAGACGTTTGGGCGTATGAGGTACCCCGCCACATGCTCCCACTCGGTATACCCGCCAAAATGCGCGGCGATGGCAACCAGCGCGGGAACCTTATCCAAGGCGTTTGCAAGCCGCCGGGGGGAGGAGAAATCGAACCGCTTATCCCCTGTATGAAACAGTACCGGCAGGCGGTAGGCGCTTACCACCCGGTAAAGCTCAAGCGCCCGTGGGGTATCGATTTGAAAGCGCACAAAATCGGGGTGCAGCTTTACCCCCACAAGACCCAAGGCGATGATGCGCCTTGCCTCCTCCTCCGCGTTATCCATATCGGGGTGCAGGGTGCCAAAGCCGATAAACTGCGGGTGCGCTTTGCACTCCTGTGCGATAAAGGTGTTTATGGAATGCACCTGTGCGGGAGTGGTGGCGCACGAGCACACAAGCTGCCGCGTAAGCCCGATGCGCCCGCCGCTTGCGGCAAGCTCCTCGCTGCTGCCCGCGTAGCGCATGGGCATACCATAAAACTCGCCGATGGTCTGTGCCGCCTTGGCGGCTATCTTCTCGGGGTAGATATGCCCGTGCATATCCCAAATTTCATAGGGTTCCTGCGTTTGCAATAGTACCATGCCCTTTCTCAAGGCGCCCTGACGGCGGTGCCTGTACGGTTAAAAGGAAAACTGCCGCGTGGGCAGTTTTCCCCATTTGCCCCACCTATTATACCTTCATTTATAATAGGAAGCAAGAAATTTGCTGATACTTCTGGAGGAATATAGAAAAACAAGCCCCCCGCCGTGCGGCGCGGGGGCTTGAGAGGCAAGGCGTGGCTGCTATAGCTCCTACGCGAGATATTCTTATGCGATAATCGAGTACCCCCGTACCCCCAGCACCAAAATAGCCTTGTGTGGCGGGTGTGGGAAAAAAGGGAGAACGAAAGACCAGGGCGAAAAGCAAGGGCAAAATACGGGGGGCATCAGGATTTTGCCGAAGGGTAAAAATGATAAATAATTTTTCGCAAAAAATACTTTATCATTTTCGCAAGCGCGTAACGCAGCTACCCCATTTAGCTTTACGCGCTTGCGCCGAAGGTTCTTATGCTATCCCGTATGTCCCACCCGCGCGCCAAGCCCCACCGGGCAGACGGTGCGGCACCGGTTGCAGTCCACTGTTCCGTAGCCCTTTGCGGTTTTGCCGTAGGTGCTTGCGCGGCACGCTGCCTGAAGCACGCCGCCGTTGCCGTCAATGGCCTTTGCCGGGCAGGCATCCACACACAGGGTACAGCCTTTTATGCAGACGCTTTCCGCCATGGGGTCAGAGGCAAGGTCAAGCCCGGTGAGGATTACCCCCAGGGTTAAAAGGTTGCCGTACCGCTCGTTTAAAAGCAGGGTGCTTTTGCCGAGCGTTCCAAGTCCCGCAAGGTGCGCCGCGTGCTTCATGGAGAGCAGCCCCCTGCCCTCCATACGCTCCGCGTCCCAGTACTCATAGGGGTCGTCGGAGGGCAGGGGCACGGCAAAGGTATCAAACCGTTCCTCAATTTCCTTCGCCGCCAAAAAGGCGATGTGATCAACCTTCGCGGGACAGGAGTTGTTGTAATGACCGTATATCAGCCGGGGCGGTACCTTGGTAAGCCCCTTGGGGAGCGCGATGCCAAACACCACCGCCGATTTACAGTCGGGGCAGATATCCCTTGGGTGAAAGCCCTCGGGTGCGCCCGCAAACCGGTCGATATTCGCAATGCCGCAGACATCCGCGCCTAAGGAGAGTATGCGCCGTTTTATCTGTTGTTCCATGATTTATCCGTCCCCTTTTTCGCTTTTTTCTTGTAATTAAGTATAAACCTCCCCCCGTTTGATTGTATAGCCCCTCTCCATATGGGCAGTGATGATTGTTTTAAATGAAAGCAATCAAAATTATCGATGGTTTCATCTTTTGAGGCGAAGATTAAGGGTAGCCTGTAAAGCAAACAGCCTTGTCACATATATGCGACAAAGCTGCTTGCTTATGCTCGTTTTTAACCAACGATTAGTCACAATTTAAAATGCCCGTTAGTATTACAGTAAAGGGACGAAACCCCAAAGACTCTCTTCTCCAGCCACGGGAGCTAGGAGTAGCGGGCTAAAATTGAAAAGTTGTTATAAAAAAGGAGAGTTAATAATGGCACAGGCAACAGAATTCCCCACAACATCTTTCTATAGTAACACCAACGTGTATTACAAAAATGGAAAATCCTATGTCGGAGAATGCACTTGGTACGCTTGGGGACGCGCTCATGAAGTGACCGGTCAGACCAATCTCCCCAATAAAATGGCCGGAAGTTGGTATAGTAACGCCCCTTCCTCTTATACTAAAAAAGCACCTTCGGCAACTCCTGCTGCACCCGGAATCGGTTGTTTCGAAAATCATGTCGTTTTTATTGAAGAAGTTACTTCCACTGAAGTAAAATTTTCCGAAGCAAACTGGTACTCTTCGACTGATTCCAGATTTTCAAATGGCGTCTGCGAAACTCCCTCTTCGAGCCCTTCTGGTACAGATGGTCAAATAAAAACTTTAACCATCAGTAATTTTAAAAGCCGCAGTGGCGGGGGCACCTATCAGGGGTGTATTGTTCTTTAAACTTCAATACCGTAGAAGGATCATCCTTCCACGGTATTTTTAATTCTATAGCTTTGGTATCGGTACCCGTCCTGCGTTATTTCTAAAACTACGGTTTCCGTAGCAACTACATCGGTTGAATTCTCATTCTCAGACCAGTCAAATTGGTTCGCGGTAAGGACTACAACATTCTCACCTTGCGTCCGTTTTTCCGCAATTTTAATAAAACTTGGCCCTCCAAATCCCGCTAAGCCGGATAGGATAAACGACCCGCTCTCCCAATTATATTCGCCAAAGCTCACCTTTTCAGGGAAAAAGGTATACCCGCTAAAATACGCATCCAAGGTGTGCGTGACAGCCTGAACGGGGATATCGTAGCATTGCCGCGTTTCGTCATAATACTGCTCCACACTATCCCCTTCTACAGTTAAATAAAAGTTAAATAACCCGCTGGACGAAATTTCACTTGTATCGGCAAACCCTTGATAAACAGCTGTATTCGGTTCTCGTGGCAACGCCACCGAATAAAGCTTTGAAAAAATGCGATATAGCTCGTCATCATTGGTTTTAAGAAGAAAAGCTTCCGCCAATGTCTGCGAGGAATCGACATCGTTTTGGCTGGCCGTCCCAATGCTCACCTGTTCTTTCGGCGGGGAGGTTTGTATTTCTGTGTTATCCTCAATTTTGCAAGCAGACAGCATGAATGCCACGCAAAGCGCCAAGCATATAAAAAACGCCTTTTTCATAGAAAACTCCCTTCCCGTCAAGCGGCGGCACAATTAGGTAAGAAAAATGGACGGTGAGAAAAGTTTTTTCACATTTTCCCGCCCCTTCTTCACACTATAATAAGATACACAAAAACAATACTACTATATTACATTATTGTCAATTAAATTCCGGTTGACTCTTCATTCAATGGCTCTTTTATTGATGCCTTCCCGCTTCCTTCGCCTCTTTCATGGTTAACGACACGCGGTGCTTTTTCAGGTCCACATCCAGCACCCGCACCTTGACGATATCCCCCACCTTTAGCACCTCGCCCGGGTGCTTGATGTAGCGGTCGCAGATCTGCGAGATGTGTACGAGGCCGTCGTCGTGTACGCCGATATCCACAAACGCGCCGAAATCGATGACGTTGCGCACCGTGCCGGTCAGCTCCATGCCGGGGGTCAGGTCCTCCATGGTCAGCACGTCGGTGCGCAGGATGGGTTTTGGCAGCTCGTCGCGCGGGTCGCGCCCGGGCTTTAGCAGCTCCTTTACAATATCCTGCAGGGTGGGCACACCTACGCCAAGCTCCTTGGCAAGGCCGCTTACGCCGCCCTTCGCGCCCATGCGCGCGGCAAGCTCCGAGATGGCGCCGCTTTTTACATCCGCGATCTGATAGCCGCAGATATCCAACAGCTTTTTGGCCGCATCATAGCTTTCGGGGTGTACGCCGGTGTTATCAAACACGTTGCCGCTCTCGGCCACGCGCAAAAAGCCCGCGCACTGCTCAAACGCCTTTTTACCAAGCTTCGGCACCTTAAGCAGCTCGCTGCGTCCCCCAAACACACCGTTTTCCTCGCGGTATTTCACGATGTTTTTGGCAACGCCGCTGTTTATGCCCGAAACACGGGCAAGCAGGGAATGCGACGCGGTGTTTAAATCCACCCCCACGTTGTTCACGCAATCCTCCACCACGCCCGAAAGCGCCTCCTCAAGCTGGCTTTTGGGCATATCGTGCTGATACTGCCCCACACCGATGGCCTTGGGGTCAATTTTTACAAGCTCCGCCAGCGGGTCCTGCATACGACGCGCGATGGATACCGCGCTGCGCAGGGAAACGTCGTATTCGGGGAACTCCTCCGCCGCAAGCTTTGAGGCGGAATAAACCGACGCGCCCGCCTCGCTGACAATCATATACGAAACGGTGCCGCCCATGGCCTTGATGGTGTCGGCAATAAACGCCTCGGATTCCCGCGAGGCGGTGCCGTTGCCGATGGCAACGGCGCGGATGCTGTGCTTTTCAATAAGGCGGGTGACGATTTTGCGCGCCTCCTCCACCTTTTCGTGGGGCTTGGTGGGGTAAACGACGCCGGTATCCAGCACACGGCCGGTTTCATCCACTACAGCCATTTTACAGCCGGTGCGAAAGCCGGGGTCGAAGCCCAGCGTGGTATAGCCCTTAATGGGCGGCTGCATTAAAAGATGCTTGAGGTTTACGCCAAACACCTTAATGGCCTGCGTGGCGGCGTTCTCGGTTAAAAAGGCGCGCACCTCGCGCTCAAGCGACGGAAAAATCAGCCGGTCGTAGGCGTCCTCCACCGCGTTTTTCACATACTCCGTGCAGGGGGAGCCCTCCTTTACCGTGGCGCGGCGCACAAGACCAAGGGCATAGTCGCGCTCGCATTCCACCGACACCTTTAAAATCTCCTCGCGCTCTCCCCTGTCCACCGCCAGCACCCGGTGCCCCGCAATCCTTGCAACGCTTTCGCTGTAATCGTAGTACATGGAGTAAACGCTGTCCTTATCCGTAGCCGCCTTGGAGACTATCAGCCCGTTCTTCAAGAGATACTCGCGCAGTGCTTTTCGCAGCGCCGCGTCGTCGGAGGTATCCTCGGCAATGATATCCATGGCGCCCCGCAGCGCGTCCTCGGCGGTTTCCACGCCCTTTTCGGCGTCGATGTACTGTGCGGCCTCGGCTTGCGGGTCGTTGCAGCTCCTTTCCTGCGCAAACAGGAAGGCGGCAAGCGGCTCCAGCCCTTTTTCCCGCGCAACCGAGCCGCGGGTTTTGCGCTTTTGCTTGTAGGGGCGGTATAAATCCTCTGCCTCGGCAAGGGTAGCGGCGGCAAGTATCTGCGCCTTAAGCTCCTCGGTCAGCTTGCCCTGCGACTCTATGGCGGCAAGAATCTCCTCCTTGCGCTTTTCAAGACCGCGCAGGTAGGTCAGGCGGTCAAACAGCTCGCGCAGCACCTGGTCGTCCAGCGAGCCGGTCATCTCCTTGCGGTACCGCGCAATAAACGGGATGGTGTTGCCGCCGTCGATAAGCTGTACGGTGCTTTCCACCTGCTCGCGCCGCAGCTTAAATTCTGTGGTAAGGGTTTGCAAAATGTCCAAAGCTTTATTACCTCCGTAGTGTTTATGGGTTCTTCGCCGGGGTCTTTTTCATCCAACACCTGTGTCCAGCTTAGCGGCGCTTCATAAGCGCGCCTTCGTACTGCGCGGTCGCGACCGGCAGTACACTTTTTTCTCCATAAGGCTATCCCTTTTACCTTTTAACGTGAATAACGCTCAGCAAAAATACAATTTGTAAATATATTACAAATTTACACGTTCTCCTACGCCTTTTTATCGCGCAGCCTATGCTAAGCCTATACCCCCCGCTGGTTTTCCCACAGCTTCAGGCGCTCCTCGTGGCTTACCTCTCTGTGAACCTGGTGCAGCATCCACAGGTAGCCGAAGGGGTCGGAAAAAAATGCGTTGGACACGCCGTAATCCGGCATCTCGGTCACCTGCTGCAGCGGGGTGCAGCCCGCCTCCGCCGCCTTTGCAAAGGTTGCGTTAATGTCAGGTACTATAATGTTAAACCATACGGACTGCGTCTCACCCGGCGTGGGCGCCTTTAGCCCAAACTTCTCGTTTTCATCGAGCATATGAAAGAACATGCCGTACAGGTTAAACACCACCTCGTTTTCCCCCTTGGGAAAATCCGAGACCTCCACGCGCTCCACCTCAAAAATACGCTCGTACAGCTCCAGTGCCTTTAGGCTGTCGGCCACCACAAAATCAATCTCCGCGCCGGTCATAGCATTACACTCCCTTTTATTTTTTTAGCGGCAGCGTGTCCCTTGCAATAAAGAAAGAAAATCTGCCCAACTAGCCTTTTATTTGGGTATTTGCTGATTCATGCTTTAGGTGCTCCCACTCATCCCTGGTAACGCGGGTAAAATGCTCCACCCGCGTTTTGTTCATCGGGGCGCAGAACACGTCCGGCATGGTGTGATGATAGGTAAAGCCCGCATTTCTCCGTCCTTACCCCTTAAAACTCCGCCATCGCGGTAAAGCAGGTTTCCCCGCTTGGCTTTACCCCAATTACCACAAACCCACACTCCTCCTGCTCCCCCACGCGTATGGTCAGCTCCTCCTCATACGCCGCCTCGTGCTGAAAATGCACGAAGAAGGTTTTCGGCACATGGGCGCTTATAACCTCATAGGGCAAAAAGTCGCACACAATATCGGCATACACCGCGTTGGTGAGGTGATGGTTGCAGTCAAGGTCGGAATACCGCACCACGCGGGTGCCTATCGTCCGTATGTTCTTCGGCTCCTTCACCCGCTTTGCGGTGACGGTATACTCCCTTTCCTCCAACGACTCCAAAAAGTCATAGGGAATATCCTTGGGGCGCAGTATTCGGTGGCATTTGGTATCCGCCGCCACCCATGTGGTCTCGGCAAACACCAGCTCCTCTCCATCCTCCCCCAAAAAGGTGCAGTCGCGCAAGAGCACCGCGCCCTTGGGTCTGCGCGGTGCGGTGCGCAGGGTGACGCGCTCCCCTCCCTTTGGCATCCGCCGGATGGCCAGCCCCTCCTTGGCTAGGAGCAGCACAAAGCCATCCGCCGCCATGCGGTGGTAGCTTAGCCCCAAATGGTCAAGGTGTGCGCCGCCAATCTGCTGCACATGCCGCATCAGCCCGGATAGGCGGAGGTTGTTGTTCATATCGCACTCGGGATATGTAACGGTAAATTCGGTTTGAAAATTAGTCTCTGCCAAGCTTAAGTACTCCCTTTCTCCCCATGGGCTATTCCACAATTTCGCAGGTTTCGCCATGCAACAGCAATGCCTGACGGTCTGTCAGGTCGTAATGCCCCGCCTCCGTTGCGCTGACAGCGCCCGGCTTCGTGCCGGCTTGCTGATGCACGCTAAGGGTTGCCTTGACAAAGCCCAGATTATCGGGCAGGTTGCCAGCGACCACAAGGCTGCCAGCGCTTGCGCCAACATACACGCCGCCGTTTTCGGCAAACTGCCGAAGCGGTTCGCAAAAGCGCGTATTGTTGATTCTGTTTAGCAGGTATTTCGTATCTCCCCCGCAGACGTAAACCGCGTCGAAGGCGCTTAGCTCCTCATAGGGCATGTTGCGGTGCAGGTCAAACACACTAATGTTTTCGGGCAAAACCCCCGCGTACAGCAGGTCGTTTAAACACTTTGGCAGTACCGCTATCGCGTCGGGGAAAATTGCGGCGGTTGGAATAAACAGCGCCCTGATATTCTGCGGCGGTTTTTCCGCAAGCTTCAAAAACCACTTCTCCAGCCTTTTGTTTTCAAACCCCGCAGAGGTGAGCAACAGCTTTCTCATATTTACAGCTCCTCCATATATAATGATTAGGCCACGCATAACCCAAACAATTTGCCTATGCTGCCTGATTTTCATTTTTTTTAAACAAGCCCCGGCGCAGCTTATTGGGAAGGGGACGCTTGTTAGCGTCCCCTTAAAAAGCAAATAACCGGCTGCTGCTTGGGTATTTCCGCGTTTCCGATTTCCCCGGAAATATTTCCTGCGCCATTTCCCGTCATCGGGCGGGGTAAGTGACAAGGAAAATCGCTTTACACACAACAGGCAGAACCCCTGTTGACGCATTGACTTCCGGGAAAAAGACTGCGAAGCAAACCGGTTCCCCGTGCTCCTACAAACTGCCCACTGCTTATTCCTAGCGAATGATATCGGTGCCCATATAGGAGCGCAGTACCTCGGGTACGGTAATAGAGCCGTCGGCGTTTTGGTAGTTCTCCAAAATGGCCGCCACCGTGCGTCCCACCGCGACACCCGAGCCGTTTAGGGTGTGTACAAACTGCGCCTTATCCTGCTGGCTGTCCTTGTAGCGGATGTTGGCGCGGCGCGCCTGATAGCTCTCAAAGTTTGAGCAGCTCGAAATCTCCACATAGCGGTTATAGGAGGGCATCCAAACCTCAATATCGTAGGTCTTGGCGCTGGAAAAGCCAAGGTCGCCGCCGCACAGGCATACCACACGGTATGCAAGACCAAGCCCCTGTAACACACGCTCCGCGTCGTTAGTCAGCTTCTCAAGCTCCTCGTAGGATTGCTCGGGCTTCGCAAACTTTACAAGCTCCACCTTGTTAAACTGGTGCTGGCGAATTACGCCCTTTTGGTCGCGTCCCGCGGCGCCCACCTCCCCGCGAAAGCAGGCGGAATAGGCGGCATAGCTAATGGGCAGCCTTGCGCCGTCTATAATCTCATCCCGGTGCATGTTGGTCACCGGTACCTCGGCGGTGGGAATGAGGAAATAGTCCTCATTTGTAATCTTGTACGCGTCCTCCTCAAACTTGGGGAGCTGCCCGGTGCCGGTCATGGATGCGCGGTTGACCAGAAAGGGCGGGAATATTTCGGTATACCCATGCTCGGTATGGGTATTAAGGTAGTAGCTTACCACGCTGCGCTCAAGACGCGCACCCAGACCCTTAATAAAGTGAAAGCGCGCGCCCGTCACCTTCGCGGCTGTCTCCGGGTCAAGAATACCAAGCGCGCTGCCCAGCTCCCAGTGGGGCTTTGGCTCAAAGGCAAAGCTTGGCGGTGTGCCGGTTTTGCGCACCTCGGGGTTTTGGGTATCGTCCGCGCCCGCGGGCACCTCGCTGTTTGGGGTGTTTGGGATGTTAAGCAGCAGGGTTTTTTGCCGCTCCTCCAGCTCGTTTACCTCTTGGGTGCATTCCTTAATCTTATCCGAAAGCGCCTTCATCTCGTCCATAATGGCCTTGATGTCGCCGCCCATCTGTTTTACTACGGGAATTTGCTTGTTTGCCTTATTTTGCTCGTTGCGCATGGTATCGGCTCTGGAGCTGACCTCCCGGCGCTTTGCGTCGATATCGAGAATCTCATCAATCAAGGCGTTGTAGTCCTTATTGCGTTTGGCAAGGGCGGCCTTAACGGCATTTGCGTCCTCGCGTATGAGTTTAATATCCAGCATGGTTTAAAAGCCCTCTTTCCTTAGTAATACTAATCCCCTCAAAAAGAGTCGATAAAAATCTGCGTGAAAACCCATAAATTAAAGCTTTTCACTTGATTTTTATACTCTTTTAAATCGGTTATTAGTATAAGCGTAACGTCTTTGAGTCGCATTCGTTATCATTGTCCTATTTTTATTGATGATAGACACTCTTTGCCGTTTTTATCTATTACTGCTTGCGAAGGGACCAGCGTTCCATCCGCCGCAAAAAAACTAATTTTTACCCGCCAGGCGGGACGCGATGTCCGCCAAATCCTCCTTGCTGAGAAAGGCGAACTCTATCATACCCTGCTCCTTGCCGCTTTCCGCAATCCTTACCTTGCGCCCAAGCTCTGAGCCAAGGGCAAGCTCCATCTCGGTAAAGTAGCTGTCCCGCAGGCTTTTTTGCGTCTCCTTACCGGGCTTTGCGGTTTTTTCGGTTTTGGCAAGCCTCTCCACATCCCGGACGGTCATTTCCTTTTTAATAACCTCGGCAGCAAGCTCCTTCATCTGCTCGGTGCTTTCCATGGAGAGCAGTGCGCGGGCATGTCCGCTCGAAAGCCTGCCGGACTTCACCTGCTCCAAGACCTCCTTGGGAAGGTTTAAGAGCCGCACCGCGTTGGCGATAGCGGGGCGGGATTTATTTACGCGTTCGGCAACCTGGTCCTGTGTCAGCCCATAGGTATCCATCAGCACACGGTAGCCCTCGGCCTCCTCTATAGGGTTTAGGTCCTCGCGCTGGAGGTTCTCTATGAGCGCAAGCTCCATGGCCTCGGTGTCGTTCATTTCGCGAATAACCACCGGCACCTCGCTAAGCCCAGCCATGCGGGCAGCACGCCACCGGCGCTCCCCCGCTACCAGCTGGTAGCCGCCGTCGGTCATGGGGCGCACCAGAATGGGCGTGATAATGCCATGCTGACGAATCGAATCCGCAAGCTCGCCCAGCGCCTTCTCATCAAAGCTCTTGCGGGGCTGGGAGCGGTTCGGCTCAATCTCCGAGATGCTCAGCGTCACGGTGTTTGTGCTGTCCTGTGTGGAATTATCCATAAACAGCGCGTCCAGCCCTTTGCCAAGACCTCTGTTTTTTGCCGCCATACCTTCATCGCTCCTTTATTAAAATAACAGTAGTGTTCCTCTTCATCGGCTCGTCATGCTAGACGGTAAAAATTATCAGCTCCTATTTGCGGATATCAGCTCGGTTGCAAGGTCGTTATAGGCTGTCGTACCCTTGGAGAGTGGGTCGTAATACAAAATGGGCTGCCCATAGCTTGGCGCCTCCGAGATGCGCACATTGCGCGGTATTACGCTTGCGTATACCTTTTGCGGGAAAAACCGCTTCACCTCATCCACCACCTGCACAGTCAGGTTTAGTCTGGCGTCATACATGGTAAGCAGCACGCCCTCAATCTCCAGCTGGGCGTTATAAAGGCGCTTAATTTGCCGTATGCTTGCAATGAGCTGGCTAAGACCCTCCAGTGCATAGTATTCGCATTGAATCGGCACCAGCACCGTATCGCAGGCCGTCAGGCCGTTGAGGGTAATAAGCCCCAAGGAGGGCGGACAGTCAATAATAATATAGTCGTAACGGTCGCGCACCTGAGACAGTGCGTATTTTAGGCGCGTCTCACGGTTTTGCATATCCACAAGCTCTATCTCCGCGCCCGCCAGGGAGATATTTGAGGGCAGAACGTCCACGTTTTTAAATTTACTGTGTACAATCGTATCCGCCGTTTTGGCGTTACCGATTAAAAGGTCGTATACCGAAAGGCTGATGGAGCGCTTTTCAATACCCATACCACTGGTGGCGTTGCCCTGAGGGTCGATATCCACGAGCAGCACCGATTTATCCCTCGCCCCCACCGCCGCGGCAAGGTTCACTGCGGTGGTCGTTTTGCCTACCCCGCCCTTTTGGTTTGCGATGGTTATAATTTTGCCCATATTCTCTTCAACCACCCTTACTGTAATATTCTATGTTGTTTGTCTTCATCCGGCTTGTCCTTGATACTGCCGCAGCCCTTATTTCGTTATTCTGCTGTTCCGCCGGCAAAAAAAGCCTCTGCCAACCGCCGCTGTTTATGATTATAGCATATCATGTTGTCGAATAAAAGCGTCGCCGCGTAAAATGAGACTAAAATGTTTCACATGAAACATTTTAAAATAAACGCAGCAACGGCAGCGAATGTTTCATGTGAAACATTCGCTTTGCAAAAAGCCGCGGCAGGGGCGTTTTTCCCCTGCCGCGGCTGTACTATTAATCCCCTAAAATAAGTGGGAATAAAGATAATAAGCGAAAGCCCTTGGCTTACTGCGAAATTGCCTGTATATAGGTATCGAGGTATACAATATCCGAAGAATCCTTTAGATTAACCGCTTCCACTCTTACATAATAATCTCCCACAACATTCACCGTAACGATTGCTTCGCTTCGCGTATAACTTAAGGAGGCCTTCGGTGTAACATCCTTTTTGGCACTCTCCATTTTAGTGGTGTAAACCTCGGAGATATAATAATTCTCGCTGCCGGATAGCTTTATGGTGCAGCTATTGCTGTTTGGGAAACGAATCGTATATACCATCCAGATAGCCGGTTCTGTTTTTGCAATTTCCTCTTCAGAATCCGGGTCGATGATGGTCTCCTGAATGCCGCCGGATTTTTTGCTGGAGGATGCCGCGCTGGAGGCGGGCTTTGAGCTTGCCGCCTGACTGCTTGCCTTGGAGGAGGACGCCTTGGATGAAGACGCCGCCTTAGAGGAGGATGGAGCGGAGCTTTTGGATGCCTCAGACGAAGCCGCTGCCTGCGAAGAAACCGGCTCGGAGCTTTCCTGCGATGATATTTCCTCGGGCGCCGAGCTAGGCTCGCGGCTTTCGGGCAAGGAGTAGGCTTCGGGAACCGATTCCTCCTCCTCCATTGAGGTGGAGGAGCTGTCCACCCACGCTACGGTTTGCGACCCACATGCCGCCAAAAAAACTGCAAACACACAAAGCAAAAGTACCGACAGCACATACTTAACCCATAAACTCGCATTCATAATTTGACCCTGCCTTTCTTTCCTGGGATGTCCTTCTTTATAATAGTGCCTATACTAATCTTGCTTTAAAAACGGAATTAGTATGACATCGCTTTTTTCCTGCACTGTTCTATGTAATAAAAACCGCGCCGCAAGCATTATAAAATTTGCGCACTGTGCTATGTGTGCGGCGCGGTGCTATTATATAAAATCGGGCTTAGGCCGCTCCGTTGCCTCCTTCGCGCCCCCTTCACTCCTTTTCTCCTCGGCAAGCGTCGCCAATGACTCCAGAATCAGCTGGTACGCACGAAAATCCTCTGCGTAGGCTCCTTCCGCGGCCGGGTGCTGCTTTGCCGGGGCATTCGTCTCCTCGGGCAAGTCGTCTTGCGTTATATTTTCTTCCCCCACAATATCGCCATCCTGACGTGGCGGCTCCGCCGCGTCGGCATTTGCTCCATCCTCTATGGCGGCAGCCGCCTTTTGCTCTTCATGCGCGTCCCTATCCGGCTGAGAGCCGTCCTGTGTGCGCGCGGCAGAAGGGTCGATATCCTCCTCCTTATCCGGCAGCAGCTCGGGCGCAAGCTCGGGCAGGACGCGCTCCCCGCTTTCAATATCAAGCGCATACAGCTCTGCAAGATAGGTATACCTGCTCCATTTGGGGGTGACGACATCCTCCGTCAGGCTTTCAAACACAAACCCCGCCTTTTCATAGCAGCGCTGTGCCGGGATGTTGTATTCATACACATTCAGGCGAAGCTCCTCAATATGGTACAGGTTTTTTGCCACACGAAACATGGCGCGCACCGTATTGGTACCATAGCCCCTGCCCCGATATTCGTCGCAGAGCAAGAACCTGCCCATTGTCGCCCGCAGGGTCTTACGGTCGATATCAAGCAGCTCCATGGTTCCAATCATCAGGGTATTATCTAAAATTACCTCGAATATGGCGTAATCGGCGTTTTTTCGTTTGGATAGGGTCAGGCGGGTGGTAACTTGCCGGACACTTAACGGGTAATGATAGCCAAGTCCCGCCCACTGCCGTAAAAAGTCCGCTCCCTTGTCCTGATTCCACGCCACTATTTTCTCAATATTCTTCTCGCGAAGCGGCACAAGCGTTATCACAGCCTATCCCCTTTCGAATCACCCGCTTTGAATGCTTCTCTTTATGGCATTCGTGCGTCACTGTAATACGAGAAAACGCATTAGGCTCCAAGCAAACACCCGTTACGGCGTACCCTTAGCCCGGCGCCCGGCTTTCCCTTTTGGTATTTAAGGCATATTAGTATTAGTATACCGCCCTTGCAGCGGGCATTCAAGACTATTTCGCCGAACAACAGGAAAAAAAACTGGTGCGAAGCCACCCGCCTGCCCCGAAAACCAAAGCACAAAGACCACCTGCCGCAAAATGCTCTATGGCAGGTGGTCTTGACTTGCTGACTTTTTAAAGGCAGCCTAATAAGCTGCCCGCAGTCTCAGCTTAACTGAAAAGAGATGAGAATGCGCCTAGCGCTGGTCGCTGATTGCGGCACTGCTGTTGCTTGCCGAAAGGCTTAGAAGCGGGTCATATGGCGGGCCTGTAATAGTACCTACCAGCAGCGCAATGTCTACCGCGTTTACAGGGAGCCCCCATGAGTTGCCTGAGAACACGAAAATTGCCCGGTCAACAACATAACCCCGCGTGTTATAAACCACATTGCTGTTAATATAGCCGGTAGAGTTCGGGTTAAGATAGCACGCCTGCCGCATAAAGTAAAAGATATTATTCTCTACCATCAAATTAACCACATTCGATTGTGTGACGAAGCCCCGATTGACCACCCAGGTGCTGGAATTCCCCGCCTGCGGCGGACCATAGATATAGCTGTTTATCAGCCTATGGTTCGTGCCTGCAAACTGAATAAACTCCACGGCATAGGCGGCATTGCTTGTAATTGTCATGCCATCTACCGTAATGCCGCTGCCTGTAACTAAAAATGCAATAACCAGGGCACTTAGGAGCACAAGGGTATTGGGGTATCCCTTTAGCGTTATTCCCTGCTTATTTAGCGTTATTGTAGCAGTAAGCGGGTACGTTCCGTTTAATACATGCACAGTTCCCGTGGGAGATACCGCGGCTACCCCCTCTTGAATTGTTCCGAAGGGATTCGCCTGCGTTCCGTCACCGCCCGTCGCACCCGCCTGAACATACACATTAAAGGGATCGGGTTCAAAGGTACCGGTTGGGCCGGTCGCGCCGGTTGGACCGAGCAGCCCGGTGGGGCCTGTGGGACCTGTGACTGTGCTTGCAGCACCCGTCGGACCGGTGGAGCCAATCGGCCCCGTTGGGCCGGTAACCGTGCTGTCCGCCCCGGTTGGTCCCGTAGCACCCGTCGGGCCTGTCGGGCCGGTATCTCCTGTTGGGCCGGTTGGACCTTCCTCGCCGGTAGGTCCCCCTGCCGGACCGGTTGGACCGGTTGGGCCGGTGTCACCGGTCGGGCCGCCTTCTGGACCGATTGGGCCGGTCGCCCCGGTTGGTCCTGTTGGACCGGTGACCGTGCTGCTTGCCCCGGTTGGTCCTGTTGGACCCGTGACCGTGCTGCTTGCCCCGGTCGGTCCCGTTGGACCCGTGACCGTGCTGCTTGCTCCGGTTGGTCCTGTTGGACCCGTGACCGTGCTGCTTGCCCCGGTTGGTCCTGTTGGACCTGTGACTGTGCTGCTTGCCCCGGTGGGTCCTGTTGGACCTGTGACTGTGCTGCTTGCTCCGGTTGGTCCGGTTGGACCTGTGACTGTGCTGCTTGCTCCGGTGGGTCCTGTTGGACCCGTGACTGTGCTGCTTGCTCCGGTTGGTCCTGTTGGACCCGTGACCGTGCTGCTTGCCCCGGTTGGTCCTGTTGGACCGGTGACTGTGCTGCTTGCTCCGGTCGGTCCTGTTGGACCCGTCGGTCCTGTCGGTCCTCCTGTAGACAGATCATCCTGCACAATGATAAGTGATGCCGCCAGCGGCACTACAGTCGAGTAGTATATCAGCCCTGTACTGGCGTTTATCAGGGTTAAATCCACCGGCGCGCTTATCACGTCGATAATCCCCATTCCCACAACCTCATCTATGCGGTTTG
>JAEZCT010000016.1 GCA_023433405.1 Bacillota bacterium | reverse complement strand
GTGCAGGGATATGAGCAAACGAGCTTGCCGGACAGCTTTTTCGACCTTGCCATCGGCAACGTGCCGTTCGGGGATTATGGGATAGCAGATAAACGTTACGATAAGAATCACTTCCTGATCCACGATTATTTCTTTGCCAAGACACTGGATAAGGTCAGGCCGGGAGGTATCATCGCGTTTATCACATCGAGCGGTACGATGGATAAGAAAAATTCAGCGGTGCGAAAATACATCGCGCAGCGCGCCGATTTGTTGGGTGCTGTCCGTCTGCCTAATAATGCGTTCCTAAAAAACGCAGGAACACAGGTTGTTGCGGATATCCTCTTTCTACAAAAGCGTGACCGTCCTATTGAAATCGATCCAGATTGGGTACATCTTGGCAAAAGCGCAGAGGGCTTCACCATCAATCAGTATTACATCGACAATCCTGACATGGTGCTTGGCAATTTGACCGAGGAAAGTACGCAGTACGGCAGGCAGGAATGCACCGTTGCGCCAATCGCTGACGCTGACCTATCCGAGCAGCTCCGAGACGCAATGGCAAACATACACGCTGAAATCACCGAGTTTGAACATAAGGACGAACTTGAGGAAAGCACAGTTGAGAGCATTCCTGCAGATCCCGATGTGTGCAATTTCAGTTATGCGCTGGTGGACGGACAGGTCTATTTCCGCGAGGACTCGCGTATGAACAAGATCGAAGCTTCCGTCACGGCGGCAAACCGTATTCGGGGCATGATAGAGCTGCGCGACTGCACACGAAAGCTAATCGAATATCAGCTGGAGAGCTACCCGGATGAAGATATCCAGCGCGAACAGCAGCACCTGAATACGCTATATGATAACTTCACAGCGAAATACGGTCTAATCAACAGTCGCGCCAACAATATGGCATTTTCAGAAGACAGTTCATATAGTTTGCTCTGTTCTCTTGAAGTGATGGATGAAAACGGCGAGCTGGAGCGAAAGGCGGATATGTTCACCAAGCGCACCATCAAGCCGCATGTTGTTGTGACTTCGGTGGACACGGCCAGCGAAGCGCTGGCGGTATCTCTCGCGGAAAAAGCTTGCGTGGATCTCCCGTACATGGCGAGCCTGACGGGGCTTTCCGAAGAACAGGTTGAAGCCGATCTTCAGGGCGTTATCTTCCGGGATGTCGGTGACGTGGAACCCGAACAGGTGTCAAAGGCTTTTTTTCATGTGGATCGGTGCCCGCTCGTCACGGCAGACGAATACTTGTCGGGCAATGTGCGCCAAAAGCTGAAACAGGTCAGATACCTTGTGAGTAACTTGCCCATCGATCAGGCGGTAAAATTACAATCAAATGTGACCGCGCTGGAGTCCGTGCAGCCTCAGGACCTGACGGCGGGTGAAATCGACGTGCGGCTAGGCGCGACATGGCTGCCCAAGGATGATATTCAGCAGTTTGTCATCGAGTTTCTTAAACCGAGCTATTACGCTGCAAACAAGATCAAAATCCACTATTCGCCATATACGGCCTCATGGAACGTGGAAGGCAAAAACTTGGATGACGATGGTGTATTGGCCAACGTCACCTATGGCACCAACCGCATCAACGCCTATCAGATTATCGAGCAGACACTGAACCTTAAGGATGTCAGAATATTCGATAGGAAGGTTGATCCAGAGGGTAGAGAAATTCGCGTCCTAAACAGGAAGGAAACCACGATTGCGCAGCAAAAGCAGCAGCAGATCAAGGACGCGTTTTGTGAGTGGTTGTGGAAGGATCAGACCCGGCGCGAACGGCTGGTTCAGCTCTACAACGAGAAGTTCAACAGCATCCGTCCACGCGAGTACGATGGGAGCCACCTCAAATTCACCGGCATGAACCCGGAGATCACGCTCCGACCGCATCAAGTCAATGCCATTGCTCGTATCATTTATGGCGGCAACACGCTGCTGGGGCATGTTGTGGGGGCTGGGAAGACGTTTGAGATGGTTGGCGCAGCAATGGAGATCAAACACCTTGGGCTATGTAACAAGAGCCTATTCGCTGTGCCAAACCATCTGACCGAACAATGGGCGGCAGAGTTCCTTCAGCTTTACCCCAGCGCCAACATACTTGTTGCGACAAGAAAGGATTTTGAAAAGTGTAACCGCAGGAAATTCTGCGGCAGAATCGCCACCGGCGACTATGATGCGGTCATTATTGGCCACAGCCAATTTGAGAAGATACCCATGTCCGTTGAACGGCAGAAGGCCACGCTTCAAGAACAGCTTGATGAGATCGTTTTTGGTATCGCAGATGCCAAAGCCGCCAACGCTGAACGGTTTACGGTCAAACAGCTTGAGAAGATAAAAAAGACCATCAAGCTCAAGATGGACAAGCTCAACGATACTAGCCGAAAAGACGATGTGGTCACGTTCGAGGAACTTGGTGTAGATCGACTATTCGTGGATGAAGCGCATAGCTTTAAAAACTTATTTTTAATAACAAAAATGCGCAACGTTGCTGGTCTTGCGCAAACGGAAGCGCAGAAATCCTCCGATATGTTCATGAAGTGCCGATACATGGACGAGTTGACCGGAGAGCGGGGTGTGGTGTTCGCAACGGGCACACCGATCAGCAATTCCATGACCGAGCTTTACACCATGCAGCGGTATTTGCAGTATAAGGCTCTGCGAAGACAAGGCTTGCATCACTTCGATGCATGGGCATCGACGTTCGGGGAAACAGTGACGGCCATCGAGCTTGCGCCCGAAGGCACGGGCTACAGGGCAAAAACACGGTTCGCGCGGTTTTATAATCTGCCGGAGCTGATCAGCATGTTCAAGATGGTGGCCGATATCCAGACTGCCGATATGTTGAACCTGCCCGTGCCGGAAGCGGAGTATCACAACGTGGTGATAAAGCCGAGTGAGTACCAGCGGGATATGGTGACGGAACTTGCTGAACGCGCCGAAAAGGTGCGCAACGGTATGGTGGAACCGACCGAGGACAATATGCTGAAAATCACGAACGATGGGCGCAAGCTGGCGTTGGATCAGCGGCTTATCAGCGAGTTGTTGCCAGATGACCCGGACAGCAAGGTCAGTACATGTGCGAACGACGTTTACCACATATGGGAGCAGAACAAGGACAAGAAGCTGACACAGCTGGTGTTCAGCGACCTCTCAACGCCCCATTATGACGGCAGCTTCAACGTGTACGACGATATCAAAAATAAGCTGATAGACATGGGTGTGCCGGAGGATGAAATCGCGTTTATCCATGATGCGAATACGGAGATACGAAAGAGCGAGCTGTTTGCTAATGTACGCAAGGGCAACGTCCGTATCTTGTTAGGCTCCACATTTAAGATGGGTGCGGGTACGAACGTGCAAAAGCTGCTTGTGGCCGAACATCACTTGGACGTGCCGTGGCGTCCGTCTGATGTTGGACATATTTTGAGGAATGTAAATGAACGCAACTATATTACTTACAACATCTGATGCGAAAGCTAAAGGCGTAAAAAAGTTTCAAGTAATACACCGTTTATATATTTACAGTAGGTGAAGTGATTCTTCTTAGCTGATTAACGATGTCATCCCTACATAATAGGGCTGAGTGATATTTTTCAGCTATATCTTCCATATATTCATAATCTAAATTGCCATTATTATTTTTGGGAATGCGAATCGTCATAGATTGAATATTTTTTAAGGAAGCTCGTAACCCACGATCAAATCCGTAGTCATGCTTTATTAGATTC
>JAEZCT010000009.1 GCA_023433405.1 Bacillota bacterium | reverse complement strand
GGAATCATCATCAAATTGTTGGAACGTCGGCTCCCGCGCCGACAGGCGGCTTACTTTTCTTGTTCGAGAAAAGTAAGCAAAAGCGAAGCAGGGACACCCTGCACCCAGCTCAAAGCAAGGGCAAACGAAGCATGACTCTTGTGACGAAGAACCTTCGGCGCAAGCGCGTAAAGCTCAGTGGGGTAGCTGCGTTACGCGCTTGCGAAAATCATAAAGAATTTTTTGCGAAAAAATCTTTATGATTTTTACCCTTCGGCAAAATCCTGTAGCCCCCCGTATTTTGCCCTTGCATTTCGCCCTGGTCTGTAGTTCTTCCTTTTTTCCCACACTAGCCACACAAGGCTACTTTGGTGCCGGGGTTACGGGGGATACGCCAATAGACCATGCATGGCGCAATTGCGCGATAAGGGGCATGTTAAGGATAAAGACTTTACACAATAAAAACAGCTTGCGGGGGAGGGTAAAGCGGAGTTGCGCCGTTTTGTATGTGTTTTTCTCCTTTGCGGGGTCATATGTGTTGGCTCATCCTGCCATAACCGGCAAAACACGCTGCCCCTTGGCGTAAACCTGGAGCTGACGGGCAGGCTGGCATGGTACGGGCAGGCCACGCTGCGGGGCATTACCCTTGCGGTGGAGGAGATTAACAGAGATGGCGGAGTAAACGGAAAAAGGATTGAGCTGAGGGTGCTCGATAACCGATCTGAAAACGCCGAGGCCGCCCTTGCCGCCATTAAGCTTTCCGCGCGAAATCAGGTGCTTGCAATCATCGGTCCTTCCACCTCGGGCGGGGTTAAGGCTTCTCTTTCGGCGGAATGCGCGGCGCCTATCCTTGTGCCATCCGCCACCGCCGATGTGCTGGTGCCAAAATCCGCAAAGCAAAACAACATGTTCCGCATCTGCTACACCGATACCATGCAGGGCGGCGCTATGGCGGAGTTTGCTGCGCACAGAGGGTTTACCTCCGCCGCACTGATGATAGAAGCCTCCAGCGACTACGCCCGGGGGATGTCCGAGGCCTTTGAAACGCGTTTTACCCAGCTTGGGGGTACCATAGCGGCGCGGGAGTATTACACCGGCGGCGAGACAGACTATGGGAGTATTCTCGCAAAGCTAAAGGGCAGACGGTTTGACGTGCTGTTTTTACCCGCCTACTATACCGAGGCTGCGCTGGTGCTTCGGCAGCTGGGCGAGCAGGGCATGTCGGTGCCTATCCTCTCGGGCGATGCCTTCGATTCTCCCGCGCTGGATACGCTGGTTGGAAATCCGGCGTACCTGAGTGACATCTACTATTCCAATCACTATGACCCCGGCAGTGAGGGGCAGGGCGCGTTTGCGGCGGCATATCACGCAGCCTTTGGCGAATCCCCGCCTGCCTATGCCGCCCTTGGGTATGATTGCGCCCGCCTGTTCGCCGATGCCGCAGCCAGATGCAAAAGCGTAAGCCCAGCGGAGATTGCCGCACAGCTTGCCCGCACGGTTGAGTTTAACGGAATTACAGGAAGTATAACGATCGATGAAAATCACAATGCGCAGAAGCAAATCCACATCATTGCGCTGCAAAACGGCGTGCGAAGCACGGCGGGAGAAGAATAGTATCCCCCGTAACCCAGCACCATAAAAGTAAGCCGCCTGTCGGCGCGGGTGCCGACGTTCCAACAATTTGATGATGGACTTGAAAGCCGACTAAATTACAAAGTTTATAATGCTGATGTAGGATACTCCAATAAGCCATGAAACGATAGAAAACGAGCCGAAGTGCTTGGGAGGGTGTGCGGGCGGTGCTATGGGCAGAGCAGCTAATATCGGGGCTATCCGTAGGCGCGGTATACGCGCTGATTGCGCTGGGCTACACCCTCGTTTTCGGGGTTTTGCGGCTGGTAAACTTCGCGCATTGTGACGTAATGATGTTTGGCGCATACGCGGGGTATCTGGCAAGCACCTTGTTACATACGGGGCTTTGGCTGTCGGCGCTGCTTGCCGCCGCACTGTGCGCGGGTCTTGGGCTTATTATCGAGCGGCTGTGCTACCGCCCGCTGCGCGGCGTGCGGGGTATGCCGGTTTTGGTGGTAACGCTTGGGGTATCGCTGCTTTTGCAGTATACCATGATGCTTATTTTTGGCGCCGGCGCGCGCGCCTATCCTGCCGCCGACGGGCAGGGGGTAGTACACTTAGGGGGCATTGCCCTGCCCGTATCCAAGCTCATCACGCTGGTTACGGGGCTGGTGTTTACGGCGGGGCTGCAATTTGTGCTGCTAAAAACCCGGTCGGGGCGCGCCATGCGTGCCGTGGCGGAGGATAGTGTGGCCGCACGGCTGTGCGGAATGGAGGAGCAAAGCGCCATCAGCCTTGCATTTATCCTCGGCTGCTCCCTTGCGGGGGTGGCGGGCGCGCTGTATGGCTCAATGTATCTCATCTCCCCGCTTATGGGGGTGTCGCCGGGGCTGAAGGCCTTTGCGGCGGCGGTGGTGGGCGGAATTGGCAGTGTGCCGGGTGCGGTGCTGGGTGGGTTTGCCCTGGGGCTGGCCGAGGCCTTTGCGGGCGCGGTCTTTGGCACGGCAACCAGGGATATGGCGTCGTTTGCCCTGCTCATTGGCTTTTTGCTGCTGCGCCCCGGTGGGATTGTAGGCTCAAAGGCGGCATAATTTTATGTTTACTTTTTAAGTGCAAAAATTAATATAAAATACCGCGCAAACACTCAAAAAAAGCGTATTACTTAATTTTTATACTTTTCGTTTAAAAATAGTATAGGATAAAACGGATATGGAGTTTATCATGATGCGACAGCGCATGACGCGTGTTCCCATACTTGCGGTCTGTATCGCGGGGCTTTGCCTACTGCTGCTGTTTGACCGCGACGCCTATGCCTCGGCCGTACTCTCGCGTATGCTTCTGGCCGCCATAATGGCCTGCGGGCTGGATTTGTGCGTTGGGGTGGCGGGGCAGCTCAGCCTGGGTCACGCGGTGTTTATGGCGTCGGGGGCATACAGCTGTGCCGCCGTCACACGCGCATGGCAGGGCAGCTTGGGTATTGCGGCAGGAGCCGCGCTGGGCGGCGTATGCGCCGCTGCGGTTGCCCTGCTGCTGGGGGCGGTGGTGTTGCGGCTGCGGGGCGACTACCTTGCGGTGGCGACAATGGGGCTGGGTGAAATTACCCGCGTGCTTTTAGAAAACTGTGCGCCCTTGGGCGGGGCGGGCGGGATGTTTGACATTCCGCGTTTTACCTCCCCGGTGGGGGCATACTTTGCGGCGGTGGGCTGTGCGGGGTGTGCCCTGTGGTTTGTGCGGTCCCGCCGGGGCTTTCTCTGCCGGGCGGTAGGGCAGGATGAAACCGCCGCCGCCTCTGTGGGAGTGAACCCCATGGCGGGCAAGCTGATGGCCTTTACACTTGGCGCGGCAATGACAGGGCTTGCCGGGGGAATGTATGCGGGCTTGCTGGGGTTTATCAGCCCCCGGGATTTCACCTTTGCCCGTTCGGTGGATATCCTTGCGGCGGTGGTGATAGGGGGCGCCGGCAGCATTATCGGTCCCATGCTTGCGGCAATGGCAATTGAGGCGCTGGCCGCTATGCTGCAAAGCGTCGCAAACCTGCGAATGATTGCCTATGCGCTGATACTTATTGTATATACGATTATAAAATATACGAAAAAGAGGTAGCGGGAATGCCGCTGATGCTATGCGACAAGGCTCAAAAAAGCTATGGCGGGGTAAAGGCGCTGGGCGGCGTTTCCCTGGTTATAGAAAAAGGCGAGACGGTGGGGGTAATCGGCTCCAACGGGGCGGGTAAAACCACGCTGTTTCAGGTGCTTACGGCATACGAGCGACCCGACAGTGGGTATGCCGCCGTAACACTTCCCTCCGGAGAGGCGGTGACGGCGCACGTCTTGGGGCCATACCGGCTTGCGCGGCTGGGCGTAGGGCGAACCTTTCAAAACCTGCGGTTGTTTGAGGGGCTAACCCCGCGAGAAAATTTACTTGCCGCAATATATTCAATGAATATTAAAGAAATAGACCCCGACCGCCTGCTTTTGGAGCTGTCACTCACCAGCTACGCGGACATGGTTGTCAGCTCCCTGCCGTATGGCGCGCGCAAGCTCACCGAGCTTGCGCGCGCTGTAACGGTCGCGGCAAGCGGGCTGGGACTGTTATTTCTGGATGAGCCCTGCGCCGGGCTTAACGAGGGGGAAACCGCCGAGCTTTCCCTTCGGCTGTCGGGGCTAAAGCGGCGGTATGGTTTGACGATATTCTTTGTTGAGCACCATATGTCATTTGTAAGGGAGCAAAGCGACCGGCTGTATGCAATGGATGAGGGACTCGTCATAGCAAGCGGCAGTCCCCGCGCGGTGCTGTGCGACACAAGGGTAAAAGAGCTGATACTTGGGGAGGAATAAAGAGGGAGGTATTTTCTTGGCACTGCTGGTCATGAAAGACCTGTGTGTTAAATACGGACAGGTTACAGCCATCCACCGCGCAAATTTAAGCGTGGCGCAGGGGGAGGCGGTGGCGCTGCTTGGGGTAAACGGCGCGGGAAAAAGCACCCTGCTGCTTACCGCCGCCGGCATTTTACCCGTAAGCGGCGGAACGGTTTTTTTTAGGGGGGAGGATATCACAGCCGCGCCCGCACCCGTGCGCGTGCGGTTGGGGCTTGCCCTGGCGCCGGAGGGCAGACGGGTGTTTGGCTTGATGACGGTGGAGGAGAACCTGCTGGCAGGGGCTCATGCCCGCGGCGGCGAGCCGTATACGGAGCTTGAAAAAGCGTATGAGATGTTTCCGGTGCTTCACGAAAAGCGGCGGTCACCCGCCGGTTCGCTGTCGGGGGGACAGCAGCAAATGCTAAGCATTGCCCGCGCGCTGATGAGCCGCCCGGTGCTTCTGATGCTGGATGAACCAACCATGGGGCTATCCCCCGCCCTGTGCGGCGAGGTGTACCGGTTTATTGCGGCGGCGCGGGGAAAAGGGCTTACGGTGCTTGTTTCGGGAGAGGACGCAAAGGGGCTGCGCGCGGCATGTGACCGCGCTGTTCTTATGACAAACGGGGTTTTGAGCTAGCTGCCGCCAAAAGCCCCCGCGCCGATGGTGCGGGGGCTTTATACTAATACTAATATCCGATTTATAAGTGGATACAGAAAGTGATGCGTAGCGTTAGCGTTGTTTCATCCCGGTCGGGTAGGCTATGGCGATACCATTTCTCCGCTTACATATCCCTTTGGGAACTTAGCGGCGTATTCGCCGGATTGCCGCGCGAAGGCAGTGAGATGCTGTCCGCGAAACCCCACGGTAATAATCGATTCCCCCAGCTCCTCCCCAACAAAGCTGACGCGCACACCAAGCGTGCTGTCACTGAGCCAGCCTCCCGAAGAAAGAAGCGGAATACCGCGAAGGCTGCCGCTGACCGCTCTGCCAAATCCAAACGGAATGAGATAGGGTTCTCCTGAGATGGCAGCCTCAAGGCAGCCCTCCCCTTCCCCGAAGCTAAAACGAAGGGCTTCAAGCCCCCAGCTGTTTGAATCCATGCGGCAGTGCCGTCCGTTTATCTGCGCAAGCAAGGGAGAATCCGCCCTGCCGTTTACCGTTAAAACCGAGGGGCTCGCAGCGGCAGCGGCGTGGGGAGTGTACCCCGTAACACAGGGGTAAATAAGCTCCCAAAACGCGCGGTGAATGTCATGCACACCGGTAAAGCTGGCTATGGTGTCGGCTATGGTGACAAAGGTAAGGCCATCCTCCGGCAGACAAAACGCCAGCTGACCGCCCATGCCATACAGTACGAAGCCGTTCTTACGCGTGCGCCATACCTGCCAGCCATAGCCGTGGCGTTCTTCCGGCATGGGTAAAAAATCGGTGGGAACCTGTTTGGCGGCGGCCTGCTCGACAAACCCCATGGGTAACAGCGGAGTGCCGCCCCATACGCCGCCGGAGGTAAGCAGCCACGCTATTTTAACAAAATCCCGCAGGGTTCCCATTAAGCCGGACCCGCCCTTGGATACACCATAGGGATCTTTTAGAAAGCGAAAGGAGGAGGAAAGCTCAAGCGGTGAAAATGCCGCCGCATTCAGATACGCGGCAAGCTCCATACCGCTTAGTTTTTCAATTAACGCGCCCAGCACATGGGTGGCGGAGGTATCGTAGGCAAACACCGTACCGGGCACATGGTCGGGCGCAAGGCGAAAAAAGGACTCCACCCAGCTGCCGTCATACCGCTTAAAGGTGGTGGAGGAGTGGGGTGAGGTCATGGTAAGCAAATCGCGGATGGTGGTCATTGCGGTATAAGGGTGAGGATTTGCCCCACATTCTTTGGGGAAATAGCCGCAAACCGCATCATCCGGCGCAACCGCCCCCGCGCGGGCAAGAACCCCTATGCCAATGCCGGTGAGGGTTTTAGCCGCAGAGTACATGCGATGCGGCGTATGAGCGCAAAAGGGCTGGTAATAGCGCTCCGCTAAAACCTCCCCCTTGTAAACGAGGCTAAAGCCATGCAGGTTTACCCCAAGCGCGGCAAGGCGCTGCATCATCGCGGCTATAGCGGGCTGAATGTGGTCGGCGGTTGTATTATCAGACTGTTGAAAGCGCAGCATTTGGCAAGCCGCCCTCCTGTTTAATTCCCGCTTAGGAGTGATGCGGTTTTTCGTTTTACCTATTGCCCTGCGGCAGGTATTTTAGCCCCGCCCCGGGTAGCCGCACCGCTCAAGCAGCGGGCAGCCCGCACATACAGGCTTTGCCCTGCACCGCTCCTTTGCGTGCTGGACGATGAGGGCGTGGAACTCGTTGTACAAATAAAGCTCCTTGGGCAGGCTCGCTTCTATGGTACAGCGAAACGCGTCATACTCCTTGGGCACGGAAAAGCCAAGCCTTGAAAAGAGGCGGCGGGTGTAGGCATCCACCACAAAAAAAGGCTTATCAAAGGCATATAGCAGCAGGCAATAGGCTGTTTCGTGTCCCACGCCGTTTAGGGCAAGCAGCTCGGCGCGCAGCAGCTCGGCGGGCATGGCGCGAACGCGGCCGATATCAAAGCCGTAGCCCTCAAACCAGCGCGCCAGTGTTTTTAGGCGCGCCGCCTTTTGGTTATAATAGCCGCTCGGGCGGATAATCTCCCCAAGCCGGCTATCCTCACAGCTCAGTATAAACTGAGGGGTAAGGCATTCGCCAAAGGAATCTATGGCGCGCTCCACATTGCCCCATGCCGTATTTTGCGTCAGGATTGCGCCCACCATCATTTCAAACGGGCTTTTCGCTGGCCACCAGTTCCGTTTGCCATAGCTATGTAATAAATGCGAAAAAAGTTCTGGTAAACCCTCAAAAACAGCCACCGTATTCGGGTCGGCTGTCACAGGTACGGTGCAGCTCATGCAAAGGCTCCCGCGTGCGCTGTTTCAAGCTCCAGCAAGCGGCGCTTGTTCTCCATTCCCCCGGCGTACCCCGTCAGGGAGCCGTTTGCCCCAAGCACCCGGTGGCAGGGGATAAAAATGGGCAGCGGGTTGCGGTTGCAGGCAAGCCCCGCCGCGCGTGACCCCTTAGGGCTGCCCGCCATGGCGGCGACGGCACCGTAGGTGGCGGTGGCACCATAGGGAATATCCAGCAGCGCGCCCCATACCCTGCGCATAAAGGGGGTGCCCTCGGGGCGCAGCGGAACGGTAAAGTGCGTTAGCCTGCCGTTAAAGTAGCGCAACAGCTCCTGCTCGGCAAGGCTTAGCAGCTCCGTGCGGTCATTGGCGGGCGGCCGCTCCTCCCCGAAGGAAGAAGCAAAATGTGCGCGGATAAGCGCCCCGTCCTGTTCAACAAGCAGGATTCTTCCCAGCAGGGTATCGACAGTCAAAGAAGTCATTCGTCATTCCCCCCATAAGAGTATATGTTTGAGGTTCTTAAAACACAAGCTCGTATTTTTTGAGTGGATCAGCAAAAGTACTTTAAATATTGCATTTCAGCTTTATTATAACAGCTTTTGCGCCTTACATAAATGTATTTTTTGTCGAGCCTGAAAACTTGTCGCGGTTTAGTGCTTTAGCGCGGAGCGTCAAAAGGCAGAAATAGAGGTTATTCAAAGATATAGGGAAAAATTTTGTGACTGGCGGGTAAAATGTTTTCGTTGCAGGAGGGCAAAAACCGTGGATTATTCTCATTGACAATCCGGTCATAAATCATTATTCTAAATATATGCCAGCCAGAGCCTTTTTCTTTGGACCGTATTTGGACGTTTTGCACAATGCACACCGGGAATGGACAAGAAGGAGATTGGCCATGAAGGAAAAAACATGGAGGTTTATTGCGTCTACGGGAGAATTTGCGCTGGATGACCCGGAGCTGAGTACCGGGCTGTATCTTCCGCTTGTCAATCAAAGCGGGCTGATATCCTGCGTCACGCCGCAGCTTGGCGGCGACTGTAAGCTGGACGACGACACCTATGCCCTGCTGCCCGTAACCGTATACGACCTGCACAACAACAGGTCGTCCCGTAATTTCTGGTTGTATTTTGACGCCTTGGGCGCGTGGAGCGCCACGGGCGTTTCTTCTGTTCAAGAGGCGAAAAGGTTTACCGCAAAGGAGCCCACCCGTCTGGAGGCGGGTTTTTTGTGGCAGACCGTGACGCGCCAAAGCTGCGAGCTCGGCGTAACCAGTGAGGTTACAAGCTTTGTGCCGGAGGGCGACCGGGTGGAGCTTACCCGGGTGGTAATTACTAATACCGGCAAGGAGCCGGTTTGCTTTAAGCCATATGCGGCGGTACCGCTGTTCGGGCGCGGCGCGGAGCATCTGCGCGATCACCGTCACGTCACCTCCCTGCTGCACCGGGTGACGGTTACGGCTTGCGGCATTTGCCTGACACCTGTTCTTCGCTTTCATGAAGGCAGGCACGAAGAAAACCGGACGGCGTACGGGGTGTTTGCCGCCGAGGGGGATGGCGAGGCTCCCGTTGGCTTTTGCCCCTCGGCGGCGGAGTTTATCGGCGAGGGGGGCAGCTTTGCAAACCCCCAGAGTATTGGCGGCAACTTTACCCGCCGCCCGGGGGATACGCTGGGGGGCTGCGAGGCGGTGGGGGCAATGCAGTTTGCAACGAAAGCCCTCGCCCCCGGAGAACGCGCGGAGTATATCGTAGCGGTAATGATTGAGCCGGAGGGCGGCGATTTTACGACGCTGTGCCACAGGTACCTTACCGCCGAGGGCTTTGAAAACAGCCTTCGCAAATCAAGAGAAAGCTGGCAGAAGCGGCTGTGCATCCATTTTCACACCGGCGACGAGCGGGCGAACCAATGGCTGCGCTGGGTGTCCCTGCAGCCGGAGCTTGGGCGCATGTGCGGCTGCGCCTACCTTTCCAGGCGTCATTGCGGCGGGGGCGGGCGCGACTGGAACGACCTGTGGCAGGATTATCTCGCCAGGCTGCTGATGGATAGCGCCGGAGTGCGCGAGCTTATGCTCGAAAGCTTTAGGGGGGTGCGCTTTGACGGCACCAATGCAATTGGAGTAAGGGGAAAAGCGGGCGATTTTGCGGCGGAATGCGGTGACAATCCCCGTGTTTACATGGACCATGGGGTTTGGCCACTCATTGCCGTGCGGCAGTATATAGACCAAACCGGAGATCTCGCGTTTTTGCTTGAAAAACTGCCGTACTTTAAGGATGGCGCTATCCAACGCGCGGCCGTGCGCGATGAGGCGTGGCAGCCCCATATGGGATGTGAGCTGCGTGGTGAGGATGGCAAGGTGTATTACGGCACGGTGCTCGAGCACCTGCTGGTTGAAAACCTTTCGGCGTTTTACAATGTGGGGGAGCATAACATCCTAAGGCTGGAGCACGCGGATTGGAATAACGATATGGCGGCGGAGCGCGGAGAAAGCGCGGCGCTTACCTACCTATACTGCGGCAACATCACCTGCCTGGTGGAGCTGCTTAACCGCCTGCGGGTAAGCGGGGTTTCTTTCGCGCGGCTTTCTGAGCAGACGCTGATTCTGCTTGATGACCTGAGGGCTGGGGCGAACTTTCAGTCCTATGCCTATAAGCGATCGCAGCTCGGGCGCTTTCTGGAGGGCTGCCCCCATACCCTGCTTGGCAAGGCCGTGCAGGTGCCGCTGGAGGATATGATAGCAAACCTCACCCAAAAGGCGGATTGGCTGCTTGCCCATCTGCGGCGGCAGGAGTTTATTACCAGCCGGGGCGGTGCCAGCTGGTACAACGGGTACTACGACAACGCCGGGGAGCGGGTGGAGGGGGATCACCAAAACGGCGTGCGCATGACGCTCACGGCGCAGGTGTTTGCCCTAATTGGGGGCGTGGCAACCCGGGAGCAGGCGGCAGAGATGATGGCGGCCGCCGAGCGCTATCTCTTTAGCGCGAACATCTGCGGGTACCGCTTGAATACCGATTTTGGCGAGCTGAAAGCAAACCTTGGTCACCTGTTTGCCTATGCCTACGGACATAAGGAAAACGGGGCGGTGTTTTCGCAGATGAATGTGATGTACGCCTTCGCGCTGTATATCCGTGGCTTTGTCAGGGAGGGGTACCGGCTAATCAGCGCGCTGTACCGGCACTGCGCCGACTTTAAAAAGAGCCGCATCTACCCCGGCATCCCTGAGTATTTCGACCCCAAGGGGCGGGGGATGTATCCCTACCTTAGCGGCGCGGCAAGCTGGCTGACCTTTACCGTGCTTACCCAGATGTTTGGCGCGCGGGGCTATTTTGGCGACCTTGTGTTGGAACCAAAGCTGTGCGCGGAGCAGTTTGACGAGGGCGGACAGGCGGCGGCAGACTTCCCCTTTGGGGGCAGGGAGTACCGGGTGGTTTACCGCAATGAGTACAAAAAGGAGTATGGCGTATACCGGATAGACCGGGTTCTGCTCGATGGCAAGGAGGCCGACCTTGGGACGCTTGGGCTGGGTGTGGTGCTGGAAAGCGAGCAGCTAAACACACTGAGTGCGGATAGGACGCATGAAATAGAGGTTTTTTTGGTGTAAATAGCAGTGCCCGACAAAGAAGAAGCGCGTTCATTTAATTTGCATAGCGGCACAAGCACGGCGGCGCCTATGCCCGTTTTGCGTACCAAAAAAATATTTTGCGGCAGCGCGAAACCGGGTTGACAAACCGGAGGGTTTGTGTTAATCTTACAAAAAATACATATTGCAAACCGTTGAGGCGGAGATAACGGTGATGATGCTCTTACAGAGAGCCCGCGATGCTGAGAATCGGGCAGAACACAGGTCATCAAATGGACCGCTGAGGGCGCAGTCAAAGGCAGCTTTGCCGAGTATTCTGCGACGTGAGGGCATACGTCAGTTGCCGGGGATATATTGGTATCCCGCAAAGGGCATGGCTTACCGTTAAGCCGTGAAGCAAGGTGGCACCGCGAGTGAACAGCTCGTCCTTGGCAGAAATGTCAGGGATGGGCTTTTTTGTTTTCCCCATTTTTATAACATAAAGGGGGACGAAGGGCACCTTTACACGATAGTTCCTGGGTTTTGGTTTATGCTTATCGCTTTTTTGTCTTATACTAATTTCCGATTTAAAAGAGTATAAAAATCAAGTGAAAAGCTTTAATTTATGGGTTTTCACGCAGATTTTTATGGACTCTTTTTGAGGAGATTAGTATTAGCTTCCTTACAATTCGTGCTTTTGCGCATGTTTTCCCGTTTTGCTTTTTGCTAAAATTAGTACCAGGAAAGGAATGGTCATTCTTATGACAAGACCCACCTTAGCGGAGACCAAGGAGCTGGCGGCTACGGGACTGTATAAGACCATCCCCGTCAGCAGCGAGCTGTATTCAGACAGCAGCACCCCCATTACCGTACTGCGCAAGCTGCAAAACGTCAGCAGGCATTGCTACATGCTGGAATCGGCGCAGAGCAGTAAAAAGTGGGGGCGATACACCTTTTTGGGGTTTGACCCAAAGCTTGAGCTAACCTGCACGAACGGACGGCTCACCCTGCGGGGGGACACCACCGTTACGATGGAAACGGGGCACCCGGGGGCAATTATTAGGCAGGTGCTAAACCAGCACCGCAGCCCGCGCCTTGACTACCTGCCCTCCTTTACCGGGGGACTGGTGGGGTATTTTTCCTACGACTACATCAAATATGCCGAGCCGACCCTAAAGCTGGACGCGGCGGATGAGGAGGGCTTTCAGGATGTTGACCTGATGCTGTTTGACAAGGTGATTGTATTTGATAACTTTCGCCAGAAGATAATACTTATTGTGAATATGCAGTGCGGCGACGAGGCGGAAATTGCTGCCGAATACCGCCGTGCCGGTGCGGAGCTGAAAACCCTTGCCGACCTCATTGTAAACGGGGCGGAGAAAAAGGAGGCGCCGGGGCGCATTCTCTCACCGATCCGCGCGCTGTTTGATGAAAAAAGCTACTGCGAGATGGTCGCCCGGGCAAAGGAGTACATCCGCGAGGGGGATATCTTTCAGGTGGTGCTCTCAAACCGGTTGGACGCGGATTATGAGGGAAGCCTGCTAAACGCCTACCGCGTGCTGCGCACCACCAATCCCTCCCCCTATATGTTCTACTTTTCAAGCGACGATATCGAGATTGCGGGCGCGTCCCCCGAAACCCTGGTGAAGCTGGAAAACGGCGTGCTGCACACCTTTCCCTTAGCGGGCACTCGTCCCCGGGGAGAAACGCCGGAGGAGGACAGCACACTGGAGGCCGAGCTGCTGGCCGACGAAAAGGAATGCGCCGAGCACAATATGCTTGTGGATCTTGGGCGCAACGACCTTGGCAAGATCAGCGGGTTTGGCAGCGTGGCGGTAGAGCAGTATATGAGTGTGGAACGCTTCTCTCATGTAATGCACATCGGCTCTACGGTGCGGGGAACGATACGGCCCGACAAGGACGCGGTGGACGCGGTGGACGCGGTGCTGCCTGCGGGGACCCTTTCGGGCGCGCCAAAAATCCGCGCGTGCGAGATTATTAACAAGCTCGAAAACAACAAACGGGGCATTTACGGCGGCGCGATTGGCTACCTTGACTTTACCGGAAACCTGGATACCTGCATTGCCATCCGCATTGCATATAAGAAAAACGGCAAGGTGTTTGTGCGGTCGGGCGGCGGCATTGTAGCCGACAGCGTACCGCAAAGTGAATATCAGGAATGCGTTAACAAGGCGAAAGCCGTCGTTCGCGCGCTGGAATCGGCACAGGAGGAACTGAGATAATGAACCTGCTTATTGATAATTACGACAGCTTTTCGTATAACCTTGTACAGTATATCGGCTCCATTGACCCTGACATCCGCGTTGTGCGCAACGATGAAATGACGGTGGAGGAAATACTGGCGCTAAGGCCCGAGCATGTGGTGCTATCCCCCGGTCCCGGCTACCCGGCGGCTGCGGGGATATGTGTGGCGGCCTGCGAGGGGCTGGGCAGAACCATTCCCTTATTGGGGGTTTGCCTTGGGCATCAGGCCATTTGCGAGGCGTTCGGGGCGACGGTAACCCACGCAAAGCAGCTCATGCACGGCAAACAGTCGGTGGTAACGCTAAATACCGCAAGCCCCTTGTTTACCGGGCTGCCAAACCGGATAAAGGCCGCCCGCTACCACTCTTTGGCAGCAACAAGAGAGTCGCTGCCCGATTGCCTGACTGTAACCGCACAAACCGAGGACGGAGAGATTATGGCGGTGGCGCACAGGCAATACCCCATATACGGGGTGCAGTTTCACCCCGAATCGATTCTAACCGAAAACGGAATGCAGATTATTCGCAACTTTTTGGTGATGCAGCCAAGGGTATAATACGATACGAAAGGATGGCTTGGTACCATGATTAAAGAAGCTACCGCGAAGCTGATTGACCGGCATGACCTCACCTACGAAGAGGCCTCGGGTGTGATTGATGAGATTATGAGCGGCGAAACCTCCCATGTGCAAACCGCTGCGTTTTTAGCCGCGCTCTCCACCAAGGGGGAGACAATTGAGGAGATTACCGCCTGTGCCGCGAGTATGCGCGCCCACGCGGTTCCCGTCCGCCACAGCTTGGATCTTTTGGAGATTGTGGGAACGGGCGGCGACGGGTCCAGAAGCTTTAATATCTCCACCACCGCCTCTATCGTCATTGCCGCTTCGGGGGTTAAGGTGGCAAAGCACGGCAACCGCGCGGCATCCTCCCTATGCGGCGCGGCGGATTGCCTGGAGGCGCTTGGGGTAAACATTACCCTCTCCCCCGAGCGGTGCGTGGAGCTTCTTGAGAAAATCGGCATCTGCTTCTTCTTTGCGCAAAGCTACCATACCTCCATGAAGCATGTGGGTCCGGTGCGCAGAGAGCTTGGGGTGCGCACGGTGTTTAACATACTCGGCCCTCTCACCAACCCCGCCTGTGCCAATATGCAGGTGCTTGGCGTGTTTGCGGAGCATTTGGTGGTGCCTCTTTCGCGGGTGCTCTCAAACCTTGGCGTAAAACGGGGGATGATTGTTTACGGGCAGGATAAGCTGGATGAAATCTCTATATCCTCCCCCACCACCGTTTGCGAGTTTGGGGGCGGCGAGTATAAAACCTACACCGTTATACCGGAGGATTTTGGCTTTAAAACCTGCCGCAAGGCGGAGCTTTTGGGCGGCACACCCGAGGAAAACGCCCGCATAACCCGCGAAATTCTGGAAGGAGCCAAGGGCGCAAAGCGTGAGGCAGTGCTGCTAAACGCGGGCGCCGGGCTGTACATAGCGGGCAAAACCCCAACGCTTGCCGAGGGCGTCACCCTCGCCGCGGAGCTTATAGACAGCGGCAAAGCCGCGGCAAAGCTCTCGGCGTTTATCGAGGAATCCAATGGATAAGAAGGTATGGTTTTTCCCGGACGGAGAGACGGGCGTGAAACAGCCGGGAGCGGATAAAATAACAAAAGAGGAGCTGCTCGCGCATACTAAAAAATATAAAGCCTTGCAGGGGAAAAAAAGAAAAATGATACTGGATGAGCTTGCGGCATATGCCCAAAGAAGGGTAAAGCTGGCCAAGAAGGAGATACCGCAGGAAAGCCTGCGCGAAATGGCGCTGGAGCTTTATAAGTTTAAGGGCAGCTTTCCCTTTGAGCTTGCCGTTAAGGGTGCAAAGCTTACCTATATCTGCGAGGTGAAAAAGGCGTCGCCCTCCAAGGGGGTTATCTCGGAGGATTTTCCCTTTTTAAAGATTGCCGCGGAGTATGAGCGGGCGGGCGCGAATGCGGTATCCTGCCTCACCGAGCCGAAATGGTTCCTTGGGTCGGACGATATCTTTCGTCAGATACGCGCGAACATCAGCCTGCCCATGCTGCGCAAGGATTTTACCGTGGATGAATACCAGCTGTACGAGGCCAAATGCATGGGGGCCGACGCGGTGCTGCTCATTTGCGCGCTGCTTGATACCCAAACCATTGCGCGATACCTTGCGCTGTGCGATGAGCTGGGGCTTTCGGCGCTGGTGGAGGCGCACGACGAGAGGGAGATTCGCTCGGCGGTGGAGGCGGGTGCCAGGATGATTGGCGTAAACAACCGCGACCTGAAAAGCTTCTCGGTGGATATTACAAACGCCGCGCGCCTGCGCAGTCTGGTTCCCTACGAGACTATTTTTGTGGCGGAATCGGGGGTAAGCTCTCCCGAGGATGTAAAGGCGCTTCGTGAGGCGGGGGCGGACGCGGTGCTGGTGGGTGAGGCGCTAATGCGCGCCGGGGATAAAAAGGAGCTGCTCGACGCCTTTCGCATGGCGGCAAAATACTGATTCTTTTCAATAAAAAGGGGTGAGGCTTGTGGTATTTATTATGAAGCCGGGCGTAAACGAAAAGCAGGTTCAGGCGTTTGCCCAAGGGTTTGAGCAGCAGGGGTTTTCCACCATCATCAGCAAGGGCACCGAGCATACGGCGGTGTGTCTGATAGGCAATACCGCCACGGTGGATATGGAGCGCATGGTGGCGACCAGCGGCATTGTGGAATATGCCCGCCGCGTCACCGAGCAGTATAAGGCGGTAAACCGCACCGTACACCCGGAGGATACCCGCATTGCGGTGGGCGACACGGAGATTGGCCCCGACACCTTTACCGTCATCTCGGGCCCCTGCGCGGTGGAAAGCGAGGAGCAGATAATTGAGGTAGCCAAGGCGGTAAAGGCAAGCGGAGCCAGGCTTTTGCGGGGCGGCGCGTTTAAGCCCCGTTCCTCCCCCTACTCCTTTCAGGGGCTTAAAGCCGACGGGCTGCGCCTGTTAACCATCGCAAAGCGCGAAACAGGACTGCCCATTGTCACCGAGATTATGAACCAGACGCAAATCTCCCTTTTTGAGGAGGTGGACGTGGTGCAGATTGGCGCGCGCAACATGCAAAACTTTGACCTGCTGCGGGAAGTGGGCATGATGAATAAGCCCGTATTACTCAAACGCGGGCTTTCAAACACCATTGAGGAGCTTTTAATGAGCGCCGAATACATCTTGGCCTCGGGCAGCAGCCGTGTGATGCTGTGCGAGCGGGGCATTCGCACCTTTGAGACGATGACGCGCAACACCCTTGACCTTTCGGCGGTTATCGTGCTTAAGCAAAAATCCCACCTGCCGGTGCTGGTGGACCCAAGCCACGCCTGCGGCATACGCACCTATGTGCCGCCGTTATCCAAGGCGGCCCTTGCGGTGGGCGCCGACGGACTGCTGGTGGAAACCCACAACGACCCCGCAAACGCGCTGTGCGACGGCGCACAGTCCCTTGATCTCGGCCAGTTTGACGAGCTGATGACCGAGCTGAAAAAACGGGCGGGGCTTGAAAACAGGCGAATGTAATGCGGCAAGAGGTCAAAACAGAATTCGTGCAAGGCAAACAAAATACACTTTGCAGAAGGGAAATAGAGGCATGACCAATTACAACGGCAGGTTTGGTGTTCATGGCGGGCAGTATATACCCGAAACGCTCATGAATACCGTCCATGAGCTGGAGCAAGCCTACAACCATTATAAGGACGACCCGAAGTTTAACGCCGAGCTAACCGAGCTGTTTGAAAACTACGCGGGACGCCCCTCGCGCCTGTACTTTGCCCGTAAGATGACAGAGGACCTTGGCGGCGCAAAGATTTACCTGAAGCGGGAGGACCTAAACCACACGGGCGCGCATAAGATTAACAATGTTTTAGGGCAAACCCTGCTTGCCAAAAAGATGGGCAAAACGCGGGTGATAGCCGAAACAGGGGCGGGGCAGCACGGCGTAGCCACCGCCACCGCCGCCGCGCTGATGGGGCTTGAATGCGAGATTTTTATGGGAGAGGAGGATACCAGACGGCAGGCGCTAAACGTTTACCGTATGCGCCTTTTAGGCGCGCAGGTACACCCCGTCACCTCCGGCACCGCGACGCTTAAGGACGCTGTATCCGAGACCATGCGGGAATGGACGAGCCGCATTGCCGACACCCATTATGTGCTGGGCTCGGTTATGGGGCCTCACCCCTTCCCCACCATTGTGCGCGACTTTCAGGCGGTTATCTCCAAGGAGATTAAGGCGCAGATGCTTCATGCGGAGGGCAGACTGCCCGACGCGGTGCTTGCCTGTGTGGGCGGCGGCTCCAACGCCATCGGGGCGTTTTTTCACTTCATCGGCGACCCCTCGGTGCGGCTCATTGGCTGCGAAGCGGCGGGACGCGGGATAGATACCTTCGAAACGGCGGCCACCATCTCCACCGGTCGCTTAGGAATCTTTCATGGCATGAAGTCCTATTTTAACCAGGATGATTTTGGGCAGATCGCGCCGGTTTATTCCATCTCCGCAGGGCTTGATTATCCGGGCATCGGGCCGGAGCACGCCCATCTGCACGACATCGGCCGCGCCGAATATGTACCGGTCACCGATGATGAGGCGGTGCGGGCGTTTGAGTACCTTGCCCGCACAGAGGGGATTATTCCCGCCATTGAGAGCGCCCACGCGGTCTCTTACGCCATGCGCCTTGCCCCCGAAATGGGCGGGGGGGCGATTATCGTAATCAATCTGTCGGGACGCGGCGACAAGGATTGTGCCGCCATTGCCCGTTACAGAGGAGAGGAGCTTTCGGAATGAGCGGAGTAAGCAAAGCGTTTGACCATGGCAAGGCCTTTATAGCCTTTTTAACCTGCGGCGACCCCGACATGGAAACCACCGAGACTCTGGTTACGGCAATAGCGGAGGCCGGAGCCGACCTCATAGAGCTTGGCATACCCTTCTCCGACCCCACGGCGGAAGGACCAGTGATTCAGGGCGCCAATGCCCGCGCCCTTGCTGCCGGCACCACTACGGAGCAAATTTTTGAGCTGGTGCTCCGCGTGCGTAAAACCGTAAGCATCCCGCTGGCGGTTATGACCTACGCAAACGTGGTGTTCTCCTACGGTACCGAGCGCTTTTTAAAGTCCGCCGCAGAGGCGGGCATAAACGGGCTGATTCTGCCCGATGTGCCGTTTGAGGAGCGGGAGGAGTTTGCGCCCGCCTGCGCCCGGCAGGGCATTGACTTTATCCCCCTTATCGCCCCCACCTCCCAAGCGCGCATCGCTAAAATTGCGAAGGAGGCGGCGGGGTTTGTGTACTGTGTCTCCTCGATGGGTGTAACGGGGGTGCGCAGTGAGATTACCGCCGATGTGGGTGAAATGGTGCGGCTGGTACATGAGAATACCGCTGTTCCCGCCGCCATTGGGTTTGGTATTTCCACCCCCGCGCAGGCGAAGGAGATGGCGCAAAGGGCGGATGGGGTCATTGTGGGGTCGGCCATCATCAAGCTGGTAGCACAGCACGGCAGGAATGCGGCCGCGCCGGTGGCGGAGTATATCCGCGCCATGAAGGCGGCGGTGGCAGACGCACAGTAGAGCTGCCCATGCCCTGAGCTTTTGAGTGTCTTTAATACGCGTATGAAAATGGCACTGATAATTTGCGCCGCAATTAACGCGCACAGCTTATTTATATTGCATAATTTCTATATTTTCTTGTACATAGCGGTATAAGGCTGGCCGTTCTTGCGGTTGGCAACCTTCGCGCAATATGCTAAGATAATAAAGGCTCGTTACCATAAGGTGCAAAAAATTGTTGATGAAACCGCGGCAGTACTTGCCGGTTTTAGTCAACAATTTATGCTTTATACTAATATCCGATTGATAAGGGTATAAATGTATAGAGGTATAAAGGAATAGAGGTATAAGGGAATAGCCTTTGGCTTGGCAGCGTTTTGAGGCATGGTATTGTTGAAGCTGTAATATAGATTAAAAACAATCGCGAAGGGAATGGGTACGAGCAATGAGCGAATGCACAAAGGCCGCACTGGAACAAAGGGTAACGGAGCTTGTGAATACATCGGATGGCAACGGCATGACTGTTTTTGGCGGAATGCGGATGTACGATGTCCCTATTTTTGGTTACGCAAGCGCCCAGGACCCCCTGTTTGATGAGTTTCTCAAACCCGAGGTGGTGGGTTCGGGCTTTATTAAGCCCGAAGAGTGGCTGGAGGGCGCAAAAACGGTCATAAGCTACTTTTTGCCCTTTACTAAGGAGGTGCGGGACACCAACCGCGCGGCGGGGCTGCCCTCCGAGGAATGGGTGACGGCGCGCGTTGACGGCGAGGTGTTTAACAACGAGGTGCGCGCGTTTCTATCCGCGCAGCTTGCGCTGTTTGGCGAAAAGGCAGTGGCGCCCGCACTGGACGCCCGCTTTGCGGTAATTAAACGCGTTGCAAACTGGTCGGAGCGGCATGTGGCCTACGCGGCGGGTCTTGGCACCTTTGGGTTGCACCGTGCTCTGATAACCGCGAAAGGGACGGCGGGGCGCATTGGCAGTGTGGTGACGACGCTGGCGCTCTCCCCCACCCCGCGTCCCTACAGCAGGTATGACGAGTACTGCCTGTTCCAAAGCAGGGGTACCTGCGGCGCGTGTATGCGCCGCTGCCCTCCCCGCGCGATATCAAAGAGCGGGAAGGATCACGACCTGTGCGACGGGTATATTAAGCGTTCCATTCTTCCCCTTTGGGCGCCCCGCTACGGCTGTGCAAAGTGCAACATCGGCGTGCCTTGTGAGTATGAAAACCCTATGGCATAGCGCAAAAGCGAAATAGTAAGAACCTGTTCTCATAAGTGTGAAATACCATAGAGACGAGAAATTTTTTAGCCAGACAAGGCGAAAAGCGCAGGAATACTTGCCGTATTCCGAGCATTTTCAACGCAGTATGGCGGAAAAATTGC
>JAEZCT010000068.1 GCA_023433405.1 Bacillota bacterium | reverse complement strand
GCTTATTCACCGTAACTATATGGCCTTGCAACCTAAAAAGCGAAGTATCAAGTCTAACCTCCTAAGGTGCTTGGTCAGCGAACATGCTTTGTTGGAATTGCTTAGGAGTTTGTGAAACTCACGTGTCGGAGCATGGCAATGCAATTGACAGAATGGGGCGGAGAATGCTATACTCTTTTGGAAATCCATAGATAGGAGGATAAATAAATGATGAGGTTCAGCGCTACTATCGCCTAGCAGGGGCTAAGGCGGTCAAGGTAATGGAACCAGCCGGTTATCCCACCCTACAATGGCAGAGGAGAAGCCCTGCCATGGACCCGGTAAGGCCACAATAGCCCTTGCTTTTCCACGACTTCTTTTTAAAAGGAAGGGGAGAGCAGTATGAGCTATAAAAACGCAACCGAGCTGCTGCCGGAGGAGTTACTTGAACTCGTACAGCAGTATATAGACGGTGAGTACATCTATATCCCACGCAAAAGTGGCGAGCAGCGCCCTTGGGGCGCAAATACAGTGATTCGTGAGGAGCTTGCGACGCGCAACGCCTCTATATTTGAGGAGTACCAGCGCGGCAGAGGGATGAACCAGATAGCGGATGATTACTATTTATCAACCAAAAGTGTGCAGCGTATCATCCTGCATCAAAAAAGATGTTGCGTAAAACGCTAAGTGATTGAGGCGAACCCAGAGGCCGGTAAAACGGCAGGGTTCGCCTCATCTTTTTTTCTGAACCGTTGTTAAGGTTTGCCCTTGCCTATAGCTATGGTACTATAGAAATTGTGAGCTTAAATACGAATTACGTTTAATGCGATGATACATTTTAATTGGCTATTTGGTATAAAACGCAGTTCGTATCAACCGAGAAAATAATGGAGGAAACCTGATATGCTACTTACCGTCCTTTATGCGCCCCCGTTTTTTGCCTTCCTGAAAGCCTTAAAATATCAGGAAGGAAGCCATTATTATGAGAACGTTCCACTGGGAGGTGGAACCGCTTTGCCTGCCTGCCGCTGTTCGCCATTGCAGGAAGTGTGGCAGAGAAAGTGAGTTCCAGTCCTCCGGTCTGTTTCGCGTTAACGCGCAAAAACGAAGCCTCGATATCTGGCTGATTTATAAATGCAAGCACTGCCAAAGCACCTGGAATGCCGAGGTGTACGCCCGCATAAGCCCAAAACGGCTTGACCCGGCGCTTTTGGAGCGGTTTACCCGCAACGATGCGCGTCTTGCGCAGAGCTATGCGCTAAACCTGCAATTTTTGCGCAAAAACGGCGCGGCGGTAAGCGAGCTTGAGTACCGTGTAAACGGGGAGAGTCTTTGCGTGGCAGAGGGTGCGTCCTTGCACCTTATAAACCCCACCGGGTACCCGGTAAGGGCGGCGGCGGTGCTGCGCAAGGGGCTTAATTTATCGCAAAGCGGCTGGGATGAGCTGATGGAAAGCGGACGGCTGCAAAACGACCAGGGGCTTGACCTGCGCCGCTGCAAGCTGGATAAGGAGCTGACCGTAGTCCTCGCGCCGTTAAGGCAGGACTAATACTAATACTAATCTCCTCAAAAAGAGTCGATAAAAATCCGCGTGAAAACCCATAAATTAAAGCTTTTCACTTGATTTTTATACTCTTTTAAATCGGATATTAGTATAAAAAAGAATTAGGAATGATAAACCGCACAGCGGCGCGGAGTATTGCCGCCGGGCGGTTTATCATTCGATTTTATTGTCTTGCCTTTAATATGTTAAAAAAAATTAGTATGAAGCAAATACAGTATAAAAAAAGGGGGCATTGTCATGAAGAGCCGCATTAAGGAGCTGCGAACTGGCGCCGGGCTGACACAGCACGCGGTTGCCAAAGCCATTGGCATTACCCAGCGCAAATACAGCTACCTAGAGACCCAAACCCAGCCGCTGACCGATGATATACTCGTACAGCTTGCCCGATACTATAAAACCACCGCAGACTATATCCTAATGCTGAGTGAGGAAGCAAAACCGGTGTAGTCCCCTAGGATTTTCGCGAATGCGAATAACCGAAGGTTCTAGAATACACAGCCATTTGGTCACAACCAAAAAGCCCCGCGGCAGCTTGCCGCGGGGCTTTTTGACGTTATCATCAACCTAAAACATGTATTATACTATTCTCCGATAAAAGTGTTGATAAAAATCCGCGTGAAAACCCATAAATTAAAGCTTTTCACTTGATTTTTATACTCTTTTAAATCGGATAATAGTATTAGAATGAAGCGGAGCGGCGAAGGGGCGGCGGCTACAGGGTGACGGGCGCGTGCTTTTCCACCGTCAAAAACATCCCCGCCCCGTCCTCGGCGCAGGGCAGGCGTTCAAACCCCATGCGCTCGTAAAACTGCTCCTTGCCGTTTGCGCTAATCAGCTCAAGGCGTACCTTCCAGCCAAAATGCTCGCGGCTGCGGATGAAGGTGAGAATATCCTCAATCATCCGCCTGCCGATATGCCTGCCCTGATAATCGGGCAGGATGGCCACATCCTCCAGATAATAGGTTAAAAACCCGTCGCCGCACAGCCGCGCCATGCCTACGGGGATACCGTCCTCAAGGGCGGTTACGGTTAACAGGGAATGCTCCAGCGCAAGGCGGAGCTGGTCGCGGGGCGGGACATCCCATCCCACGCTTTGTGTCAGGTGCGCAAAAATTTCCGGCGTCAGCGCGCCGTGCATCAGCTGCAGCATACAGCCGACCGCAAGGCCTTTTTATTCTCCCCGCGGGCGGATTATTACCCCTTCTTCAGCTTTCTCAGCCCGATTTTGGAATTTTGGCATGATGCCATGGATTGAGCTGCCGGCAAAAAACTAATATGCCCTACCCCAGTATATCATTTTATCCGCCTTTTTGCCGCACGAAACACAGGTGTCGCCCAGATTTTCCTGCTCAAAGGGCATACAGCGGGAGGTAAGCCCCACCTCGGCCTTTACCGCCTCCTCACAGGCGCGGTCGCCGCACCACATGGTTTTGTAAAAGCCGCTCTCGGCTTCGGCGAGCGCTTTTAGCTCCTCCATATTGCGGGCGGCATAGGTGCGGTTTTTGCGGTTTGTGAGCGCCTTGTTATATATGCCGTCATGTACGGCGGCAAGCAGGGCGGGTATGGTCTCCTCCAGCTTATCAAGCGGCACGATAATTTTCTCGCGCGTATCGCGGCGCACCAGTACGCACTGGTTTTGCTCAATATCCTTCGGGCCAAGCTCCAGACGCAGGGGAACGCCCTTCATTTCATACTCGGCAAACTTCCAGCCGGGGGAATTGTCGCTGTCGTCGAGCTTTACGCGGCAGACGGGCTTTAGGCGGTCAAGCAGGGCGCGCGCCTTATCGAGCACCCCCTCCTTGTGCTGGGCGATGGGCAGAATAACCACCTGAACCGGCGCGATGGCGGGGGGCAGCACCAGACCGTTATCATCGCCGTGGGTCATAATAATGGCGCCGATAATGCGGGTGGAAAGACCCCACGAGGTTTGGTGGGGGAACTCAAGCGTGTTGCCTCTGCCTGTAAACTGAATACCGAAGGCACGGGAGAAGCCGTCGCCAAAATAGTGGGAGGTGCCGCTTTGAAGCGCCTTACCGTCGTGCATCATCGCCTCGATGGTGTAGGTGGCGACAGCGCCCGCGAACTTCTCCTTATCCGTCTTGCGTCCCTTTACGACGGGTATGGCAAGGGAATTTTCGTATACCGAGGCGTATACCTCAAGCATTTGCTCGGTTTCGTGCCACGCCTCATCGGCGGTTTCATGCATGGTGTGCCCCTCCTGCCACAAAAACTCCATGGTGCGCAGGAACGGGCGGGTGGTTTTTTCCCACCGCACCACCGAGCACCATTGGTTATACAGCTTGGGCAGGTCGCGGTAGGAATTGATGATATGGGCGTAATGCTCGCAAAACAGCGTCTCGGAGGTGGGGCGCACACACAGCCGTTCGGTAAGCTTTTCGCCGCCGCCTTGGGTTACCCATGCCACCTCGGGGGCAAAGCCCTCCACATGGTCCTTTTCCTTTTGCAGCAGGCTCTCGGGGATAAACATTGGCATATAAACATTCTCGTGCCCAAGCTCCTTAAACCGTGTGTCGAGGATGCGCTGGATGTTCTCCCATATCGCGTAGCCATAAGGTCGGATTACCATGCAGCCGCGCACACTGGAATAATCCACAAGATCGGCTTTTTTGACGATGTCCGTATACCATTTGGCAAAATCCTCGTCCATCGAGGTGATGGCTTCCACCATCTTCTTCTGAGAATCCTTTGCATCCATCATGAAAACTCCTTACCATGCATTTTATTGCGTTTTTACGCGGAACAGGCAGATGAAATTCCTTTTTTGCCGCTTGGGCGCACAAAGGCGTTGATACACCCTGCAGACAATTTACGAATCCTTTTTATCCGGAAAGAATTTTGTCAAGCCCAGTACAAGGCAGTAAATAATTAAAATTACAACAAAAATGCCGCACATGCCAAGCAGCATAATCCTGCCGCCCGAGGCAAGGTCGGCCATATTAACCGCCGCGGCGGCAGAGAACAAAGAAAACAGGCTCATTCGCGTTTCCCCTTCCTTTCAAAAAGATAACAGTTCGCGCCGCGCTTACAATTGCAGCAGCTTTGGTACAATATTAAGGATAATGCCGCCGGCAACCACCGAGGCGATCTGGCCGGAAACATTGGCACCCACCGCGTGCATCAGCAGGTGGTTCTGGTTATCCTCCTTCAGCGCCATCTTTTGAATCACACGCGCCGACATGGGGAACGCGGAGATACCCGCCGCACCGATCATGGGGTTTACCTTGTTCTTTAAAAACAGGTTTAAAAGCTTTGCAAACAGCACGCCGCCGATGGTATCGAACACAAACGCAACCAGTCCAAGCCCCATGATAATGAGCGTCTCGACGGTTACAAAGTTTTCGGCACGCATGGTTGCGGCGATGGTAATACCCAAAAACAGTGTAATAAGGTTTGCAAGATCCTTCTGCGCGGTCTCCGAAAGGCGCTCCATTACGCCGCATTCACGAATAAGGTTGCCAAACATAAGCATACCCACCAAAGACAGGGAGGCGGGTGCGACAAGCCCCGCGATGATGGAAACCAGGATGGGGAACAGAATGCGGGTGAGCTTCGATACGCTCTTGGGGTTATAGGGCATACGGATCATGCGCTCTTTCTTGGTGGTAACCGCCTTGATGGCGACAGGCTGGATAATGGGCACCAGCGCCATATAGGAGTAAGCCGCCACCGCGATGGGACCGATGAACTTGCTGCCCAGTACCTGCGAAACAAGGATGGAGGTGGGGCCGTCCGCCGCGCCGATGATGCCGATGGAGGCGGCGTCCTTTAGGTCAAAGCCGCACACAATGGCCATGATGATGGTTAAAAAGATGCCAAACTGCGCCGCCGCGCCGAATAAAAACATCTTGGGGTTAGAAAGCAGCGGTCCGAAATCGATCATGGCGCCGATGCCCACAAACAATAATAGCGGCATGGCCTCGGAGGCCTCTATGCCTACATCAAACAGCCACTGCAAAATGCCGTGTACCTCGCCAATGCCCGGCAGGGTCTGGTCGATAAGCCCCGAATACGGGATGTTAACAAGAATCGCGCCAAAGCCCATTGGCAGCAGCAGTGATGGCTCATAGTCCTTTTTTACAGCCAAAAAAATCAGTGTCGCGCCCACCAGCCACATGATGAGCAGCTTCCAGCCGTCAGCCTGCGTAAAGAAATAGGTGACTCCTTCGGTCAAAAAGCTAAAATCCTGCAATAAACCCAATTGCTTCACATCTCCTTGAAAATAAAAATTCCCATGCCGCGATAAGTTTAGTTTTATACTATTATCCGATTAAAAGTGTATAAAAATTAAGTCAAAATCTTTATTTATGGATTTTGACGCGGATTTTTATTAACACTTTTATCGGAGAATAGTATTGCTTACCAAATAATGTGTTAGGTGTTTGGTATTTTATAAAAATCGCAGTCATACGCGCTTCACCGTATTATTATAGAGAAAAAGCCAATGGTTTTCAATGCTTATTTTCTTTCTGCATTTGGTGCCGGGTCGGGCTCTGGGGGATACTGGGCGTTTTCGTACACCGCGGCCACGGTCATAGCCTGCTGTTTTACAAGCTCTGCCACCGGCTGGGGGGACAGCACCCGCATATCCTTGCCAAAGGAGCACAGCCAGCCTAAGAACATGGGGCTTACCGCAACATCCACCAGCGCCGTAAAATGCTCCCCGTCCTCATCGGGCATGAGAGGCACGTTGATGCCAAAACGGTCCAGCACGACGTTTACAAGGGTATTTGCACAGTACAGGCGCACCTTTTCGGTAACGCCGCCGTACATAGAGAACAGGCTGTTGCCGTATTTTGCCACATCCAGCTCGCTGCCAACGGTCTCCTTGGCGCTTAGCCGCTTTTTGGTAAGCATACGCACATCCTCCATGCGGTCCACGCGAAAATGCGTAAACTTCCCGGGGTGCTTTTCGCAATAGCAAACAAGGTAATAAAAATCGCCCGCCCACATCAGGGCATAGGGGCTTACCGTATAGCGCTTGCCCTCGTTGCGAAACCGCTTGGTTTTATTTACGGTGTACTCAAAGTACCGCAGCTCCACCATCCGAGAGGCGGTAATGGCGGAATGTAAAAGCTCCACGCTGCTGTAAATCCGTTCGTTGGGCGCCTTTACGCGCTCCACCACAAAAACCTGCCGGTGCAACGTTTTTGCCTGATGCCTGCTTGCAAGCCCCTCCAGCTTTTTTATAAGCTGCTCGCTCTTTTTGCGGGTAATAAAGCGCGAGGACTGCACCACATCCACCAAAAGGCGCAGCTCGGCAAGCTCGAAATCCCGCGCGCCGATATAGTAGCCAAAGTGCTTTTGCTTTACGGTCTGCACATCCAGCCCGAATTCCCGCATCAGGTCAATATCGCTGTATAACGATTTGCGTTCGGCGCTTATGCCGTACTGTAAAAGCAGCTCCGCTATCTGTGCTAAGGTTAGCGGGTGTTCCGCATCCGTTTCCTCCAGCAGAATTTTCATAAGAACCATCAGCTTAAGCTTGCTGTTTTGTGTCTTTGCCACCGCTGTCACTCCTTAGTATGCCGCTTATAATCTATATTGCTTATTGCATAATTAGTAAGGTTAGGGCTGAAGGATTACCCTTTGTTTGCCGCCTGCGCTTCGTCTAACAGGCGCTCAAACGCCTGCCGGAAGGCCTCGTCCTGCTCGGCGGTGCGTTTGGGAGGCCCCTTTACCCGCTTGCCGGCCCGTACCAGCTTTTTTACCATATGGCGGCTTTCCAGCAAAGCATCTATATTATCACCCGTATAGCGCATACCCGAGGGGGAGATGGCGCAGGCGCTTTTAGCCAGCGCCATTGCGGCCAGCCCATAATCCTGCGTTACCACCGCGTCGCCTTTTACAAGCTCGCTTAGCAGCTTAAAGTCCGCCGCGTCCGCGCCCTTTTCCACCGTTACGGTGCGGGCATCGCCGTGCTGCAGCACATGGGAGGTATCGCAAAAAAGCACTGCCTCGATACCCCGCCGCCGGGCGGCCTTTACCGCAAGGTCGGTTACCGGGCAGGCGTCCGCGTCTATTAAAACCTTTATGGGCGCATCTCCCCTTTTTTTGGCTTATTTTTAGTAGAATACCTCTCCCCTATCAATGGGGAAAAGGGTTGTAATACTAATCCCCTCAAAAAGAGTCGATAAAAATCCGCGTGAAAACCCATAAATTAAAGCTTTTCACTAGATTTTTATACTCTTTTAAATCGGATATTAGTATAACGAAGAGCTGTTTACCGCCGGATAAAAAAGAAGATGACATAAAGCACGCCATACACCACCGGCTGATGTAAGACGTACACCAGCAGCGTATGCCGCCCAATAAAGGCAAGGGGCGGGATATGGCTGCGGTAAAACCATGGGGGCAGGCGGTTTTCTTTCAGGCTGGCCCCAAAATACGCGCCCGCAAAGAACAAAAACAGCCACGGCAGCAGCGGGAAGTAATCCGCCGAGAAAAACCCGGGCTCTGGCAGACCCAGAAAGAACAGCACCGGGGTTTGGTACCATGCGCCGGGCAGCGAAAGCGAAAAGCCTGCAAGCCCCAAATACCCCTGGCTGACGCGGTAGGTAAGGGAAAACAGCAGGACGCAAAGCGGCAGACCAAGCCAAGGCGGCAGCTTATCCAGCACACGGTGCAGCAGGGCAAACAGCATCATGGCGACGCCCAGAAAATGCAGGATGCCGAACAGGATAAGCTCCGACGGCATAAAGAGGGCTGTAATTACGGTAAAGGCAAGCCCAAGCCCAAAGCACAGCGCCCCCCGCTTGAGGTTGCTTTTGGAGTAGCGGCAGGCGGCGCCCGATATAAAAATGAAAATGCCCGCAAAAAAGGGCTGCAAAAAGGCAAGCAAGGGGCTGTGAAAGGCGGGAATCTTTACACCAAAGATGTAAACAAGGTCGAAAAACGCGTGATAAACCACCATAAGCAGGATAGAAAGCCCCCGCAGCTCGTCGAGCAGGCCCACTCGCTTTTTTATGGCCGCGCGTTTTGTATCGTCACTCATCAAAATAAATGCTCCTTTTCCGGCGCGCACCTTTTTTACAGGAAAATGATCGCGCCACGACAACCGGCTGGTGAAGGTGTGAAAGTGTGAAGGCGTGAAAGCCTGGCTACTTCTTTTAATGCAGATTTGCAGATAAAGCCCGCGCAAAAGCCCATAAACCAACCCCCCTCCCTTGGGTTTTAAACACTTGAAAGCGGATAATTGTGATAAGCGGCATTTATGGCGGCGAAAGCGCCAACAAGGGGTGTATATGAAGCAATCGTAAATTTAAAAAAATTATACCATAAACAGGTGAAAAGTGAAACGGAAATATGATATGATAAGGTATAAACAAAGGACAGAACTCAAACCGCAAATTAGTGATAAAGGAGAGTACCGTGTATGGAGATCAGCGTTACAAAACCCACCGCCGAGCAGATTGCGGATATGAAGACCTGCCCTACCTGGGAATGCAAGCCCTCGGATTTTGACTGGAGCTATTCCTCAAAGGAAACCTGCCTGATTTTAGAGGGTGAGGTGACCGTAACCTATGACGGCGGCAGCGCGCATTTTGGCGCGGGAGATTATGTCGTATTCCCCCAGGGGCTTGATTGCGTGTGGCATGTAGCCGAAAAGGTAAAAAAGCATTACCGGTTTGGTTAACCGGAACGCTCAAGCGATGAACTCCTTCTAAAATCAATATAGAATAACCATGCCCAAGAAAGGAATTTCCATTATTATGCCTTGGTATCTTTACGTTATTATTCCCCTCGCCGCAATCGCGCTGATTGTGGCGGCAATTGTAATCCGCACGGCGGTTTTGCGTTCTAAGAACATATATCTGCACCGTAAAGTAACGGCGCGGTTAAAGGGCTATGCCCGTTTGCGCGGGTTTAAGGTGCTTACCAATGTGCGCCTTACCTATAAGGGCGGCGAAAAGCTGGTAAGCCATGTGCTGGTAGGCATATTTGGCATACTGTTAGTGGATGTGCATGAGCTGGCAGGCGACCTTTACGGCACGGCGGACGATAAGAAATGGACCTATGTCCCCAAAAAGGGAAAGCGGCAGCAGCTTGACAGCCTGACGCTGGATTTACAGGCAAAGGCCGAGGCGGTACGCGAGCTTTTAGGTACCCATAAGCTGTACCGCATGACCATCGATTCGATAAACGTTGTGCAAAATGGGGAGAAAAGGCTGGTGCTGTATGTACCCGAAAGCCTGCCGCTTATTCGGGTTAGAAAGCTCTCTGCGTTTTTAAACAAGGTAAAATACGACACCGACGCGGGCGTTGATATGGAGAAGATAGCAGCAATTCTTACCGAAGGCAAGTAATAGCTCGAAAAAGCGGGTGGGCAATCCGCTTACTCCAAGGCTTTGCGCAGCAGGTGCTTTTGCATGGGTGATTTGCCGTTCTTGCAAAAACGGAGGGGATTTTTCTGCCTATTAGTCTATTTACGCAGAATCACGGCGGTTTTTGCAAAAATTATTGTAGCGCGCTGCACTTTATTGTGCTAAAATAATTACAATTGCGATTGACATTTTTCGGTCAATTATCAGACGGCCGTATTCAAGGGGGAATCCGACCTTTTTGGGAGGGTTTCGCCTGGGGGTTATCCCTCCCTTTTGTGCGGAATTTTTGGTTTGGCTGGGTCCGGCAGCGCCCAAGGCCCCACAGGGGGTTTTTAGCGCGACGCGCAAGAATCATGATACCGAATTAGGGGGCAAATGAAAATGAGAGTGTATAATTTCTCGGCAGGTCCTTCGGTGCTGCCCGAGTCCGTGCTTACACGCGCGGCGTCGGAGATGCTCGACTACAAAGGCAGCGGCCAGTCCGTCATGGAGATGTCTCACCGATCTAAGGTGTACGAAGAGATTATCTTTGGCTGTGAGCGTCTTTTGCGCGAGGTGCTAGCAATTCCCGAAAACTATAAGGTGTTGTTTTTACAGGGGGGTGCATCCAGCCAGTTTGGTATGGTGCCGCTTAACCTGTTAAACGGCTCGGGTAAAGCGGATTATGTGATATCCGGTCAGTTTTCAAAAAAGGCATATGATGAGGCAGCGCGCTATGGCGCGTGTAAGGTGGTTGCCTCTAGCAAGGACAAAAACTTTAGCTGCATTCCGGCGCTTGACCCCGATACCTTTACAAAGGATGCGGATTATTTTCATATCTGCCAAAACAACACCATCTACGGCACGCGCTTTACCTCCCTGCCCGATACCGGCAGTGTGCCGCTGGTTGCCGATTTATCCTCCGCTATCCTCTCCGAGCCGATAGATGTCTCGAAATACGCCCTGATTTATGCGGGTGCGCAAAAGAATATGGGACCTGCCGGGCTTACGGTGGTTATCATCCGCGACGATTTAATCGGTCACGCGCGGGAGTATACCCCCGCGATGCTTAATTATAAAACCCATGCGGAAAACGACTCGATGTATAATACCCCGCCCTGCTATTCCATTTATATCTGCGGGCTTGTGCTTGAGTGGATAAAGAACGAAATAGGCGGTCTTGAAAGGATGAAGGCCGTTAACGAGCATAAGGCGGGCGTTTTGTACAGCTATCTCGATTCCTCGGCACTCTTTAAAGGCACCGCCGTCAAGGAGCATCGCTCGCTGATGAACGCGACCTTTGTTACCGGCAATGAGGAGCTGGATAAAAAGTTTTGCAAGGCGGCCGAAGCCGCGGGCTTTGTTAACCTGAAGGGTCACAGGGCGGTAGGCGGTATGCGCGCCTCTATCTACAACGCCATGCCCACCGAGGGGCTAACGGCACTGGTGGAGTTTATGAAGAGGTTTGAGGCGGAAAACAGCTGAGCAAAAGCCGCAAAAGCTGATTTTTCGGATTATCGAAGCGAGAGGAAGGGTCGGCACGATGCATAATATTTATACACTTAATAAAATTTCGCCCGTAGGGCTTGACCGGTTTGACGGCACAAAATACCGCTGCTCGGATACCATGGAAAGCCCCGACGGGATATTGGTTCGCTCCGCCTCAATGCATGAGCTGGAGCTGCCCGCCGGGCTAAAGGCAATAGCACGGGCAGGTGCGGGTACCAATAATATACCCGTAGAGACCTGCACCGAAAAGGGTATTGTGGTATTTAATACCCCCGGCGCAAACGCAAACGCGGTAAAGGAGCTGGTGCTTTGCGCATTGCTGTTATCCTCCCGCAAAATCTTCCCGGGTATGCAGTGGGTGCAAGCACTAAAGCAAGAGGACGGCGACATTGCAAAGCAGGTGGAAAAGGGCAAGGGCTCGTTTGTCGGGCCGGAGATTTCGGGCAAGTCCCTTGGCGTAATCGGGCTTGGCGCTATCGGCATTTTGGTTGCCAATGCCGCCGAGCAGCTGGGCATGAGGGTATATGGCTACGACCCGTATCTTTCGGTGGATGCGGCATGGGGGCTTTCTCGCACCGTCATTCACGCAAAATCGCTGGCTGAGATATATGAAAACTGCGATTATATCACCCTGCATGTTCCCCTTACCCCCGAGACCAAGGGGCTTGTTAACAGCGCGTCCATTGCCCGCATGAAGCACGGCGTGCGTATTTTAAACTTTTCGCGCGGCGAGCTGGTGGCCGATGAGGATATGCTGGCGGCGCTTGGTGAAAAGCAGGTGCGGGTGTATGTAACCGATTTCCCCTGTGCCAAGGCGCTGGGGCACCCCGGAATACTGGCTATCCCCCATCTGGGCGCGTCCACCCCCGAATCGGAGGATAACTGCGCGCGCATGGCGGCGGATGAGCTGGTGGATTATCTCGAGAACGGCAACATCCGCAACTCCGTCAACTTTCCTAGTGTGGAGATGCCCCGTTCCTCCGCCCTGCGGGTGGGGGTAATACACAAAAACATCCCCAACATGCTCACCTCCATCACCGCGGCGATGGCGACGCTTGGCATAAATATTGATAACCTCATTAACAAGTCGAAGAAGGAAAACGCCTATACCCTTTTGGACATTACGGGCGACTTTAACGACGAGAGCGCCAAGAAGCTGGCGGCGATTGAGGGGATTATTCGGGTTACGCTTTATAAGTAACGGCAAAAAACACAAAAAAACCACCGCGCCGCAGGGGAGCCTGCGGCGCGGTGGTTTTTTATACTAATATCCGATTTAAAAGAGTATAAAAATCAAGTGAAAAGCTTTAATTTATGGGTTTTCACGCGGATAGCTGGAAATTTTCTCTCCAATATTGATATTTATTGTGTTATAATGGAATCAATAAAGTAATGTCACACCAAGAAATTAAAACGGTTTTTCACCGGCAAAAGATTATTAAGCTGGTCACTGACAGGTATCAGTCCTATATCAATAGGTAGGCAGTAATTACACCCCATGAAAAACCCCATCCCCCAAAGACAGTAAGGAGCATACGCCATGAAAAAGAGAATAACCGCCCTGCTTGCCGCCCTGCTGCTGTTCTCCCTCGCCGCGTGTTCCCCCGCCGGGCTGTCCCGGGTGGAGGGGATCTCAGTCCCGCCCGCGCCGTCATTTGCAGAGCTTGAGCCGGTAAGCACGCCCACAGGTCCCGCCTATTACCCCGCAATGCCCTCCATAGAGGGGGAGTTGCTGGATGAGAGCTACTGGCGCACACGCGAGCTGCCGCTGACAATACACGGTATGCAGCCAAACTTTAAACGCGGCGAGATTGCTTTTACCCACAACGGCCCATACCTGTATATCCCCAGCCGCCTTGCGCAGGATGGCGTGCTCAAACGGTATATTGTCGGCAAATCGGTCGTCATGCCGCTGGAGGATTACACCTATTATGTGGAGAAGTTCTTCGGCCCCGAGAACGCAAGCCTGCTGACCGAGAAAACCTTTGACGAGCGCGACGTATACAACGAGGCGGTGGATTGGGAGAATGGCACAATCACCCTGGAATTGCCGTATGCCTATGATATAGAAAGCAATACCCTCAACATTGCGGAGCTGGGCTTTTTTGTTGATGATTGGAAGTTTACCGAGATAGCACAGTATACCCAGGATGAGCGGATAACGTTTAGAATAGAGGTGGAACGGTATGAGGATGCAACCCTGCAAGAGCTGTTTCGCATTGAGACCTTTGTGCTGTACTGGGATGATGAGGTTGGGTTTATTGTAGAATCCAGCAGCTGGCGCTGGAACGAGACCAATCAGGTGCGCGTTGCGGGAGAGGTCACGCGGTTTGATACCCTGTGGGGTGCCACGGCGGAGGGGATTTCGCCCACAAATTTCACCATGCCCTTTGGCGGCGGGCTTTATGCCCGCAATCATCAGGTGTACCGGTTTCATGCAACGAAAACCGTGTTAACGACGGATATCTATAATTTTGAAACCGCCGCTCAGGCGCTTGGTAAGGTGGTATGGGACTTTAAAGAACCCATTACAGGGGTGCGCGAGGCGGTTAATGGGCTTATTGTACGCACCAATGCCGCCGTTTACCGGCTGGACGGCGCCTTTCAGGTTGTAGAACGAAAGCCATGGCCCGCAAAGCTGTTAACGGATTTAACCGAGTACTCAAGTATCGTGCTAAACGGCGACCTCACCTATGCGGCGTATGATAATAAAACCGGAATATACCTTTGCCCTATGACGGAGGACGCCACCCCAACGCTTTTGCAGGCACACCCTACCCTGGCTACGGATAGCCCGCTGGATTCTTATTCTTTGTACCCCATCCGTTTTATCGGGCAGGAGGAGCTGTTGTGCGGGGCGCAAGGCTATGAGACAATCAGCTCCTTTTACCGTATCCTTGATGCTGCGGGCAATACCCTTAAGGAGCTGCGCATGGTAACAACAGGGATCTTTGCGGGCGGGTACCTGGAGCACAACAATAAAATCGCAGTCTTTTTCGGGCAGCGAAGCGATTTAGGGGAGGAGAGGGATAGTAACTATTACTACCGATATGACACAGGTACGCTTTATAGGGCCGACTGGCTGACGCTAAGGTACAATGACTACGAAGGGCAGTGCATCCCCGACCCGAATAACCCGTATGTCTGGTATTTTGGCCCGCAGCTTCTCCGCGTGGATTTTGAGAATAAAACCGTCACCCAGCTCCCTGTTTCGGTAGAGGGGGCGCCGGCAAGGCTACTAGCGGTTTGCGATACCGGCGAGCTTTTGTTCTCCTACAACTATAAAAACGAGCAGGGCTTTTGCGTATACCGGCTGCAATGAATATTGGGTTTTCATCCTGACTGATTACGTTTTATACTATTATCCGATTAAAAAGTGTATAAAAATCTGCGTCAAAAGCTTTAATTTATGGATTTTGACGCAGATTTTATCAACACTTTTATCGGAGAATAGTATTATACTAATATAAGAGAGGGGGAACCGCCGGTTCCCCCCCTTTCTCTGTCTTTCTATGTCTCATTCTCTCTGCCTTTGGGTTTCGGTTTATGCCCGGGAGTCAAGCAGCTGGTGGGTGACCAGCACGCCGCTTGCCTCACGCAGGGAGGCGTGTCCCTGAAAGGAGTGGGTATTGTTTTTGCGCTGCTGATTGCGCAGCTTTTGAATTTGCTCCTCCAGCTGTCTTATTTTAATGCGCAAAAGCTCTGTCCTACGGGTTGCAAGCTCCCCGTCTCCCGCATCCCTAGTAGCTGTAAGCAGCTCCTCGTGCAGCCTTTCCACCTCATTTTCCAGCTGACGCAATACCCTACGGTAACCATCCGCGCCGCTCTGCGCGCCACCGCGCAGGGCTCCGGCTAACACCCGCATTGCTTCTTCCCCCCAGTCTACATTTTACAAGTTAACAACACATGCTGCGCACGCGTCTGTATATAGATTGTTATCAATAAAAGCCCTCTCCCCTTGCGGCAGGGTGGTTTTTATAAAATACCCCGAAAAACGTGCATCCCTGCATACTTTAGTTATCGGCTGAAATTACCAGAAATTTATTGCATGATAGCCGCCTGCTTCGCTTTTACTAAATTGCTTACTTTTCTCGAACTAGAAAAGTAAGCCGCCTGTCGGCGCGGGAGCCGACGTCCCAACAACTTGATGATGATTACCTTAAAGCCGACTAATTCACGAGGTTTATGAAGCCAGGGTTACGGGGGTACTCTATTATCCCATAGCAGAATAAACAGGCGAAAACGTTTTAAGAAATGATTGGGTTCGGCGGGGTTTTTATGAGTTTATGCTTGTCCGGCATAGGTGAATGTGCTACAATCAGACTTAATCGGATATCATGCGGCTCGTATTTTAAGCGGGAGCCGCGGCAATTGCAAAGTTAAAACATGGAGGCGGTCATCGTTGTATAGCGTGCAAGAAATTACGCCCGGCATCTTCTGGGTGGGCGGAAGCGACAGAAGAATCGAGCGTTTTGAGAATATGTTCCCTCTCACAAACGGGGTGGCATACAATTCGTTTTTAATTATGGATGAAAAAACGGTGCTGCTGGATACGGTGGATTCCGCAATCAGCGCGCTGTATGTTGAGAACGTCACCCATGTATTGGGCGGTCGGGCCTTGGATTATCTGGTCATCAATCACATGGAGCCCGATCACTGTGCTAATATCGAGGAGATTGTGCGCCGGTACCCCGATGTAAAGGTAATTGGCAATACAAAGACCTTTGCGCTGTTTGAGCAGTTTTATTCCATGGATATTCAAAAGAATCAGTATCTGGTCAAAGAGGGCGATGAGCTTTGTGCGGGTAAGCATACCCTGCGCTTTTACTTTGCCCCCATGGTGCATTGGCCGGAGGTTATGGTCACCTATGAGACCGCCACCGCCACACTCTTTTCCGCCGATGCGTTTGGTTCCTTCGGCGCGTTCTCGGGCAACATCTTTGCGGATCAGGTGGATTTTGAGAACCTGTACCTTGATGAATCCCGCCGCTACTACTGCAATATTGTAGGCAAATATGGTATGCAGGTGCAGGCGCTGTTTAAAAAGCTTGCGGGGGTGGAGATTGCGACCATCTGCCCGCTGCATGGACCAATCTGGCGCAAGGATATTGCCTATATCCTCGATAAATATAATAAATGGAGCCGTTATGAGCCCGAAAAAAAAGGCGTAGTGCTGTTTTATGCCTCCATGTACGGCAATACCGAGAATGCAATTATGGTACTTGCCAATAAGCTTGCCCAGCGCGGCGTGACCGATATGCGCATGTACGATGTGTCGAAGACCCATGCCTCCTATATCATATCGGATGTGTGGAAGTACAGCCATATGGTAATGGCCTCCCCCACCTACAACCTCAACCTGTACTTTGTTATGGAAGCCCTGCTGCGGGATATGGCGGCGCTTTGTCTCAAGGGACGCAAGGCGGTAATAATGGGCAACCATTCCTGGGCCAGTGCCGCGGCTAAGGAGATGCAGACCATTGTAGGCGGGATGAAGGATTTCGAGCTGGTCTGCGAGCCGATGGATATCCGCTCCTCCCTTAAGCCGGAGCGGGAGGCGGAGCTTGACGCCATTGCCGACGCGCTGGCGGCCTCGGTGCTTGAGGGCTGATTACCGCATGATGCCTGATCCATCCCAACCGGGATCATTTAATCTTGTATTACCTGGTTGATGAAAAAGGGATAGCAATAGAGAAATAAGCCAAAGCAAAACGTGACGCATCGCGCATAGTTTGTCTTGGCTTTTCTTATTTTATAGCCTTGTGTTAGGTCGGCATTTAAGGAATCATCATCAAATTGTTGGAACGTCGGCTCCCGCGCCGACAGGCGGCTTACTTTTCTTGTTCGAGAAAAGTAAGCAAAAGCGAAGCAGGGACACCCTGCACCCAGCTCAAAGCAAGGGCAAACG
>JAEZCT010000022.1 GCA_023433405.1 Bacillota bacterium | reverse complement strand
CCGCCATAAAGGCGCAGATTGCCACCAGTGCGGTGCCCAGCACAAACAGCATGACGTACAAAAGGGTGTTGTTCTGCGTGGCGGACTGCTGTGGGACATACTGGGGAGCGCTCGGCTCGACGGTGATGACATAGGGTGCGCCCGAATTGCGGTTACTGCCCATCAGCATACAGCCGCTGGAGGTAGGGAAATCCACGCGGTTTCGGTAGTTGAGGGAGAGCATCAGCGCGTCCTCCGCGCTGTCCGCGTTCGTTGGAGGCAGGTTCGGGCGGATGGTGCGCAGCGAGAAGAGGTCGGCCTTCTCATAGCGGCCGTCCTCCGCCCCCTTTTCCATCGCCAGCAGCAGCGGCAGGTTGATGTCGTCGGCAAAGGCGCGCTTATTTGCGACGGCGTTCATCTTCTTTTCCACAGGTGGAGCGGTATTAGCCAAAGCCTTTGAGAGCTATCCAACCCTCAAAGGCATTTGTGCCGATGCGGGGTACCGTAAAACCTTTGTTGCTGCTGCATCTGAGCTTAGTCTGCCAGTTGACATTTCCGAACGTATTAAACCAACCGAGTGGCAAATTCTCCCGAAACGCTGGCGCATTGAACGCACTTTCAGCTGGATGAACCACTCCCGCAGGCTCTCAAAGGATTATGAGATCCGGACTCTTTCTGCTGCTGCCATGGTTACCATCTCTCATATCTCCATTTTATTGAATCGGTTTTGAGTACGGGTTCTAAGTATCACTATAATCAATTAACCCCGGTGATGTATAACGACCCCAGCGGGATGTTTGGCAACTGCTTTAACGACCTTGCGAAAGCGGTGTCTGATGCGGTAAACAAGATTGTGGAGACGGTCAAAACAGAAGTAACCAATGTAGTAAAAACTGTTTCAAGCTGGTTAACACCGACGTCTGCGTCTACTCCCAGCAGTCCCAAGCCAACAACCACCAATAGTGGCTCGGGCAGTAGCTCCTCAGGCAGCGGCGGCTCCTCCTACGGTAACGGGACAACATCCAACGTAAGCGCCTAATACTATTTTCCGATAAAAGTGTTGATAAAAATCCGCGTCAAAATCCATAAATTAAAGATTATGACTTGATTTTTATACATTTTTTAATCGGATAATAGTTAAAAATGAAGGTAAGGCTGGCTTACCCGTTTTCAAACAATGCAAGCGCAATGGTCCTGGCTGGAATACGGTCGGGCAAGGCCGACAGCGTTTGATCCACTGTGGAATACTCCTTGAGCCTTGCCCCCTTAACAGACAAGGTAAGAGGCTTATCTTCAGTGGAATCATTCCAAAGCGCAACAGCCGTAGTGTCGCCGCTTTCATAGGCCTTTGCAATAATGCCGGGCGATACCTCATCAATTAAGCGATCGTCAACAAAACTAGCTTGCAGCAGCTCTTTGCTGTAGCGCTTGCGCAGGTTGCTCACCTTTTGGGCGTAAATACGCTCCTCGGGCCATTTATCTGCTAATATATCCTCGCAGTCCGCCTGATAGCGAATCTCCAGCTCGAAAACAAACCCAAAGGCAAACACGTAATTGGCAGCGCGTTTACTGATGTAGGGTCGCGGGTTTCGTATAGTAACGCGTGAGCTTGGAAAGCAATAGCGAAAAAGAGAGGGCTCGTTTACCGGACCTATTCGTGCATTTTCTCGGATGTATGCGCCCTCGGGCGAGGGCATGGAGCCGATGCCGTGCAGACAATCCAGATGTGCGGCGTATACATCGGTGATATGCTCTGAGAAAAAGGCGAATTCCGGCGCCTCTTTCTTGCTTTGGCTCTGCATTTCGGCAAGCAGCTTTTTGCGCCCGCCGGATATGGAGAGGGAGGGCTTGCCCTTTTCATGGGGATGGTCTTCGTTAAAGCACGGGTATGGGGGTAAGCCGCCTATCTGGTCAAACAAAACGCCATCCGGGCCGAAGGTTTTTGCCCAGTCTATCTTTTGGCACATCAGCTCCCTCCATTCCGGACAGGACGGACAGGACAACGCGAAATATTTGGAGGTGAAATATTCCATAAAGGTGCTTTTGTGCGCCTTGTCGTAGTACTCCCAGTATGGAAGGTTGTTGCGGTTACGGCTCTCATACCGGTAGCCACCGTCGCGATAATAGTCCGTTGTGGGGTCTATTAAATGCCCCTGCTGATACAGCGTTACCCTGCCCCCCGCCTGCTGAACCTGCTTAATCGCGGTGCGAAGACCATCCGAGCCGCCCAGACTCTCGGACACCTCTAAGTCCGGATATTGGTTGTCATGGCCGCTGTGATACCAACCAAAAAGACCAAGGGTGTCAAAGCCGTGAGCTTTGGCCATTTCATACAGCGCGGGGAGAGTCTCATACGGCCACATCTCATGGCCGTATTGCTGTTTGTTGATGACCAGAAAATAGCCTAGCATGGTATCAACCCAGCTGGGTACCGGGTGGTTGCTTGAGAAGCATGCGGCCCACTGTTTGTATTGGTCCGCGCCCTTATGCCAGCTTCCCCGGTAGAACATCAGCGCGCTTTGGGGCGCAGTCCAAGCTTCTCCTGCTTTTACAAAGGGCATGAGACCGAATATCAGGCTGACAGAGCCGGGGTCATCGTAACAGCCGTCCGCTCTTAAAAACGATGCATAGTGATCCTTATCCCTGCACTGAACAAAAAGCGTTTCACCTCCGCCCTCCAGAGCCATCCAGTGCATACTGCCGTTGCTGCCGGGATATAATGTGGAGTAGCTGTTAGCCTGCGGCTCGCGGCTTTCCTCCTCATAACGGCTGGCAAGCCATTGCCCCACCCGGTCGATTCGAATACCGCTTTGCTCCGGAAAAAGCAGAGAGGGCTCCTCGTTGTTCATTGTTTTAACGGCACCGACACGGGGATATTCAAAATCCAGCACCAACAGGCTGTTGCGGTCGCGGTTATCAATTACCGCATCAAAAAGAAGCTCCCCCTGCTCCAGGGTTACGGTGAGTGTCAGCCCGATATCCAGCCAACCGCTTTGAGCGCGAAGCTGATTACAGCGGAATTGCAGCAACTGTTCCTTTTGGGTAATTTCAAAAGACTGGTTGTCGGCAAACACGCTCTCCTCCCAATTTTCATTATGCCGGCAGTTTAGAAAAAAGGCATTTCGCTCCGGTTTTGCTATGATATTCTCCGTGCCGTCCAGGGGAGATTCCAGCAGTATCAGGCGCATTTGCTCGTCGAAGCTTACTTTTAAGTATTCGTTTTGCAGTGTGTACATTTCAAGTTCTCCTCCAATCCGATTAATACCTGCTGAGCGAATTTATAATCCTCAGGAATATGAAATACCGGTTCCCGCGGGAACAGCTAGTTTGATTTCCCCCCCCATCACTTTTTTATACTAATATCCGATTTAAAAGAGTATAAAAATCAAGTGAAAAGCTTTAATTTATGGGTTTTCACGCGGATTTTTATCGACTCTTTTTGAGGGGATTAGTATTATATACTAATAATATAGCATAGGTGCATAAGTTTGGTCAATAATTTTAATAATTTATTTTATATTTAAAATAAATTATTAAAATTATTGAGTTTAATTTTTAAGTCAATTCCCCCATGCCGTTTGACACCGTTATGAGCAAACTGAAAGAATCTCATGATAAACCGCGCGGCGACAATGCTTTTCGACGCTGTGAGGTTTTCATGAGATTCTAATAATAGGACTCGCAGTGTCCACTTCATGTGCTGCTATATATCCGCAAGGCGTCGTCCGCTCTGGCTTTGACTGAGCCTATATTTCACGCATAATACCGTCAAGCGTTTGATAAAAGGCCTCCGGGTCGTCGCCCATCGGGGAATGGCCTGCCCTTTCAAACAGAATAAACTGCTTACGGGGCGCGTCAATGCCGTCGATAAGCTTCCTTGCCTGGCGGGGGGATGTTTGCATGTCGTGCTTTCCTTGCAGCACATACACCGGTACCAAAACCGACGGTACTGCATCCTGCACATTGAACTGCATAATTTCCGAAAAGAGCGGTACTCCCGACTGCAAGCCACGGAAATAGTTGATTTTGTCAGTTAAAGAATAGTACTCGCAGCAGAAAATCTTGCAAAAATATTCTGCGAGCTTTGGGCTTTTCGCAGGGTTATCGCTGTACTTTCTTAGTATGGTCCGTTCCTTAATAATAAGCTGCAAGCTGTTTTTGCCGGAGTATGGGGGCGGACCATTGCAAAGCAAAAAGTCAGCCGATTTTTTATCCTTTGCCTGCGTTGCCTTCTCAAGCGCCGCCTCATAGGCCTCCATCTCACTGGCGCGCTGGTCCGCCAACTGGCCCACGCCAAGGTAGGCTAAATAAAGCTCAGGAGCCTGTGCCGCCGCCAGTATTCCCACCAAGGTACCCCATGAAAATCCCATTAAGACCAGCTTATCACGCTCAAAACGCTCAAGCAAATACCGCGTTACCTCCAGCGCGTCGGAAACATAGTGGAAAATGCGGATATCCTCCGCCTGCCTTACATACGACATTCCCGCGCCGCGCTGCTCCCAAATGCATACGACGAAGCGCTCCTCAAGATCAACCAGTTCATCGGTAAACGGCGTCATCGGCTCGCCAGGGCCGCCATGAAGGAGCAGCAGCAGGGGCTTTGCTCGGTTGTCTTTTGAGGTCAAAATTGCCTGGGGTACTCCGCCGATTATGGGACGTGATACGGAATACCGAAGCTGCTTGTTCTTTTTCATTCTCATTTCTCCAATAGGATACCCCGCAGCTTACCGCTGCGGGGTATCCTGGTTACGTTTCGTTACAGGCTTACTTCTCTATCCAAACGGAAACAAAGCTCATTTTGCCGGAGAGTCCGCGGGCGCTGTCGTCTACCATGGGTACGCCGTGAATCTTGGAGCTGACAGCATACTTTAATCCCATTTCATTGGTGATTACAATGGGCAGCTCATCCGCCATAATCTGCTGTACCTTCTTGTAAATCTCCGCGCGGGCAGCCTGGTCATCTGTTTTGGTGCCTTCCGCAAAAAGGTCGTCCAGCTCCTTGTTGGAATACTGGCTGACATTAACGGAACCGCCGGTACCTACGCGATTGCGAACCGCACTGATATCGGGGCCCTGATCGCCGCCAAGGAAGGTCACGTTATAATCGCCGCTGACCAATACCTTGTCAATCCATGCCGTCATTTCCATATTGCTTATCTTCATGTCGATGCCGGCTTCCTTGAGGTTCGCCTGCGCCACGACGAGGATGTCATTGAAGCTGAAGGTGACGACCTCAAAGCTCAGGTAGATTCCGTTGGCGTCAGGGGTATAACCCGCTTCGGTCAGCAGTCTCTTCGCTTCCTCAATATTTTTGGCGGGAATTTTCGCGTTCTCGTTTATTGCCCAGGTATACATTGGAGAAATATAGTACTCTGACAAATCGCCGTTGCCCTTCAATCCTGTATCCAGAATCTGCTGTCTGTCTAAAGCCAGATTTAGCGCCTGACGCACCTTTACATCCTGGAAGGGGTTATCCTGCTTTGCAAAGTTAAAGGTAAAGTAGTTGCGGTTGCAGAGAAGGTTAAATCGCGAGGTGTAGTTCGGGTCGTTGTCATACAGCGTAAAATCCGTACCAGGGATTGCGCTGTACATAACATCCACTTCGCCGTTTTTCCACATCTGATACTCGGTCTCAGCGTCGGGGATAATTTGGAATATAATCTTATCCAGATAGGGGCCGTCGCGGAAATAATCCTCGTTTGCGGCAACCTGTACCGACACGCCGGTTTCGGCGCTTACAAACTTAAAGGGGCCAGTTCCAACGGGTGATTGATTTGCGGGGTTGGTCGTCCAGTCGGTACCCTCATAAATATGCTTTGGGAGAATTGAGCCGCCAAACCATGCAAGGTTTGAGAGCAGTGTTGTGTCGGGCACAGAGCTTGTGAATACAACCGTGTACTCATCCTTTGCCTCAACACTCACCACATTAGCAAGGTTAGCCGAAAGTGTTCCCGATTGCTCTTTAATCGTGTTCATGGTAAATACGACATCGGCGGCTGTGAACTTCGTTCCGTCATGCCATTTTACATCCTGATTGAGGTTAAAGGTCAGCTGTAGAAAATCGTCGCTGTACTTCCAGCTGTCCGCAAGGTCGGGTATGATGTTGTAATCCGCGTCCATCATCACAAGGTTATTAAACAGCTGGTAAATCAGCAGGCCGGCGCCCTCATCCTGCGCAAGGCAGGGGTTGAAGGTAGCGGGGTCGTTGGGGATTACGGCAATCAGTGTGCCGCCCTTGGCAGGCCCGCTTGGTGCCGCATCAGCCTGAGACGAACCCCCTTGGGAAGATGTGCCGCCGTCGGCCGGCGCATTGGTGCTGCACCCGGCAAGCAGGCTAAGCATAAGCGCGCCCGCAAGCAGAATAGAGATTAGTTTCTTCATCGTATTTCCTCCTTAATTATTGAAAAATCTGCTATATTACAGCGCGGTACTGCCGCGCCTGTTGGTGAATCATTTAGAGCGATTTTAGCTTTTCCAGTACCGAGAGACCGCAGGAAAGCTGAATACCTACAAGGTTTTTGATTGGGATGACAGAATAGTCGAGCTCCTTCTCCAGCTTATCCGCCTCTGCCCTTAAAATTTCCTCAGTTTCTTCTTTTACCTGCCTCATTACCGCGCTGTTATTATGCGAAAGCTCAAATTCAGCGCTTCGTATCATTAAGCCCCAATTTAACAGCTGATAGAAACGCGTCATCTGGATATTTGAGAACGCCTCGGACTCAAGGCAGGGCTCGTTAAAACGCTCATCCTGTTCAATATAGGCGCGCTGGCTCTCCGCGCTGCCGCTTGATAACCGTACATACATGGCCAGCATTTTTGAGAAGGGATTATCCGGAGAATAGAACGGCTGCATTGTTTTATAGTACTTTGTGAGCAGCTCCATATGGGATAATGTAAGGTCAATTCGCGCCAGCGCGGCGGTTTTTCTGGGATACTCCAGCGGCTTTTTGCTGTCCACCCGTTTGTCGTAGAAATACGGGAGCTCAGTTACTAACAGCGCGGCATCCTCCCCGGCATAGGACGCGCTGCAATCGCCGCCCATCATCAGCTCCGCGGGGTTCCCCGGTGCAAACTTCTCGTAAAAATCATACATATCCCGCGCACAGGGCATTTTGTATACCGCGGGGGAATAATTAACCACAAAGGGCATTTCGGGTTCCCCAAGATCCAGCGGAACGGTGCCTTGCGCGGCGGCGGCGTACATCTCGTCGTACACCTCTTGCCCCATATCGCGGCTTATATACCAAAAGGCGCCGCCGAAGCCGCCGTTATGCAAGGAGTAGATAAAGGCTGGCTTTGTCTCATCAAGCAGCTTCATCAGCGCCTGTGTTTCGGGCAGCGGCGCATTGAAGGTAAAGCTCTTGTATTGAATGGGGAAGGTCCATTCAACCTGCTCCTCCCCTGCCGGACGAAAGAAATTGCGGGCGTAATGGTAGATGGTAAAGGGGCCCTTAAACCAAGCCTCATTGAGCTTGGTTCCGTCCACATCGGATACCGGCATGATGTAGAAGGTGTAGTCAAGCTCTCTTCGGTAGCCGTCATCCTCGGCAAGCGCACGCGCAAAGTAATGGCACATCATAGCCCCGATTGGCTCGTTGGGATGCGGACAGCCATAAAACAGCGCGTTCTTGCTGCCGCTGCCCACCTTCGCGCACAGCATGGGGCTGCCCTTGCGGCTGCGCCCGGCCTCAAAAACCGTCACCTTATCGGGATAATCCTTGGCCAGCTGCAGCAACGCCTGATTCATTTCCTCCACCGTGAGAAAAGCCTTGTAGTCCGGAATGGATGCCAGTATGCTTGTTCTACTCATAATATTGGCTCCTGTTTGTATAATTGCTGATAAAAGCAGCTAAAACAATGCCCGTCTATCTCTGTCATGGGAGGGTATTCGCTGTTACAGCGCTCGCCGCGCATATAGCAGCGCAAGGCAAAATGACAACCCGGCCCTGTGCCGATTGGAGAGGGGGGCTCGCCCTGTATCTCGATAATCTGACGCTGCTCCTCCGGGTCTATGGAGGCCGAATTGGAGATCAGCGCCCGGGTATAGGGGTGAATGGGGTTATGCATGACCTCATCCGTCCTGCCGTATTCCACGATGCGCCCTAGGTACATAACGGCGACTTTGTCGGAAATATAACGGGTTGTAGCGATATCGTGGCTGATAAATACCATGCAGGCATGTTTCTTTTTGGTTTGCTCCTCCAGCAGGTTAAGGATATCGGCCCGGATGGAAACGTCCAGCATGGATATGGCTTCGTCGGCTACAACAAAGGCCGGGTCCAGCAGCATGGCGCGCATAATCGCGATTCGTTGCAGCTGCCCGCCCGAAAGCTCATAGGGATAGCGCGACAGAAAGTCCTCCGCGGGCCGCAGCCCCGCCGTTTCCAGCGCCTCTATGCACAGCCTTCTTCTGTCGGAATCATCCTCCCCGATAGAATGCAGCCTCAGGGGAGTAATCAGTACCCTTTCAATCGTCTCACGAGGATCCACGCATTCAAACGGGTTTTGAAAAATAAGCTGAACCGTTTTGCAAAAGGACAGGCGCTCGTTCTTTTTTGAGGTATTTATGCGGCTGATGCTTTTGCCGTTAATGAGAATATCCCCGCTTGTCATGGGCTCGAGCTTGGTAAGAAGGCGGCCCAGGGTGCTTTTGCCGCAGCCGCTTTCGCCGATTACCCCGAGGATTTCGCCTTTGTGAAGCTCGAAGCTCACGCCGTCTACGGCCTTCACAAGCTGGTTTTTCAGCCTTTTGCCATCGTTTGCAGTCAGAGTCTTTTGCTTATAATGCTTTGCTACATTATTTACCTTCAGTACCGGCTGGGTTTGATAATCCATGGTCAGTTTACGCCTCCCTCTCCGGGAAAAAAGCACGCAACCTTCCAGCCCGGTTCTGTATCAAGGAGCATCGGAATTTGGTTGTTACACTGCTCACATGCGCGCGGACACCTGGGCGCGAAAACACAGCCCGTAATCGGCACGCTTAAATCGGGCAGCGAGCCGGATATCCCACGGAGGCTGTGACGGTCGCCTTTAAAATTAGGAAACGACTGCATAAGCCCTTGCGTATAGGGATGGCGCGGGCGTTTTAAAACATCCACGGTAGCGCCGGTCTCCAGTATTCTTCCCGCATACATCACGGCAACCTTTTTGCAGCTGGAGGCGACCACCGCCATGTTGTGGGTGATCATCAGGCGCGTAACCTGTTCTGTTTCCTGCAAACGCACAATCTCCCGCAGTATCTGGCCCTCTGTTACCACATCAAGCGCTGTAGTGGCCTCGTCCAGAATAACCAGCGCCGGGTTAAACATCAAAGAAAGGGCGATGGATACGCGCTGGAGCATTCCACCGGATAGCTGGTGGGGGTAAAGCTCATATACTCGCGCGGGAAGGTTTACCTTGGAAAGCAGTTGCAAGGCAACATCGCGGCATTCACTGTCCGATGCCTTTGGAACATGAATCCGATAAATATCAGACATTTGCAGGCGTATTTTATGCACGGGGGATAAGCTGTTCATGGATTTTTGAAAAACAGCGGAGAGGGATTTCCATCGCATTTTTGCAAACCTCTCCTCCGAGAGACCCACAAGATTGGTATTCTGAAACCGTATCTCCCCATCAATTTGCGTAATTGATTTTGGAAGCAGCCCCAGCACACTCATGGCAAGCGTAGACTTTCCCGAGCCCGATTCACCTACAATGCCGATGCTGTCCTGGGCTTCCACCGCAAGACATGCATTGTCGCAGGCTAGAATCTGACGGTCCTTCATTATATATCGAACATTCAGGTTTTTGACCTCAAGTACAGCCATATGTAACCTTCCCCTTCCGGCCGCCGATGTTATCCCTTTTGCTGAAGCTTGGGGGTTAGAAAGCGATTAAGCCCGTCTCCGATTAAGAAAAACGTTAGCGCCGTCAAAACAATCGCAAGACCGCCAAAGGTGCTTACCCACCATCCGGAGCCAAACTGACTGCGCCCGTCAAAAACAATCTGCCCCCAGCTGATAATGCTGGCATCCCCTAGCCCGATAAACGAAAGGCTGGCTTCCATTAAAATGGCGGCGGAGATGTTAGCGGTGGTGTTTACTATCAGCGGGAAAATACCGTTTGGTATCACATGGAAAAGCAGGATGCGCCACTTACCCTCCCCAATGGTTTCGGCAGCTTGCACGAATACGCGGTTGCGCAGAGAAACAGTCTCTGCGCGCATGAGGCGCGCGTTTCCCGTCCAGGTGGTCAGCCCGATTACAATAACAACATTAGTAATACTCCCGCCAAATAGCGAAACCACGATAAGAATTAAAAAGAATACGGGGGTCATATCGAAAATACTGATAATAAAGGTCAGCAGCTGATCCACCTTGCCCCCAAAATAGCCGGAAACCGCCCCGGCAATAATGCCCACTACCCCCGATATTCCCGCAGCCAGAAAACCAATCATCAATGACGTGCGAGTACCGTAGATGACGCGGCTCAGCAGGTCGCGGCCAAAGGCATCCGTTCCCAGCAGGTGTTGAAAACTTGGGGCAAACAGAACATTTCCGGTCAATTCCATCGGGTCATACGGTGCAATCCTGGGTGCCATAATTGCTACGAATAGTATAACGACAAAGAATATGAGCCCGGTTCGCATGGGAGAGATACCCAAGGCATGGTATAACGTGTTCCTCATTTTTTGAAATTTCGAGTTGTATGTTTTCATGTTCATCCCCCCTCTTTTACCTATCCTATGACAAGCGAATACGCGGGTCAAGCCAGGCATATATCGCGTCGAGCACGACGGTAATGATCGCGATTGCCATACTAAGCATTAAATAAATGCCGCTTAACAACGTGTAATCACGCTTGTTGATCGAATCAAGCAAAAGACGTCCCATCCCTGGCCAGGCAAAAACAATCTCAACCAGCGTTACACCCGCAATACTGTAAGCAAGGCTCATGCCGAGCATCGTTACAATGGGAAGAATTGCGTTTTTGAGTATGTATTTACGAAAAATTGCCGACTCCGGCATACCGGCAGCGCGGTAAAGGGTAATAAATTCCTCATTCATGACCTGTAAGGCAGAGGAGCGCATAATTCTGTAATAGGAGGGTGCCGTTAATATAATGATGCAGGTAACGGGCAGTACCATATGAACCATAATGTCAAGCACCCGGCGAAAACCGGTATATGCGGCGCGCACATCAACCATGCCCGCGGTGGGAAGCAAGCCAAGGGTTGTGGCAAACAGGAGCATCAGCATAAGGGCAAGCCAAAAGCTAGGCATCGCGTCAAGCACATAGGATATATTGGAAAAAACCCTGTCAAACGCGGAGTCCTTCTTTCGCGCTGCCCGCAAGCCAAGCCCGCTGCCCAAAAATACGGAAAGCACCAGCGAGGTCAGCCCAAGCAGCAGGGTGGGAATAATTCGCGCCCCCACAAGCTGTGTTACCGGCAAATTGTTGCGATAGGAAAAACCAAAATCGCCTTTTAAGATATTCGCTAAATACACGCCAAACTGGATAACGACCGGCTTATCCAAGCCATATTTTTGAGTTAATGCGGCGACCATTTCGGGGTTGGGATTATCGATCCCCGCCATTACCGAAATAGGATTGCCGGGCGCTAAGCGAATGAGCACAAAGTTTATAAATACGGATAATACAACCGCCAGCATGCAAACTGCGAAGCGTTTGCCAAGATATCGTACCATTGGCAATCTTTCCTTCCCGATGATGTATATAGCCTGTAGCATTTATATAATGATAATGTTATCATTTTGTTAATTTTGCGTCAATTACGTTTCGTCCAAAATGTACATATATTGCATCGAAATGATAGGGTATTTTGTCAATATTAACCCCATTTTTTAGTGTTTGTGGAACAATATACGTTTGTTATGTATATATTTACACTGCAGGCTAACGTCAAGCTTCCTCTAGCCCATGCCACGCTGTAGCGGCGCGAATAGTAATGAGAAACCGCACAGCTGCTAAACTCTACGCTGCTGTGCGGTTTTGTGTTATTAATGCGTGTTAATTGCAAAAATAAAGACCCTGTCAGAGTGATGAGGTTAATCTGACAGGGTCTTTGAGTGGAAAAGTAACGATGAATTGATAAAATGCACCGCTGCCTATTTCGGAGCGGTGCAAGTTTCATCGATTCCATAATTCCCGCCTTTAGCAAGCGAAAAATAAATGATAAGTATAGGCTCTACTAATGCACTTATACTCCAAGATGATTCATTGCTTTTTTCTTTGAAAGGTTACTATTATACTGAACAGTAGCGGTTGCAACAATACTTCAAAAATGCTCGATACAATATTAACAGGCACATCAACGGGAGCAAGATAGATAAACCCTTCGATAGAGCCAGGAGCAGGCGCATATGTGCTAACGATGCCGAGTATAACAAGAATAGCCCAAAGTTTCAGCCAAGCCAGTTTTTTACCAATAATGCTCTCTTTAATCCACCAAACAACGATTCCGAGCAGGATTCCTCTGACTATTTGGCCAAGCATAATCGCCAGTCCGCTAATATCATCCATAGGCTTAAAACCTAAGAGTTCCAAATAAGCATCATCGTAGTTAAGCAGTTGTGTAAAAATCAATCCGCAAAAGAAATAAGTAAAAGTGTGTGCCGCCGTTACTTTCGTAAAAAACCTGAGTTTTTCATTTGAGAACAATTTAGGCGTTATTTTCAGCCTCCCTGCTCTGCTTTTGTTTGCGCAAAACGCACCAATCCCTGTGTCCACATTCGGGGCAAGTCGTCCAACGTACTTTATGGCTGCCGGAACTAAAGAATGCCCGCCTTAGTGACGGCTTGAAAATCGAGTCGCATTGGGGACAAATAAATTCGGTATCTCTTAGTTGAAAAGCTGAAATCAACAGACCGATTATTGCGACGGATATATATACCGCAAGTCCCCACCAGATGCGTGATGCTACGAGCCACATCATGAACAAGAGTCCTGAAGCCGCTGCAATTCCTACTCCAGTATAAATCATAGCCAGCTTTTTCTTGTTGCGAACCTTGTCCCTCTTTTTCATAATGTCTTCTATGCCAAGAACTGTATTTACCGGGATAATGGCTTTGTCGCGTATGCTTTCTTTGATGACATTAATCATATCCAACTGTTTCTGTCGCTCGTCGATTTCGTCAGCAATTAATTTCTCTTGCTCCTCAAGCAATATTGCGAGGATTTTTCCCGAAAATTCGCTCTCCAAGACGCTTTTGATAGAGTTAAGCGAGAGTCCAATCGCCTTTAGAGTTATAATAAGCTGAAATTTTCGCAAATCATCATCGTTGTAGAGCCGCCTGCCGCCTTCGCTTAGTTCAGTCGGGGGTAGTAGCCCTTTTGTATCATAAAATTGCACCGTTCTGACCGACACGTTACACAGCTTTGCCAATTCTCCAGTAGTGTATTTTGACATAGATTTCACCTCCCTGCCCTAACTTTACAACATCACGTTAAGTCATGAGCAATAGGTTACGTTAGGGGATTTTTTTGCAAAACCACTTCAGTCCAAACTATAAATCAGTTACACTTACATTTCCTTATCGGTTATATCCGAAAATATAATCAACCTACGCCGTCATTTTACCATAAAACAACCCCCCATCAATCGTTTTACCAATTTATGGGGTGTAATGTGTCATTAGGTCAAAATAGATGTAGCATTCGTCTTTATTTTACGTTAGCAATTCTTGGTGGTATTAAAGCATTGTGAACACCATGACCGTAATATAGTCCAAGCATATGTATAGTTGTATAGGTGATAAGTTATCAGTACTCTGCTTTCAATAAATTTATTTCCTTCAAATAATATTTAAATATTAGTAGCATTGCGATAATGGTTCCCCCAATCCAACTGGCGGCGCCTAACATCAAAAATATGGGAGCAGAAAATATCGCACCAACTATAAAGAATGTAATACACCCGATACTTGCGATAAACAGAAACAGACGGATTCCTTTTTTATATAACAACCCTTCAAAGAACAGCGATATACACATAAAGAAATACGATCCCATTAATGCAAAAAATATAGAGTTTGGATAACCTGATACCAGCTTTTCCAAACCATCTAATGAACCACTCATAACACTTGGCATAACAGTAATGAGTTGAATGAGATAATTTGCAAGTGATATCGTTATATATATTAAGCCGAAATTCATCCCCAGATGACTCCAAATCTTTTGTTCATCACTCGATAAATAATGAACGCTGACACAAAAAATTAAAAATGATATTGCCAGTAATATTGATGGAATAACAGTAAATAATTGTATTGGCTTGAACCCCGCTGCATATTTCTCGATTCCGTTCCAGGTACTAAAATTAAAAGTCGTGATCAGCGCAATTACGAAAAGTACCGTGAAAACAGCAACAGCAAGAGACGATGCGATAGCTATTTTCATTGTTATTCTCTTGGACTTATCCATACAACACCTCTAATAAAAATTTTATTTACACTATGGAACATGATTTCAGCCTATTATACCACAAATCTTGCACTACCTATATATAGGAAATTTCTAAGAACTTACTTTTGACATTTAATAATGGTTAAATCAAAGTACTTTCACTACTTGGGAGAGCTTATAGAGGTTTTCCATAAACAAAGCTCCATGTGCAGGTTTCATATACATAGATTTTTTAGTGGCAAAGCACGTCATCCGGCATACAAAAACATTTTTCGTTTTTCGACATTCTGCGACGGTGTACAAGTCCAGCTTATCCACTGGCTACGGCAAGGAAAAGCTTGAGTTTTATATAAATGCATATCGCTTTGAGGTCGCAACCGGCTTGCGCCCGGGTGAAATCATCGGTTTGGAGCGCAAGGACATTTCGGCAGGTACGGTACATTTAAAACGCAGCATCAACGTGGATTGCGACGAAACCAGCGGGAAAAACGATAATGCCCGCCGGTCGTTTGTTTTAACGCCCGTCGCGCAGGCTGCGCTCGCCCTTCAATTTGCTATGCTTAAAAAATATCAGATAGAGTCAAAGTATGTTTTCCCCGATAAATACGGGGAGCATATCTTGCCCAGCGTGTATTATAAGCATTGGGTTCGGTATCGGGATTATGTCGGCATCGCTAAGGCGTCGCCTTACGAATTGCGGCACACCTTTGCTTCAATTGTAAAAAGACTGCCGGAGGGATACTTAAAACAACTCGTAGGGCACTCAAAAAACATGGATACCTACGGAACCTATTCGCACGAAATGGACGGCGACATGGAAACTACGGCAGCATTGGTCAACGATATTTTTAAGGATATTTTCAAGGGTGTGTTGTAATGTGTGTTATTTGTAAAAATAAAAACCCCGCCAGACGTTGATCTGGCGGGGTTTTTTGATGGTGGAGGCGAGGGGAGTCGAACCCCTGTCCGAAAACCCATTCCCACAAACTTCTCCGGGCGCAGCAATTCATTTATCATTCCCTCCCGACGCCGCCGAAAAGCAAGCTGCGCCGTTTAGTATTCCCTAATACGTCAGGCAGCTCGGGAAGCTTCCGCCTGACGGTGTCCACTAAATGACGCCCGAACCGAACCCGTGGAGTTGATCGGCAGGACGAGCTGCTTTAATTAAGCAGCTAAAGCTAATTTATTATTGTTAGCGTTTAATTTAAAGTACCGGCGTTTAAAGAGTGTCCAGCAAACTCTGCCCGCTTATCGTGGTTCAAAATCCCCGTCGAAACCTTTACGCCCCCATGTATAGAGGCCCTGTACAAAACACCTGCAATACTAGTATCTCCATATTTCGGGGCTGCATACAGCGCCGGTACGCTTAGCGCTCGCGTCCCGAATCCTTCATTGCGCGATCGATGTCCCGCTGTGCGGCTTTTTTTGCCATATCGTCCCGCTTATCGTACTGCTTTTTGCCTCGGCATAAACCCAGCTGCACCTTTACACGCGAACCCTTAAAATAGAGGGAAAGCGGCACCAGCGTAAAACTTTGCTGCTTAATAAGCCCAAACAGCCTTAAAATCTCCCGCTTGTGCATGAGCAGCTTGCGCACACGCACCGGGTCGCGGTTGAACACGTTGCCGTGCTCGTAGGGGCTGATATGCATTCCCCGCACAAACAGCTCGCCATCCTTGATGTCGCACCAGCTGTCCTTAAGGTTGACGGAGCCCGACCGGATGGACTTTACCTCGGTACCGAAAAGCTCAATGCCCGTCTCAAACGATTCATCCACAAAATAGTCGTGAAACGCCTTTTTGTTTTGAGATATGGTTTTGGTGTTCTCCTTTGCGGTCACCCCGCAGCTCCCTCCCTTCCGTCACAGCTCGCTCCTGCCCTCAATGGCGCGGTAAAGCGTCACCTCGTCGGCATACTCCAAATCGCCGCCTACCGGTATGCCATAGGCAAGACGCGAAACCTTAACCCCCATGGGCTTGAGCAGACGCGAAAGATACATCGCGGTTGCTTCGCCCTCCACATTCGCGTTGGTGGCGACAATCACCTCGCGCACCTTACCCTCCTGCAAACGGGGTAGAAGCTCTTTAATGCTTAAATCCTCAGGCCCGATGCCATCCATGGGCGAAATTAAACCATGCAGTACATGGTACAAACCATTGTACTCCTTTGTACGCTCAATTGCAACCACATATCGGGTGTCCTGTACCACACAGATGGTCGAAATATCCCGGGACGGGTCGTCACATACTGCGCACAGCTCACTGTCCGTGAGGTTTTGGCATATTTTGCAGTTATGAATCCGCTCCTGTGCTTCGGTAATCGTAGCCGAAAAAGCGTTTGCCTCCTCACGCGACAATCCCAGCACAAAAAAAGCCAGCTTTTGTGCGGTTTTATGCCCAATACCGGGCAAACGTTCAAACTGCTCTATCAGCCGAACAAGCGGCTGAGGTAATATGCCCTTTGCCATATGCGTTCTTAAAACATGCCGGGCATCCCGGGCACGTTGAAGCCTCCTGTCACCTTGTTCATTTCTTCCGAGCTCTTGGCTTCTACCTTGGCCGAAACCTCATTGTATGCCGCAACCAAAAGGTCTTGCAGCATCTCTATATCCTCAGGGTCTACTACCTCAGGCTTTATCTTCAGAGATTTGACCTCTTTTTTACCGGTCATCAAAATCTCTACCGCTCCGCCGCCTACTGTGGCGGTAAACTCCATCTCTTCAATCTCCGCCGTCACGCGCGCCATCTCATCCTGCATCTTTTGAGCCTGCTTTATCATACCCTGCATATTCTGGGCACCGCCTCCGCCGTATCCTTGCGGTAATCTTGATTTCATAACCCTAACCTTACCTTTCCCGTAGCAGCAACTGCAATTTATACTTGCTGCAATATTATTATTCGTTAATCTCTATGCCCGCATCCTTTGCGGTTTGTGCGAGTCGCTCCAGCAGCGAGCCGGTTTCCTTAATCTCCACGTCCTTTTTGACGGGGCCAAGCCGGAATATCTTGCCTGTAACCAGCCGTATCGCCTCGCGCAGCGACATTTTGGTATATTCGTTTTTACGCATCATCTCGGCAAACATGGGGCTTTGCGCATCAATGAGAATCAAGTCCCCTTTGATATAGGCAGTCGAACCAATCAGGGTGCCGTGCAACGCAGGATTTGCCTTGGCTAGGCGCTCCAGCGCCTCCTCCCATCCCGCAAAGCGTTCCTCAACCTCCAGTACCTCTTTGGGCGTTGCCTCCTGTACCGGCAATGGCTCCTTCGGGCTTTGGGGCTCAGTTCGGGGGGGGGATAGGTCTTGCTGCCTTGCGGTTTGCTCCTGTGCGCCTGTTGCGCTCGGAACTCCCGCGGCAAGCCGTGCCTCCAGCTCCGCGACACGGCGCAGAAGCGCATCCATGCTCGTGGAAAGTGTGGGGGTGGTGAGGCGTATCATGCAAAGCTCCGCCGCCAGACGCTTGGAGGTGGTTCTGCCCAGCTCGTCCACCGTGGCGGTAAGGGTAGAGAGAGATTGTGCCATAAGCTCCATGGGGTAACGCCGCGCGGCGTCTTCAATACGCAAAAGCTCCTCCGGGGTACAGGCTATCAGCTCCTGATAGGACTTAGTGGCCTTTGCCACCATAATATTACGCAAGAGCGCCATCATCTCATGGAGCAGCCGTGAAAAATCCACTGTTGAGGTGTTTAGGATATCAATCAGCTCCAGCGCACGGGCGCTGTCCTTGGTGTATATGGTTTCACACAGTTCAAATAAGAGGCTGTGGTCGGCAAGCCCCGAAATTTGTGCCACGGTTTGGGTCGTAACGGTTTTCTCCGACGTTTGCGCATTTTCTGTTCTTCCCGCGGTCGCACACTGGTCAAGCAGGGAGATTGCATCGCGCATCCCCCCCTCGGCAAGGCGGGCGATTAGCATGGCGGCCTCTGTCTCCAGCGCTATGCCCTCCGCTTCGGCTATCTTTATCAGCCGGTCGCGGATGGCGGCGCTGTCAATTCGTTTAAAATCAAACCGCTGGCAGCGTGAAACTATCGTCGCCGGAACCTTATGTGCCTCGGTTGTGGCGAGAATAAATAAAACATGAGCAGGGGGCTCCTCCATAATCTTTAGCAGGGCGTTAAACGCCGCCACCGAGAGCATGTGGGCCTCATCGACAATATAAACGCGTTTTTTAGCGCTTACCGGGGTAAAAAGCGCCTCCTCCCGCAAGGAGCGAACATCCTCCACGCCATTGTTGCTGGCGGCGTCAATCTCCACCACATCGGTAACCGAGCCTTCCTCAATCCCTTTGCACATGGCGCATTCGCCGCAGGGGTCTCCGCCCTTCGGGCTTAAGCAGTTAACCGCCTTAGCGAGAATCTTTGAGCAGGTAGTCTTGCCGGTACCCCGCGAGCCGGTAAACAGGTAGGAGTGCGCCACCCGGTCAAGGCGCACCTCATTTTTCAGCGTGACGGTGATAGGCTCCTGCCCCACAACATCTTCAAATGTTCTGGGACGCCAGGTTCTGTATAGCGCCTGATACATCAGGTCCACACCCCTTTTTGCCACACATTGCCACAGGATAAAAAACATTCAAAAAAAGGCGGGCAGTCCTGTTACGGATACGCCTGCGCCCTCACAAACGGATATACAGGTTTGCCTGCGGCACACAAGGACCTCCGCTTAATGCTGCTCGGTTCCCCGCCTGACATGATTCACGGTGCCTTGTCGCACAGGGCCCGCATATCCGCGTGTCAAAGCACACGCCCTGCCCTGCCTCTTTTGCAACTTGCCTGTATATTATAATATATTGCCGAACGAAATACAAGCATAAATGCGCGCAAAAATACTTACACCACTTACGCCATTTTTGCGCCGTGTATTCCGCTTATTTATTCACCCTATAAATATCGGGCAAAACCGCACTTATCGCGCGGTTTTGCCTTGAAAAAGGATGATAGTATTATGCGTTAAAGATACTTTTTAATGCGCCCGATAATCTCGTCATATTTCGCGTCGCTGCACAGGGTTTCCTGGGGATTCATAGCAAAAACGCCGCCCCATTCAAACCCATCCCTATATTTTGGCACAAGGTGAAAATGCAGATGGTGGCCGGTATCACCATACGCGCCATAATTGACTTTATCCGGCTTAAAAGCCTGATGCAGCGCCTTCGCCACATGGTTTACGTCCGCAAAATAATCATTGCGCTCCTCGTCTGTAAGCTCTGTCATCTCGCCCACATGATTTTTATGGGCAACAATTACACGACCCTCATGGCTTTGCTCCTTAAAAAGGTATACCTTTGAGGTCTTAAGCTCGCAGATTTTAACTCCGAATTTCGCCACAAGCTCGCCTTCCATACAATACGCGCAGGTGATATCCTTCTCCATCGTGTGCTCCTTTTCATTGCGTGAATTTTAAGTATCCTAATGCCGCATTATTCTAATCTCATAAAAAAGTGCAGAATAATAGATATCCATCCGCGTGAAAACCCATAAACCAAAGCGCTTCACTTGGTTGTATATATCTTTGCACTTAAAACGAATATTAGTAATAAAACACAATTGTACCCTACAACAGGCAGCGGGATGCTTTTCTAATCATACAACCCGGGCTCCCGCCCTGTCAACCACCCCTTGGGCAATTGGCATTGCTGTTTTTATGTGTTTATAACTGCTCCGCGTTTTTTTGCTCCTATGCCACCCCCGCATGGAAAATTTCGTTTCATATATGGTATAATAGCTGGTATACTTATACTATAGAAAAGGAAAGTGATAACGATGGCTAATAACATCCCAACCCCGCACATCGGCGCGGGAGAAGGCGAAATCGCCCCCTTTGTTTTAATGCCCGGAGACCCTTTGCGGGCAGAGGTTGTGGCAGAGACCTTTTTAAGAAACCCTGTAAAGTACAATAACATCCGGGGGATGTACGGCTTTACCGGCGAGTTTAACGGCAAACGGGTATCGGTACAGGGAAGCGGTATGGGAATGCCCTCCATGGGTATTTACTCCTACGAGCTGTACAATTTTTATGGGGTGGAGCGCATTGTCCGCATCGGCTCGGCCGGCGCGCTGCATGACGGGCTGGAGCTTGGGGATATTGTGCTGGGCATGGGCGCCTCCACCAATTCAAGCTATACCGCGCAATATGGGCTGGGCGGCAGTCTTGCGCCGGTTGCGAGCTTTGACCTTTTGCAGCGGGCGGCGGCAGCAGCTAAGGAGCTTGGCCTGCGCTGTCAGGTGGGCGGCATTCTATCAAGCGATACCTTCTATGACGACGACCCGGAGTTTCTCACACGGTGGAAGCGCTTAGGGGTGCTGGCGGTGGAGATGGAAGCAGCCGCGCTGTACGCAAACGCCGCACGCGCGGGCAAGGAGGCCTTGTGCGTGCTCACAATATCGGATTGCCCCCTGCGCGGGCTTTCTCTGCCCGCCGAAGCGCGGCAGAACTCGTTTACCGACATGATGAAGGTGGCCCTTGCCCTTGCTTGATGACGCCATCGTCTGCCAAAGCCCAATAGCGCTTCACTTGATTTTTACGCACCTTTAATCGATTATAATACTAACCCCCTCAAAAAGAGTCGATAAAAATCCGCGTGAAAACCCATAAATTAAAGCTTTTCACTTGATTTTTATACTCTTTTAAATCGGATATTAGTATAAGTAATACGCATCAAAGGAATGGTCAGCTATATGAAACGATCCAGCGGCATTCTTTTTCATATCTCCAGCCTGCCTTCCCCCTATGGCATTGGGACCTTCGGCAAGGCGGCAACTGATTTTGTGGACTTTTTGGCAGAGGCGGGTCAGCGCTTTTGGCAGATACTCCCCATTGGTCCCACCGGCTACGGAGATTCCCCCTACCAGTCCTTTTCCACCTTTGCGGGCAACCCCTACTTTATAGATCTTGACCTGCTCGCCGCAGACGGACTGCTTACCCCACAGGATTATGTCAACCTGGATTGGGGGAGTGACCCTGAAAGGACGGATTACGACAAGCTGTACCGCAGCCGCTTTAGGGTGCTGTTTGCCGCCTACCGCCATTTGGATGAGAACAAACGGGCAAGCCTTGCCGCTTTTACCCGAGAGAACGCGCACTGGCTGGAGGATTACGCGCTGTATATGGCCTTAAAGGACAGTCTGGGCGGCGCACCCTGGAGCGAGTGGCCGCAGGAGCTTCGCACGCGCCAACCCGCGGCGCTTGCCCACGCCCGCGCGCGCCTTGCGCCGGAGATTGATTTTTGGCGGTTTATACAGCATAGGTTTACCGACCAATGGCTGGCGCTGAAGGCATACGCAAACAGGAGGGGCGTGCGCATTATCGGCGACCTGCCCATCTATGTGGCAGAGGACAGCGCGGATGTGTGGGCGAACCCCTCTCTGTTTGAGCTGGATGACGATCTTTGCCCTGTTAGGGTGGCGGGCTGCCCTCCCGACGCCTTTAGTAAAACCGGCCAGCTTTGGGGCAACCCCCTCTACCGATGGACCGACCGGAGGGAGGCGGTGTTTGCGTGGTGGGTACGGCGCATGAAGGCCGCCGCAGCATGGTACGATGTGGTGCGCATCGACCATTTTCGCGGCTTTGACAGCTACTATGCCATTCCGGCAAAGGATAAAACCGCCGAGCACGGGCAGTGGGTTCAAGGCCCTGGCTATGCGCTGTTTGAGGCCCTGCGGGCGGGGCTTGGCAAGCAAGGCAAGGAGATTATTGCCGAGGACCTTGGTATGCTAACCCGCTCGGTGCATACCCTGCGCAAAAAAACGGGCTACCCGGGCATGAAAGTGCTGCAATTTGCCTTTGATGCCAAAGGAGACAGCGATTACCTGCCTCATAATCACGAGAAAAACTGTGTGGTTTATACCGGCACCCATGACAACGACACGGTTTGCGGATGGCTAAAAACCGCCCGCCGCGCCGACGCGCGGTTTTGCAGGCAATACCTGAACCTGCACCGCAACGAGCCTGTCAGCTGGGGCTTCATCCGCGCGGCGTGGGCAAGCCCGGGCAGTACCGCCATTGCCCCCATGCAGGATTTTTTGTCTCTTGGCCGCGAGGCGAGGATGAACACCCCCTCAACGCTTGGGGGGAACTGGGTCTGGCGCGCACACCCCGGGATACTTACCCCCGCCCTGGCGCGGGATATTTACGAAATTACCACACTGTATGGAAGGCGGGCTGACCGATGAGCAGAGGCGAGGCGTTCAGACAGGCATTTTTAAGCAGCAGTAAGGCACAATGCGCGGGCAGAGCTATGACCGCGGCTCAGGCACACAATGCCATCGGGCGGTCGGTAATGACGCTTGTGGCGGACGACTGGCAGGCAAGCGCGCAGGCCGGGGCGCGCACTAAACGTGCATGCTATCTCTCCGCCGAGTTTTTGGTGGGGCGCGCCGTCTTTAATAACCTGCTCTGCCTCGGGCTGACCGGGGAAGCGGACGCGCTGCTCAAAGAGAGCGGGCTAAGCCTTGCCGCTTTAGAGGAGATTGAGGACGCGGCGCTTGGTAACGGCGGTCTTGGTCGGCTCGCGGCGTGCTACCTGGACAGCGCTGCCACCTTAAACCTGCCGCTAACGGGCTACGGCATACGGTACCGCTATGGACTGTTTAAGCAAAGCTTTGCCCAAGGCCGTCAGCGGGAGGAGCCTGACGACTGGACGCGCCTTGGCGATCCCTGGTCGGTGCGCCGGGATGAGGATGCCGTTACCGTGCGCTACGCCGACCAGACCGTGCGCGCCGTCCCATACGACATGCCCATCCTTGGCTGCAACACCCGCTATATCGGCACCCTGCGCCTGTGGCAGGCCGAGCCGCTGGCGGGCTTTGACTTTGCGCTGTTTAATGCCCAGCGCTACGACGACGCGGTGCGCGAGCAAAACCGCGCAGAGGATATCTCGCGCACCCTATACCCGAACGATGATACCGACAAAGGCAGGCTTTTGCGCTTACGGCAGGAATATTTCTTTGCAAGCGCCGCAATCGCGGATCTTTTGCGGGAGTATAAACTCCTGCGCGGCGATGACCTTACAGGCTTTGCCGATTTTTGCGCCATCCAGCTCAACGACACCCACCCCGTCATCGCCATCCCGGAGCTGATTCTGCGGCTTACCGAGGAGGGCTTGGGCTTTGATGAGGCCTTTGAGATTGCCCAAAGCGTTTTTCATTACACCAATCACACCATCATGGCGGAGGCGCTGGAAAAATGGGGGGCATCGCTTGTGCGCCGCCTTTTGCCCCGTGTGTACGAAATCATCCGCCTCATCGCGGCAAGGCAGAAACGGGAGCTGCGGGGCAAGCAGGTTCCCGCGCCGGTGTTTGATGAGAAGCTTGCCCTTCTGCATCAGCGCACCGTACACATGGCGCGGCTTGCCCTTTATACGGCGGCACACACCAACGGTGTCGCCGAGCTGCATACAGGCATCCTGACCGGGCGCGAGCTTTCCGACTGGTACGCGCTGTATCCGAAACGCTTTCTCAATATCACCAACGGCATTACCCCGCGCCGCTGGCTTGCCCTGTGCAATCCCGACTTATCGGCGCTAATCACCGGTCTGCTGGGCGGAGACCGATGGGTTACCTCCCTTTCAGAGCTCAAAAAGCTGGAGCGGTACGCGAACGACGCGGACGTACTCAACCGCTTTATGGAAACGAAGCGGGAGAACAAACGCAAGCTTTGCGCGTATATTAAGACCCACGAGGGCATTACCCTTGACCCCGACAGCATTTTCGATACTCAGATTAAGCGTCTGCACGAATATAAGCGCCAGCTGCTAAACGCCTTTGCCATACTAGATACCTATTTCGGCCTGCTGGAGGGGAGGATTACGGATTATTACCCCACCACCTTCCTGTTCGGCGCAAAATCGGCGCCGGGGTATTTCCGGGCAAAGGGCATCATCCAATACATCAATGAGGTAGCCCGTTTGGTCAACAACGACGCGCGCATGGAGGGCAGGCTCAAGGTGGTGTTTGTACAAAACTATAATGTGTCCTATGCCGAAAGGCTCGTGGCGGCAGCGGATTTCTCCGAGCAGATCTCCACAGCCGGAACCGAGGCCTCGGGTACCGGCAACATGAAGTTTATGCTTAACGGCACCGTTACCCTTGGCACCTACGACGGCGCCAATGTGGAGATTGTGCGCGAGGCGGGGGAGGAAAACAGCATTATCTTCGGCTTACGGGTAGAGGATGTGGAAAGAATAAAGCCCACATATGATCCGGCTGCACTGTATGAAGGCAACCCCCGCATGAAGCGGGTGGTGGATTCTCTGGTGGACGGCACCTTTGACGACGGCGGCACCGGCTGCTTTCTGGAGCTTTACACCGCCCTGCTAAAGGGGGCAAGCTGGCATGAGCCCGACCATTACTTTTTGCTTGCGGATTTTGAGGCATACCTTGCGGCGCGGCAGAGGGCGAACGCCCTCTATCGGGATCGCGCGGCGTTTGCGAAAATGTGCTGGATGAACCTGTGCAGCGCGGGCTGGTTCAGCTCCGACCGAAGCGTGGAGCAGTACGCCCGTGAGATATGGGGCATTTCACCCGTTGCGCTGTAATACAGTCTCCTCAAAGGTGCGGCGGCTCAATCCGCGTAAAAGCCCATATGCCAAAGCGTTTCACTTAATTGGGAATTAGAATTATCATCGCAACGGCGCGGGGTGTGGCGCTTGGCTAGCAGGAAATAGCCAGGCGCCACACCCCGCGCAAATCGTTTTTTGTCATGCAAATGACAACAGCTGATGCGAATGTTTTTGCTTGTTGACGATTTTCTTTTCCATTTCCTTGTGGTATGATTATTGAAACCTTGCCAAAGCGGCAAGCAGCCTGTTCTTTTCTGTTTTTATTGCACATAAGACTAATCTCCTCAAAATGCAACGACTCTCTGCCGTGCATCCCGGTGTAGACCGGCTTTATGTACTCTGAAAGGTGTGGTCAAAATTTATGCAGAATTTTAAAAACGGGCCGGTACTGTTTACGCTTGGCGCGCTGGTCGCCGCGTTTGTTATCGCTCAGTCTCTCTATTTTCTTGTCATGGCGCTAAAGCGGGGAAAACAGCTTGGAATGGGCGCAAGCGTGATTAAAAAGACGGTAATCTCCTCCGTCATCTTTACCATCACCCCCTCCATCTCCATCCTGCTCGCCCTCATCACGCTATCCAAGGCCTTGGGTGTCGCGCTGCCCTGGATACGCCTGAGCGTCATCGGCGCGATTACCTACGAGCTGCCCGCCGCCCAGGCCGCGGCCAACGCCTTTGGCCTCTCCATTGCCGACAACATTGCCGACCCGAAGATTTTCTCGGCAATCATCTGGGTTATGACGACCGGCTCCGTACTGCCGCTTATTATTATCCCGCTGTTTTTAAAGAAGCTTCGCGGCAGCCTAAACACCATGAAGAAGCGGGACGAAAAATGGAGCGACATCTTCATTACCGCCATGTTTCTTGGCATGATCTCCGCCTTTCTGGGCATGGGTATTTCGGGCGGACTTGTCTCGGTGCTAACGCTCCTCAGCTCTGCGATTATTATGGCGGGCTGCGGCATCATCATAAAAAAATGCGGCGCCGAATGGCTGCGCAACTATGCCCTGCCCTTTAGCATGATCGGCGCGATGGCTATGGCCATCCTGCTTAAAAACGTGCTTTAGCGGCGATAAAGATGAGAAAGAGGTCTTGAACATGAAAAGAAGCTACGAAGATTCTGTACATACGGCGGGACGCATTTGGATGTTTGCCGCTTTTCTAATCTTTTTTGCTGTTCCGGTCGTTTTCGGTCTTTCCTACGGCGCATGGCCGGACCCTTTAAAGGTGCTGCAGGGACTGCTGGGCGTCATCCCTATCTTTTGGACTGTAGCGGTTATTGAGGTGCTTACCTACTCCCCCATGCTGGGCAGTGCCGGCACCTATCTGGGCTTTGTAACCGGCAACCTTTCAAACCTCAAGGTGCCCTGCGCGCTGTCGGCAATGGAGGCCGCCGAGGTCAAGCCGGGCAGCGATGAGGGCGAGGTGGTGTCCACAATTGCGGTCGCGGTTTCTTCCATTACCACCACGCTGATTATCATTGCGGGGGTGCTGCTGCTTATTCCCCTCACCCCGGTGCTGGAATCGCCTGTGCTCAAGCCCGCCTTTGATAACATCCTGCCAGCGCTCTTTGGCGCGCTGGGCGTTGTGTTTGTCTCAAAAAGCTGGAAGCTTGCGGTCGCGCCGCTGGCGGTAATGATCTCGCTGTTTATTCTGGTGCCCTCGCTGGCAAGCGCGGTTGGGGTGCTGGTGCCCGTCGCCGCGGGTCTTTCCATTGGCGTGGCGCGGCTTTTGTATAAGAAAAACCAGCTGTAGCATAAAAATAAGCCAACCCGATATTATGATGAACGGATATGGAAAGGATGATTACCATGGCATACAGCCGCGCGGTGGAATCGCTGGCGAAGATGATAAGCTTTAAAACAATCTCGGTGCTTAACGAGCCGGAGGCAAACAAGCAGGAGTTTGACGGCTTTGTACAGTATTTGCAGGAACGCTATCCCAAGGTTTTTGAAAAGAGCGCGTTTGAGCGGGTGGGAAGCAGCGGCCTGATTATGCACCTTTCCGGCAAACGCAAGGACAGCCCGTCGGTGCTTATGTCCCACTACGACGTGGTGGAGGTAACCGAGGGATGGCAGGTGCCGCCCTTTGCGGGTGAGATAAAGGACGGTGTGGTGTGGGGACGCGGCACGCTGGATACAAAGATAACCCTGTGCGCCGCAATGGAGGCATCCGAGGCACTGCTGGCCGAAGGCCTGGTCCTTCAAAACGACCTGTACCTCGCCTTTGCGGGAGATGAGGAGATTGGCGGGGGGCCAAGCGCGCCCGCCATGGTGGACTGGTTTGAGAGCAAGGGACTTCGCCCCGGCTTTGTGCTGGATGAGGGCGGCGCCATCGTATCAAACATCTTCCCCGGTGTGGATAAGGAATGCGCCGTAATCGGCATTGCCGAAAAGGGCTTTTTAAACCTGATGCTTACCGCCCGCGCGGAGGACGGGCACGCCTCCGCGCCGCCCAAGAAAACCGCGCTGGGTAAGCTTGCAAAGGCTATTGCCCGTATTGAAAGAAGCCCGTTTCCCCAAAGGCTCATTTCGCCTGTGCGCAAGATGCTGGGGAATCTGGGCGGGTACTCAAGCAACGGCTTCATCCGCTTTTTGTTTACGAATCTGTGGCTGACGGCTCCCCTTGTAAAGCTTGTTTTTGCCAATAGCGGCGGTGAGCTTGCGGCCATGACACGCACCACCTGCGCGTTTACCATGGCAACCGCCAGCAAACAGGCTAACGTGCTGCCCAAGGCCGCCTCGGCTACCGCAAACTTTCGCATTTTGCAGGGGGAGTCGGCGCAAAGCACCATGGAGCGGATCTCCCGTCTTGCGGGCAGCGAGATTGAGGTGACCAACCTGTACTCCAACGAGCCCTCCAAAATATCGGAGATGGATGAACGGTATGAGCTGCTTGCCGATACCATTCGCGAGAATTGGCAGGATATCCTTGTAACGCCTTACCTGATGATGGCCTGCACCGATTCCCGCCACTATGGGCGCATATCCGACCATGTGTATCGTTTTTCTCCTGTAAAGATGTCAAAGGAGGACCGCGCGCTGATTCACGCCGACAACGAGCGCATTGATGCGTACAAGGTCGATGATTGCGTGGCGTTTTATAAGAAGCTGATTGTTAAGCTATAAATTTTTACTAAAAATAGGCAAGTGATTTGGCGTATGCCTTTTCCCCCGGGGATGCTACTTATACTAATCCCCTCAAAAAGAGTCGATAATAATCCGCGTGAAAACCCATAAATTAAAGCTTTTCACTTGATTTTTATACTCTTTTAAATCGGATATTAGTATTACATTGTTAAAGAGCAAGACCTTCGCTTTTGCTGCGAAGGTCTTGCTCTTTTCGCTTATTATAGCCCGCACAGCGGCGTGAGGTAACGCCGCTGTGCGGCTTATCTTTAAGGCTTATCAGTTTTAAAAGAGTAAAAATCAAGTGAAGCGCCTTGATTTATGGGTTTTCACGCGGTTTTTTCTGCTCATCTTGAGGGGGTTTGTAACAATTCTATCAGCTCGCTTATAACATCTTAACGAGAGTATAGTGACAACTGCCGCCACAGCCAGCAGCAATAGGGCGGCAGTCCCCGCCGCGAGTCTTATTCCCCCGCCCCCCGCACCGGTTTCGGGGATAGCGGGGCGTGCCCCGGCCGCTTTCGTAGCGGCAAGCTCCGCCTTGCGGAACGCTTCGAGCACCGCGCCCCACCATTTATCTTCCTCCGTGTCGGGAACAATAACGCCGGTGGGGCTCTCTCTGCCGCCAATGCCAAACAAAGGGTCTCGAACATTGACAATGGGTTCATCGGGGGTGATGGTGGTAATCACCGACGCTCCGTCAATATCGAGCGCCACGGTGATTTCAATTACTGTCTCAGAGGTCAGATATCCTCTGGGGGCCTTGGTTTCGCGCACGGTGTAAGCGCCAACGTCCACATCCGCGAAATTCACGGCTCCGCTCGCGTTGCTTACCGCGGTTTGCCGGGGCAGCCCGTCGGCTCCAAACAGCGTAAACTCCGCACCCGCCAGCGCCTTACCCTTCGCATCCACCTTTTGGAGCGAAATACCGGACACCGCCCGCTCATTCACCAGCTCAAAGGTAGCATAATCGGTGCTCTTCAGGCGCACACGGGGGGTGATATCCGGCAGCAGGTAGCCGTCGGGGGCCTCCACCTCCCGGACAAAATAGGATTTAAACAGCAGGCTGTTAAAGGTAACCATCCCGTCATCATCGGTGGTTCCCTCTGAAACCTTTTGATTAAGGGAATTGTACAGCTCAAACCTCGCCCCCGTTAAGGGGGTTCCCGCGGGATCAATCTTGTGCAGGATAATACCGGTTGTCACACCGGCACCTCCGGTTCCCGCCTCGTTGAGTCTGACGGAGAGAGCCTCGGGGTGCGAGTTTACCGTCGCACCAATTGCGCCAAGCTTAATGACGTTTTGCACGTTGATTTGAGCCGCGGTGGTGATGTCGGTTAAAAACTCCAGCCGAAACGGGGAGCTAGTGACCCCGGGCAGCGAGATTACAAACCTGTCGCCCCCCGCTTCTTGGGTAACCGTCAACGAGTACCGCTCGGCGGGCACCTTCTCCCCTTTTACAAGAGAGCCGTTTGGCTGCAGCGTCATGTAATAGAGCATGACCGATTCTGGATCCAAGAGCAGGTGCTGGGGCAGCTCGTCGGTGATTGTCAGGTCAGTGAAGGTCAGCGCGTTCATGTTAATATCAGCCACCCACTCAATATAATCCGCGCCGGTCTGGTAGCTCGACCGTTTGTCCACTATGGGGTTGGAAACGGTTAGGTTGGCGGAATGGCTCACGGCAGTAAAGCCCTCGGCGATAAGGGACGACATATTGGTAAACACGATGTTCGGGTTGCCCTGCCTGCTTAGCAGGGTTTCCTCTGTTACGCGGGTGACTAGGGTGATGGTATGGCTCGTGTTTATCTCGCCGCCAAAGGCGTAGGTGAGCACCGGGTCGCCCTCGGTGGGCGGCGTAAGCAACCCCCCCGCGGGGGTGGGGGAGATTGCGAACGATACATAGTCAAGCCCCTCTGGAATGGTATCGGTAAACACTGCGTTTGTTAGCGGCATTCTGTTGCGGTTAACAACAATGCTCCAGGTGGCAAGGCGGGTGGTGTAGTCATAGCTTACCAGCGATTTATTGATTACTTGGCTTGAGAAGGGCTGGTTGGCGTCGGAGGTTTGCGGCGAGGTCAAATACCCGTCAGAGAGCTCTGCGGTATTGGGGTAGCTCAGGTTCCCGTTGTAGAACAGTCTGGTATAGTCCGACACGGAGGTCTCGTAGGTAACCACTGCGATGGTACTCAAACCGCTAAACGCATAGCGCAGCGTTTTTGTGGCGGCATTGTAAACCGTGGTGTCATCAACCGCTGTGCCGTTAAGCTTAAAAGTACCGGCAATATAGGAAAGCTCCGCGGGGATATCGTCGGTCAGAACAACATCGCCTAGGGCGTACCGGTTGCGGTTGAGTGTTACCGTCCATTTTATGCGGTTGTTGCTGCCGTCAAAGTTTCTTGAAACCTCCGCAGTCTTTAGGATACTGCCGTTGACGCCCGCCGGTATAACCGCCTGAGCGGAGGGGCTGCCGTGGATGGCAACGCCGCTGTCCAGATTTTCATCCCAATTAAGGGTAGCGTCATTGGCAAAGGGTACGCCGTCGTTGCTGTTAAAATCGTCCTCACCCTCTACTGTGGTGGAGTACCGCACCGTCACCGGCCCTGTAACCGCTCCCGTTATGGCATAGATAAGGGTTGTTTCCTGTTCCATATCATAAGTTGCCGGTGAAACGCTGAGGGAACCCGTCACACCGGAGGGTGTGACGGAGAGTGTGCCGTCCTTGAGCTTTAGGCGTTTTGGCAGGATATCGGTAATCACGGGGTTCGTGATGGTAACGCCGGGGTTGTTGTTAATCTTTACGGTCCAGTGCAAAAGGCGCGGGTCATCGCTATCCGCCACGCCGGTTTTTTGAATCCAATCTGTTGTAACCGCGGCGCTTCTGCTGCCCTTTTCTGTGCTATCCAAAAACACCTTTAAGGAGTTTGTAAAGGATGCCGCCGTGCTTTCTGTGGCGAATGCGTTGTCTGTGGGTCTGGTGCAGTAGGTAATGGTCTGCAAGCCCTCTGTGTCGTCGGCAAATTCATAGGTCAGCGTGCGGCTCGACGCATCAACGGTCAGTCCGTCGGCAACCGCTATGCCGTCCAGGGCAAACGAATTGTCTATGTATTCCTGGTTCTCACTGTATTCATCCGTTAGCGACAGCCCTCTTACCGCCCGGTCGGGGGTAACGCTCAAAGTCCACTCAATGGCGTCGGTAGCCGGCTTGTATACGCCGCTTTTGCTTAAACCAATGTTAACGGCAGGCGGCGGGCTAAACCCGATGTGATAGGTGATGGAGCCAAACACAAAATCCACAGGAGTCCAGTTGTCATATTCCCCGCCGTCCCCTTCAAAATTGCCGTTTAAGGCAAACCGGATATAGATTTCGGACATGGACTCGACTGCCTCGGTGAAGGTGACGCGTGCCGTGTGATCGGCTACTGTGAGCACCGCGATTACTAAAGACTCGTCACTTTCGCTGACTATGCTGATGCCCTCCTCGGGCACATGGCTGAAGGTGACGGCATCAGGCAGGTTTATTTCATAATAATCGCCCTCATAATAAAAGTATTCGTCGCTGCCCTCGGCTTCCCAATTATTATCGAGTAAGCGGAAACGGTAAATTAGCCCCACCTGCGCGTCGCGTGGCAGGTTTTGAAAGGTTTTGCTGCTTTCCGTCTCGGAGAACGGCGATATTTGAACGCCGTCCGCCGTCTCCAATACTATTCTCGCATCCTCCACCGTTACCTGAGACCCGGGAACCTGAACGGGGACCGCATAAAGTTTTTGCAGAAACGGCGGAAACAGCTGTACAATCAGCATAACAATCAGCGCCGCCATCGTCATAATAGGCCGCGAGGGACGGTGGGTTCTTTTCTTTGTCGTTGTCATATATGGTATCCCCTCAGTTGTTTGTATATATTACCACTATTAAAACTGCATTTTTTCATATTTCACTTATAATATAGTCATCAGTAGAGTTCCCACGCATATCAGGCATAGCCCGGCGACGGCTTTTACCGACAGCTTCTCTTTTAGCACAAAAAAGGAGAACGCCACGGTAACCAGAATACTAAGCTTATCAATCGGCACGACCACGCTGGCCGGACCGTCCCGCAGCGCGCGGTAGTAGCAAAGCCAAGAGGCTCCTGTGGCAAGCCCGGATAAGCAGATAAACAACAGCTCGCGCTTAGGTATGGTTTTCAGCTCACCCTGTTTACCGCCTGCAAATACAACAACCCACGCCATGAGTAATACCACGACGGTGCGGATTGCCGTACCAAGGTTTGACTCCACGCCATGGATGCCAACCTTGGCAAGGATGGCGGTGAGCGCGGCAAACACCGCCGACAGCACCGCATAAAGCATCCAGCCCTTGCCGGTGTTTTGGTGTTCGCTTTTTTTTCGCTCCAGCATCAGGTAGGTGCCGGCTCCCAGCAGCACAACCCCCGCAAGCTTTGCCGCAAGGCTTTGCGTTTCGCCGAAAACCAAAATTGCCATCAGCACCGTCAGAATGGTGCTGGATTTATCGATGGGAACCACCTTGTTTACATCCCCAAGGGCAAGGGCGCGAAAGTAGCACAGCCACGAGGCCCCGGTGGCAAGCCCGGATAACGCCAGAAAGACCAAAGAGGTCATGCTAAGCTGAGTTATGGTGGTTTGTGACCCGACTATAAACACCATAAGCCACGCAAAAACCAAAACAACTACCGTGCGCACCGCTGTCGCTACGTTGGAATCGGTCTGCCGGATACCGCACTTTGCCAGGATAGAGGTTGCTCCGGCGAACAGCGCCGAGCCAACTGCATACAGAAGCCACATAGAAATACCGAGCCTTTCCTAACCTACGTCTATCATACTTTGTCATTAATAAGGGTTATGCTTATTATTATTATAATCGAAACAGGAAAAATATAAAGAACTTTTGTAAAATTTTCTTCAATTTTTTTCTTTGTCATATTTGCCGCCCAGTTAGAAAAACCATTCGCTTATGGCTTTTTATACAATTTTCCGATTAAAAAGTGTATAAAAATCAAGTGAAAAGCTTTAATTTATGGGTTTTCACGCGGATTTTTATAGACTCTTTTTGAGGAGATTAGTATTACTACCCCGCTGTTAATCAACCCGTTAACGGGTAATCGTAGAACCGTTAAAAGCGCGCATTGGCGAAACTTATACTAATATCCGATTAAAAGAGTATAAAAATCAAGTGAAAAGCTTTAATTTATGGGTTTTCACGCGGATTTTTATAGACTCTTTTTGAGGAGATTAGTATTACCACCGATGCGCGCTTTTTTATAATTTGTAATTATTATACTGCCGGTCTGGGTGTTTGAAAGCTTTTCCAAATAGAAAGCCGCGTAAAAAGCCATAAACTAAAGCTTTTCACTTGATTTTTATAAACTTAAATTATCAAACTAAAATGACCACTCAACGGTACAGGCCGGTTCATGCAGGGTTACCGAACCAACAGCCTCACCCAGACCGCCCGTAACAAGGTCAACCGGCAGAATACTAACGTTGTTTGACCGCTGATTGCTTACCACCATCAGGCGTTCATCCTTCGTTAGCATAATATGGCGGGGAAAGCACCCGCCGCAAGGGTATTCCCCCGCCGGCACCATTCGCCCGTCAGAGAGCAGACTAAATACCGATATGGTATCCGCGCCGCGGTTTGAGAGAAACAGCCACCTTCCGTTCGCGGCGGTGAGAATGCCCGCGGTGGAGTTTTCCCCTGCCCCTTTTCTACCGCTTGCGGTCAGGCACGCAATCGGCGACAAGGTACCGTTTGCGGGACTAAAGTGATAGGATGAAACAGTGCTCGCCAGCTCGTTTGCGCAATAAAGAAGCTGCCCGTTCGGGTGAAACACCACATGGCGGGGCCCGTCACCCTCGCCGCACGCAAATTTAAACGCAAGCGACGGGATCGCTTGGGAGATGTCGTATACCGAAAGGGTATCCTGTCCCAGATCAACGCCGACCATATACCGCTCTGCGCGGTCACAAGCCGTGCAATGGGCGTGGGGTGTTTTTCCGTCCCCCGGGGGGCGAATTCGCCATACCTCGGGCAGCGAGGCCTCCGTGCCAAAGCCCACGAGGTCTCCGCTGAGATAGCAGGCGACCGCCATAACGCGGTTATCCCCGAATCCGTTGAGGTGGCACGCACCGCTGCCCTCAAATACCCGGGTATCCGCGACGGCGCAGCCTTTCTCCGACACACTCAGCGCAGCCAGTGCAGCGCCGTCGCGGTATTCACTAACGGCATACAGCCTTGACCGCTGTCGGTCGGGATATAAATAGGTCGGGCTTGTCAGCGTGGCGATGGGGCGAAAATCCAGCACCCCGCCCCGTTCATTCAGCAGTATGCGGTACAGTCCTTCGCTTCCGTCGCCGGTGTATCCGCCCGTATACAATTCATAGTGCGCAGCCCGCATCGTAATTCCTCCAGTTTATACCAGTTAAGTGCCTGTCTCCTCTGCGCCCGCAGCCTTCACTGAGCTTCATTTAATACTAATATCCGATTTAAAAGAGTATAAAAATCAAGTGAAAAGCTTTAATTTATGGGTTTTCACGCGGATTTTTATCGACTCTTTTTGAGGAGATTAGCATAACTACCTTGCAAAGATGAGGGTATACCGTCAGCCGCCGATTGATTATAGAGTAAGATTTTTCCCCGAGAAGGAATCGGGCAGCTGCTCCTTCAATGTTCGGCTTATAACCTCCCCCGCGCCGCTTTCGGCAGCCCCGCGAAGGGTTACAATTCTAAAATCCGCCGCGCAGAACTCCGCCATTACCTGTCGGCAAACCCCGCAGGGAAAGCATGGGGCAAACCCCTCCCGCTTCGTACCCTTGGGTGCGCCAACCACCGCAATAGCGCGAAACTCGCGCGCACCGTCGACAATTGCAGAAAAGAAGGCAGTGCGTTCCGCGCAGTTAGTGGGAGAATAGGCGGCGTTTTCAATGTTGCAGCCCCGGTATACCCGGCCGTCGCCGGTGAGCAGAGCGGCGCCAACCATAAAGCCGGAGTAAGGCGCATATGCCGCCTGCCGCGCCATAATGGCCTCGGCAATCAGTTCGCGGTCATCCATCGGTGTTCCCTGCCTTTCGTAATCCTTAAATTATTGATGGGATATTCCTCATAATCAGAAATGCCTCTCGCAAACGATAAATATACGCAATTCTTTATCACGCCATAGCCAATACTAATCTGCTTTTCGTTATGCGTACCTGATTTCCTGTGCCCTATTGGGATTGCTCACGAAAAAAAGTGTCCATGGGCATTTCATGCAGCGTCCACCGGCCGGTTACGGGGTTTTGTCCATGGGGGGTGTAATCCACCCAGCAAACAGCCCTTGCGGCATAAAGCAAGGCCACTCCGCGGCGCACACCCTGCCGTGGGGCGGTTGCCGGGTTTGCGGCAAGGTGTTTTATCACCCCGGACATTCGCACATCCTGCCGATGTAAGCAGGGCGGCAAGCGGCCTGTGGCATTGGTGGATAGCCGATCGCGCACAAGCGCGTCCCGGAGTGCTTCGGCATCCTCCTTTAGCAGAGAGGCGCAGTGGAGCTGCAAAAAAGCCGTGTACTCATCGAGCGAAACCGCACCGCAAACGCCGGCCTTGTGTGCGCAAGCTCCAAGCCCCATAAAAAATTCAAAGGGGGTTTGTCCGCTTTTGCTTAACACATAATCCGCTGTCAGGCTAAAACGTCCGCTGTTATATACACGCTCCACCGCGTCCTCGGTAAGATGCAGCAGGTCAAGCTCCCGTGTGGAAAGCCACGGCGTTGAGCGCACCTCATAAGGCGCCTGATCATCAAATTCACAGGGATAGCTTTGGGGATAGTCACGCATTGCACTGCCGTGCAGCAGCTTTAAAAAACCCAGCTGCAGCATTTGCGCCTTTAATGCGTACCCCCTGTTAAAGCTCTCGGCAAATACTGTCAGCCCCTCATAGGGTAAGCCTGCAATCAGATCGATGTGAATGTGCATGTTCCCCATTGCCACAAGGCGGCGAATGTTTGCTTGTAAAAGCGCCGTATCCGTTTTGCGGTGAACGGCCTCCAGGGTTTGTTCGCAAAAGGACTGCATACCAATCTCCAGTTGAACCGCGCCCGCAGGCATTTGCGCAAGCAAAGCGAAGGTTTCTTCCCGCAATATATCGCCCGCAATTTCAAAATGAAAGCAGATGCCGCTGGGTATTGCCTTGCCGTAATGCGTAAGGATAAACTGTAGGATTTGATTGGAATGGGCAGGGCTTGCGTTAAAGGTGCGGTCTATCAGTTTTACGGTGCGCGTGCCGCTGTTTGCAAGACGCAGTAGATTCTCATAAACATCCCCAAGCGCAAAGAAGCGCGGGGCGCCGCATCTCCCGGATAAGCAAAAGGCGCAGGAATAGGGACAGCCGCGGCTGGTTTCGAGATAGGCTATGCGTCCCCCCAGCGCCTCGGCATAGCCTGCCGTAAGGGGAGAGGGTACGTCGCCCCCCAACACACAGGGCTCGCTTTCATACACCGTACCGTCCCCGCGCCGCCCGCACAGTCCGGCGATGGAAGCCCTCTCCTGCTCGCTCAAAGGCTTTGGCCCCCGCTGCCCAAAAACAGCACGCAGAAACGCCGGGACGCTTTGTTCCCCTTCGCCCGCCAAGATATAATCTACCTGGGGGTTGTTTTGCAGCACCTCTTTGGCGCAGTAGCTTACCTCAGGCCCCCCCAACACAACGGTCAAGCCGGGCAGCGCCTGCTTTAGCTCGGCGCAAAGCGCCAGTGTGGTTGCGATATTCCACAAATAGCATGAAAACCCCGCTACAGAAGGCGCGTTGTCAACAATGCGCTTTAACACTTCTGCGAATGGCTGGTTAATCGTAGCCTCCACAATATGCACACGGCTGTAAAGCTCCGGCGCATACGCCTTTACCCCTGCCGCAAGGCACCAGGGGGCGGGTGAGGTATGCACGAATTTCGCGTTTAGCACACTAAATACCACGGTACCTTCCATCGGCGTTTTCTCCCGTTCTCATACTAATCTTAAAAGAGTAGAACTGTAGATAAAAATCCGCGTGAAACGCTTCTTAATCGGATAATAGTCTCACAAATTATTGTCCCCACTTTCATCGGCGCTGCCTGCCCTTCATTCTTTTTCAACTTATTATACTATACCATATGTAGGTGCGGGGAGAAACATAATTTACTTAGGCTATAAAGCTAACCCTGTTTTCAATACAGGCACATATAAAACGTATAAGGCTCTTAATCCTGCCATGGAGATGGGCAAGGCACGCATAACCGCGAGCCTTGCCCATCTTTTTCGATTATGGCTTACGAAACAAAAGGCTGCGCCCCTATATGTATCAGCCTTTAAAACCATGTTTGCCTGTTTGCAACTATAGGATAATCTAGTACCCCCGTACCCCCGTACCCCCGGCACCAAAGTAGCCTTGTGTGGCAGGTGTGGGAAAAAAGGAAGAACTACAGACTAGGGCGAAAAGCAAGGGCAAAATACGGGGGGCATCAGGATTTTGCCGAAGGGTAAAAACAATAAAGAATTTTTGGAAAAAATTCTTTATTGTTTTCGCAAGCGCGTAACGCAGCTACCCCACTGAGCTTTACGCGCTTGCGCCGAAGGTTCTTCGTCACACTAGCTATGCTCCGTTTGCCCTTGCTTTGAGCTGGGTGCAGGGTGTCCCTGCTTCGCTTTTGCTTACTTTTCTCGAACAAGAAAAGTAAGCCGCCTGTCGGCGCGAGTGCCGACGTTCCAACAACTTGATGATGGTTACTTAAAAGCCGACCAAGTCACGAGGTGTATAAAGCTGATTTAGGATACTCCAATAACCTATACGTTGCGAGACCGTCAAATTGCAAACTTATCCTTAAGCGCGCTGATTGCCTCAACCGCCAGCGCGTGGTCCTGGTCGTCCGGCAGTCCGGATACCACCAGTGAGCCGATAACCCCCACATCCTTGATACTGATTGGTACGCCGCCTCCCAAAAAGGAGTACTGCTTTGCGTCAAGGAGCAAACCCTCCTCGGGGGTTTTCTGCCGCTCCTTAAGCATAAGCTTCATGGTAAGGGAGCTGCAATGAAACTGGCGCACCACAAGGCGCTTGCCTGCAATAAAGCGGTCGTTATCCGGCTTTGTCCCTTCAAAGGCAACCGCAAAGACAATCTGACCGTTTTTTTCTATTGCGGAGGCTATTTTCGCCCCCTTTTCCTTTGCCAAAGCGTACACGAGCTGACCCAATTGCCAAGCGTCCTCACAGGTGAACCTGGTGAGAATAATCTCCTGCTCCTGCTCCCGAACCTCCTGTGCTGTCGTGGGATTTGTAATTGTGACTGCCATGCCTAAGCCCCCTATATCTCTTTTAAAATCGTAATCATCATAGATAGCCCAGCGACTTAACCCGTGCTATGGTACTGCCGCTAAGCTTTGTAATATCGGCAAGCTCGTCTTGGGTAAGCGTGAGGGATGCCGCATTCAGGTTATCAAGAAAATGCTTTTTATTTTGTGTCCCCACAATTGCCGACGATACCCCCGCCTGCTGCAGTGTCCACGCAACAGCCACCTGGGAAACACTGGCCTCATGCGTCTTTGCAATACGCTCCATATGCGCAATCAGCTCCCGCTCGGCTTCTAAGCATGCCGTTTGGAACAACGGCTTTTGGTTGCGGAAATCCACCTCGCTGAGCTTTGCGCCATACAGATGAAAGGCGCCGGAAAGTATGCCCTTTGCAAGTGAATTGTACCCAAGCACACTAATTTCGTTTTGGGCGCAGAAGGGCAGAATGTCGTCCTCAATCTCGCGGCAAAGCAGGTTGTACTCCGGCTGGTAGGCGGATATCTCCGCAAACTGCACCGCCTCCTTTAGCTGCGCAAGGGAGAAGTTGGAGACTCCGATGCTGCGGATGATACCCTGCTCCTTGAGTCGGGCAAGCTTTGTCACGGTTCCTTCCAGCGGAATCTGGGGATTCGGCCAGTGGATATAGTAAAGGTCCAGATAATCGGTGTTAAGCCGCTTGAGGCTTTTGTTAAGGGCGCGCTCAAGGTCATCCGGCGCTAGGTTTTCCTTCATTACCTTTGAGGCAATCACGCATTTTTTGCGTATGCTTGCCAGCGCCTTGCCCACAATCTCCTCCGAGCGTCCGCTCCCGTACATCTCGGCGGTATCAAAGCTGTTTATGCCGTTATCCACCGCCGTGAGCAGCAGGTCGATATTCTGCTCCTCGGGCTGTACCTCCCATATTACCTCGGGGTTCGGGCCGCCGCCCAGCTCCATACACCCGTGAGTAATTCTCGAAATGTTAATATCTGTTTTGCCAAGGCGGGTATACTTCATCTTCATCCATCCCTTTCCGGTTGCTGAGATACGCGACCAACCCTAACATTGATCGCGTATCCCTTTTCATTATTATTTGTTCATGGCCGAGTGCTAGGTATTCTGCCTTTACAGCGAGCCGTCCCAGGTGCTTACCTTGGATACGGTTTTCTCCTCCTCCGCAAACCAGTGGGAGGTTACCATCTTTGTCTCGGTAAAAAAGCGCACCGCGTCCTTACCGTGGCAGTGCAGGTCGCCGAAGAAGGAGTTTTTGTGACCGCTGAAGGGGAACACGCCTACCGGCACGGGAATACCCACATTAATGCCCACCATGCCGCCGTCGGTGCGCTTGGCAAACTCTCTGGCGTAGTACCCGCTCTGGGTGAAGATGACCGAGCCGTTGGCAAAGGGATTCGCGTTCATAAGCGCAAGACCCTCCTCAAAGGTGGCGACCCGCTTAACGCACAGCACCGGCCCGAAGATTTCCTGCTCACCCACTGTCATGCCGGGCTTAACTTCATCAAAAATGGTGTGCCCGAGGTAAAAGCCGTTTTCATAGCCCGGCACGACGGTGTTTCTGCCGTCCAGCACAAGCTTCGCGCCCTCCGCGAGACCTTTTTCTATCCATTTCTCTATGCTCTGTTTATGGGCGCCGGTGACCACGGGGCCAAGGTTTGAGTCCTTATCGTAGGCGGGTCCAATTTTTTGCTTTTTGCAAAGTCGAATGATTTCGGCTATCAGCTCGTCGGCAATTTCGTTTTGGGCAACGACCACGGGCAGCGCCATGCAGCGTTCGCCCGCGCAGCCGAAGGCCGAGTTAATAATGCCGGCGGCGGTGCGGGTTATGGGAGCGTCGTTAAGCACCAGCGCGTGGTTTTTTGCCTCGCACAGCGCCTGCACGCGCTTGCCTGCCGCCGCTGCGGTGGAGTACACATGCAGACCCACGCTCGTGGAGCCCACAAAGGATACGCCGCGAATATCCGGGTGGGTGGTAAGCAGCTCGGCGACATCGCGCGAGCAGGGAACGATGTTGAGCACGCCGTCGGGGAAGCCCGCTTCCTTATAAAGCTCCGCAAAGCGCAGGGAGGTCATGGGGGTGTTGCTTGAAACCTTGAGCACAAAGGTGTTGCCGCAGGCAATGGCCAGCGGGGTCATCCAGCCCATGGGGATCATGGCCGGAAAGTTCCAAGGCGCGATGCCGGAGAAAATGCCCATCGGCTCACGGTATAGGGTGGAATCGTAGCCGGAGGAGGTATCCATAAGGGATTCTCCCATCATCAGCGTGGGGATGGAGGTGGCAAACTCGGTCATCTCCCGTGCCTTGAGCACATCCCCCTCCGCCTCGCTCCAGGTCTTCCCGTTTTCGCGGGCAAGGCATTCTATCAGCTCGTCAAGATGCAGGTTAATCAGCTCACGAAGCTTATAAAACAGCTGCGCGCGCTTGTGGGCAGTGGTATCGCGCCAACCTGGAAACGCCTTTTTGGCGCAGGCAATTGCCTGTTCGGCCTCCTGCTTAGTGCAGCAGGGTGCCTTTGCAATGACCTCTCCGGTGGAGGGGTTGTATACATCCATGTATTTTTCGGTAGCCGAGGTGATAAACTCGCCGCCGATAAAGGGCTTGAGTATAATTGGTTGTGACATAGTCCTTTAACCTCGTGTTTCTATTTTAGTGGCGTTTACAGTTCTCTTATTAGGGGCTATCTGAAAACTCAAAAATCTAGGTTATTTCTACTCAAAAGAGCGTCTGCGGCGGTAAAAATGCTCGGAATACATAAAGTATTCCTCCGCTTTTTACCTTGCAGCCATCTCTTCTGAGCGAAATATTTGTCGTTTTTTCCTTTTCAGAAACGCCCTAGAATATTCCGCCTTCGCTTTTGCGGATGTGGTGCTCCTGCTGTTCCTTTGAAAGCATGGTAAAGTAGGCCGACCAGCCGCCCATGCGCACACGAAGGTCGCGGTAGGCCTCGGGGTTCTTTTGCGCGTCGCGCAGGGTTTGGGCATCCGCCACGCTGATGGTCATCAGGTTGCCGCCTAAGTCGCAAAAGGTTTTAATAAGGCCGATTAAGCGCCGGGTTCCTTCCTCCCCTTCCACATAACGTCCTGCCATACCGACATCCAGCGGGGAGCCTAGGGGGACGGTATCGAGTCCCATGGAGGTGAAGGAGCGGATGGCGGCGGTAACGCCCTTGGTAAGCGCACCCGCGGAGGGCGAGAAGTTGGAGGCAACCGGCTGGCCCGCATTACGCCCGTCGGCGGTGGCGCCGGTACCCTCGCCAATGGCGATGTACCATGAAAAGGTGCCAATGCCCGGCATAAAGGTCATGGCATCGTAGCGGCGGTCGATGTCCTTCATAATATCGTAAAAATCCTTTACCACACGCCGGCCAATATCATCGGCGGCAGGGTCTCCCATGCCGTATTTTGGGCAGGACATCAGGGATGCCTGAATCTGCTCATAGCCTTTAAAATCGTTGTCTATCGCCTTTACCACCTCGGCCATGGTATGCTTTTTCTCAATAAACACCCTCTGGCGAATGGCGGTGAGCGAATCGATAAGGTGGCTGATGCCCTCGAAGATGACCCCGCCGATGATAAAGCGGGTGGACATGTCAGTCATATCCCGTCCTTTTTCAAGCGGACCCTCCAGCAGAGTGGAAAGCAGCGGCGTAGGGGCGATGGTGGAGCGGTTGGGGTTGGTCCAGCACATGTGGCTTGCCATGCTGTCGCACACCAGTGCTATGTTTTCTACGGTCTTTGCGTACACCGTCTCAAAATCGGCAAAGGAGGCGGGGTCTCCCTGATCGGGAACCTCCTGCCGGTTATCAATATGGCAGCGCCCCCGGTTGAGCGCCCATTCGATGCACTTTAGTCCGTTGAGCTTGTTAAAGTAGAAATCCGTCCTGCCGGGCATGATGACTTCCCAGCAGCCGTTGTTTGCATAGTCCCTCGCATCCTCAACGGGAATGCCGAATTTGGTGTAGCCCTCCAGAATGGGTGTGTCGTTGTAAATGCAGGGCAGACCGCCGCCCGTTTTCAGGCAGATGGCCACCTGCCGATACAGCCACTCGGGCGTACCGGGGTGAATGCGCACCGACATAACGGGGTTTGTCATGCGCAGGCGGCGAAAGCTCTCTAAAATCATGACAGTGGCAAGGTTTGTGGCATCCGAGCCGTCACGCTTGCAGCCACCCACGATAAAGTTCTGGTTCCAGTGAATCATGGCGTCTAAGCGGTCGCGCACGTTGTATTTTTGGTGCCCCATGTCGTGCAGGGTGCGCTCGCGCCACATGCGGTCGTAATCCTCCTGCACCGCGTGCCAGTCGCTGAGCTCCTTTGCGGTGATGTTGGAAACGGCGCGCTCGTTAAACTTTAGCAAAAACAGGTCGGTAAGCTCTTGGGCCTGTTCCATAGTCAGCGTACCACCCGCAAGGTCCCGTTCAAGATACGGGTTGAGGTACTGGTCAGGGCGGCCCAGCGCCAAATGGTTGCCGGTAAGCTGCAACGCAAGGTGGACAAACCAAGCTGACTGGCAGGCCTCCTGATAGGTGCGGGCAGGCTGCATGGGTACATGGTCGCAAACCTCTGCAACCCCCAAAAGCTCCTGCCTGCGCTGCGGTGAGGTCTCTTTTTGCGCCAGCGCGCGGGCATGACGGGCGTTATTTTGGGCAAGCGCCTCAAGCCCCTCCAGCGACAGCAGCGCGGCCGCAAGAAATTCTCGCTGCTCCGGCTCGCCTGCGTTTTGCAGGTGCTCCCTCGCAACCTGCTTTAACCGCTCGGTGCCAAGCTCCAGAATACGGGGGAAATCGGGGGAAATATGCCCGAACATGGAGTAGATGCCATAGCCGTATTTAGAGCCCTCCAGAATCTCCTCGGGCTTTGCGAATTTTGGCAGAATGCTGTCATTGGTCAGCTCCTCACCCTGATACGAAAAGCAGCCCGCGAGTAGCTGGCCCTCCCAAATGCCGGGCAGCACACGCTCAAGCTTCTGCTTTTCCGCGAGGGCCTTGCGCACAATAAGGGGGAGCGCCGCCGTTTCCTCGTTAAGCACGACGCCTACGTCCACAAACGTTTTTTTCTTTTCCAGCATAGAGCGGTGGGTATTCTCTATTCCCTGCGCCACCCGGGGAGAGGGCTCGCTTTCCACGATGCGTAGGGAATACGCCTGGGCAGTCTCGGACATTGCTCATCATCCTTCCTGATACAAATGCTAATCTCCTGAAAAAGAGTAGAATTTAAGATAAAAATCCGCGTGAAAACTCATAAACGAAAGCTTTTCCCTTGATTTTTATATGCTTATACTATTATCCGATTAAAAAGTGTATAAAAATCAAGGCAAAATCTTTAATTATGGATTTTGACGCGGATTTTTATCAACACTTTTATCGGAGAATAGTATTATACACTTTTAACCGGATATTAGTGCAAGTCGGCAAGCGTCTCGAAGATGATCTTTGCCACCGTCGCGCCCCCATCCTGAAGTCCGATTGATTTCTCGGCGTAATATGCGGCTCTGCCGTGTACCGCCTTCATCTTCAAGGTATCCTCACAGCCCTTTGCGGCGGCCTGAGCGGCTAAGGCGGTTGCCTCGGGCAGATCTTTGCCTGCGTCTGCCGCCTCACGAAGCGCCCGCGCGGCGGGCAGCAGAGCATCCAGAATTGTCTTTTCTCCGGGGGCGGACTTCGAGCGGGTCATAATTCCCTGACAGCCCACCTCCATAAACTGTGCAAAATCGGCGGCGGCGGCCTCCGTTTTGCCCTTTAAGGTCTTGCCGCCAGTCATAAGCCCCACAGAAAGGACGGTTCCCAGCGTGGAGGGCGACGCCTCGTTGAGCACGCCGGAGGTTCGCATAAGCAAAACACCCAGGTCGGTTTCGTCGCACTGGTCTAAAAAGGCGACCACCGCGCCAAAGCCCTGCTCCATGCTTATGCCCAGGTCGCCGTCGCCTGCGGCGGAATCGAGCTTTGTTAGCAGCTCTTTGTTGTGCGTCATCGCCTGCGCGATGGCGGCAAAGGATTGCTTGACTGTATTTGCGTTTATCATAGCGTAACTCCTGACTGGTTAGCATTGGTGAAGAAGGGCGTATTCGCGGGGTGGCGGTAAAGGTCGTAAAGCTCCGGGTCATTTAAACGGATGACTGAAAGCGAAAGCCCCGCCATCTCCATGGAGGTGGCGTATTCGCCGATCATGGGGGCGCAAAGTGTTACGCCAAGCTCTGTCAGACTGTTGTGCAGGCGCCGGTACAGGATGTACAGCTCCTCCAGCGGGGTTGCCCCCAGTCCGTTTATGAGAACAGCCGCGCGGTCGCCCTTTGTAAGCGGCAGCTCCGCCATGAGCTTCTCAAGCAGCAGGTCGGCGACCTCGTCGGCTGTCATCATGGGGCGTACCTCTATGCCCGGCTCGCCGTGGATACCCATGCCGATCTCAATCTCGCCCTCCTTAATCTCAAAGGTGGGCTTACCGATTTGCGGCAGGATGCAGGGTCCCACCGCAACACCCATGCTGCGTATGTTTGCCTGTGCCTTCCGTGTAACGGCACACACCTCGTCAAGATTCATCATGCGGTCGGCGGCGGCTCCCGCAATCTTGTATGCGAGAATAAGTCCCGCCACGCCGCGCCGCTTTTCAGCCTGACCGACCGGAGCGGATGCTACATCATCCGCCATTAAAATCTGCTCGCAGCGTATCCCGTCAAGGTCAGCCAGCTCGCAGGCCATTTCAAAATTCATGCGGTCTCCGCCGTAGTTTCCAAACAGGCAAAGAACGCCGCCGCCCCGGTTGGCGGCCTTGATGCACTTATGCATTACCTGCGCCGAAGGGGAGGCAAATACATTGCCCACCGCGCAGGCGTCGAGCATTCCTTGACCGACATAGCCCAAAAAGGTGGGCAGATGTCCGCTGCCGCCGCCGGTGACGATACCAACCTTGCCGTCGGCAACCTCGTCGCAGCGGGCAAGCACACGCAATTCCCCGTCCACGGGGCTAAGCCTTGCGGAATGAGCGAGATAAATTCCTTCGAGCGTCTCGTCTACAAATGAGTTCCCATCGTTTATAAACTTTTTCATGTGTTTTCATCCCGTTTTCAATATAATATTTTACAATACAATCTGTATATCCTTTTCCGGCTATTTGTGTTTGAGGCATAGTATCGCGCAGGCGGGGCAACAGTTTGTCCCCGCTCACATCAAAGCACCTCACTAATCGACAATCCTGACCGTTACGCCCTCGCCGCCGTATGCAAGCAGGGTATTCCGGTCCGGCTCCTGCGCGGAACCGGGAGGCATCATAAAGGTGCGGCCGCACCAGTCATACTTCGCGCCCGCGGAATGGTTGTAAGGCAAAAGGTGCACGGTACTTATCCCTAAGGCGCGGGCTGTCTCCACGGTGCTTTTGAGGTTTTGCGGGGTATCCGATATCCCGGGTATCAGCGGAACGCGCAGCACGATTGATTGGGTAACCCCGCGCAGCGCTTTTAGGTTGGCCGTTATAACGTCAAGGCTTGCCCCGGTATACTCCAAAAGCTGCCCCGCGTCCGCCAGCTTGTAGTCGAAGTAAAAGGTGTCCACATACGGAGCCATGGCCAGCAGGTCGCCCTGTGCGCCCATGCCCGAGGTTTCTATAATGGTATGTACGTCTTTTTCCTTTATTTGCTTTAAAATGTCCAGTGCAAACGCAGCCTGGTATAGTACCTCGCCGCCGCTTATGGTTACCCCGCCGCCGCTGTTTTGGTAAAAAATCAAATCCTCCAGCGCCTCCAGCGCAACCTCCTTGGCGGTAGCCACCCTGCCGCTGACAAAAAGCGCGCCGGTGGGACAGGCCTTTACACACGCGCCGCACAGGGTGCATTTGTGGCGGTTCGCAAAAAGATGCATTCCATTTTCTTCCAGGTGCAGCCCAAGCGGGCAGGCAGTTACACAAAGCATACAGTTGGTACATCGGTTTTGGGTATACAGCAGCTGGGGCTGAGGTTGCTGCGATTCGGGGGAATGGCACCACCGGCAGTAGAGGGGGCAGCCCTTAAGGTAGATGCAGGTGCGGATTCCCGGTCCGTCGTGTACCGCAAAATGATCGATGTCAAAGACGATACCGGTCAGGCTTTCGCCCATAATTATAATCTCTCCCTATGTTTAATCATCTGCTTTCGGTCAAGACCCTTCGTCTGAGCCTGACCCGCGGACTATTTACCTCGGGGAGCCGTGCGATTAACCCTTAACCGCGCCGACCATTACGCCCTTGACAAAATACCGCTGCAGGAAAGGATAAAGGATTACTATGGGAGCCATGGAAAGCACAATAGCCGCCATCTTAATAGTCTCCTGCGGCACCTGCTTGGTGTCTCCCGCAATTCCGGCCGCGGCACCGTAGCCGATGGAACCGGAATCGATGACCATGCTCTTGACAATCAGCGGAAGTGTCCACTTGGTGGTGTCGGTGACATACAGCATGGTGTTAAAGTACGAGTTCCAGTGACCGACTGCAAAAAACAAAGCAAACGTGGCAAGCACTGCGGTGGAAAGAGGCAGGATAATCTTAATGAACACCTGTAAATCGTTACAGCCGTCAAGCTTTGCCGCCTCCTCAAGCTCGGTGGGGATAGACACCATAAAGTTGCGCACCACAATAATCGCCCACGCGTTGGTCATGGTGGGGACGATGATTGACCAGTAGGTGTTTATCATGTTCAAATCCTTTACGAGCAGGTAGCTTGGCACCATACCGGCATTAAACACCAGGGTGAAGGTGATCAGCGCGAGTATCCACTTGGTACCCGGCATACTTTTCTTGGAAAGCCCGTATGCGCCGGTAAAGGTGAGTATCAGGTTAAAAACCGTTCCCACAAGGGTGACGAACACGGAGTTAAACATTGCGGTAGTAAAGGAATGCGTTTTCATAATAAACGCATATGCCTCGAGTGAAAACCGCTTGGGGATAACCGTAAATTGCAGGGGAATATATACCTCCGGGTCGGTGAACGAAACACTCAGTACATACAAAAATGGAAAAATAGATAAAAACGCCGCGAGAAATACTACGGAGTAAACGAGGATGTCCCCTACGCTAAATCTTTTATAACCCATGGCTTAGAATACCCCCTCGTGGCCGGTTTTTCGGACTATGGTATTGGATACGATTAGGAACGCGAGCCCTATGAGGCCCTTAAATAATCCTACGGCGACGCCTATGCTGAACTGTCCCTGCAAAATACCCTGCCGGTACGCATAGGTATCAAATATTTCACCCACGTCGCGCACCATGGGGTTTAGCATCAGCAGTATCTGCTCAAAGCCAACGTCGAATATCTGGCCAAGGCGCAGTACGAGAACGACGATGATCGTCGGCATTATTCCGGGAATCGTAACATTCCAGATGCGGCCTAAACGGGACGCGCCGTCAACAATCGCGGCTTCATACAGCTGGGTGTCGATGCCCGCGATGGCAGCCATAAAGATGATGGTACCCCAGCCCGCTTCCTTCCAAATAGACTGCACCAGCGTGATTCCCCAAAAATACTGCGGCTCAATGAGAAACTTGATCTGCTCCCCTCCAAGGCCGACAATGATTTTGTTGACGATACCGATGTTTACCGAGAGCATGAAGAATGTAAGGCTTGCGGTAACCACCCAGGAGATAAAGTGCGGAAAATATATAACCGTTTGGCACACCCTGCGGTACAGGTTATGGCGCACCTCATTGAGGATGATGGCAAGAATAATGGGAATGGGAAAGTAGAAAAACAGCTTTAGCATTGCTATAACAATGGTATTTCGGAACATATCGAAGAAAAACGAGTCTTTAAACATTCTTATGAACAGGTCAAACCCCACCCACTCGCTGGCGGCAAAGCCCTTGAAGGGATTATAGTCCTTAAATGCCAGCAGCAGACCCCACATAGGGCCGTACCGAAAGATGGCAAAATAGATAATGGTAGGTGCCGCAAGCAGGTACAAAAACTTATGGCGCCCCATTTCACGCAATACACCGGAAATGTACTGACCGAAATTCGACCGCCGTGAATTGGCATAGCCGATTTTACTGGGCGCCGGCTTTATTTTTTTTGCCTTAACTGCGCTTTCAGCCATAGTGATAACTCCTTTTATGTATAATATTACGGCAATTCAAACCATCAGCCAGATGCCATAATATTCCTTACCGGCAGCCTTCGCTGCCGGTAAGGATGGTAGGAATGTAGGACTAATTATTTTGTGCCAAACATCGCTTCATAGGAAGCGGCAAACTCTGCAAATGCAGGCTTTATCTCTGGGTTTGCGCGCAGGTTTTCTACATACGCGCGGAAATCCTCAACAGACATCTGCCCGGCAATGGTTTTTGACATATTGGCGTTAAACTCATCCTCATACTTGGGCCAGTTGTTCGCCCAGGTGGGGGAGATGAGGATGCCGGTGCCCCAGAAGTCAATCTTGCCTACCGACTCGTAGTCCTTAACCATCTCGCGCTTGGCAGCGTTGTATTCCTTGGTGCCGCCGGCGCTGTCTACCTTGCCGTACCTTGCGTAGGCGAGCGGGCCGACGCACTTGCTCGATACGTTTATCTGCTCAATGCCCTTGGAGTTAAGCACGGGAGTGCCGTCCACAAGGTCATGGTGTATGCCTTCGATGCCGTAGTACGCGAGGAAGGTAACCTCCTGGGTGGTGGCGTCGTCAAAGTAGCGTACAATGCGCTTCATCTTCTCCTCAGGCACCTTGCTGCTCACATAGTAGCCGCCGGATACGCCTGTATTAAGACGAACGGACTTGTTGCCATTAATGCCGTCAAGGATAACGGAGGTAACCTCTGGAACAGGGTCCTTCTGTACCTGAGCACTGCCCTTCTCCCACTCCCAGTGGTGCCAGATGCTCATGATATAGGAAGCGGCGCGGTTGGTGGAGAACTTGCTAAAGCCGTCCTCGTGCTTAATGCCGGCGTACTCAGGGTCGAGGATGCCTCTTGCGTACAGGTCGCGCATGTAGGTGACATACTCAATATACCCGTCGTTGAGCTTGGGGGGATACTGACCGCCTTCAGAATCGTACTGAGGAGTCAGCGCGCCGAATGCCGCGTCCAGGGAACCGGGGAGCGAGCCGTCTGCACCCGCATGTACAAGGCCAATGGTGTCGTTAACACCGTTGCCGTCGGGGTCGGACTTTACAATCTTCTCAAGCGCATCGGCGTATTCCTTCACATTGGTGGGAAGCGGAATGCCCAGCTTGTCAAACCAGTCCTTGCGGATGTTGACGCCAAGGTCAATCATGGTACGGGAACGGGGTGTGGCGTAGATGCGGTTGTTCACCGACAAATACTTGTAGCAGTTTAACGCTACGTTGTCGCGCAGGTTGGTGTACTCGCTGAAATCGCCGAGGGTGTCGGTTAGATCCCAGAACGCGCCGTTATCGATAGCCTGCAGCAGTACAGGGCTGCGCTTATCGGGCACACCCGCAACCTCAGGAAGGTCGGCGGAAGCGATGCGAAGGTGGAACACATCGTGGAAGTTGCCTGAATCCACCCACTCCACTTTAAGCTTGCTGCGAGTGAGCTCCTGATACTTTGTCCAAAACTCATTGGTCATATCAGGCGGGTCAGAGAACAGGGGGGCAAGGATTTGAATCTCCACGATATCCTGCTCGGCGCTGGAAGCACCTGCGGATGAGGCGGGTGCGCCACCAGAAGAAGTCGCGGGAGTATTGCCCTGTGCGCAGCCAGTGAGCACAAGAGTTAGGCAAAGCACCAATGCCGCGCCCAAAGATAACATGCGTGTTAAGGTCTTTTTCACTACTTTTCCTCCTTGTTTATGTGGACTGTCTAAAAACGGAATGAGATAATTGATAAAACAGTGCGTGAGTGTTTAAATGTTCTCGGGTTCATTGAAGTGTTTCGGGTTATTTGCTGTAATTGCTTTCAGACAGTACCTTACCAAGTAATACTGCGTTGATATGTTGATGAAGGAAGCCAAAAATTGAGTATTCGTTAAATACTTGACATAATGGAAACACGGTTGGGTAGTTTCAGGCCGGGTAACGCGCAAAATAAATACGACGTGCTACAGCATTTTATCCATACTCCCCCTTTACAAATTTCAAATTTTTATACATAATAGAATCATCGGCAATGCCCGTATGGAACATTGTCTACTATTCGTTTTAAATTATAGAGAAAAAATAGCGTAAACGACTATTTGTGAAAAAATTGTATAGTTAGTATCACAATCTATTAACAATTTCAGTTTTTCTTAAATTAATCTGCGAGCACGAAACATCGCCCCGCACCCCTTTCAGGGGCGCAGGGGAACCGACTTTTTTCTCACCTAGCACTAATACCGTTTAAAAGCGAAATTGGTGTCAACGCAAAAACTTCATACTCTCGCATAATTTCAACGAAAGAAAAAGGGTGAACACGCTTATGTTACTGGGGGATATGATCGCCGAGCTGAGAAGGGATAACCGCATCAATCAATCCGTTCTGGCAAAACACCTAAACGTCTCGGTAGCGACCATCTCACACTATGAGTCTGGTGTGAACTATCCGGACATTGAAACTACAGTAAGGCTTGCGGATTATTTCTGCGTCTCGCTCGATTACCTGCTGGGCAGGACGCGTATGCGCATTGACTTTAACACCTTTAAGCGAAAGGTTCGCCTGCCAGACGGCAGCTCCACCTCCGCCGACGAGGTGCTAAGGCTGTTTTTGTCCCTGAGCGACCAAAGCCAGGTAGACCTTATAAACCTTATGAACCTGTTTCTGCTGCGGGATAACACCCGGCATCAGCAAATTATTCAGCCCCTGCTAATGGAGGAGAAAGGACAACCCGACGATGTCCTTCATCAAGCCCTGTCCGGCCAAAGGGTCTAGGGCAAGAAAGCCGAAGATGGAAAGGAACGGCGATACACTGTGAAAAAGTTTTTAAACAACCCCTCTAACTTTGTGGAAGAAAGTCTTGCCGGAATTCTCGCCGCCCATAAAAGACAGCTAAAATGCCACAGTGACGACCAGTGCGCCGTCAGCCGCGCCGTGTTTCCCTCACCCGATAAGGTATCTATCGTGACAGGCGGTGGCTTTGGGCACCTGCCTGTGTTTATGGGTTATGTAGGCGAAGGGCTTTGCGACGGCGCCGCGGTAGGCAATGTGTTCTCATCCCCCAGCAGCGATACCATTTTTCGCGTCACACAATCGGTTCCCCACGGCGGCGGCGTAGTGTACCTGTGCGGCAACTACATGGGCGACATGATGAATTTTGAAATGGCGCAGGAGCTTGCTCAGGCCGAGGGTATTGAAACCTCCATTGTCGTCGTATCCGACGACGCCTCCTCCGCGCCCCGGCTTGGCTGGAAGGACAGGCGGGCTATATCCGGTATCGTGTTTGCCTTTAAAATAGCCGGGGCGGCGGCTCAGCTTATGCTGCCGCTGCCGGAGGTGGTGCGGGTGACACAAAAGGCCATCGCTCAAATGTCCTCCTTCGGTGTTTCGTTCGAGCCCTGCCAGCTGCCGAGCACCAGCCACCCCATTTACAACATCGGCGAGGATGAAATGGAGCTTGGCGTAGGCATTCACGGAGAGCGGGGTGTGATACGCACTAAGTGGCAGCCAAGCAACGAAATCGCCGCCATTGTGGCGGACAAGCTTGCGGACGACCTCTCATTGCACGAGGGCGCCGAGGTGGCGGTGCTGGTAAACGGTCTTGGGGCCACCTGCCAGGAGGAGCAATTCATCTATTATCACGATATTGAAAAACGGCTGACTCATCGAGGTATTCAGGTGACGCGCAGCTATGTGGGCGAGTATGTGACCACTATGGAAATGAGCGGCGCGATGGTTACGATTATGAGACTGGACGACGAGCTGACAAACCTTCTGGACCAACCCGCACGCACGCCTTTCGTCAGCTTTTAGCGGGGGGGGAGAACAGGGATGAGTTACGACATTACGATGTTACGGCAGCGGCTGGAGCTTATCGCATATAGACTGATACAGGCCAAGGAGCTGCTCACGCACATTGATAACCTTACCGGTGATGGTGACCTGGGTATTTCTATGGAGAAGGCGGGCTACAGCCTTCTGGGAGAGCTATCCAAGCCGCATGACGACGGGATAGAGGGTCTGCTGCGCCGCTGCGCGATTGCCATTAACCGCGATGCGCCCTCAACCATGGGAACCCTTTCAAGCCTCTCCATCCTCGAAGCCTCGAAGCTTATGAAGGACAAGACCGTGTTTAAGGACCTGGACATCCTGCGTATTCCAGAGCGAATGGTGAGTATTATCATGATTCGCGGCAGGGCGCAGCCGGGGGATAAGACAGTGCTCGATGCCCTGATTCCTTATTCAGAAGCAATTGTGGAAGGCTACGAGCAAACAGGTGAGATTGCCGAGGCGGCCCTGCGCGCGGCAGAAGTGGCGGAGGACGCCGCCAACGGCACCAAGGGAAAGCTTGCCAAAATAGGTCGCGCCAAGTGGATTGGCGAGCGCTCCCGGGACTGTCCCGACGGCGGCGCCGTGGTTTGCGCCATTGCAGTCAACGCACTCCTTGAGCGTGCGGTTTGGTTTGATGTCCCCGGCTTTCCCGAGGGCGGGCTGACCATTGGATAAGCAACAATCGCACCCCCGAGCACAGTTGTGTTCGGGGGTGCGATTGTTATGGATATTAAAGCAGCAGGTTATACTAATAACCGACTTAAAACAGCATATGAATCAAGTGAAACGCTCTAGCTTATGGATATTTCTCGTTCGCTATTTTTACCGCAAAACAGTATTGCGCCGCGTCATCACAGCACGGGGGTGTTTTGAATGCATGACAAAACTTCCTCTCGCGTCGGCAGCGCGGGAATCGCGCCCTTTTTCGTCGTGGTCAGCGCCCCGCAGGCGTTGGCGAATACGATAATCTCGCGTAACTGCTCGTTTGTAAGCCGCATAAGGTCCTGCCTGCTCCGGTTACGCAGGCAATAATGCACCGCTCCCAAAAAGGCATCCCCCGCGCCGGTAGTATCGATGGTATGCACATTATAAGTCGCAATGGCGGCAGCTCCCGCTTGGCTAAAATAAAACGCGCCCCTTTCACCCAGTGAAATAAGAACCAGCACCGGCCCGTGTGCGGCCAGGCCTTTCGCTCCCAAAAGCAGATCCGTTTCTCCGGTTAAGAGCTGCATTTCCTCAGCCGATACCTTCACCACATCCGCAAGTTCCAGGCCTATCAGCATTTCTTTTTTAGCTCGGTCCTCATTGTCCCACAAAAGGGGGCGGTAATTCGGGTCGTAGCTAACGAGCGCGCCCGCCTTTTTGGCCACAGACGCGGCACAAAGCGTTGCCCCCCGGCTGGGCTCATCGGTAAGCGATACTGACCCAAAATGAAAGATGCGGCAGTGTTTTATTAGCTCTTCTTTTATCTCCTGCGCACACAGCGTTATATCCGCGCCAGGCTTTCGGTAAAAGCTAAAGGAGCGGTCTCCCCTGTCATCCAGCTGTACAAAGGCGAGGGTGGTGTTCACATCCTCGCTTTTTCGCACACCCGAGATGTCAATCCCGGCATCTTGCAGGGCATCGACTAAAAAGCGTCCAAACTCATCGCTGCCCACCTTGCCAATAAACGCGGTTTTCCCGCCCAGCTTCGCATTCATCGCCAGTACATTGGCAGGCGCGCCGCCGGGGTTACGGGCAAACAGCTGCATTCCCATTTCGTTGGTGCCGTTTGGTGTAAAATCAATTAGAACCTCGCCCAGCGCAACTACATCGTACATCGCGTTTCCTCCTTATCGCTTTATACTAATATCCGATTTAAAAGAGTATAAAAATCAAGTGAAAAGCTTTAATTTATGGGTTTTCACGCGGATTTTTATCGACTCTTTTTGAGGAAATTAGTATTACAAGGGCTATTCCTGCACATCAATAATCACCTTCATGGTGGTTTCCCTATGCTCGTCGATATATTGGTAGGCCTTGAGGTAATCTCTAAATTTAAAATGCTTAGATATAAGCGGATTTAATTGCACCTTGCTTGTGCTGATTAACTCGATGGCGTCCAGATAATCCTCATTTCGGTACATCATGGAGGTTTTCAGGTCCAGCTCATGGTCGTTAAGCACCGCAAGGTCAACCTGCGCGGGACCCGCGAAAACGGCTACAAGAATAATGACACTGCCCTTTCGGGCGTACTTTATGGCCTGGCCCATAGTAACGTTATTGCCCGCGCAGTCGTATATTATGTCGGCCTTATCCGGGCCAAAGGCGTTTTGCATTGCCTCGCCCAAGTCTGTGACACGGGTGTTTACACAATAATCCACCCCGCACTCCTTCGCCTTTTTCAGCCGCGTATCACTGATATCCGTGATCAAAACCTGCCCGGCGCCAAGTCCCTTCGCCGCCTGCGCCACAAGATTGCCGATTGGCCCCGCTCCAAGCACCGCAATTTTCGTGCCCTTTATATCCCCCGCCTGCCGCAGCGCGTGTACGGCAACTGCCAGCGGCTCGACCATGGCACCCTCGTCAAAGCTAACCTGCTCGGGGATAGGGGTTACCTTGCCTGCCTCAACCGCATAAAAGTGCGAAGCGGTGCCTGCGGTTTGAAAGCCCATTACCTTAAGCTCCTCACACAGGTTGTACCTTCCATGACGGCAGGGGTAACATTCTCCGCATACTACCTGCGGCTGAATCGTCACCTTTTGCCCAACCATAAGCTGTGTTACCCCCTCACCCAAGCGTGAGATCTCGCCGGACACCTCATGGCCTTGCGTGACGGGATAGGAGGTAAACGGATGCTCGCCGTGAAACACATGGATATCCGAACCGCATACGCCAATCTTCATAACCTTAACCAGGACCTCACCGGGCTTTAGCTCCGGTACGGGAAGCTCGCGAAACTCAATTTTGCCGGGTGCTGTCATTACCTGCTGTAACATAGTTTATACTTCTCCTTAGCTTTTGATAAATTCTTGTTTAGTCCTCATTTGCCGGAACCTTAAATGCCAAGCTTTTTTTGGATTCACCGGGCTGTTTCAATCAAAGGTGGCCATTCGCCCGTTTTTCCGCTCCATGACTTGCCAAATATCAGAACCGAAAACATCAAGAGATTCATCAACGCCAAGCGCACTCAATGCCACACCCCGAGAGCTTACAGGGTGCGGCAGCTTTGCTTTATACTATTCCCGGTTAAACCGTTTTTGGGTTATCCCTTTTTTAAATTGCTTTAAAGCGGGATTAGTATTGCATACTTTTGGTAAGGTACTTTAAGCACTATTATTATAGCATATTTACAAACAGACAAACAAGTTTTTAAGGCTGATAAATACAAGGTCGCAGCCTTTTGCCGCGTATTATATGGGTTAATGGAGTTACTGCAAATCTGCCTGCTGTGCCAACCTGGCAAAGTCACCGCTAAAACAGCGCAAAGGCCAGGAGCGGGATGGTGACCAGCGACAGCAGGGTTGAAACAAACACCAACGCTGAGGCAAACTCCGCGTCGCCGTCATAGCGCGCCGCCAATATTGCCGTAGTGCTTCCCGCAGGCATGGCGGCCAGCAGCACCGTAACCCCGGTAACCAGCGGCGGCACCGGCAGAAGAACTAAGATTCCATACAGCGCCACCGGAATGAGGATGAGGCGGATAAAGGAAAAGTACAGCGAAACGAAACTAACCACCTTCTTAATATTCACCCCGGCGAGAATGCTGCCGATGATAATCATAGAAACAGGAATGGTACAGCCACCAATGCTGTCAACCGCTTTGGCAAGGAAGGTTGGCAGCTCCCATGGCATAAACAGCACGCCAAAGCCTACAAACACCGCAATAATGCAGGGATGGGTTATGAGCGTTTTAAACGTGGATTTTGCGCTGGTTTTGGTAAACAGCGAAAGTCCCGACGACCACATAAACACTCGCAGCGGAATCAGCGCGATGGAGGCGTACAGCGTACCCTCCGCGCCAAAGATGCTGCCCGCAAGGGGTAAGCCCAGAAAGCCCGCGTTGGAGCATATAGTGGCGTAGCGCAAAACCATTTGCCGCCTGCGCTCTGTTTTAAAATAGAAGATGCGGCTAAAGAGCAAGAATAACACCTGCGCTCCAAACGCAACCACCAGCACAAGCCCCGATTCATACAGCAGCCTTGGGGTAAGCTCAATATGAAAGGAAGAAACGATATTGCAGGGTAAAATTACCCCGATTAACAGGTCGGAGAGCATCTTTTGCGCCTGCTCGTTAAGGATACCGCGCTTTTGCGCGTATACGCCCGCTAAGATTAGTAGAAACAGCATAAGCTGCAGCCCCACCATGGTCTGAAAATCCATCGTACCGCTTCCTTTGGCTTAATACTATTCTCGTCCTGAAATCGTTCCAAGCTATGTAAAAGCCTGTGTCTATAACAATTGCTATGAGCTTTAAACGTGTAGCGTGTACCAAGTTATGTGAAGCACTCTGCTTTGGTTTATGGGTTTTCACGCGGATTTTTATCTGCATTTCTACGCTTATTTGAGGATATCTGTATTACAGCGCGGCGGTAAACTCCGCAATGCGCTTTAGCCCTTCGGTAATATTCTGCTCACCCGTGGCAAAGGACAGGCGCACATAGCTTTCGCACCCCTTGCCAAAGCCCGAGCCCGGGACGGTTGCAACCTGCTTTTCATCAAACAGGCGTGCGGCAAAGGCATCGCCGGAAAGACCGGTTTGCGAAACATCCACAAAGACGTAAAACGCGCCGTCCGGCCGAGTATAGCGCAGCCTGGGAATGCTGTCGAGCCCCCGCAGCAGCAGTGCGCGTCGCTGTGCAAAGGTTTCTTTCATTTCGCCTACCGCCGCGAGGGTGCCTTTATTCTCCATGGCCTCCGCAAGCCCTTCCTGTATAAAGGTGGGAGCGCAGGTGGTGGAGTACTGATGCACCTTAAGGATGGCGGATAGGATGCTTTTTTCCGCCGCGATATAGCCAAGCCTCCAGCCTGTCATGGCGTAGGCCTTTGAGAAGCCATTCATCATAATCGTGCGCTCCCGCATCCCCGGAAAGGAGGCGATAGAACAAAACTGAGTGCCGCCGTAGGTCAGCGTGCTGTATATTTCATCCGAGAACACCAACAGGTTGTGCTCGCAGGCAAGCCTCGCCAAATCGCCCAGCAGCTCACGGGTAAACACCACTCCCGTGGGATTGTTGGGGCTGTTTAGTATCATCATGCGAGTTTTTGTGGTTATGCTGCGCCGCACCTCCTCCATATCGGGCTGAAAGCCGTTTTCTCCCCGCAGCGGCAGCTCCACCACCTTGGCGCCGCACATGCGCAGCAGGTTTTCGTAGCTCACAAAGACGGGGGTAAACAGTATAATTTCATCATCCGGGTTGACGGTAGCCAAAATGGCGTTGTTTATTGCCTCGGCACCGCCGCAGGTCACCAGCAGCTCGGTTTCAGGATCGTAGGCAATGCCCGTGTCTTTTTCTAACAGCCGGGCAATTGCCCGCCGCAGCTTTGGCTGACCGCGGTTGGAGCCGTAATGGGTGAAATTTGCCGCTAGCGCGCGGGCGGTTGCATCCTTTATCTCCTGCGGGGTGTTAAAATCCGGTTCTCCCGCAACCAGAGGCACTACCTTCACGCCGCGCTCCCCCGCCTCCCGCACCTTATCCAGCATCACACGGATGGGGGAAAAGAACATTTCGTCAAGCCTTGCCGCAGGTGAGAATCTATATTCCTTGTCGCTCATGCTTTATTCATTCCCTTCGTAGCAGTACGGTGCTTTCGCTGTATTCTTAAACGAGCGCTTCAGACACCAAATTTATCCGGCAAAGCGTCTTTCCCTCCCCCGCAAAACGGCTATGCCCGTTTTGCCGGCGCGGGCTTTTGAAGGATTATTTTTAAGTTAGGCTTGAGTATGCAAACCGCCGCATATTATTAATAAGTATATTGTCATGCCAATTAAGCCGTGGCACAGGGGATTGTGTCACGGCTCCCCCCAAACCGGGGCAGGTCGGGTTTGAAGGTATCTTCAAACCCCTTGTACGCAATTAGCAATCAGCAAAGCAAAGAGAAGAATTATTTGAAAAAGTGTATGCGTTTATACGCATACCTTGTTTACACAGACGGGACGGTTAACCGACCAGGTGGGCTCCTGCCCGCTGAGCACCTCATGCACGCCCAATGCCGAATGCAGTGCCATATTGGCGACTGCCTGAGCGGTAAACGCGGCGGCGTGGGGGGTGACGATGATATTATCCAGTGTTAGCAGGGGGTTATCCTCCTTTGGGATCTCGCCGGTAAAAACATCCACGGCGGCTCCCGCTATCCTCTTGTCGCGCAGCGTTTCGTACAGCGCCGATTCGTCAACCACCTCGCCGCGCGCGGTGTTAATCAAAAACGCGCCGGGCTTCATCATGCTAAGCTCGCGGGCGCCAATCAGCTCCGCCGTGCCGGGGGTATAGGGTACATGCAGGCTCAAAAAGTCCGCGCGGCGAATCACCTCGTCCATGTCCTGGGTATAGCTAACGCCTTCTATCGGTCTTGCCCCGGCAATCGTGCGCTTGTACGCAAGCACCTTCATATCAAAGCCTGCAGCGGCCTTTTTGGCAACCAGCGAGCCGATATTGCCCATCCCGATGACACCAAGGGTCTTGCCCGCAAGCTCGGTGCCAATCATGCGGCGAACATTCCAGTCGCCGGTGCGAAGACGGCGGTCGTAGGGCAGGATGTTACGCGCAAGGTCAAGGATTAGCCCCATGGTAAACTCCGCCACTGACACCATGTTGGAGTGCGCGGCGTTTACCACCCAAATACCAAGGCGGGTAGCGGCGGAGATATCAATATTATCCACCCCCACGCCGTGCATGGCAACCACCTTCAGCCTATCCGACGCCAGCATAATCTTTTCGGTAATAATGGCGTTGCGTGTTAAAATCGCGTCGCAATCCTCTATCTCACGCACAACGGTGTCCTCCGAGATGCCGGTTCCCATGCGTATCTCGTAACCGTTATCCTTCAAAAGCTGTACGCCCTGTGCATTAATTTCCTCGGTGATTAAAATTCTACAGCCCAAACTGTTCATTTGGCTCATATCGCTCATTTTGCACTCCTTTCTGTTAACGGGCGGTATCGCCCAAAGCGGATGACTCCTGCTTAGTTATTGCTACGCGACCGTGACAGCGCCCGCGTCATTCCGATGCTATAACCGTTGCTAAAAGCACTTATTGAGGGGATTTGTATTCCATAGCCATTGATCGAAGTTTTTAATCAAATTTTTGCCTGCCATGTCCTGCATTTGCTTTTATTGTAACGCAGTCCGCGCGGCAAGGGCAATCTACGGGATGTACGCAAAAGGTATGGGGGTATGGACAAAGTGTCCATACCGCAAAAAAAGACCTGAATAGCAATGGTGGCTTGGCAAGCGATGCATGAATACACATTTTTCCTGATAATTATTCATTTTACCCAAACAATCGAGATGTTTTTGGGTCATTTATTTGAAAGTTCGTCAAATTACGAAAACACGCTTGACAAAACGCCGAAGGGCATTTATCATGAGAGCCAACAAAACGATGGCGTTTGTTAAGGGGCTATGTGTACCATTTACCCCCCTTGGCAGACGCTCTTTTTGTTTTTTTTAGTCTGTTTGGTAATTCCGGTTCCTGCCTGCCAGCTTGGAGCCGCATTTTTATCCTGCCTAATTTGAAAAGGCAGCAAGCTTTTTGGGCTTAATCATCAATGGTAAAAGGAGATTATGACGATGAAGGTTGTAATTGTTGGCGGAGGCTGGTCGGGTTGTGCCGCCGCCGTTGCCGCAAGAAAAGGCGGCGCGGAGGTTACGCTGCATGAGCGCACCGATATGCTGCTTGGCACCGGCCTTGTAGGCGGCATTATGCGCAACAACGGGCGCTTTACCGCAACCGAGGAGGCCATTGCCTTGGGCGGCGGGGAGATTTTTGAGCTGGTAGATGAAAACTCACGCCATGTTAATATCGAGTTCCCCGGCCATAAGCACGCTAACCTGTATGATATTGCCACCACTCCCGCGGCGGTGGAGCATTACCTCCAGAGCATTGGTGTTGAGGTGGTGCTAAACTCAAGAATCTCGAACATCCGCATGGCCGATAAGTCCATCTCCGCGGTTGAGGCGGGCGACGGCAACTGGTGGGAAGGCGATGTGTTTGTGGATACCACAGGTACGGCGGGCCCAATGAACAACTGCAATAAATACGGCAACGGCTGTGCCATGTGCATCCTGCGCTGCCCAAGCTTCGGCGGGAGGGTGTCCCTAGCCGGGATGGCGGGCGTGCCCGAGGTGCAGGGCAAAAAGGCGGGCGGCACGGTAGGCGCCATGAGCGGCTCCTGCAAGCTGTACAAGGAATCACTCTCCCACGAGATTGTGGAAAAGCTGGAGCGCGACGGTGTGGCGGTTATTCCCATTCCGGCGGAGCTGATTGAGGACCACCTATCCATCAAGGCCTGCCAGCAGTATGCGCTGGAGGAGTTTAAGCAGAATGTTATTTTACTCGATACCGGCCATGCCAAGCTAATGTCACCCTTCTTTGACCTTGGCAGGCTGCACAAGATTCCAGGCTTTGAAAAAGCGCGATACGAGGACCCCTATGCCGGCGGCAAAGGGAACTCGATGCGATATTTTGCTATGGCGCCAAGAAACGACGCGCTAAAGGTCGAGGGTGTTGAAAACCTGTTTTGCGCGGGAGAAAAGGCGGGGCTTTTGGTGGGGCATACCGAAGCCATCGTCACCGGTACCCTTGCGGGTTACAACGCGGTAAGGTTCGCCCTTGAGAGCGAGCCGCTTATCCTGCCCAGAGAGCTTGCGATAGGGGATGCGATTGCTTATGTCAATGAGCAGATGAAGACGGAAAAAGGGCTAGGCCTAAAGTACACCTTCTCGGGCTCGGTGCTGTTTGAGCGCATGAAGTCTTTGGGGCAGTATACCACCGATGTGAGCGCAATTAAGGAACGCGTTGAAAAGCTGGGGCTTACAGGCGTCTTTATGGTGCAGGAAGCCAAGGTAGCCGCAGCAGGGCGAAACGCGTAGCCAAGCCTTGTTTTGAGGGGGACATAGCAGGAAATTTTACAAAATGAGGAGAAGAAAATGATTACACTTGGGGCTTTGCACTACGTCTACATTATTATGACGGTAATCATCATCGCTGTACTGTTACTTAAAAAAGAGATCGTTCTGCCCTGCATCATCGGCGTGTTTTTGATGGGTCTTGTCAGCAGCGGCGGCAACGTCATCTCCGCGATTCAGGTGATGTATAACTCGCTGGTGAGCTCGTCCAACGAGTTTATGGGCATCATCATCGTTATCGCGCTGGTCGTGTCCATGTCAAAATGTCTAAGCAGCATTGGCGCGGATGAGCTGATGATCAGCCCGCTTAAAAAGGTGATTAAAACCCAGAAGGTGGCGTTCTTTGCCGTCGGCTGCGTAATGCTTATCGCCTCTTGGTTTATTTGGCCCTCACCGGCGGTTGCGCTGGTTGGCGCCATCCTGCTGCCCGTAGCGCTTAAATCCGGTCTGCCCGCCATCTGGGCAGCGGTTGCCATGAACCTTTTTGGTCACGGCCTCGGACTTTCGGGCGATTACTTTATCCAAGGCGCGCCGGCTATTTCCGCGAAGGCCGCGGGGCTTTCCACCACCGACGTTATGGCGGCCAGCATCCCCCTTTGGGCGGTGATGTCGGTTGTCACCATCGCCGTCGCGTTTGTACTGTTTTTGCGGGATATGAAGAAAGGCACCGCCGAAACCACCGCTGTAGAGGTTGAGGCAGCCGCGCCTGTAAAGGCTACCCGGTTTGCCTACTTTATTGCCATCCTTACCCCCCTTGCCTTTGTCATTGATGTTATTCTGATGATTGTGTTTAAGATTGTCGGCGGCGACGCAACGGCGCTGGTTGGCGGCACCGCAGTCATCATCATGTGTATCATCCTCATCTTCCGCGGTCATCCCCTCAACTCGCTGGATGATATCACCGATATGGTCAAGGACGGGTTTATCTTCGCCATCAAGATCTTTGCTCCCGTTATCGTAATCGCGTCGTTCTTCTTTATGGGCAGCGGCGAAATGGCAGCCAAGGTTTTGGGAGAGGGCGCACCCAATATCCTGACAGACCTCGGTATGTCTCTTGCTAACGCAATCCCCATGGCTAAGATTCCTGTTGCGATTATGCAGGCGCTTATCGGTATCGTTACCGGACTTGACGGCTCCGGCTTCTCGGGCCTGCCGCTGATCGGTTCGCTTGCACAGACCTTCTCCATCGCTTCGGGCGCTAACGTTGCAACCCTCACCGCCCTTGGTCAGCTTGTGACCGTATGGGTCGGCGGCGGCACTGTGATTCCTTGGGCGGTTATCCCTGTAGCGGCTATCTGCAACGTTAAGGCGGCTGACCTTGCGAGAAAGAACCTCATTCCGGTTGTCTGCGGTCTGGGCGCTACCCTTCTCGTCTCGTTCTTCCTGATTTAACTGAACACTCCATGCATTTTGCTTCATACTGCTTCTTGTCTTTTTGTACATACCAGGTTAAGCTATTTCGCTTTATTCTGATATCACTTATCACTTATCACTTATCACTTATCACTCTAATTTTTATCGAAGGCAGGGAGGGAACTCGGTTCCCTCCCTGCCTTCGCGTGTTTATAGTCCGCTTAAAAATGCAGAATGGTAGAGGTCACTTTTCACTTGATTTTATACTAATATCCGATTTGAAAGAGTATAAAAATCAAGTGAAAAGCTTTAATTTATGGGTTTTCACGCGGATTTTTATCGACTCTTTTTGAGGGGATTAGTATTATAGACGCTACCCTTTTAAACCGGTGCCTCGCAGTACAGTTTGCCATTAACGTTTTATAACGGGAATAGTGTAAGCTGTTGCTATCTTGGGCAGACTGCGTTATGATATGAACCATAACGCAAAGCGCAAAGGGGAGTGACGCAGATGGATTTTCTGGTGCGCCATATCACAGAACACCGGCTGTTTGCCGGCGCAGTGGTTGCGGCAGGGGAAAAGGGTCTTAATAACCGCATCCTGTGGGCAAATGTCATGGAGATACTCGATGAGCCGGGCTCCCTTCAGCGCGGCGAGCTGTTGGTTACCACCGGCTATGGGCTAAATGAGGAAGCAAAGCACAACAACCTGATTGCGTACCTCAAGGAGCGGGGGGTCAGCGGCATCCTGATACAGCCGGGATATTACATCCATGAGATTCCCGCGTATATTATCAGGGAGGCGGACCGCTATGGTCTGCCGGTAATCAGCCTGCCCAAGGAGCTGACGTTTTCCCATATCCTGCATGTCCTTCTCTCCAACATCGGAGTGGAGGCGACAGGACGCCGAGACCCCGACCTTGAGGTGCTGCGGGAGCGCCTGAGCGCCTACATCGCGGGCGGAGAGGGGCAGGGCGCTCCCCATGAATCGCGTATGCGCCTGATGCTGGCCCAGCCCTCGGGAACGACGCAAACCCCGCCCCAGCTGGTGGAGCGGGGCATTCGTCGGCTGCAATCCTGCATCCAAAGCAAGTGCCTTTTTTTAAAACCCGAGATTGCCGGGGATAAGGCCATGCTGGTGCTTGCCCTGCGGGACGACACCACCTTTTGGGACCTGGTTCCCGAGCTTTCAAATCAGCTCTTGCTGCTCTCCGCTGAGGAGGGGCTGAACCTGTATGTAGGAAGCTCCATTGCCCCCAAAGAGCAGTTAAGCGACGCCTTTTCCCAGGCCATGGAATGCTGTGAGGAGCTAAAGCGCATTGGGGCCAAGCGGGGCATCTGCCCCTACCAGAACCTCCCCCTCTTTCGCCTCTTTGAGCAGCTGCAAACCGACGGGCGCGCGGTAGAGCTTTCGGTGGAGGCACTCAGCAAGCTGTTTGTGCATGACAAAAAGCACAGCGGCAACTACATTCACACCCTGCGGGTGTATTTCGCCTGCTCCTGCAACAACGCCGAGGCCTCCCAAAAGCTGTTTATTCATCGGCACACCCTAAAAAACCGCCTGAATAAGATTACCCAGATCATTGGCATGAACCTAGATGGCTATTACGAGCGCCTGTACCTTTCTAACGCCATGTTTATCTGCGACTACTTTGGTCTTTAGGCTACAACAGCTCAAACTCATTTTTGTGAAAACGCATTACACCTTCATCCCGCAGCTTGCCAAGCTCGGCGGACATGGCGCTGCGCTCCACGCACAGGTAATCGGCAAGCTCCTGACGGTTAAAGGGGATGTAAAACTGTCCGCTCCCCGCCCGTTTTGCCTCGGCGGATAGGTATGCCATCAGCTTCTCCCGCGTGGTGCGCTTTGCCGCAAGCTCAAGCTTTTGGGTAAGCGCGATATTTTTGCGGGCAAGAATACCCATCATATTCCCAATCAACCGGCTGTGAAAGGCACACGCGCTCATACAGGGCGCGGATAGGCGCTTGCAGTCGATAAAAAGCAACTCGCTTTCGGTCGTCGTCATGACGCTGACCGGGAGCGCTTTTATTTGCGCAAAGGCAAATGCCTCCGCAAACAGGCCCCCCGCCGCAATATGGGCAAAGATGCTCTTGTTTCCATAGTAGTCCTCCTGAAACACCTGCACCTGGCCGGATAGCACAACCCCCAGGTTTGCGGGGGTATCTCCGCTTAAAAACACCGTCTGGTTCTTTGCGTAGGCCTTTATCGTCGCCCCAAGGCAGGAGAGCAGGGGGGAAAGGTCGGCATCGGCAATGCCCGCAAACAGCGCGGAAGCCTTTAGCGGCAGTAAATTTTCTTTCAACACAATAATCCGTCCTTTTTCTGTTGTAAAACCAACAGACTTATTCTCTTCATCATAGTAAGATAGGGTCATGAAGTCAAACAGAAAATTTTGAAAGGGAAACGGTGAGAACGATGTTACGAAAAATTATTAAAATAGACGAAGCTCTATGCAACGGCTGCGGGCTGTGCGCCGAGGCCTGCCACGAAGGCGCCATTGGCATGGTGGACGGTAAGGCAAAGCTTTTGCGAGACGACTACTGCGACGGCCTAGGTGACTGCCTGCCAGCCTGCCCCACCGGCGCTATTACCTTTGAGCTGCGCGAAGCGGCCGCCTATGACGAGCAGGCGGTTGCACGGCACAAAGATGCCGGCAAAAAAACCGGGCATTCCGCACCCTCTGCCCCCCTGCCCTGCGGCTGCCCGGGAAGCCACTCCAAAGCAATCGCGCGCGCACCGTCTGCGGAGGAGGCGCATTCCCACGGCGGCGGGCATGTCGAGGAGAATGTAAGCAGCCGACTGACCCAGTGGCCGGTGCAGATTAAGCTTGTGCCGATAAACGCGCCCTACTTTGAGAACGCGAACCTGCTGGTAGCCGCAGACTGCGCAGCCTATGCCTATGGCGATTTTCACAACCGGTTTATTAAAAATCGCGTCACCCTCATCGGCTGTCCAAAGCTTGACGAGGGCGACTACAGCGAAAAGCTCACGGCTATACTCGAAAACAACAGCATTAAAAGCGTCACCGTGGTGCGTATGGAGGTCCCCTGCTGCGGCGGTATTGAGAACGCGGTGAAGCGTGCGTTGCAGCAAAGCGGAAAGTTTATTCCCTGGCAGGTAGTCACCATCTCCACCGACGGCCGTGTGCTGGAATAATACCTATTTTGTTTAAAACGGGATTATTATAGCAGCCTGCCTTCACTCGCCTTTATATAGACCAAAATAAATTTAGGAGGAAATGATATGAGCATGTTTTGTTATCAATGTCAGGAGGCCGCGGGCGGCAAGGGCTGCACCATGCGCGGCGTTTGCGGTAAAACCGAAGATACCGCATCTCTTCAGGATCTTTTGATCTACACCCTCAAGGGCATCGCGCAGCTGGTCATAAAAAGCGGCGCCGAGGTAAGCACACTGGGCGCAATAAACGGTGAGGTGCTGCGCGGACTTTTTATGACCATTACCAACGCAAACTTTGACGGTGAAGCGATCGAGCGCCAGCTTACGGCGCTGCTTGCGCTTAGGGAAACGCTGAAAATGCCGGTACTCCCCAAGGATCTGCATGACGCTGCCACCTTTTGTGCAGACAGCAGGGAAGGGATGCTCGCCAAGGCTTCCTCCGTGGGCGTGCTGGCAACACAGGATGAGGACATCCGTTCCCTGCGCGAGCTTATCACCTACGGCGTAAAGGGGCTGGCCGCTTATGCGGAGCACGCGAAGAATCTTGGGAAAGAAAGCGACGAGCTGTACGCCTTTCTCTACGAGGCCCTTGCCGCCACGCTGGACGACACCCTCACCGTACCGGAGCTGACCGCTCTAACCCTGAAAACCGGAGAATACGGTGTAAAGGGCATGGCGCTGCTGGACGAGGCCAACACCTCCCGCTTCGGGCACCCCGAAATTACCTCTGTCAATATCGGTGTACGGAGTAACCCCGCCATCCTAATCTCGGGCCATGACCTTACCGACCTCGCGCAGCTGCTGGAGCAGACCGAAGGCTCTGGCGTGGATGTGTATACCCACAGCGAGATGCTGCCCGCCCACTACTACCCTGCGTTTAAAAAGTATGCCCATTTTGCGGGCAACTACGGCAACGCGTGGTGGAAACAGACCGGTGAGTTTGAGTCGTTTCACGGGCCCATACTGTTTACCACCAACTGTATTGTTCCCCCCAAGAGCGAGGAGGTTAAGTCGCGTATCTTTACCACCGGCGCAAGCGGCCTAAACGGCTGCCCGCATATTGTGGCGGATGAGAACGGTCAGAAGGACTTCGCACCCCTTATATCTCTAGCCAAGACCCTTCCCCCGCCTCAGGAGATCGAGACCGGAAGCATCGTCGGCGGCTTTGCCCACAACCAGGTGCTTGCGCTTGCGGATAAGGTGGTGGATGCGGTTAAAACGGGTGCGATTAAAAAGTTTATTGTCATGGCAGGCTGCGACGGGCGCATGAAAAGCCGCGAGTATTACACCCGGTTTGCCGAGACCCTGCCCAAGGATACGGTTATCCTCACTGCGGGCTGCGCAAAATACCGTTATAACAAGCTTAACCTCGGGGATATCGGCGGCATCCCCCGTGTGCTGGACGCGGGACAGTGCAACGACTCCTATTCTCTGGCTGTCATTGCACTTAAGCTAAAGGAGGTATTCGGGCTTGACGACATCAACAAGCTGCCGATTGCCTACAATATAGCGTGGTATGAGCAAAAGGCGGTCATTGTTCTGCTGGCGCTCTTATTCCTTGGGGTAAAAAACATCCACCTAGGTCCCACCCTGCCCGCGTTTTTATCCCCAAACGTTGCAAACCTATTGGTGGAGCAGTTTGGCATAGCGGGCATTGGCGACGCGGAAGATGATATGGCGGTGCTGCTATCTTAGAATTATACTATTATCCGATTAAAAAGTGTATAAAAATCAAGTCAAAATCTTTAATTTATGAATTTTGACGTGGATTATTATCAACACTTTTATCGGAGAATAGTATTACTCTCGAACTATAGTTAAAACAGGTCGGTATCACCCCCGGAAACAACGAAAGAGGGAGGCAGTTTTATCACTGCCTCCCTCTTTCGTCCGTTTTGTCGCGTAAGAAATTACGCCGGAACACAAGGAGTTTGCGCTATGGGCAAATCGTCGTTAGCTGGGCAATTTGGACGGCTGCCTTACCCGCGACGAAGAAATAATCGGGTGGCCTGTAATTCCCGTTATGGTATAACACAGTAATTACAGGCTGTATATAGTAAAGCAATCTTCATAACAGCCTGGAGCAATCCGCATGGCACACATAATACATGCTTCCGCTGAGCTTTCGGAGGCTGCTAAGCTGCTTTACTACCCGCAAACAACGCAAGCTTCAGCCCGCCAGAACGGGGGGTGCCGATTGCTTCCGTGCAAGCAGCGCCGGTTCCCCCTCATATACGGGGGTGGACGCCGCCTTGCGCGGCGGGCGGTTAAACTCGGTCATGTGCTTCCAATAGCGTTTGGGCATATGCCCCAGGCGGCAACGCTCATTATGCCGCCCTTGTACCTCAATGGTATCGTAAAACAGCTGCCATAGAGCGCGGGTATCCAGCTCCTTTTGCTGCTCCTCCGGCAACTCCAAAGAATCACACTCCACAATCACCGGCTCATATGGTTCGTACATCAGCGCCATACCGTGTACCTTATCATATATTAGAAACCGCTCCTCAGGGATTCGGGGGCAAAAATGCTCCACCAATAGCGGCAGCACCACATTATTCGGCTCAATTTCGCTCACCAGCACACCGCTATAATCCGAAAAGCGGATGAACTCCTTAAACAGGTGCGCCTCACGCTCGAGATATCGCACCGCCTTTGTGAGGATATCCACCGTATCGTCGGCAAGCATATCCATAACCAAAGAGCCATAGGAAAACCCAAGCCGAAGAAATTGAAGGATATAGCGCTCGCGTTCGGTCAGGCAGGTTAAAAAGGCCCGCTGGATAAAGGGATAGACCTCCTCCCCCATGCTTTTGGGGATTGCAGACTGTACCCGCGCGGCCTTTGCGGGGTCGGTTACAATCTCCTTTACGGCAAAAAGCGTCACCTGGTCATCGGCGGGAGAGAGGATGGAGCAGGGCAGCTCCTTCTTCTCATAGCTTTCAAACACGCAGCACATCAGCCCTTCAAAGCTGCCGTCGTAGCGATAGACTACATCTGTCCGGTTAAGCATGCTCTTACATCCTCCTGTAATACAGCGGTTGCCCCGAACAGCGAAAGCTGTTCGGAATCCTGCGAATACGGCATATCGTGGTAGTACATTCCCAGCGCCTTTTCACTCATCAGCGCCCGCAGCACGGCGTCCTGCGTCACCTTAAGGCCCTCCGCCGCGCGTCCCTTGCACAGCAGAAAATACTGCGCCCTCTTAACCACAACGCCGAGCTTTTTAAGGTCTTCAAAGCTTAGTGGGCCAATCCGGCGCGCGGTTAAAATGCGTTTCGCGCTGTTTAGCCCTACGCCGGGCACACGCAGGAGCGTTTCCATCGGCGCACGGTTAACCTCTACGGGGAACTGCTCCATATGGTTTAGCGCCCAGTTGCACTTGGGGTCAATATAGGGGTTAAAGCTCTGGTGAGCCTCATCCAGCAGCTCTTTTGCCTCAAAGCCATAAAACCGCAATAGCCAGTCGGCCTGGTACAGCCGGTGCTCCCGCAAAAGCGGGGGCTTTGTGGAGACGGCGGGCAGCAGGGGGTTCTCCGAAACCGGCATATACGCCGAAAAAAACACTCGCTTTAGGCTGTAGCGCTTATACAGGCTCTCGGCAAGGTTGAGAATGTGAAGGTCGCTTTCGGGGGACGCCCCCACAATCATCTGCGTGCTTTGCCCTGCCGGTACAAAGCGGGGCGCGTTGCGGTAGCGCACCAGGTCGGAGGAGTTTTCGCGGATGCGTCCGGTCAAAAAGCCCATGGGCTTTAGGATGGATACTTTGGATTTATCGGGTGCCAAGAGCCCAAGGCTTTGCTGGGAGGGCAGCTCGATGTTGACACTCATGCGGTCGGCGAGCATTCCCAAGCGGGAAAGCTGGACGCTATCCGCCCCCGGAATTGCCTTGGCGTGAATGTACCCGCCAAACTTATATTCCTCGCGCAGGATGCGCAGAACTTCGACCATTTGTTCGCAAGTGTAGTCGGGGTTTTTAATAACGCCGGAGCTTAAGAACAGGCCCTCGATATAGTTGCGGCGGTAAAAGCTTATGGTAAGCTCGGCAAGCTCGCGGGGCGTAAAGGTGGCGCGGGGCACATCGGCGGAACGACGGTTGACGCAGTATTTGCAGTCATAGACACAGGCGTTGCTTAACAGCACCTTAAGCAGGGTGATGCATCGCCCGTCTCCCGCAAAGCTGTGGCAGAACCCGCATGCCTGCGCGTTGCCAATGCCGCCCTTTTCCGCCTTGCGATCCACCCCGCTTGAGGTACAGGCCACATCATACTTTGCGCCCTCAGAAAGGATTCTGAGCTTGTCAAACAGATCCATAGCAGGCGTCGTCCCTTTCGTCGTTTTGCTGGCTTTATTGATAGTCTAAAGACTATCAATTGCTGTTATCTTTTAGGATTCTACCGCCATTATACATCAAAACGTTTGTTCTTGTAAAGGGGTGCGCGAACATTTTTTCGCGCCAAGGTGTTTTTATTTGATTCTTAAGTCTCTTCGCCCGTTCGCTTTTCGTCGAACGCGAAGTCATTCGCCAAAATAAGCTTTTTGCGGCAATATACCTCAAGCTGCTGTGCCAACCTAGAGCCGCATGACCAAAATGACAAAATAATGTACCCGAAATGGAAGCGAGTACAATTTTTACTATGCAATCTGTGTGAAAATTGACATGTCATGCAGCAGAATACTGTGCTATAATAACCACAAAAGGCAATTACCGCGCTTATGCCATTAACCAATTAGCCATTATTTAAAAACCAAGCGAGAAGCTTATTTGCCTACTAATGCAGAAATTTCGGATTTTTTTAACTTTTATTTGAGAATATCAAATATACGCTGTATACCAATAAACGCAAGAACTAAGTGAAGGGGAGCAACAGGGATGACACAAACTCAAGCCGCACTTGACCTCATTGAAAAAATTCGGCGCAACCTAGCAAAAAGCCTCATTGGAAAACGGGAAACGATTGACCTTGCCCTCATTACCCTCGCCTGCGGCGGTCACCTCTTAATTGAGGACGCACCCGGTCTTGGCAAAACTACGCTGGCCCGCTCGTTGGCGGGCTCGGCGGGGTGCAGCTTTGCCCGCATTCAGTTTACGCCGGATGTACTGCCCTCCGACATAACGGGCTATACGGCAATTGACCTGAAAACCGGCGAAAAGCTGGTGCGCCACGGCGTGCTGATGCACCAGATGGTGCTGGCAGACGAGATTAACCGCACCAGCCCCAAGACTCAATCCAGCCTATTGGAGGCGATGCAGGAGGGGCAGGTAACCATAGACGGGGATACCTACCCGCTGCCAAAGCCCTTTATGGTTATCGCCACGCAAAACCCGGTGGAATCCACTGGTACCTATCCGCTGCCCGAAGCGCAGCTTGACCGCTTTTTTATGCGCGTCTCCCTGGGCTACCCCGACCGCAGCGACGAGCTGACCATACTGGAGAGCCGTCGCGGCGGCACTGCCTTGCCGGAGGAACCGGTTGCCACCGCCGAGGATATTGTTAACTTGCAGGAGAAGGCGAAGGGGGTGGGCTGCTCCCGGGCGGTGATGCAGTATATTGTGGATATTGCAAGCGCCACCCGCAAGCACGACAAGCTAACACTGGGGGTAAGCCCCCGAGGCTCGCTTGCCTTAATGCACGCGGCTATGGCACATGCCTTATTTGACGGCCGCGAATACACCCTGCCCGATGACGTCAAGGTTATGGTCATTCCTGTGCTTGCCCACCGCCTGATGGTCCGGCTTTCGGCCGGGGAGCGCGACCGCACCGCCGAGGCCGTGCTCTCTCAGATTGTTCGAACCACACAGGTGCCTATACTGCCATGAAGACGGTTCGCATCTCGTTTTTTTCCATACTCGCCTTCTGCCTTGGGGGCGGTCTTTTAACAGGAGAGCGGGTATTTTACCTTATCGTTTTTATGGGCTGTGGAGTGCTACTACTGAGCGCGTCGCTCAGCCTGTGGACGGTTTGGCACTTCTCCTATGTTCAGACTGTCGACAAAGAGGAGGCCGTCAAGGGGGAGACGGTGGAGCTGACGCTGCGCCTTTATAACGATATGCCATATCCCTTTACCATGATGCGGGTACATATCGAGGCTGTGACACAAAGCGAAAATCTATCCTACCTGTTTACCCTGCCACCCCATTCCCATATTGAATGGAAGCCCCGGTTTACCTGCGCCTTCTGCGGGGAGAGCCTGGTGGGGATGAGCCGTGTGGAGATTCAGGATGTGTTCGGCCTTTTGCGCATCAACTTCAATATGCTGCGCCTGCCCTATTACCGAATGCGCCCGGTGTTGGTTTTCCCCCGCGTATGCGAGCTTGGCTCCATTACCTCCCACGCGCCGGATGAAAAGAACTTTACCGGCGGCATGAGCCTGACCCGCCACGGGCAAAGCTTTGCGGGTGTGCGGGAATACCAGTCGGGAGACGCGCTCAAGCGGCTGCATTGGAAGCTGTATGCCCGCACCCAAAAGCTGTTTACCCGGGTTTATGAAGTAAGCGCCGAATCTCACTGCTCCATCCTTATCGACGCCCGCTCACAAGGGCTGTATGGGGAGCGGTTTTATTACGCTGCGGATACGCTGTCTGAGGCGGCCGCGTCCATTGCGTACTGCGCGCTTTCCTCGGGCTATACCGTGCGGGTGTGTGTCTTCGGTGAAGGCGCGAGTATCACCGAGGGCTCGTCCCAACGGGATTTTGGCCGCCTAAACCGCGCGCTTGCACTGGCGGGGTTTGTTAAAAGTGAGCGAACCGATGACTTTGAGGAGCTCACCGGCATTTTACAGCGACTCTCGGGAACCGGCTCGGCATACCTGATGACGCTGGGAAATGCCGGTGAGCTTACAGAATGCCTCAAACGAATGGACTGCACCTTTGAGACGGTAACCGTGTTTGCGGTGGGCGAAGCCCACAAACCCACCGTAAACTTCGGCGGCTTGCGCGAGCTTACGGTTCGCGCGCAAGGGGATGTCGCCGCCGCACTGGAGGATTTGCTATGAAAGCTGCCGAACTGACGCTTCCTTCCCCCGCCGTCGGGCGGCTCCGCCGTTTGTTAAGCTCGCGGGTCTGCGAGCAGCTTGCCGTTATTTTGCTTGCTAACGGGCTTTCTCTGGCACTCATGGAGCTTTTCGGATATGCGGTTAAGGCTTTTCCCTTGTTTTTTACCTGCGCCGTCTGTACTTTTTTTGTTTGGCTGTTTTCACGGCGCGCTTGGGCGCTGCCGCTTGCCATAGGTATTTCGGCTGCCTGCTGGGGTCTTGGGTGGCTGTTTCTTCATCTGCCCATTGGCTGGCTGCTGGCGGACGCGCTTGCAGCGGTGCGACTGTTTTCAGCGGAGGTTAGTCTGCCGGTCTGCGTGGCCTTCGGGGCGGCTTCGTCGGTTTTATTCTTCGCCTTTGCCCGGCTTTTTGCGCCGCGGGGCGGGTGGTTTACCGTCCTGCTCGGAATGGTCTGTGCCGCGATGATTATTGTGGTATGGGTACTGCGGCTGGAACACCGGGCGGGAATCCTTGCCTTACTGACTGCGGGCTTTTTAATCCTGCTGCCCTCGGTGCAGCATAGGCGTATTGTGGATAGCGGCGAAAAAACCCTGCCGCTGGGGGTGTTGCAGATGACGGCTGCGCCGATTATCCTGCTTGCGGTGCTGGCTGCAATGGTGCTGGTGCCCGCAGATACCGCCGAGTGGAAGTCACGCGCGCTCGTCAATATCGTCAACGATTACGGCGACCTGTTGGGCTACCATCTGGGGCAAGGGGTTCCTAGCCAGTCCTTTCGCCTTTCGCTGCTGGGATTTCAGCCCCTTTCGGACCGTCTTGGCGGGCCGATTTCCCCGGGGGATATGCGTATGCTTACCGTGACCGCCGACCGTCCCGTACTGCTGCGCGGCTCGGTGGAGGATACCTACAGCGGGCGCGGCTGGTACGACGGCTTTCGCAACGGGCGGTTTCGCTACAGCGGTCTGATGTTCCTATCCACCCGAAATCAGGTGTTTGGCGCCGAGCTTGCGCTGCCGGATCGTCGGGATTATGAAGGCAGGCTGACCGATACGGTAAAGGTCACTGTTAAATTCGAGGTGCGCAGGCTGGCGGGTCTGTTCACCGCGGGGCGTCTTGAGCGCTTGGATACCGGCTCAAGGATTGAGCCGTACTTTAACCTGCAGGGCGAGCTGTTTACCCAAAATTCCGCCCCGCCCTTCTCCTCCTATACCTTTACCGCGCGGCTGCTCGACCGAAGCACGGCGGTTTTTGACGGGCTGCTAACTGAGCTTGAACCCACTGCCCAAAGGGGCAAGGACGCGAACTGGGAGAACATCCGTCTACAATACCTGAGTTTACCCGACGCTTTGCCCCGATCGGTGCGCGACACCGCCCAAATGATTACCGCAGACGCCCAATCACCCTACGCAAAGGCAAAGGCGATAGAGGCATGGCTTGCGAAAAACTGCACCTACACCCTCACTCCCGTCGTTCCGCCCCCCGAGGAGGACTTTGTGGCGCATTTTCTGCGCACCCGGGAGGGCTACTGTGTCTATTACGCCAGCGCTATGGCAGTGCTTGCCCGCTGCGCGGGGCTGCCCTCGCGCTATGTCACGGGGTTTGGTCTGGAACGCACCGCCGTGCCGGAGGAATATGCCGCAACCGAGCGTTCCACCCACGCGTGGGCAGAGGTTTACCTGTACGGCATTGGCTGGGTAACCTTTGACCCGCTGGGGTTTGATTATGGGGTAACCATACCGGAGCCTGAGCCGGAATCTGCGGATACAACGGCGCAGGAGGGCTACGAGCGGTATATCCCCGCCCAGCCCCAGCACATCCCTCAAAGCAGAGAGAACCTGCAAAGCCATGACGCGGTACCGTCGGCAAGCACACTTTGGGGCCTTGTATTATTGCCCGTCGCTTTCCTGCTGGCGGTATGGCTGCTGCTTTGTCGCATCCGCTCCGCCCCTGAGAGGCTGTACCGTTACGAGCGCGTCGCATCCTCCGGCCAAAGCACCGACGGCCAGCTGACGGCATATTACAAAGACCTGCTTGAGCAGCTTAATTATTTCGCCATCTCACTATACACCGGGGAAACCCTGCGGGAGTTTTACCCAAGGGTTGACCGGCGGTTTGACGATAAATCGAACCGTTTTGCAAAGGTTACCGCTTGTTATATGGATTGGCTGTATGGGGGCAGGCTGCCGGACAGCGGTGCGGTACGCGACGCTGCCGAGCTGCATGAGCAGCTGGAGCGGCGGCTTGCACGCCGTCTGGGACGGGCGGGCTATCTGCTGCGCCGCGCCTTGCCGGTTTGGGTTAAATCCCACCTGAGAAAGAAGCCGGACTAATGTTACTCCTTGCGTTTTTTATTCATGAATGATTTGACTTGTGAAATAGGGAATATTATAATGAAAGAATATGCTTGCATGTAAATCGGGGAGGACTATGCGCTCAAGACAAGCAAATCCTGAGTGAAATATTGCCCGCCACTCGGCATTTGCAATCCCCTTTTTTTATGTTCGCAACACCATATATTTTCTGAAGCATATAGAATAAACCCGTATCAACTGACTCTAATCGCCGTAAATACTTGCTGATTTATAGCAGCGCATGTGTTTATCATCAATACAGTAAAAAGCGATGAGATAAAAACAAACAGAGGGAATGAACTATATTAATGCTAATCGTAGACAATGTAAGCCTGTACTTTGGTGCCAGTAAATTGTTTGATCACGTTAATCTGACCTTTACCCCCGGTAACTGCTATGGAATTATTGGCGCGAACGGAGCGGGAAAATCAACCTTTCTGAGGATTCTTTCGGGAGAGCTGGAACCGACAAGCGGTGAGATTCATATCGACGAGAAGGTTCGGATGTCGGTGCTGCGGCAGGATCAAAACCAGTATGACCATTGCCAGGTAATTATGGCGGTGCTCATGGGCAATGCGCGGCTGTACGAAATTATGGAGCAAAAGGACGCGCTCTATACCAAGGAGGATTTTAGCGAAGAGGATGGTGTGCTTGCCTCGGAGCTGGAGGAGGAATTTGCGGAGCTGGGTGGCTGGGAAGCCGAAGCTGACGCCGCAAAGATTTTGCAGGGTCTTGGCATTCCGGCAGGCTCCCTGACCAAGCTAATGAGCGAGCTTACAGGCCGCGAGAAGGTAAAGGTGCTGCTGGCGCAGGCTCTTTTTGGCAAGCCTGACCTGATTATGCTCGACGAGCCTACCAACAATCTGGACTATCAGTACATCACCTGGCTCGAAAACTTCTTGTTGGACTATCCCGGAACCGTTATTATTGTTTCTCATGACCGTCATTTTCTCAATACCGTGTGTACCCATATCGTGGATATTGATTATGCTAAAATTAAAATGTATGTGGGCAATTACGACTTTTGGTACGATTCCAGTCGCCTGATTCAGCAAATGCTTAAAGACCAGAACCGCAAGGCAGAGGATAAGGCGAAGGAATTACAGGCCTTTATTGCCCGGTTTTCTGCCAACAAATCCAAGGCCCGGCAGGCAACCTCCCGCAGAAAGCTCTTGGATAATCTTACGATTGAAGAAATGCCGGCCTCCTCTCGCAGATACCCTTGGGTGGGCTTTAAGCCTGACCGTGAAGCAGGCAAGGATATCCTTGCCGTTGAGGGTCTCTCTAAGGCGGTGGATGGCACGCTTCTTTTTGAAAACATCTCCTTTATAATGGATAAGGGCGACAAGATTGCCTTTGTGGGCAACGAGCTTGCAATTACGGCGCTGTTCCGCATACTCATGGAGGAGACTACCCCCGACAACGGCAGCTTTAAATGGGGTGTAAGCACGTCTCAGGCGTATCTGCCGAGGGATAACACAGCCTATTTTGAGAAGAACGAAAGCAGGTTAATCGACTGGCTTGCGCAATACTCGGAGGATCAGCACGAAAGCTACCTGCGGCAATTTCTTGGTCGTATGCTTTTTTCCGGGGATGATATCTATAAACCGGTTAATGTGCTTTCTGGTGGAGAAAAGGTGCGCTGTATGCTCTCGCGCATGATGCTTTCGGGTGCCAATGTGCTTTTGCTCGACCAGCCAACCAACCATCTTGACCTCGAGTCAATCACGGCGCTAAACAATGGCCTGGCCGATTTCCCCGGCAGTATGCTTTTTTCCTCCCATGACCGCCAGTTTATACAGACGGTAGCCAATCGGATTATTGAGATTACCGATGACGGAATGCGCGATTATCGCCTTACCTTTGACGAGTATTTAGAGCAAAAGCAGGATTCCAAAAAAATGTAGGCGGTGTGCTCGGCTTATCAGCCCTATCGGAGTACGAGTGAAGAAAAGGTGCGAGATAATTGATGGATCATCAAGAAAAGGAACATAAGCGGCGTGTCCGTTATCAAGGAACTCACCCGAAAAGCTATCGGGAAAAATACAAGGAGCTTCAGCCTGAAAAATATGCGGATACTGTCGCGAAGATTATTCAAAAGGGAAACACCCCTGCGGGTATGCATATCCCGATCTGCGTCAAGGAAATCATTGAGTTTTTGCAAATAAAGCCGGACCAAACCGGTTTGGATGCTACCTTGGGCTATGGCGGACACACGCAGGAAATGCTAAAATGCCTAGAAGCAAAAGGGCATTTATACGCACTTGATGTGGATCCTATTCAAATAAGCAAAACCCGGGAGCGTTTGGAACAGTTGGGTTATGGTCAGGACATATTATCAGTGAAGCATCTAAACTTCGCCAATATTGATGAGGTTGCCCGCGAAGCGGGTATGTTTGATTTTGTATTAGCGGATTTAGGCGTTTCTTCCATGCAAATCGATAATCCCGACCGAGGGTTTTCCTATAAAAGAGAAGGTCCCTTGGATCTTCGCCTGAACCCTGAAAAAGGCATCTCGGCGGCGGAACGGTTAAGGACAATCTCACAAGAAGAATTGGAAGGGATGCTGCTTGAAAATTCGGATGAGCCGCACGCCAAAATTATCTCGAGCGCGATTGTTTGTGAGCTTAAAAAAGGGGCGGTTATTGCTACCACTACAAAGCTCCAGCAAATTATAAACGATGCGCTTTCGTTCATTCCAGCAGCGGAACGAAAGGAAGCGATTAAAAAGTCCTGCCAAAGAACCTTTCAGGCATTGCGGATTGATGTGAACAATGAGTTTGAAGTGTTATATGAATTTTTAGAAAAGCTCCCCGCCACCCTTGCAAAAGGAGGACGCGTTGCGATATTAACCTTTCATTCGGGTGAAGATAGGCTGGTTAAGAAGTCCTTTAAAAGCTTATTGCGTGAAGGTGTTTACAGCGAAATCGCAACCGAGGTTATCAGACCGTCCGCAGAGGAATGTAATATGAACAGCCGTGCGCGGTCCGCAAAAATGAGGTGGGCAGTCAAGGCGTGATTGATTGCTATTGTTGTTGTTGTTTTAAAAGCAATGCTATTAAATGTATCGCAGCAAAAAGAAAAACCAGAAGAAAAAGCCTGTATCTACAGCTTTTTTCTCTGGTTTTTTGTGTTTATACTTATCCGTTAAAAAGTGTACCTCAAACATGTGAAAAGCTTTAATTTATGGGTTTTCACGCGGATTTTTATCGACTCTTTTTGAGGGGATTAGTATTAGTACTATTCAATCATTCCGTTTACTTCCAGGCATACCCCAGCAAGCCCAGCACTTCGCGCATAAAGTAAGGAAGATCCTCCGGTCTGCGGGATGTAACCAACTGCCCATCCACAACAACGCGTTCATCCAGATACTGCGCGCCTGCTAAAAGCATATCGTCGCGAATGCCCGGGTAGCAGGTGGCCTTTCTGCCCTGCAAAACTCCCGCGGATATGAGGATTTGCTGCCCGTGGCAGATGGCGGCAACCGGCTTGTCATGATGAAAAAACTCCCGCACGATATCCAGAACCGCGGTATTTTGGCGCAGCTTCTCCGGCGCCTTCCCACCGGGAAGCACCAATAACCCATATTCTCTGCCTGTGGTCTCCCCCACGCCCTTACCCGCGTTTACACTAAAAAAATGCTTACCTCCTATGAAGCCGGGTGTAAAAGAGGCGATATCCACCTCAATGCCCGCCTCATAAAGCCGGTATAACGGATAAAGCACCTCACCATCATCAAAATCCTGTGCCGTAATCATCAGGGCTTTCATTCCAATCCGCCTTTCTGTTTAGTATTTTCCGGATATCTTGCTGTACACCATACAGGCGGCACCTATTTGCGCTGCAAAATCTATGCTGTGTGCAACAGTGACCTTCTTAAGGCTCGCTATCTCACCCAGCCATTGCCCCATGCTTTCCCGCATGAGCGGATAGCCTTTGGCAATCTGTCCGCCCAATACCAAGCATTCCGTTTGCTGCTCTTTCAAAATATCGGCGATTGCTTGGGCGAGAATCGAACCGGTATGCTCAAATACCGCGCGGGCAAGTAAGTCGTTCTCGTTTAAGGCAAGCAGCTCAAGCTCCCTTACATCTATGCCCGGCGCAGCAGGACCGCCCAAAAGCTTCTCGTAATACCTGAGCATCCCCGAGCGGGACACAAAATATTCGACTGTCTCGCCCTGTATCGGCATTTGATAGATGCTGATATATGGGCCACCCTGTTCACTGGTCAGCAGCCGGCCGTTTTTTATGAGCGCAAAGCCGGTGCCGGTACCAATGGTGACGGCGGCGCAATTCTGATATGGCTTTGCCTCACCCGCGAAGTGTTCGCCCAATAAAAAGGCGTGAGAGTCATGAAGAAAGTATAGCGGCAAACCTACCCCCACACCGTAAGCGGCAAACTCCCGCTCCAGGTTTAAGCCGTAAATGCCGCAAAGCTTATGGGTCATCAGGCTCTTTTTCCCCTCGTAATCAAAGGGACCGGGCGTGGATATGCCGATACCCAGAAGTCTGCGGCCCAGCTTTTTGGCACGCTCCTCCCCGTCGCGGATTACCGCAGCGTAATCCTGTAAGATTGCGCCAGCTTCCCCGTCGGGGTCTACGCGCCGTTTGTATGAGGTATCCTGTATAACCTGTCCGTTGCTATCCACCAGACAGCTTTTAAAAAAGGTCCCTCCCGCGTCGATTCCCAGTACGCAAAGGTTATGAGACATCCCTGCTGTTCCTCCTTTTGGGTCACTGATGGTTTTGCCCCTTGCTTTTAAAAAAGAAGCCCGATGCAAAGCCAAACCGCGTACCGGCGTGAGGCATTGCCGCTACACGGTCTGGCTTGTGGCTCTGTTTTGATTCGGATTGCTTGGTATCCTCTTATCAATTAGTGTGTTGATTTAAGGAGTTCGTTAGATTTAGTCAATCAAGTGAAAATCAAAGTCCATCATGTCCGCAAGGCTTTTTAGTACCGAGAGGTGCTCTCCTTCGGCAATTGCGTAATGCTGGGTCACACCTATTTTTAAAAGGCGCTCGAACAGCTTCTCATGGCTTAGTGTGGGGTGGCGGAAGGACGCGTGGGAATAGCTTACAAGCTCATGACCGCCGCTTAAAACATCCATGAGCGTTACGACCATTTTCATGCGTCCGTTTCTGCCCTGGGACATATGCAGCATGGTCTTGCGCCCAGGGGCAAATACATGCCAGGCAAAGGGAGCTCCGGCATATTTGTAGCTTGTTTTCGCAAACCGCTCGTCCCGGGCAATTACCGTGTTTTCAGGATGCTCCCAGTAGTTGTTGGGGCCCGCGTGCCCGCCCTGAAACAGTCCCCGCTCTCGGTCGATATAAAAGGGCTCGATGAACTGCGCCATATGCCCGCTGATAAGGGTCAGCAAATAAACGGCAAGGCCGCCCCCAATATCCCCCTCAGGCACCACGCACAGCCCGGAATCGGGAGATGTGGGAACAAACCCCGGTCGAAGGCCCATCCACTCAAACAGCGTAGCGTCTACATCGTTAAGCACCAACAGGTCGAGCATAAACGCTTCGGCAAGCTTTTCAAGCCCCATTGAGGCGCGCACGGAGGCGCTGAGCTTCTCTCCGTCAACGTTATCCTTGATGGAAAACCGGGACTTAAGGCTCGCCACCCGCTCCTCCACCAATTTGTCGGGCAGGTCGCGGCTGGTTTTAAAAAGCTGTGCCACAGAAATAAACCTTAGCTCCGGCCCAATTTGAGCGAACACGGTGTAAGGGTCAACATAGGTGGACCACATAACCTCATTGTAGCTCGCAAGCAACCCCACGGTGGATTGTCTGAGCACCGACCGCAGCATGGCCGCAACGGCGAATGCCTTCAGCCTTACCGCAAGCTCTGCCCCAGAGCCCAGCGCAATCTCCAGCATTTTTCTGTCAAGGCGGGGAATAGAGCCCGAGGCCTCCAGCGACCCCACCAATCCGCCGCAGGAAAGAAACTGCACAAAGTTATCCTCCTGCTCGGTGTCACCCACATCCAGGCGGTCATGCACCAGGCTGCACAGCATGACAGGCAGGGGCGGCATATCCCGCAAAAACCGAATCCAGGCAAAATCCTCCGCCCACGAGAGATACATTACCGCCGCGCAGTCCACCTCCCGCTCGGAGAACAGACAAATGGCGCGTTTAACATCCTCTCTCTCATAGACGGTAGGCGCGCGCACGATATCCCCGGCGGCGGCAAATTCTTTCTCAATACGCGCCGCCTCCTGCTCTTTTCGTGCTTCGTACTCTCCCCGCTCCGTTGCCGCACCAAGATGGCGAAAACGAGGCGAGGCGATAAGCAAAAGCCCTATCTTGGGGCTGCGGGCTTGTTTCATGAGGTAACCCCCCTTAACCCTTCAAATGCGTTTTATGTACAACCACCGGCTGTTTACCATGGTTTATAATCTCATACTCTCCAACACTTGCCGGAACAACCACCATGTCCAGGTAATTCATATCATAGCACAAAGAGGGATTGCTTTTCGAGCGTACGGTCACTTTTTCTCCGTCCACCAAAACCAGCACATGGAACACCCCGTTTGTATCGCCATCCGCCATTTTATCAAAGCTCAGGCGGCGCAGGGAGAAGTACAGCTCATCGCACTCACCCACAATCTCCTCGTGCAGTCCCTCGGTTTTTCTTACGGTGCGGGGCTGTGGCGCGAGAGTTTCCGTTACACGCTTGGTTCTGCAGGCGGTATCCAGCACCTTCTCGCCATGCCAGGAATGGATGGGACGGGGCGCGCCATCCAGATCAAGACGCAGATAATCGTAAAGCTTAAAGGTATAGGAACCTACTGTGAGGCTGCCGATTTCTAAAATGACCTGATTGCGCCCCGAGGCATGAATGGTACCGGCGGGCAGCATAAACTGCATTCCGGGCACCGATTGCAGAGCAAACACATAATCGTCATGATTAACGGGGGTTTTTTCTATTTCGGATCGCTTTACCTGTCGCATAAACTCGTCTGTATCCGCATTGTCGTGAAAGCCGCAGTAGGTTTTCGCCCCGTGCGCGGTGGAAACAATATAATAGCTCTCGTCCTGTCTACCAAGATCCTTAAAATTGTTTACCACATAATCCTCGCCCGGATGCACCTGAATAGACATGTTGCCGCTTGCGTGCCAGGTATCGTCGTAGTTGAAACGGATAGGAAAATACCCGCCAAAACGCTCTGTAGTTGGCGCACCCATGATGGCGTCGCCTTCCTTCTGAACAAAGGTATGGTAAGGAAATTCCACCTGACAACCCTCTGCCTCCGCCACTATGCTCACTTCCAGCGGAATCAGGTCAAAGCACCACGCCACGTTGTCCACCTCGTCAGGCAGGCGGCGCAGCTTTTTGATGTATTGTCCGCCCCAGACGCCCTCGATATACACCGGACGGCAGCGGTAGGGCTGCTTTGCCAGCGCACCCAGCATATCATCGAGACCCTTTCTGGTAAGCATCGTCGGCGCGTCGGGATCGTTGCCGCTCAGATACGCGTCAATGCTTCCCGCGCGTAAAAGTTTGCCGCGCAGTTCCTCGGCTACCTTAAAATCCACATAATAGGCGCGGCGCATGGTCTGCTTAAAGGGTCTGGCCTTGGTATCTCCAATGTTTTTAAGCAGCCCCTTCTTTGCGCTGAGAACAGCGCGCTTCGGGGTGACATCTACCCACGCGACCAGGCCCCGCACACTGTCAAAGGGCTCTGAGGCGGCGCCGAAGCCATAAAGAATTGTAAGCCCTTTGCTGTTTTTTGCGCGCTCGCAGAATTCGGCACACCTCGCGGGGTCTAAAATTTGTGGATAATTGCCGTCAAACAGCTTGCCGTACAGCAGGATGGGGTCTTTTTCCTTGTCGTCGGGAAAGCATTCTTCAAACAGTGCGTCCAGCTCCTTGGCGCTTTTTACCATTCGAGAGGCATCCTCGGCGGCGGCGGAAATTCCCGCCTGCCCAGCCTTGGCAAGCAGCGCGTCCACCAGGGACTGAAACTGCGCACCGGGATAACCGTCCAGAGTCAAAACAACCCCTTGGGCTTTGGCTAACCTGTCTTTCACCATATCCATCATCGCACCCGCCGCGCGTTCGGTTCCTGTGAAGATATCGTCTGCCACGCCGCCCGGTATCGTAAGTTGGTTAATGGCGCTAGGGTCGTCATAGGGGTGGGGATTAAACATGAAGCTCATGGTAAAGTCTCCTTTTGCTGATTATTTGTGCGTTTTATTGTGATTGTGTGATACATTACTGCGTTACTGCTTTCTTGCGACACCCGTTTGTCTCGCCGCACGGATAACGGCGGCGGCGACCGCTCCGGCCACCCGCCTGTCCAGCGGGTCGGGCAGAATGTACTCCTCGCGTAACTCCTCATCGCTTACCAGCCGGGAGAGGGCAAGGGACGCTGCCAGCTTCATTTCCTCGTTGATGTCTTTGGCTCGGCAATCCAGCGCTCCGCGAAACAGACCCGGAAAGGCAAGCAAATTGTTTACCTGATTGGGAAAGTCAGAGCGGCCTGTGCCAACAATGCGCGCACCCGCCTCTTTCGCCATGCCGGGCATGATTTCGGGGGTGGGGTTTGCCATGGCAAAAACAATTGCCTCGCGGCTCATGGACCGCACCATTTCGGGGCTGACCACGTTGGGAGCCGAAACGCCGATGAATACGTCCGCGCCCTTCATGGCTTGTGCAAGCGTTCCGCGGAGCTTTTTCCGGTTTGTCACCAAAGCTATCCGGTTCTGCTCGGGGTTTAGCTCCTCCATTGCCTCGCAAACGATTCCAAAGCGGTCAACGCAGGTTATCTCTCCCGCACCCAAGCTTAGCAGGTGGCGGGCTATCGCAATGCCGGCTGAGCCGCACCCGTTTATTACCACCCGCACCGCGCCGAGCGGCTTGCCAGCAAGCTTTAATGCGTTAAGCAGAGCGGCTCCCACAACAATGGCTGTGCCATGCTGGTCATCGTGAAAAACCGGAATATCGCAAAGCTCCTTCAGGCGGCGTTCCACCTCAAAGCAACGGGGGGCGGAGATGTCCTCCAGATTGATGCCGCCAAAGCTCCCCGATATCAGATAAATGGTGCGTACCAGCTCATCCACGTCCTTGGTTTTAATGCAGATGGGAAACGCGTCCACATCCGCGAAGGCTTTAAACAACGCCGCCTTGCCCTCCATGACAGGCATCCCGGCCTCCGGACCGATATCCCCAAGCCCCAGCACGGCACTGCCATCGGTGATAACAGCCACAAGGTTGTGACGCCTTGTTAATTGGTAGGATTGCTCGATATCACTCGCGATTGCGAGACAAGGCGCGGAGACCCCGGGGGTGTAAGCCAGCGAAAGCGCCTTGCGGTCATGGATCTCCACACGGGATACAACCTCCAGCTTTCCGCCCCACTCCCTGTGCCTTAGCAGTGATTCCTCCAGTATGTCCATACAGCTGCCCGCCCTTTCCGCCGAAAGCTATCATCGGCGTGTTGTTATTTGGAATAGGACCCTGAAAAGTACTCCGGGATATCCAGCTCACCAAAATAGGAGGCGAAATCGAGGCTTACGTCCTTTGCCAGCGCCATCATCTCCGCAAGCGTCTTAAGGTTAATCTCTACACCCTCCGACAACCGCCGCTCATAGGCTATTGCCTCCTTTTCGCCGTGGGTATAGATGCGCGCCGCACCTTCCGCCAGCGGCGCGTCCCTAAGCTCCTGCAAAAAGGCGGAAAAACGCTCCTTTATCTGTTTGGGGTCCCCGAAAAAAGCGGGGTTTATGCATATAAAGCCGTGGCAGGTGCCACCCTTGCCGTTTTGGTGGGTATGGTTAGAGGTGATGCCCATAGACAGGATGGAGCAAAAAATTTCACAAAACATGCCAAAGCCATATCCCTTGTGCCCGCCGCTTGTCTCGTTATCGCCTCCCAGCGGCATAATTCCGCCTCCCCGCTTGCCGATGATGTTTTCAAGCACCCGGCGGGAATCGGTACAGCCCTGTCCGTTCTCATCCAGCGCCCAGCCCTGTGGCAGCGGTTTTTCCTTTTTATCATACAGCTCCAACTTGCCTCTGGTCACCACGGTGGTGGATGCGTCAAACAGGAAAGGAAAGGGCTCTGCGGGAACAGCCAAAGCAATGGGATTGCTGCCCAGCATGGCCAGCTTGCTGTTTGTAGGCACCATAATAGCCTCGGAGTTGGTCATGGCTATACCAATAAGCCCCCTGTCACTTGCCATCTTGGCGTAATAGCCCGCAATTCCGAAGTGGTTTGAGTTGCGTACCGTTACCACCGCCACCCCGGATGCCTGCGCCTTTTGTATTGCCAGATTCATGGCGTCATATCCAAGCAGCTGCCCCATACCGTCGTTGCCGTCTATCACAGCGGAGACCGGGGTGTCCATTACCGTACAGGCCTCTGCCCCTACTTTAATTAGCCCATTTTGGATTCCCTTGTGATAACGAACCAGCCGCTGCATTCCGTGAGATTCAATGCCCAGCAGGTCGGAGAGCAGTAGAATATCGGTGATTGTCTCGCTCTGTTTTACGCTAAAACCAAACTTACCGAAGGAGTCCGTGCAAAAACGCCGGAGAACCTCACCTTGGATTATGCTACCGTGCAATGAAATCGCCTCCCTTTTTTGTGTTAAACTTTGGTTGCGATAAGCAGTGTTTTAAGGGATGAATGATACTTCAAGTTTCGACAGCCCATTTTTTCTTTAATCATTGTACTATTTTTAAAAATTATTGTCAATAAAATTATTTAATAGTAAAAGTTTTAAGCAAAACAAAAACAAATTTGCTTTGAACCTGCACAAATACAACCAAAAAGCACCCTTTGCAAGATTGCCGCCTTGCAAAGGGTGCTTTTTTGGTTTAGAAAATGAACGCAAAATGCAAATCCCGTTTATAATACTAATCTCCTCAAAAAGAGTCGATAAAAATCCGCGTGAAAACCCATAAATTAAAGCTTTTCACTTGATTTTTATACTCTTTTAAATCGGATATTAGTATAAACGGAAACAGTATAAACAGTAGAAGTGTTTATTTATTGTGGCTGCGCATTTTTCCCGCCGCAAAACGGGTTTTATCCAGATACCCTTTTGCCGATTCGTAATAGCGGCTGGTTACCGCGGTATACAGGATATCAATAATCGTATGCTGGCTGATGCGGGAGCTCATCGCGCCGCTTCGTATCAGCGTTTCGGTGGAGGATGTGCTCAGGTTGATGTCGCAGGCCTCGCTGAGCGGGTTTTTTCCGTACCGGGTAATGGCAATGGTCGTGGCCTTTGTTCTCTTTGCAACCTCAAGAACCGCAAGGGTATCGCTGGTTTCCCCCGTATAGGATATAAAGACCGCGACGTCATGCTCAGTGAGCGTGGTAGCAGAAAGAATTTGCACATGAGGGTCGGCGCTGGCGCAAACATACTTGTTAATACGCAGGAACTTGTTGTGGGCGTCAAGCGCCACCAGCCCGGAGTTACCCACGCCGTAAAAATCCACCCGCTTTGCGGCGCCAATGGCGCTTACCGCAAGCTCCAGCTGGTCCATATCCAGCATTTTAAGGGAGTTTTCAATCGCCTTCATGTTGCTCATGGCTACATTCCGGGCAATGTCACCCAGTGAATCTCCGGGTCGGATATCCTCGTAGATAATTGTCTCTTTCCCAAAATCAGCAACCTCCGCCGTGAGCGCCCGGCAAAAATCCTTATAGCCGTTGTACCCGAGCATTTTGCACAGCCGAACCACTGCCGACGTGCTGGTGCCGCTGGATCTTGCCAGCTCCTCTATGGACATTTCAACAACCTGCTGCGAATAGTCCAGAATAAACTCCGCAACCTGGCGCTGCTTTTTCGTTAAGCTGTCCAAGGATTCTCGTATTCTCAACTGACAACCAGCCATTGAGCTACACCCTTTCGTTCATATATTGTCCTTCTTCCAGAAAATTATAACAGTAATGAAATATATTTGTCAATTGAAAATATTTTTATTCAAAAATTTAATTTTATTTTGATAATTAATATTGACAATAAAATGGAACGATGCTATATTGTTTACAAATCAATCGCGTTGCAGTTGATATTTTTAGGAATATTGCCAAGCGCATCAGCTGCCGCCGCGCGGGTAAAACGAAAGGGGAAAGCACATGGCACGGAGTGTGGGGATGGGATACATACCGCGCAAAGCAGCGATGAAGAAAGTGCTTGCGGATATTTGGAAGGAAAAAGCTCTTTACCTAATCATGATACCAGGCCTGCTATACTTTATAGTCTTTAAATATGTGCCGATGTACGGCATTACGCTTGCTTTTCGAGACTACAATATTTTCTTGGGGCTAAGCGCCTCTCCCTGGGTGGGGTTTGATTACTTTGCACAGCTCTTTACCCAGCCTGCTTTCCAACGAGCTTTGTACAATAATATCGTAATCAGCCTGCAAAAGCTGATATTCGGCTTCCCTACACCCATCATCATGTCGCTGCTCATCAACGAAATATCAAAGAAATGGTTTAAAAAAGGGGTGCAGACAGCGGTTATCCTGCCAAACTTCATCTCCTGGGTGGTGGTTTACGGCCTGCTGTACGCCATGCTTTCACCAAACTCCGGTGCAATCCGCCAGTTCGCGTTCGCACTGGGGTTTACAGGGGAGCTGCCAAACCTTCTCGCCACTCCCGCCAAATTTCAAAGCGTAATACTGTGGTCTTATATTTGGAAGAGCGCCGGTATGGGCACAGTCATCTACCTGGCGGCGCTTTCGAGCATCGACGTTCAGCTGTATGAGGCGGCGGTAATTGATGGCGCGGGAAAATGGAAGCAGCTGCTTCACGTTACCCTTCCCTGCATCCGCTCTACCATTGTGGTGCTGCTTCTGTTTCGCGTAGGAGAGGTCATGTACGCGGGGTTCGACCAAATTTTTGCCATGACAAACCCCGTGGTGAACTCGGTGGCGGATATCATTGATACCTATGTATACCGTGTGGGTCTGCAAAACCAGCAGTTCTCTTTGGCTACCGCGGCGGGTCTGTTCCAATCCGCTATCGGTTTGTTTTTGGTGCTGATAACAAATGCCATAGCCAAAAAACTCGACCCGGAAAGCGGCATTATGTAATTACAATCATATCATCTCCGCTCGGGGTCGAATATTAACATTGTTTTGCGGCCAGTGGTGCGTAAAACCCGGAAAGGATGCGGCACTCATCATGAAAATGACAACTGCAGAGAAGATTGGCCACGGGGTAATCGCGGTAATACTGTTTGGTATAGCGGTTCTATGCGTCTACCCTTTTTGGTACGTCATCATGTACTCGCTCAGTGATTCCAACGCAGCGCTTTCGGGCGGACTGTTTTTGTGGCCCAAGGAGTTTAGCCTGAAGGGCTACCAGCTGGTTCTGCAGCAAAAGCAAATATACGTTGCTTATTGGAACACCATTCTCCGCACTGCGGCGGGGACGGCACTAAGCTTAGTGCTTACGGCAATGCTTGCCTACCCTCTGTCTCTGCCCCGGCTTAGGGGGCGCGGCTTTTTATGTCTTGCCATCTTCTTTACCATGCTTTTTAACGGGGGCATCATCCCCACCTACCTGGTGGTTAACGATCTTGGCATGGTGGATACCTTATGGTCACTGATTATTCCCAATGCCATGAGCGCCTATAACCTGTTTATTATGCGCAACTACTTTCAGTCGCTGCCGCCCAGCCTCGAGGAATCGGCCCGTATTGACGGCGCCGGCACGCTTACTATTCTTACCCGCATTATCCTTCCCCTCTCCGGCCCTACGCTTGCCGCAGTGGGTATGTTTTACGGCGTGGCGAACTGGAACGCGTATATGGACGGCGTGCTGTACATTAACAAACCGGAGCTACAAATTCTGCAAATCTATCTGCGAAACCTGCTGGCCTCGGCCGGTTCGAGCAGTGTTTTATCCGGTGTATCCAACAACCTGAGCAGTCAGGTCAATGACGCGACACTTCAAATGGTTGTTATCGCTGTTTCGGTTATTCCAATCCTTATCGTATATCCCAAATTGCAGAAATTTTACATTAAAGGGGTGATTACCGGATCAGTGAAGGGCTAAACCGGCAAAGCTTCAAACGATCAAATTAATAATAGGAGGATTTATGATGTCTTACTTAAAACGAATTGCGGCATTTATTCTAGCAGCGGTTATGTTAACGGCAATCGCATCCGGTTGTGCAACCCAGGATACTACTGCCCCTGATGGCTCATCCTCTTCGGCGGTGTCCTCAGAGAAAACCGTTCCCGCAACAATCTCTGTCCTGTTTAGAGGCGACAACACCCCTCCCTCCTCCAACATGGTGTTAAAGGCGATAGAAGAGAAAACTGGTATCAAGGTAGCCCCGATTTATGTCCCCATTGCCGATTACCAAACAAAGCTAAGCGCTTTGCTTGCGGCAAAGAGCTTGCCCGATATCGTTCGCATTGAGAATGTTTCTATGGCCAACGAGTTTAAAGAGAACGGCGCACTCGCTGAGCTTACCGACATCATTGGTGAGAATATGCCTACCTATTACCCAGAAGCAAAGGATACCCTGCAAAACAATCCTTTGAATAAGGACGGCAAGGTTTACGCGCTTGTAAGCAGTAAGCTGCGGTATGCCACAAACCTGAATATCCGCACCGACTGGCTTGAAAAGCTGGGTCTTACCATGCCCACCGACCTTGACAGCCTTTACAATGTGCTGTATGCCTTCACAAACTCCGACCCGGACGGCAACGGCGCGAAGGACACCATTGGTCTTGCGGCCAGCGTTAACGCCGAGGACTTTATCATGTTCAGCACCATACTGGGCGCTTATGGCATCCCCGCAAACATGCCCATCCAGCTTGAGGATGGCACCGTTACCACCTTCTTGAAGCATAAAAACTTTTTGGAGGCGGCAAAATACTACAACAAGCTTTACAAGGATGGTCTCATTGACCCGGATTTCGCCACCATCCCCATCATGAACTCCTTTGGCAAGCTGTGGGACGGAAAGGCAGGCGCCATGGACTTCCAGTGCGTTGGTCCCACCAACAACTGGATGCCCGGCCGCTATACCGAGGCGACTCCCCCCACCTTTGATTTTGCAACCATTAAAGGCCCGGATGGTACCGCCGGCGTACGCGAGCAGTACCCTCAGTATGCTACCAGCATTGTAGTTACCGCCAACAGCAAAAATCCCGCCGCCGCTCTTAGGCTGTTGGATTTCTTCTACTCCGAAGAGGGAGATGAGCTCCTGCTTTTGGGTGTAGAGGGTACGCATTACAAATGGGCAGATAAAGAAAACGGAAAGTACGAATGGATTCCTCCCTTTGATGACAGCGCCACCAACCGAAACGACGGTGTGTATGTATATTGGGATAACCTTTTGACACCAGAAAATCACATCGAGATTCGCACCCTTAACAAGCAGAGCCAGGAGGGCGTTGCCCTTGCGTTTGCAAACTCCACCATCGCCTGGCCCTTTATTACTACCCCCTTTGAGGCCGATACCCTTTACCGCTCCACCCTCAAGCAAATTGAGAACGAGGTGTTCTGCACTTTGGTAATGAGTACCGGCGATCTGGATGCCGCATATGCCCAGGCAATCCAGCGCTGGAACAATGAAGGCGGCACACAGTGGGAGCAGGAGGCTACCGCGGCTTACAAGTCGCAGCAATAGCGTGATGGAGCCGTCGGTTCGCCCTATTATATAGCATCGCTTGTCTATTATACTTTATAACAAACCCGCAGACCGTCGGCTGCTTCAATAAATAACGGAATGCCGTCATTGTGACGGCATTCCGTTTATCACGGGAGCCCTTGCGGCCAGACAGCAGGACACGACATATTCATTTTTATAAGGAAAACGAGGTACTCGCAATGGGTCAAATAAAACGCCTGCCCGTAAATCATTTCGTTATAACAAAGGGCAGTGGAAGCCAAAGCACAGACGGTTCACTGCTGCTAACCCCCATCCCGAACGATACGCTGCCCGACGACCGAGAAGCCTACGACGTTATCGAGCTGCAGCTTACCGGCCAGCCTGCCCGTCTGGGCGGGGTTGTTTGGGAGGAGACGGATTATCTTGTCCTCGACCTTCTGGTCCAAATGGACTGCAAGGCGGAGGTAACCTTCCACTTTTCTCAGGGAGGCAGGAAGGATACCGAAATCTCCACCGACTACTCTCTCATCCCCAACCGCCGCGTCAAGATGGCGGTACGCATGGACGAGCTTGATTCCCACCGTTTTTTCATCCCCACCTATCCAGGTAACTATAAGGGGCATATTAACGGCGCACCCACCCATATCTCAAAGGTGGATACCCTGCGCATCACGCTGACCAGGGGGCAGAATATCCAGTCATTCACCCTGTTTGATATCTATCTTACCGATGAGCTGCCGGATATGAGGGTGATAGGCGAACCGATGGTGGACCGGTACGGCCAGTGGCGGGATGCGGATTGGCCGGATAAGATAAAAAGTGACGCGCAGCTTTCCGACTACCTGCACGCCCAGCGAAAGTATTCGCAGGAAAACGGGCAATACCCCGAGGGCTGGAGCCGATACGGCGGCTGGCTGAAAAAGCGCTTTGACGCCACAGGCTTTTTCCACACCAAGCACGACGGACGCCGCTGGTGGCTGGTAGACCCGGACGGCTATGCCTTTTTTAGCAACGGGTGCTGCTATGGCAGCCGCTGCGGTGTGCACGGCTTTGTGGATAAGATGGAAAACCTGTTTGAATGGCTGCCCGACAACGACCCCGCCTTCGCCGAGGCATGGACGACAGCCGACCGTATCCCCGAGTTTGCCAAGCGAAACGGGGTGGAAAGCGGCAAAACCCGCAAGATGTTTAACTTTGCCCGCGCCAACATGATTCGCGTATTCGGCGACCGGTGGTGGGAAAACTGGGCTGATATTAATGGTGCGCGCCTGCGTCACTACGGCTTTAACACCATTGGTGTGGGAGTAAACAACTATGAGGACGAGCGGGTGCTTGAGTATCTGGAGCGAGTGAAAATCCCCTTCGTGCTCACACTCAAGTGGTTCCCCCTCACGGATACCTGCGTTTTCCGCGATTTTCCCGACGTTTATTCCGAGCAATACCGGGAGCGTTCCGAGGTTTTTGCCCGGCAGCTTGCGCCGCTAAAGGATAACCCCTACCTGATTGGCTACTTTGTTACCAACGAACCGGAATGGCTGTTTCAGCGGTCGGTGAATCCGGCGGAGCGGGTGCTTGCGCACCCAAAGCCTCTCGCCACCAAAAAGGCGTTGGTAGAGTTCTTGCGCGAGCGCTATCAGAATGAAATAAGTCGCCTAAATTCCGCCTGGAACCTCAGCCTGAAAGCCTTTGACGACCTGTACCGCCCCATTGAGAACGCCGACCTGTTCTCGGAGCAAAGCAGGGCGGATTTGGCGGAATTTCGCAACCGCATGTTGGAGCAGTACTGCTTCGTACCTAACGAGGCGCTCAAAAAGGTGGACGGCGTGCATATGAACCTGGGGATGCGCTATGCCCATATTGCCCCGGGAGATTTGGCCGGGGGCTTTTTTACCGACGTCTTCTCCTTTAACTGCTACAAGACCTCCCCCGCTGCAACGCTTCTAATTGCAAAGACGGAAATTGACCGGCCGCTTTTGATTGGCGAATGGCATTTTGGCGGCACCGACCGCCGGCTTTTGGCAAGCGGCCTGCTGGCCACCCCCAGCCAGGAGGAGCGCGCGAAGGCCTGCGCGCATTATATGCAGGCCGCCATGGCCGATGCCGCCTGTGTGGGTACCCATTACTTTGAATACAACGACCAGCCCCTCTTGGGCCGTTTTGACGGCGAATGCATGCAGCACGGCCTGATAGACGTCACCAACCGTCCCTACCGCACCCTGACAGAGGATATGCGCGCCACGGCGGAACGGATGTACGATATCTGCGACGGGTTAACCGAGCCGACGCAGGATAGCGCAAGGCTTGTGTTTGCATTTTAGTGGTGCCCGCAAAGGCTTTGCGTGTTTGGCATTTACGCAAACAGCCCCGATTTTTTATAATCGGGGCTGTTTGTATTCTTATACTAATCTGCGATTTAAAAGTGTAATATGTGTAAAAATCGAGCGGATATTGCATCGGCGGGCTGTGCTGTTTTTTATTGGCAAGAAAATGCATTCGGCGTCTTCTCTCATCGGACAATCTGCGTTTTTACAATTACTTAACCAAGCTTTGGTTTTTTCTTAAAGGGCTTTTGCTCTTCACGGGCTGCTGCTATGTAATACTAATCCCCTTAAAAAGTGTAGCATTTGTAGATAAAATCAGGTGAAAACCCATTAACGAAAGCCTTTCACTTAACCCTTAAACACTTTTATATCGGTTATTCGTGTAAGAGTCTTTTTTAAACCTCAAAGCAAAGCCCTTCAGCGGGCGAGCCTTGCGACAATGACGATGGCCAAAATTAGTACAGGTAACAGCAGTAACAGGCAGCCCATACGGCGCGGCGGTTTCTTGTCCGGCTCCCTTTGCCGTCGGCGAAGGGCGGAGCCTTCTTTGTCCTCTGATTTACCAAGATACCGTCCGTTTTTAAATATCCCGTAGTTCACTGCACACACCTCCCGCTCGTCGTCAAATCCCAACGCAAAAAACTGTTCTTACAGGTCCTTAATATCATTAAGCAGCTGTTTGAGCTGTGCCGCCTCATCTCTCGAAAGGGTAATGCCCTTAGCCATCTTGTCATGGGTGGGAGACCACTCACGCAGGTCAAACTTGGACTCGCGGTCGTTCCAGCTCACAAGATTTAACTCTTTCGTCCAGCCGCTGTTGTTCTCCGATAATACGCCGAGCGCCTCTGTAATCTCATATTTAATATCTGCCATGCTTAGACCATGCCTTTCCTGCGCCTGCGCCTAGGCGGCGCGAAACGCTTAAAAAATGTACGCGGCACCGCCGCGGGCTGCTTCCGATTAGTTTAAACACCCGATGAGCTGTCGTTAAGCGTATCTCCGCTTTATTCTTTCCCTACCCCATCCAAAACGATGAACACGCTGCAAGAAGCAAGGGAAAATGCCTGTGCTGCCACAAGGGAGGCGAACCCGTCTTTGATGAATAGACGGGTATACCCAGACTTCCCGTAGAACATATCATATGCTACGAGACTTCGTCTGTCAAGTATCGGATCGAATCGCATTTAAAATAGGATAGGAGAGTTAAACGCGAAAACCCCAAAAAGCCGCCACCCCGTTACGGGCGGCGACTTTGGGCTCATCCAATCCTAACCGTTATCTGATAACAGTATGAAGCCTACCCCCGAAAAAAATGTTGATAAAATCTTCGTCAAACCCTTTACCGGGTAGCCGGGTAGGACATTTGCAATTAGGCGAACGTCCTTTTGCCAAGATAAATGGCACTTTCACCCAGCTCCTCCTCAATGCGCAGCAGCCGGTTGTACTTTGCCACACGGTCACTGCGGCAGGGCGCGCCGGTTTTTATCTGCCCCGCGTTGGTGGCAACGGCAATATCGGCAATAAAGCTGTCCTCCGTTTCGCCGCTGCGGTGGGAGATGACGTTGGTATAGCCCGCCTTCTGTGCCATCAGCACTGCGTCCAGCGCTTCGGTAAGGGTGCCAATCTGGTTAACCTTTACAAGAATGGAGTTTGCGGCACCCTGCTCAATACCATCCCTGAGCCGTTTTACATTTGTAACAAAGAAATCGTCCCCGACCAGTTGAACCTTGCTGCCAAGTCGGGCGGTAAGCAGCTTCCATGCGTCCATATCCTCCTCACCCACACCGTCCTCAATGGAGATGATTGGGTATTTGTCCACAAGCCCGGCCCAGAACTCAATGAGCTGCTCCCCCGAAAAGGCGGTTTGCTTTTTGGGCAGAATAATCTTGCCGTTATCGTACCACTCGGAGGACGCCGCGTCGATGGCAATCATAATATCATCGCCGCCTCTGTAGCCCGCAAGCTCGGTGGCCTCGAGTATCAGCTTAATCGCATCCTCGTCGCTGGCAAGGTCGGGCGCAAAGCCACCCTCATCCCCTACCGCGGTGGAAAGCCCTTTTTTCTTTAACAGCTTGCCAAGGGATGCGTAAATCTCCGCGCAGCAGCGAAGCGCCTCCCGGAAGGAGGACGCTCCCACCGGCATAATCATAAACTCCTGAATATCCACGTTGTTGGAGGCGTGCGCGCCGCCGTTTAAAATGTTCATCATCGGCACAGGCATGGTGCGGCCGTACACTCCGCCCAGATAACGGTACAGCGGCAGCCCGAGGCTCTCAGCGGCTGCCCGGGCGGTGGCAAGCGATACCGCAAGCATCGCGTTGGCTCCAAGCTTCTTTTTGTTCTCGGTGCCGTCAAGCCTTATCATTTCCCGGTCGATGTCATAAAGGTTTGCTATGCCCATACCGGACAGCGCTTTGTTGATGGGGCCGCTGACGTTCTCGGCAGCCTTTGATACCCCTTTGCCTCCATAGCGCTTTGTGTCGCCGTCCCGCAGCTCATGGGCCTCAAAAATTCCGGTGGAGGCGCCGCTGGGAACGCTTGCTATCGCGGTGGAACCGTCTGAAAGGGTCACCTGAGCCTCAACCGTGGGGTTTCCTCTGGAATCCAGGATCTCGCGTCCGAGAACCTTTGCAATTGTTGTTTGATTCATAAACTTTTCGCTCCTTTTTCCTTTTGTCTTAATCTATTTTATTCTTCACAGGAGAGTGTTAAAACATACCAATCCCAAGCGGATGCTTCTTCATGCAAAATGCGGCAATTGTGTGGTTTGGTGCATGAAACGTCGCGCAATAACTCACAATAAACATGTGCCTTGACACGCGTCACATTTTGTCGTATGGTGATAAGTGCCAGCTGTTTCCGGTTTTTCTACACAAACGGTCACCGATGAATTATCACGAGAAATTATAATAAATAAAGGGGATCTTCACATTGAGATATCGGCCTGTACTTGGCGCGGTTGCCGCGCTGGCGGTACTGTTAACCTCCTGCACCTATTCGCTGATTAACGGGGCAAGCTCCGCGCCGTCGGCTGCGTCGCCCGCCGCCTCCAGCCTGCCGCAAAGCAGCCTGCCGCCTGCCCAAACAAGCACCCCGCAAGTGGAATCCAACGAACCGGAGCTGCCCTCCGCACCGGTAAAGCCCGCCATTTCGGCGCATTACGAGGATATCGCCTCCCTTCCCTCCACGCCTGTAACCTGGGGACCGGGTACCCGCCTAAACAATGACGGCAGACCCGCAGACCCTATCGCTCTCCAAGAAAAATACGGGAAATACGGCGCGTACTTCATCGGGCCGGATAACGATAAGGTATACCTGACCTTCGACGAAGGGTACGAAAACGGCTATACCGCAAGCATCCTGGATACCCTAAAGGCCAAGGGTGTGAGCGCGGTCTTTTTTATCACCTATCCTTACGCTAAAAACTGCCCTGAGCTTGTACAGCGCATGATAGACGAGGGGCATATCGTGGGCAACCACAGCACCACCCATCCCGTGGGCGGTATGCCGACGCTGTCGCTCGATGAAATTCGCAACGATATTATGAAGCTGCACGATTATGTCTTGCAAAATTACGGTTATGAGATGTGGCTGTTCCGTCCGCCGGAGGGCGCGTTCTCGGAGCAGACCCTCGCCCTTACCCATACACTGGGCTACCTGAGCATTATGTGGAGCTTCGCGTATAAAGACTGGGATGTGAACAACCAAATGGGCAGCAGCGCGGCACTCGCCGCTGTGACAAAGGCGCCCCACTCGGGCGGTATTTACCTGCTCCATGCCGTATCCAAGGACAACAGCGAGATTCTGGGCGACGCGATTGACCTTATTCGGGACAAGGGTCTGACCTTCTCGTCCTTTGACCTCACGGGAGAAAACACCAAAAGGGGTGGGACAGCGGGCGCGTCCTCCTCAGATATCAGCGAGGAGCCCTCGGCTCCCGACGCGAAGCCGGAAGACGATTAGGGTACTCCGCCTTGCCTTATCACAGGTAAACCCGTAGTATTAGTTTCTCATGATAAAACGTGCGACGGCAATTTTTTTGCCGCTGCGCGTTTTATTATTTATGATAAACCCGAGAACTGTATTAGCCGCCGCAAACTAGTTTGCGTCTGCTAACTGTAAATATTTTAACATATCCCCAGGAAAGAAGAAACAGCTTAATTGTAAATATTCCTTCGCTTTTTTCGTTATTCAAAAGGGTGGTTTAAAAACACCCAGTGATAATTGGCCGAATCCTGCAAATAGTATTACTATATTTCATTGTCATGCAGGAAAGGCGGCGGCGTTCGGATGCACATAGATTTTTCTCCGCCGGACATCTCCCAGCGCGAGATTGATGAGGTAACGGCGGTGCTCCGTTCGGGCTGGATTACGACGGGAGCCAAAGCCAAGGAGCTGGAGCGGCTTGTTGCCGATGCTTGCGGTACAAAAAGGGCGGTATGCCTAAACTCCGCCACCGCCGCCTTGAGCACGACATTGCGGGTGCTTGGCATTGGGCAGGGGGACGAGGTCATCACCACCCCTTACACCTATACTGCCTCTGCCAGCGTCATACGTCATGTGAGCGCAACCCCCGTGCTGGTGGATACCTCACCCGACTCTTTCCATATAGACTGCGAAAAGGTGCGCAGCGCCATCACCCCACGCACCAAAGCAATCATTGCCGTGGATGTGGCGGGCATGATGGCAGACTACGGCCGGCTGATTGCAATCTCCCAAGAAAAATCCGGCCTGTTTCTGCCCAAAAGCGGTCTGCAGCGAACCATGGGCCGTCTGTGTGTCATTGCGGATGCCGCCCACTCGCTGGGCGCATGGCGCGACGGAAAGCTAAGCGGCGCTGCGGCGGATTTCTCCAGCTTTTCGTTTCATGCGGTGAAAAACCTGACCACCGCCGAGGGCGGCGCGGCGACCTGGAACCCTATACCCGGGGTGGACGACGAGGAGCTGTACCGGCTGTATATGCTGTTTTCCCTTCACGGGCAAAGCAAGGATGCGTATGAAAAAACCCGCCTTGGCAACTGGGAATACGACATCGTAGCCCTTGCCTTTAAGTGTAACCTGCCGGACGTGCTTGCCGCCCTTGGCGTCGCGCAATTTGCCCGATATGGGGAGATGCTTGCCCGCCGCCGGGAGCTTGCGGTTTTGTACGACGCCTATCTCGACGACAGACGCTTTATTTTGCCCGTCCACCATACACCCTGTTCCCGCTCCAGCGTACACCTTTATCCGTTGCGCCTGCGGGGGAGGGATGAAGCCTATCGCAACCATGTCATCCGGCGTATGGCGGAGGAGGGTATCGCCACCAATGTGCATTACAAGCCGTTGCCCCTGTTTACCGCCTACAAACGGCTGGGCTTTCGCATAGAGGATTACCCCAACGCCTATGCTCAGTACCAAAACGAGTTGACCCTGCCCCTGCATTCCCTGTTAACCGACGGCGAGGTCGGATATGTCGCCGACGCCCTGAAACGGATAGCGGACTAATCCTTATACTAATATCCGATTTAAAAGAGTATAAAAATCAAGTGAAAAGCTTTAATTTATGGGTTTTCACGCGGATTTTTATCAACACTTTTATCGGAGAATAGTATTACAACGCTGTTTCTCATGGGCTTCCTTTAGATTTTTAGCGGCCATTTGGGCTAGCGCCACCGGCAAAATCCCGTAAAAAAACGAATGGCAGCCTGCGCATTCCACCGCAAGGCTGCCATTCGTTTGCTTTATACTAATAATCGATTTAAAAGAGTATAAAAAATCAAGTGAAAAGCTTTCGTATATGGGTTTTCACGCGGAATTTTATCTGCAAATTCTACTCTTTTCGAGGGAATTAGTCTCACTGCCGGATGCAAAAGGCTGTTACGCGGGGCCCGCCTTTTCTTTTCCGGTTTTTTCGTGACCGGATAGCTCAGGAACCGGCCGAGCGCTGTTTTTGGGGATATGGGTCTTGCGATTGCTTTCGGTGCCATGGGGCTGTTTCGGGTCTGGGCGGCGCATTCCTGCCTTAGCCAAAAGTCATTTCTCCCTTCGTGTGCTCGCTAAGCCGCGCAAGCTATCGATATTTGCTTCGATGATAGGGTATTCGTATTTTTATACCTCAAACATCGTTGTTTTGCGCAGACTGCTTTTTTGCGTTTTTGTTATCGTTCTGGTTTTCCCGTGTTATAGGTGTTTGACCATTTGCCTTGCGCTTGCGCGCGCGTTTATTGTCGGGTTGACTGTCCTTTGGCATATACACTTCCCTTTCAGCTTCATAAAGTGGTCCTTAAAACACTAAATTAACGGCTTGCGGATAGCTGCTTCTTAGTTTACCTGTGATGCTTTGTTATCTCGGTGCTTCCACCGCAGTCACCTGATAGCCCAGTCGGTCAAGCAGCCCCGCAATCTCGGTGCGGTCGCTGCCGGTATCGTCATAATCCACGGCGAGCTGTTTGTTGTGGGGATTAACACTCACCGAGGTGACCCCCACAAGCCCATCCAGCTGCCGTTTTATGGACGAAACATCCCTCTTTCCCTGAAGGTTTTCCACCACGAAATACGCGCTTTTGCTTGCCACAACAAGCCCTCCCTCCCCACAAAGCGGATCTTTAACGCTACCTTTTTAGCGGATGCAAATACTACATCGTTAGTATTTGCAGGCAGGGTTTTCACTATTCGCAGCTTTGCACATGCGCATTATACTAATTGCAGCTTAAAGCTATGAAGATATTACTATCAAACTTCTCAAAAAGTGTGGAAGTTAAGATAAGAATCCGCGTGAAGCCTCAATAGTCCAAAGCGTTTCATTTGATGTTTATACTATTATCCGATTGAAAAGTGTATAAACATCAAGTCAAAATCTTTAATTTATGGATTTAGACGCAGATTTTTATCAACACTTTTATCAGAGAATAGTATTACGCTGCTGTTCCAATTTCCATTTTTATTTTCATTTTTTACGCGGGATTCGTGAATAAACTAATGCAGCCGGCCCTCGGTGTTCCCGGGACCGGCTGCATGTAACTTTGTGGAGCTGTAATATAAGTATGTTACCGCACGGTTTGCCACAGCAGGCGGTTTTCCGCAAACAGGCAGTTCATGCGGCCCTCGTCGTGCAGGTAGGAAAGATAGGAGCGCAGCGTACTGCCAACCAGAACGTATTGATTAAAATCAAGCGTCTGCCCAAAGTGGTCAAGCACACGCTTAAGTGCCTCCTCAAAGCCAACAGGCTCTGCGCACACAGTCTCAATACAATCTATAATCTCAAGTACCTTGCTGCGGTTTGCGGCAACCAGCGGCTTAATATCCTCCGCGACGGGGGCGTGGGATGGAATAAACAGCCTTGCGTCAATCCGTTCAAGGGCATCAAGCGTTTTTAAAAACTCCCGCACATCGTAAACAAACGGCAAATGGTATTTATTCAGTATATGCTCGCCAAACAGGCTGTCGGCAATAAAGCAAACCCCGTCGGAGGTAATCAGCCCAATCATATCCATGTAATGCCCGGGCAGCCGCATAGCGGCAAGGCCCTTGGGCGACATGTCATCTATCGTACCATCAGGCAGGCAAGGGGGAGCCATTAAAAACTTGTTGCGCAGCTCCGCGCAGGGGTACCCGCCGTACAAAAACGAAGGCTCCAAAATTGGGGAGCGCATAAACGCGTTTTCCAGTTCGCTGGAGATAATCTTGCAGCCGGTTCTTTGCTGCAAGAAGCCGTTTCCGCCGCAATGGTCCGCGTTGGAATGGGTATTGACCACCGCCGCAAGGGTGAGCCCCAGCGTTTCAAGATGGCGCAGCGCTTTTTTTGCCGCCTCCTTGTCGTTGCCGCTGTCAATTAGGTAAGCGTGTTGTCCGTCGGGCGTGTAAATTCCCATCTTAGAGGGGCATTCAATATACCAGGTTGCCTCGCCCGCGTTAACCAATTCATACATGGTTTTTCCGGTTCCTTTCTTGGGGAACGACAGCAAATGTGGGTGGATCGGGCTGTCCCCGTATCCGAATACCTTTATCCGATTAAATGGCGGATAAAAATGGGGTCAAACGCTAGGTATATGGGTTTTGACTCACATTTTTATCAGTACCTTTATCAGAGAAATGTATAGACCACGCGCATGGTTCGTTTCCCCGCTCAAAAAATCTATAACACGGCTGAGATGCATAAAAAAGACGGCAACGGGTGCACCCGTGCATTTTTGGGGTCTCTATTTATAACCTAAGCCGGTGTAATCGGTTATTTGTCTGCGATGCAGGCTATATAAGCTGGTGGTTCTTCCAGCCGCCCCGCCGGTATCGCACGAAAAATACGATCATACGAAACGCCCAATCCGCTCCCATGCTAAACCAAACACCCAGCGCGCCAAAGCCCAGCCAATAGCTAAAGACATAGCCAAGCCCTACACGAAACGTCCACATGGAGAAGATGGCGGTAACCATGGAGAACTTAATGTCGTTTGCCGCCCGCATTCCGCTGGGTATTACAAAGGAAAACGACCAGAACAGTGCGCCGAATATAGAGGCGCAGATGAGCATTTGCCGCGAAATTCCCGCCGCATCCGCGCTGAGGGCGTATAGCGAGATGATGCGTCCCGACAGCAACAGCACGATAAGGTTTATGGTGCCAACCAGCACCTGTGATATGAGCGCCATGCGCAGAATATAATGAGAGGCCTGCTTTTCATCCCTTGCTCCCACACACCTGCCGACCACCGTAATGGATGCCATCGAAACCGCGGAGCCTGCCAGCATGGCAAACGAGGAGGCACTAAACGCCACCGCGTTCGCGGCAATCGCCGCTGTGCCAAAGGAGGAGACAATGCCCTGCACCAAAATCTTGCCAATTTGAAAAATCCCGTTTTCCAGCCCGTTTGGCACGCCAATTTGCAGGATGCGCTTTATCATGCCCACGTCAAACTTAAGCGGAAACAGACGGGACAGATTCACATCGTAGTGCGGCCTGACGAGCAGCAGAAGCAGGGGTACAACCCCCGAAACCCGCGTAATCAGCGTGGATAGCCCCGCGCCCGCAACCCCCATATTAAGCCCGTAGATAAACAGAAAGTTTAGCGCAATATGTACGACGTTCATTAGTCCGGAGGCGAACATTGGCACCCTGGGATTGTTCATAGAACGAAACATGGACGATAGCGCGTTATAGGCGGCAATAAAGGGATAGGACAGCGCCGAAAGATAAAAATAGGTCTGGGCATTTTTCATCACCGATTCTTCCGTCGCGCCGTATATCAGGTTGAGGATAGGGCCGTTGGCGCCAAGCACCAGCAGCATAAGCGCCACGGAGAGCATGATAGTGACCAGCAAAAGCTGCACGGCGGCCTTGTTGGCGCTGCGCTTATCCTCGCGCCCCAGATATTGTGCTACTATAATCGCTCCGCCTGTGGCAAGCGCCGCAAAAATGTTTATCAGCAGCATGTTGATGGCATCTACCAGCGAAATTCCTGAGACCGCAGCCTCCCCCACATTTGCCACCATCAATGTATCTGCAATACCGATTGTCGCCGCGAACAGCTGGTCGATGGTCAGCGGCAGGATAAGCCGGAATAAATCTTTGGATGAAAACCTCAAGGCCAGTAATCTCCTTATAGTAGATTGCCGCGTGTAATACTAATCTCCTCAAAAAGTGCAGAATGGTAGATAAAAATCCGCGTGAAAATCCATAAACCAACTTTTCACTTGATTTTTACATCATACACTTCAAAATGAGGTATTAGTAAGGATGTTTTGGTAGGTCTGCGCCGTGAGGATACTAAGGCGCAAGGCAGCCATGCGGTTCCCGTCGTGCGTCTTGGTATGGCGCGTGTGTGTACTGTTTTAAATGAGCATCCGTATAAAGAGCGGGGGAATGTATCCGGTCCTTGCAGCCTGTTATCCTCGCCATGCCGCGGCAAAGCAGGGTAATACTAATCTCCTCAAAAAGAGTCGATAAAAATCCGCGTGAAAACCCATAAATTAAAGCTTTTCACTTGATTTTTATACTCTTTTAAATCGGATATTAGTATAACAGGCTGATTATATTTATGGTAAACCGCCAACGCGGCGGCTAATGGGGCTTCTGAATAACTTCTATTATAGTACAGACCTTCGCTAAGTACAAGTTAGTTATTCGCGCTATGCTCAAATCACACAACAATTTGCCGTGAAAGACAGGCCTTGCGGGCTTCGTGATATTGTCACGGAGCATACCTTACCCGGGGTATATAATACTAACAAATAGAGAAAAACAAGGCGCCGAACTAATAACGGCGCGAAGCCGCTGAGCTGATTAAAGATCGGGGCAGCCGCTTAAATAAAGGGAGGATGCGTTTATGTCAACGTTACCGATTACAAAAGAGAACTTCAAAAAAGAGGTTTTACTTTCCGACCGTCCGGTTCTGCTGGATTTTTGGGCCCCTTGGTGCGGTCCCTGCCGCCGGGTCTCCCCCATTCTGGATGAGATTGGCGCTGAGGTTAAGGGCAAGGTTAAGGTAGCAAAAATTAACGTGGATGAGCAGCCGGAGCTCGCCGAGCACTTTAGTGTTATGAGCATCCCGACACTGATCGTAATGAAGGGGGGTAAGGTTACAAATTCCACTGTCGGCGCAAGGTCAAAGCAGGATATCCTTGAGATGCTGGGCTGAATCGTCAGCCTACATACGCCTTAGGAGCTTTTCCCTCAGGGCGTAGGCACATAACCGCCGTATTCCATCATCACCTTTTAAAATTACTTTCAGATAGATGTTAACATAGAGTACTGCCTCCTCATTTTTACTTTCAGCAAAACAGCCGCCTTTTGGCGGCTGTTTTGCTGCGCCTGCGCTCATGCCGGTGTGAGCAGGGCTTTGGGTATATGCACAATTGGAATAGTTTTAAAATCAAAGGCACATTATAGCGCACAAAGACCGCCGGAAGCTCCGGCGGTCTTTGTGCTATGACATAAAATACTCGGCAAAAACTATAATTGCATTACTGCATATTCTGGCGGTTCTTTTTATGCCTGCGGTAAATCGGCAGCGCAATGGCGAAGGCCAGCGCCGCAACCAGCACCACAAGAATCATCCAGCTGTTGCTGGAGGCATTCGCGCTTAAAATCTCCGTCCAAAGGCTGTCAATGAGGGCGTTGGTGCTGTCCGAGAGGTTGACAAAGCCCTGTGTCTTATCCAAAACCTCCTGGGAGGGGTAAGCGATGGGGTTAGCGGTAATCTCCTCATCCAGCTCCTCAAACGCCTCCTTCTGCGGGGTGGAGTAGCCGATGTACTCGCAGTTTGCCACTGCGGTGTCGGTCTCGGTCATAAAATTAATGTAAAGCTCGGCGGCCTCCTTGTTCGCGGCGCCCTTGGGAATGCACATCGCGTCTACAAAACGGTTGGTGCCCTCCTCGGGAATGGCAAAATCAAGGTTTGGATTGGTATCGATCATGGTGATGGCGTCGCCCGCGTAATAGGGAGCAAGGGCAGCCTCTTCCCCCTGCATCTTGTCAAAAATCTCATCCATCACATACGCCTGAACCAGCGGCTTCTGCTTTTTCAGCTCATCCCCCGCCTGGCGCAGCTCGTCTTCGTTCTCGGTATTGATAGAGTAGCCAAGGCGCAAAAGGGAGACACCAAAGGCGTCGCGGGAGTTTGAGAACATTAAAATCTTGCCCTTAAACTCCTCATCCCACAACATGTCCCAGCTGGTTACGGGCTTTGTTACCATTGAGGTGTTATAGATAATTCCTACCGTACCCCACATGTACGGGACGGTGTACTCGTTGTTCGGGTCAAAGTTCTGACCTTTAAACTCATCCATTATCAGCGCGTAGTTGGGGATATTCTCGTAATTAAGCTTCTCGAGCATATCCTCTTTAATCATGCGGCTAATCATATAATCGGAGGGGATAATCACATCATACTGGGAGCCGCCGCTTTTAAGCTTCGCATACAGCTCCTCGTTGGAGGCGAAGGTGGAATACTGCACCTTTATGCCGGTGCGCTCCTCAAACGCGGCGTTGATATCGAGTGAATCGTCCGAACCGTCCGAGATATACTCGCCCCAGTTGTAGACGTTCAGGGTAATATCCTGCCCCTGCAGGCGGCCGTACAGCTCGTCGGCAGCATTATCGCTGGCCAGTACGGGTGTACCGAGCATTACCGCAAGGCACAGCATAGCAGCCGCCGCACGAAAAACAAACGAACCCTTTTTCATAGTCTTTCAGTCTCCTTCTTCATCCTTTTTCTATAGATATTCGCGTCCTTCAGGTTCATAATGACCAGAATGGTCAGCACAATCAAAAAGATGATGGCCGACAGCGCGTTAATCTCGGGGCTTACCTTCTTTCTTGTCATCGAAAAGATGGTGATGGGCAGGGTTTGAGACGCGGGGCCGCTGGTAAAGTAGCTGATGACGAAATCGTCGATAGAATAGGTAAACGCCATCAGAAAGCCCGTGATGATGCCGGGCATTATCTGGGGAATAACCACCTTGTAAAAGGCTTGAAAAGGACCGCAGCCAAGGTCCTGAGCCGCCTCATACAGGTGGCTGTCCATCTGGCGTATCTTCGGCATTACATTAAGTATTACATAAGGCACGTTAAAGGTGATATGGGCAACAATTAACGTGGCGTAGCCAAGGCTTACCCCCGCAAACACAAAAAGAAGCATAAGCGATACGCCTGTAACTATCTCAGGATTAATAACGGGCAGATATGTGACGTTAATAACCGCCGCGCGCACATTCTTTTTCATGGAATGAATACCCACTGCCGCAAGGGTTCCCAGAATGGTGGCGATTACAGAGGATATCGTTGCAACCAAGAGGGTGTTAAGCAGCGACGAGATGATAGTCTCGTTGTGAAGCAGCCGATAGTACCAGTCAAGCGTAAACCCCGTCCATACATTGCGGCTTTTGGAGGAGTTAAACGAAAAAATTATCAGCACCGCGATGGGCGCGTATAAGAACACATATACAAGCCCGACATACAGCCGGGATAAGGTCTTTGTCATCCGATAAGCCTCCTTCTGCTTTGGTTTTCACGGGCTTACCCGTCAGAGAATCATGCTCTCCATATCCTCTTCGCTTGCGTCAAACTGGTTCATAATCGCAATGCATACGAGAATAATGACCATCAGCACCAGCGAGATGGCGGAGCCGAGGTGCGGGTTGTAGGCGTTGCCTAAAAACTGAAGATCAATCAGGTCACCGATTAACAGGTTGCCCCCGCCGCCTAGCATCCTTGAGATGATAAACGTACTCACCGACGGCACAAACACCATTGTAATTCCGGTGGTTATCCCCGGCACACTCAGCGGAATCACCACCCGGGAGAATACCCCCGCCGTACCAGCGCCCAAGTCCTGCGCGGCCTCAATGACGCTTTTATCAATCTTGGTCATTACCGAGTAAAGGGGCAGTACCATAAAGGGCAGATAGTTGTAAACCATGCCCAACACCACCGCACCCGGGGTGTTAATCAGCTCGAACGGACCAAGACCAAACAGCGCAAAAAAACGGTTAATCAGCCCGTTTGTCTCAAGAATAGTCATCCACGCGTAGGTGCGCAGTAAAAAGTTCATCCACATAGGCAGCATAATGAGCATAATCATCAGGTTCTGCTGCGCGGTTTCCGCCCGGGAGATGAAAAAGGAAAGGGGGTACCCCACCACCAGGCAAATAAGCGTCGCAATGGCAGCAAGCCACAGGGAGCGCACCAGCACGGGGGTATAGTCCACAAATTTTATAATATTCTCAATGGTAAAATGTCCGCTGACGTCGGTAAAGGCGAACACCGCAACCAAAATAAGCGGAATAACGATAAAGCTGACCGCCCATAGCAGGTATGGGACGGCAGGGAGCTTTGTTTTCATGGCGAACCTTCCTTTCATGCAAAGAAAATTTAGCGGCAGTGCAGCGTACAGCGTACTATGCCTGCGCCTCCATCTTGCGCATGATGTGGATATCCTCCGGGACAACGTTCATGCCGATAATACTGCCCGGCTCCTCAAAGCTTGTGGAATGAATCATCCAGTGGTAGCCACAGCCGTTTACAATCATCTCGTAATGCACGCCCTTAAAGGTGACCGACTCCACCACGCCTGAAAGCTTGCCCGCAATCTGGGGTACGACCTTGATATCCTCGGGGCGGATGACCACATCCACAAGCTCGTTTTGATCAAAGCCCATATCCACACAGGGGAAGCTGCCGCCCGCAAACTCCACAAGAAAATCCCGATTCATGATGCCGTCAACAATATTGCTTTCGCCAATAAAGTCAGCCACAAATGCGTTTCTCGGCTCGTTGTAGATATCCTGCGGCGAACCTATCTGCTGAATCACGCCGTTATTCATAACCACCACGGTATCGGACATGGTCAGCGCCTCTTCCTGGTCGTGCGTGACGTAAATGAAGGTGATCTCCAGGCTTTTTTGTATGCGCTTTAGCTCGTTTTGCATCTCCTTGCGCAGCTTGAGGTCAAGCGCACCCAAGGGCTCGTCGAGCAAGAGCACGCGGGGATGGTTAACCAGTGCGCGGGCTATGGCGACGCGCTGCTGCTGCCCGCCCGAAAGATTCTTTACATTGCGCTGCTCAAAGCCCTTAAGCCCCACAAGCTCGAGCATCTCCCGCACCCTGCCTTGTATCTCTTTGGGCTCGAGCTTCTGCACCCGCAAACCAAAGGCCACGTTCTCAAAAACATTCAGGTGAGGAAACAGCGCATAGCGCTGAAACACGGTGTTGACATGGCGTTTATACGGCGGCACGCCGTTAATGCTCTTTTCGTCAAAAAAAACATTACCGCCGTTTTGCTGTACAAACCCGCCGATGATGCGCAGCGTGGTGGTTTTGCCGCAGCCAGAGGGGCCTAACAAGGTGACAAACTCTTTGTCGTGAATATCGAGGTTGATTCCCTTTAGCACCTGTTCGCCGTCAAATTCTACAACGATATCCTGTAAACGAATGATGATGTTACTATCCATATATCTTAACCAACCTTTCTGGAAGCTGTGCGGTTTGGCTTATGCCGGAAGTTTTGCGAAAGATGAGAAGCACAAATCCTCTGGGTTTAAATATTTACAGACCGGTGTACTCAGTTGGGCATACCTATTATCTTATATAAAAACAACAATTAAAAATATAAACACTAACCCCCAAAAAGTCAATGATTTTTACGCAAAAATTATAATTTTTATTAGAATTTCTGCATATTCCCCGAATAATCTCATAGATAATAGTGAAATGCTCCATTATCCTTCTATTATCTTAAAAATTCTCTGGAATCCTTTCTTCTCATTTTGACTTATGAGCCTATAATCCCCGCCGCGCCGAGGGCGTATTGTGTACCCGGGCGGCGAGTGCACTCAACAGGACGCCTCACGGTCTGTTTGCATTTTAACGGGATTGTAGTATAATATAAGGAATGGCAGGCAATGGCTATTGGCTTTTTTGCCTTGCCGCCATAAAGAGTCATGCAGCCTGAAATCTCTGCGGGGGTGGCGCAATGTCATTAACATCCATTGGTATAACCTATTTGCATGAGGTACTGCCCTTTTGGGGCAGGCTGACGGCTGAGCAGCAGCGGGAGGTCGAACAGGCGTCTGTGGGCCGGTCGTTCCAAAAGGGAGAAAGCGTTCACAACGGCGCCGCGGACTGCTCGGGTCTTATTATCATCCGAAGCGGGCAGGTGCGCACCTTTATGCTCTCCCCCCAAGGCAAGGAGATTACGCTGTACCGCCTGTTTGAGCGGGATATCTGTATCTTTACCGCCTCCTGCATTATGAAAAATATCAGCTTTGAGGTATATATGGAGGCGGAGCGGGACACCGAGGCCATCCTCATCCCGACCCGTCTGTACGACCGTTTAAACCGCAGCAACATCGCTGTTTCGGATTACACCAACCAGCTCATGTCCTCCCGTTTTTCGGATGTGATGTGGGTGATGGAGCAGGTGTTGTTTTCGAGCTTTGATAAACGCCTAGCCGGTTTTTTGCTGGAGCAGTCGGCCATTGACGGGGCGGATTTGCTCGCCATTACCCATGAGACCATTGCGCGGCACCTTGGCTCCGCCCGCGAGGTGGTAACGAGAATGCTTAAGTATTTTCAAAGCGAGGGCATGGTTACCCTTACCCGCGGCGGCATTACCATTGCCGACCGTTCCCACCTGGAAAGCCTTGCCTCACGGGAAAGCTAGCGGCATCCCGCCAATCCACCCCAGTACTAATCTCCCCAAAAACAGTAGAATTGTAGATAAATAAATAACGCGCCGTGCATGGGAAACCCCTACGCACAGCGCGTTATTTATTCTACAACACCTTATTGAGCAGCGGTATTCGGCGTATCACAATATGCGATATTGCGAAGCACAGCGGCACACATACAATAGACAGTAGCAAAAATTTGAATATAGGAAGAATAGATAAGGGACGGGCAAGCTGTGCCGCCGCAATGATAATCGGTGCATGAAACATATATACTGCAAAGGAATTTTCAGACAAAAGCTCTTGCAATCTGCTTTGTTGGTTGTGCTTTTCGCGAAATACCGCAATCAGCCCCGCCGAAATACCCACTGCGGCAAAGGACTCCCATAGGCAATACACAAGACTTTGCCAAGTGAAGCCTCCCGTATAGGCGGTACTGCCCTCCAACGCGCCGCCAAACAACATAAGGGCTACCCACAAAAATGTGCCCGGCAAAAAAAGCGCCCATAGCCAGCCTTTACCGGCGCGGTAGCTGATTTGTGAAAACGCGTCCGTCTGGCTTAATACAACTCCGACAATGAACAAGCAGATATATTGCGCAAAAAAACATAGCTGCATATTGAACACACTGGTGCCAATTGGCTGCACGATTCGGATTAAAAAGGCCAGTGCCGCGATAACCAGGATTAAAGCAATCGCATTCTTACCAGAATAATGGATGTGCTTTTGCTCCGTTCCCAGCTTTACCTCACCCTTTACACGTCGAAGTAACGCATAGATAATTGAAAAAGCCAGTAAGACAATGGCAAACCACAGCGGGCCTGAACCACTGAAAATATCCCCGCGAGCAAAATAGTCGATGTAGTAGCGAATAATTGAGGGCTTAGGTCTTAACCAGTTTAAATCCAACTGAACGTACAGGATAAAGGGGTTAATTATGCCCATATAGATTAGGGCAGGGATGCCAAGACGTAATATGCGTTCCTTTATAAACCCACCAAACCCCTTTTTATTGTAGGACGAAGGGACGAAATAACCGGAGATTAAAAACAACATTCCCATAAAAAAGGCTTGCACGACAGACTGGTAATAACCAAAAAGGCCCGTTTCGGGCAGAGAAAGCGGTACGGCGTCCATATAATACCAGTCTCCCATGCTGCTGTAGGTCACGGCCAGATGCTGCAATACCACAAGGATAATGGCAAATGCGCGCAAATTGTCAATATAGAATAGCCTTGTCTTGTTACCCATGGTGTCTGAGGTTCCTCCTTTTTTACACTATACTATTATTAGCTCCTTGGGGCTCTTGGTAAAGTTCTCAAAGCCCTCCTTGGTCACCACGCCAAAATCCTCAATACGAACACCAAAGCGCCCCGCAAGATAAATGCCGGGCTCGATGGTCATGACAATACCGTCTCTGGCAATCTCGCTGCACTGAGGTGAAAAACGGGGGTCCTCGTGAATCTCCACGCCAACCCCATGCCCAAGCCCGTGCCCAAAGCAGCCCTCGTAGCCCGCCTGATAGATGATATCGCGCGCCACCTTATCAATATCAGAGCATAATAAGCCGGCCTTTGCGGCGTCGATTGCTGCAAGCTGCGCCTTTAGCACCGTGGCGTATACTACCCGCTGCTCGTCGGTGACGGTTCCCAGCGCCACAGTACGGGTCATATCCGCGTGGTAGCCCTCCACCAGCGCGCCGAAATCCAGCGTAATAAAATCGCCCTTTTGTACGGCGTAATCCCCCGGCACCCCATGGGGCAACGAGGAATTTTGACCCCCTACAACGATAAAATCAAACGAAACCGCCTCCGCGCCCTGGGAACGCATATATACCTCCATATCCAGCGCGATTTCACGCTCGGTACTGCCCGCCGTTAAGCGGGGCAGAATGTAGGTAAAGGTTTCGTCTGTCAGGCGCTGCGCCTCTTTTAACAGCGCAATCTCACCCGCGTCCTTTACGGCGCGCTGCCTGAGAATAAGCTCATCCAGCGCGTTATCCTGCAAAAGCTCGGTGGTTAGCAGCATTCCCTTCACGCGCTGTACATCCCGCAGGGTGGCATAGCTTGTTTCCACTGCGGCAGTTTTCACATTATGCCGCTCACAAAGGGTGCGCACCTGGACGCCTATATTCTCCTGCAAAAGCACAACGGCGTCCTTGACGGTTGCGCGCGCTATTTCAATGTAACGAAAATCGATGATATAATAGGCCTTTTCCCGTGTTACGAATAAAAGACCCGCATCGTGGGAATCAAAGCCAAGGTAATACCTACGATTTGAGCGCGAAAGAATCACCGCCGCATCCATTCCGTCCGGCAGGCTCTGCATAAGCTTCTCTAATTTTGACATAAATAATACGCGACCTTTCTTGTACTGATTTGACCTGTTAAGTATTATGCTGTAAGCCGAATCTACTTCCCGCCGAGTAAGGCAAGGGCATTGACCGCAAGGAGATAGGAGTCGGCTCCAAAGCCGCTGATATGCCCCCTGCAAACCTCAGAAAGCACGGAGTGGGCGCGGAACTGTCCCCGCGCAAAGATGTTGGAAAGATGCACCTCCACCACAGGCAGCTCAATGGCCTCGATGGCGTCGCGGATGGCATAGCTGTAGTGGGAGTATGCCCCCGCGTTGATAATCACCCCAAAAACAGCACCCCGGGCGGCGTGCAGGCGGTCGATGATTTCACCCTCATGGTTGCTTTGATAAAACTCGCACGCAAACCCAAGCCCTTTGGCATGTGCCGCTATGTCGGCGTTTATATCGGCGAGCGTGGTCGTACCATAAATTTCGGGCTTGCGAAAGCCGGTCAGGTTCAGGTTCGGACCGTTGATTACGAGAATAGCCTTGCTTACATTAATAATACTGCTCATCAGGCGTTATGCATCCTTTCATCCCTTTGGACTGTGAGCCGCAATGCTGTTGGCGTGCCTTCCCGCACCACAAACGCCCTGCCAACCAGCCAGGTGACTCTTTGCTTTCGTGCCGGACTATGCGTGATTGCTAACAAAGTCCTCATACATATGTTTCATCACCCGCGCGTCCTCGGCCTGCGTGCCGGCCGACTCGCAGATGATGGTTGGCGTACAGTTTTTCCGGGCAATCAGCTCCGCCACCGGCGAAAAATCCGGACCAAACACAGTGTCCTCAAAGGTCAGATGGCGTTTTTCTCCGCCGTTTGCGGTGTATTCAATCTTAGAAAAATGGGAGTGAAAATCCCGCAGGCGGGAAATCCCCAGCCCGTTCTCAATCTTGCGAAAGATATCCTCAAAATCCGCAAAGGTTTTCAGCCCACCAAAGGTACGGGCGTTGAGGTGACCGAAATCGATGCAGGGGATAAACCGTTCATCCACCCGGCAAAGCTCGATGACCTCTTCGAGCGTTCCGAGCTGGTTAATCTTTCCCATTGTTTCGGGGCATAGGCGCACATGGGAAAGCCCCTCGTCGTCGAGCGCCTTTGCCGCGCGCGCAAGGGTATTCTTTGCAAGCGCCAGCGCTTCCTCTCTGGTGATTTTGGAGGCGGATCCGGAATGCACCACCACGCGCACCCCGCCCATGGCGCTCACCGCCCGGGCGCTTTGCAGAATATACAAGATGGAGCCGTCGCGCTTCTCCTCCTCTACGCCGGAAAGGGAGATGAAATAGGGCGAATGCAGGGAAAGCTGCACCCCTTTAGCCTGAGCGGCCTTGCCCAGCGCCTCCGCCGAAGCGTCGGATATCTTTACACCCCGCCCGCACTGGTATTCGTAGGCGTTTAAGCCCATCCCCGCGACGTACTCGGGGATATCGGTATTCTTTTTGTAGCCCATGGCGGCAAAGCTGTCGGAATTGCCGGCGGGGCCAAAGCGTACAACGCTCATTTTCCTGCCATCCTCCCTTTTTCCGGTTTACATCCACCCGGTCCCGATTTATATGCAAAGGCACGGTATAAGCAAACACCGGTGCGGCTTACCGGTTCTTTTTACTCTTATAATATGCGTCCAGATAGGGCTTTTCAAACCGGCGCTTAAACTGAACATAGCGGTCGGTATCGTCGTCGATAGGCAGCACAAGAATGGTCTTCATCCCTGCCTTATTGCCGCCCACAATATCGGTGAAGATTTGGTCACCCACCACGGCAATATGCTTGGGCGGCTGCCCAAGCTGCCTTGCAGCCCGCAAAAAGCCCCAGCGCATGGGCTTTACGGCAAAGGAAACACAGGGCAAGCCCAGTAGCTTTGCAAACGGCTCCACCCGCCTATGGGTATTGTTAGACAAAATGACAATGGGCAGCCCCGCCTCCTCCATGCGCCGCAGCCAGGGAACCACCTCATCCGCGGGTTCCGGCGCGCCGTGGGTGGTCAGGGTGTTATCCACATCCACAATCAGCGCGCGTACATCCAGTGCGCGCAGCAGCTCCTCGTCAATCAGCCATATTTTATCCAAAATTAGATGGGGTACGCCGTATTTGTTCATTGGCAAGCTCCGCCCTTCACACCGATTCGCTATTACTAAACGCGATGCAATTTTGCACTGCATTTTGAAAAAGAATAAGAAAAAGCGGGCTGTGCGCCCGCTTTGCTTTTTGGAACCAAAACACGCCACAAGCTATTTGAACTTGCGTTTGCGCGCCGCCTCCGACTTCTTTTTGCGTTTTACGGATGGTTTCTCGTAATGCTCTCTTTTGCGAACCTCCTGCAAAACACCGGCTCTTGCGCACTGTCTTTTAAAGCGTCTAAGAGCGCTGTCAAGGGACTCGTTATCTTTTATACGAATTTCAGCCATTTTCAATTCCCTCCCTCCGCCACGCGGCAGGGTAATCTAAACCGAAAACCTGAGATTCATAATCATCGAACAGGTTTTACAACTTTAGTAACGTGGTTAATTATACAATGCGCACCTTGATTCTGTCAATAGCTAAGACGCACAGATTCGCTTTCTACATAAAAGGTTCACAAATAGGAGCCGGGAGATGATGGTCTTTCGCCTAAGAAGCCCTTATTGCGATCATCAGTCCCCGCCTGGTATCAGGCGCTTTTCAAAGCATACACACTCGGGGCGGTTTATATATTTACCGTAGTTTGGTATCCTGCCGTAGCCGTTTTTCTCATAAAACGCCACCGCTCCCTGATTGACCAGCCGGGTCTCAAGGCAAAGGGAATGATACCCCATATTATACGCGCACTCCTCCAAAAATGCGAGTAAAAGCCTGCCAATGCCTCTGCCCTTTTCTCTTGTGTACATGCGCTTTACCTCCGCAGTGGTTTTGCTTATGGGGCGTATCGCCCCGCATCCCACCCCGTTGCCGTTCTGGTCTCTGGCTATCGCAAAGACCGCCCGCTCATCGCACACATCGCCCGCGTCAAAGGAGGCATTGCCGCTGTCACCCGTCATGGCGCGAAGCTGCCGGGATAGCTCCTGCATTAGCATAACCGCGTCGCCGCAATAGGGACTTTCCGCAGATACCGTTACATCGCTTGCGTCCATGATTTTCATTCCTTCAAAAATAATATAGAAGCCTGTGACAATAATAGCATAGTGGAGTATATATTGTACAGAATGAATGGCAGACCTCCCGTATTAGCAAATATGCTTTAGATTTAGCTTCTTTAACGCTGCTTTTAACAAAAGGGGTATGACAAACCGGCGAATCTTGGCGGTGGGTTTGTCAATTTCAAAGATGCAAACCGTATGTAAGCGCGATAATACTCGAAAATATTAGTTGAAAATTGCATTTAAATATGGAATAATAATCTTGCTTACAGAAAGCAACACTATCCCGTTTATGGCACAGAATATATGGAAAATCTGGACGAATTTATGCGCAATAGAGCGAATTTTGTGTTTTGAGAAATTTAGGTTTTCCTCGTTTTCTGCTTAACATTAAATTTTGACAATAAGGATGTACCCTAACATGAAAAAAATAATGCTTGCGTTTGGTACGCGGCCCGAAGCGATTAAGATGTGCCCGTTAGTCAAGGAGCTTTCCCGCCGTCCCGAGGTGGAGGTGACGGTATGCGTGACGGGTCAGCACCGGGAGATGCTTGACCAGGTGCTTGAATGCTTTGGGGTAACGCCTGAGCATGACCTATCTGTTATGAAGGATAGGCAGACGCTGTTTGACATTACCACCGGGGTGCTTCGCCTTATAGAGCCTGTATTAAAGCAGGAAAAACCCGACATTGTCCTGGTTCACGGCGATACTCCCACAACCTTTACTGTGGCGCTGGCCTGCTTTTACCTGAATATTCCGGTGGGGCATGTTGAGGCGGGACTGCGCACCTACGACCTGCGCGCCCCCTTTCCCGAGGAGTTTAACCGTCAGGCAACCGGTTTGATGGCCGATTATCATTTTGCCCCTACCCAAAACGCCCGCGAAAACCTGTTGCGCGAGGGCAAAAAAGCGCACACGGTCTTTGTAACGGGCAACACGGTCATTGACGCCCTAAAAACCACCGTGTTTGACGGCTTTGAGGATGAGAACCTTTCTTGGGCGGCAAATAGCCGTCTGGTGCTGCTGACGGCACACCGCCGCGAGAACCTTGGGGAGCCGATGAAGCAAATTTTTCGTGCAATACGCCGTGTGGTGGAGGAGCTGCCCGATGTTAAGGTGATCTTTCCCATCCACTTCAACCCCGCTGTGCGGGAGGCGGCGGCACAATGTCTGGCGGGCTGCTCCCGCATCCGCATCATCGAGCCGCTGAACGTATTGGCGTTTCACAACTATATGGCACGCTCCCACCTCATCCTCACCGACAGCGGCGGCATCCAGGAGGAGGCGCCCGCCTTGGGCAAGCCGGTGCTGGTGCTGCGAAACGTTACCGAACGCCCCGAGGGCGTGGAGGCCGGAACTCTAAGGCTGGTGGGCAACGACGAGGAGCCCGTATATGAAGGCTTTAAGCTGCTAATGACTAGCCCTCAGGTTTACGAAGCCATGAGCCGCACCGCAAACCCCTACGGGGACGGACATGCCTGCGGACGCATTGCGGATATTCTTCTCGAAAGGCTGTGAAACACCGGATGAGTAAGGAAAGCAAAAACCCTAAGACCCAAAAAGCTGCCATTCTCATTCTTGCGGCCGTAATGACGGTAAGCATCGCGGCGCTGGTTCTCACGGGTCTTTATTACAGCAGCACCCTCTCCTTTCCCGCCGGGGAGCTATCCGGCGGGAATACTGCGCAGCAGAAAAAAAAGACCGGCATCCGGCCGTATCAGAATGCCTCCGAGATTGCGGTTTATGACGAGACGGGCAGGGCTTTTCCCCTCTCGGCTCTTGGCGGCAAGCCCGCGGCGCTGGTTTTCTGGGCAAGCTGGTGCCCAAAATGCGTCACGGAGCTCGACCTTATTGACCATCTGAGCGAGATTGCCGGGCAGGAGGGCGCTAACCTTACTCTGATTAACAAAACTGACGGCGAACGGGAAACGGTGGAGAGCGCCAGAGACTTCCTTGCCGAAAACGGGATAAAGACCGCCGCCCTTTACGATAACGGGCTTGTGGCTTATGAGACTCTGGGTCTGTCTAGGGTTCCCACCTGCGTGACGATAGACGCAGAGGGGCGCGTGACCGGCTATGCCGAGGGCGCGGGCTTAACCGAGAATGTCCTGCGCTCCATGCTCAAGGAGGCGGGTATCGGCAAAGCGTCCGCGCTTTACCGCATCATTCAGGAGCGGCTGCTGGGCGAAGACGGTGGCATTCGCACAAATTACCAGGATGGCGACAGCTCCGCGGTTCCCGCCGGCGGGGATGTGCTGAGCGAATCCCAGGGGTTTATGATGCTTGCCGCAGTGGCGGAGGACGACCGCGCGCTGTTTGACAGGCTGTGGAGCTGGGTGAAACTGAACACGGCGGGCGGCGGACTGAGCGCATGGGTCACCACACGGGACGGTCCCTCCCCGGTCAACGCCGCTATTGACGACCTGCGCATCTACCTGGCGCTATGCCGGGCGGAGGAGCGCTGGGGCGGATACGCAAGCGATTGCGCTGCACTTGCCCATGGTCTCTACCAATACAATACTGTAGATGGCAAGCTGGCGGATTTTTACGATTTCTCCCTTGGCTTGTCCGCCCGAAGGCTGACCCTGTGCTATGCTGATTTTGAGGGCATGACACGACTGGCTCGGGTCGATTCCCGCTGGCAGACCATAAGCAATAACAGCTTAGCGCTTGTGAAGGCGGGCAGAATCAGCCGCGATTTTCCCCTTTACCACAGCTATTACAATTATGACGACAACAGCTATCACAGCGACACCCTCAATATTTCCGAGGCGCTGGTTACACTGCTGCACCTCTCCCGCGCAGGGGAGCTTCCTGCCGAGGCACTGGGCTGGCTGCGGGAACGGATGGCGGAGGGCGTACTTTATGCCGGATACAAAACGGACGGCAGCCCAGCGCTGGAGGGCAGGTTTGAATCGAGCGCCGTATATGCGCTGTGTGCGCTGGTCGCGTTAAGCGAAAAGGATATGGAGCTTGCGGGGCAGGCCATCTCTCACTTGGAAAAGCTGCGGATACGCGACGCGTCCAGTGAGCTGGACGGCATCTTTGGCAACGGGGACGGCAGCGGCATCTACTCCTTCGACCAGCTTGCCGCACTGCTTGCATACCAAGAGATGGAAAAAGCCGTGCGTTGACCCCCATGTCGCAGGACAGGTCATCCATGCTTAACCGGTGAGCCACGCGCTGTAAAACCGGCAAACTAACGGTCAGGCTTAAGCCCCAAAGGAGGGTTGTGGCGATGAGGCTGCTTTGCGGTATAAAAACCAAGCTGTTTTTTCTAAAGCGGGACGATGGAACAATCCGCCTGCCTTCCCCTGCCCTAGCGGCGGCGGTGGTCTCGGTGATTATTATGAGCTGGGCACTCCTTTTGCCGCCCATTATCGGCATGGCGGATAACGGGGATTTCTACCGCACCGCAAACGGTCAGGGCATCTATAAGCTTGACCGCTATGAGGCGGACCAATACCTGAGCTATTTCAGCCATCAATACGGGGTTTATGAGTACTTTAACGAATACGAAAGCAGCATTTTCACCACCCAGCTGCCGTTTATTCAGGCGGCAAAGCTGCTAGACAGCGTGGTTACCCGCGACGCGTATTTTGATATCCGGTTCATGAGCGGGCTGTTCATCCTTTACGCCGCCGTTTCCATTTACCTTTTGGTAAGCTATGCCACCTACCGCATTTCTGGCGCCGCGGGCTACTGGATTGCCGCGCTTGCGGTTGTAATGTTTGCCGATACCGGCTATGCCGCGTATTTTAACTCCTTTTACGCGGAGGGGCTGGTGCTAATCTCCTTTCTATGCACCGCTTCTGCTGCCCTGCTGCTTACCCAGCGGCGATATTCTCCCTATGTGCTGCTTGCGGTTATGACCTTAAACGGCTTGATTTTAACCGGCACCAAGCAGCAAAACGCGCCGGTGGGGATACTGCTGGGGCTGCTTTGCGCGGTCTTGCTTTTTGTTCTGCGGCGGAAAAAGAAAGACCCGACAGAGGGGGAAATCAAGAGCCCAAGGCTCTTTGGGCTCTGTGCCGTCGCCGCCTCAATCCTGCTTTGCATGGGGGGCATTGCGGTATACGCCCTCATTCCCCAGGAATTTGTGACCATTAACCAGTATCACGCCATGACGCGCGGGGTGCTGATGACCTCGCCGAACCCGGAGCAGGCCTTGGAGGAATTCGGGCTGAACCGTCAGTATGCCCTGCTTAATAACTCCATCTATTACGAACGCTATCCCGCAATTGATGTGGAAAACCCCATGCTTTTTGACGATTTTTACTCCCGATACGGGTTTGTTCCCGTGGTTTCCTATTATATTCGCCATCCAGGGCAGCTTTTGCAGATGATTGATATCGCGGCGAGGGAGGCTTACGCCATCCGTCCCGAATCCATCGGCAACTTCGAGCGCAGCTATGGCGCCGCCCCCGGGGCAAGGACCTCCTTTTTTACCCTGCACAGCACCATTAAGCTTACTGCTATACCCAAAACCGTTGGTTTTATTTTGGTGTGGGCAGCGCTTGCGGGTGTTATCTGCCATAAGGATGCCGGAAAGCTTGCGGTTGTGCTGTTTACCATTCTCATCGGTCTGTCGCAAATCGGTGTGTCCATCATCGGTGCCGGGGACGCCGACCTTGCAAAGCATGTGTTCCTATATAACGTGACGTTTGATTTTGTAAACTTTATATGCGGTGCGGTGCTAATTTACCACATTCACGGCTGGCTTGCAAAGCAGGTGCGGGCTTCCCTTGAAAAACGGCGCAAACGCACGCCCGCAAGGGGCTGACGGGCGGTATTGCTGTTGTATAGAGATAAGACACAGACAAAGCGGAGAAAACGCCAATGCCAGTAAAAATGAACGTAAGAAATGCATGAGAATGGGTGTGATACCATGCGAGTAAGGCAGTTCATCGCTGTCGTCATGCTTCTGCTCCTCGGAGCGGTTGCCCTGCCCCCCGTCACTGCTTACGCCCAGGGCGGAGGGGTTCTTGTGGTTTACCGCACCCAAGAGGAGCTGACCCTGCTAGGGGGTCTTGCGCAGGCCTGCGGACAACCGATTACCGCCGTTTTGGAGGAAGCCTACACTAAGGGGCTTGCGAAGGAGTATGACCGGCTCATCACTGTCTCGGAGCTTCCGCTGGCGGATTGCTCCTATCCCGCGCTGTGTGTGGGCGACGGCTTTGCCTCAAACGCAGAGGTAACCTTCGAGACCCTTCCGCGCGCCGGCGTGAGCGTTGCCTATGGCAGCCACTCCCAGCCCGCAAGGCTTGAGGAGGAGGTCACTCTCATCTCAAGCTTTGCGGGCTCCCCCGCCGGAACGGTGACGCTCAGCATGGGGAGAACCTACCCCTTTGCGGTAGCCGGGGTAAGCCGAACCTATGTGCCGTATTATCGCGGGGACGATTTAAGCACCGTCGCACTTGGTGGGGTTGTGCAGGAATATCTGGGGCTTTCGGGCGGCGACGGCAGGATGTATGTGATGGTTGACGAGGTTTACCCCTTCTCCGACCTTAAAATGCTGTGCGCGCTCGCCGACGGGTTTTATGAGAATGCCATTCCCTTCATTGTGCGCATTGTACCGGCCTACGATAACCTTGCCTACCCCGCCTTTTTGCGGTATATGCAGGTTTTGCGCTATGTGCAGTCAAAAGGCGGCGCCATTGTGCTGCATGAACCTCTTGTGGCGGTGCAGGAGACGGAGCGGGAGCCGCTGGACGCAAAGCTGCGGCGATTTACCGAGGCGCTGGCCGATCACAATATAGTATGGACGGAGATGAATCGGGCTCCTTACCCGTTTACGCTTGAGGAGGTAGAGGGCATAGCCAGCGCGGACAAGAACTTTGGCGCCCTGCCCTTTGATACAGTAATTGTCTCGGGTCTACCCAAAACGGAGGAGGAGCTCTTGGAGATGGTACGACGCATCAATCATAAATGGCTGAGCATTGCCGACTACCGGCGCACGTTTACAAACGAGAGCTTTTCATACAACGAGGAGCCGATTGACTCGGAGTATGAGTACTATAAGGAACAGGAACAAAGCATGGTGGAGTTTTTTCTTACTGCCAACGAGTATCTGGTTGCGATGGTAGCCGTTGTGCTCCTTTTGTTCGGTGGGCTTTTGGTGGTGGGCTTTGGGCTTTACCGCAAAAAATTCTACCACTGACCATTGACCATAACCGGACTCCCTGCTAAATTGCGGCTTACTTTACGCAACTGACGGCGCACAGCCGACGGAAAGGGCGGGCAAAAGCATGAGCATATTAGATGGTTTGGTACTGGTGGCATTAATCAGCATTTGGCTTTTACTGCTGATTAACGTCACCCTGACGGTTTCGGGGTACCTTTACTATTTCAAATCCGAAAGGAGCAACACCCCCGCACTCAAGCGCTATCCCATGATCTCTATTATGGTGCCCGCTCATAACGAGGGGGTGGTTATTGTGCCAACGGTAAAGGCACTATTGCGCTTTGATTATCCCAAGGACTGCTATGAGATTATCGTCATCAACGATAACTCAAGCGACAACAGCGCCCAGCTGCTTGCCGAAATCCAGCAGGAAAACCCCGGCAGAAACCTAACCGTCATCAACACCGACAAGGTCACGGGGGGCAAGGGCAAATCCAACGCGCTCAATATCGGCTTCGGCAAATGCCGGGGGGAGTATATCGTTATTTACGACGCGGACAATACCCCCGAGACTCAGGCGCTGCGCATTCTGGTATCGGAGATTGAAAACAACGACAAGCTCGGGGCGGTTATCGGAAAATTTCGCACCCGCAACCGCAACGCAAGCCTTTTAACGCGCTTTGTAAATATTGAAACCCTTACCTTTCAGTGGATGTCGCAGGCGGGGCGATGGAATATGTTCAGGCTCTGCACCATTCCCGGCACCAATTTTATCATCCGCCGCAGCATTCTCGATGCCATTGGCGGCTGGGATGTGAAGGCGATTGCGGAGGATACCGAGATTAGCTACCGTATCTATATGATGGGGTATATGATTAAGTTCGCCCCCAAGGCCGTCACCTGGGAGCAGGAGCCCCAGACCCTGCCCGTATGGTTTAAGCAGCGCACGCGTTGGGTAAAGGGTAACGTGTATGTGCTAATTAAGAACCTGCCGCTGCTGTTTGACCGTTCCGCCCGCCGGGTGCGGTTTGACCTTTTATATATGCTTAGCATCTATTTTTTGCTGCTCTCCTCGCTAGTACTCTCCGATCTTGTGTTTATCGGCAACCTGATTGGCTGGGTACATATTTCACTGGCGGGCTTTAGCTCTCTCTTGTGGATTATGGCCATCGTGCTTTTTGTGGTGGGAACCTTTATTACCCTCACCACCGAAAAGGGCGAGATGAGCATCTCTAACCTGTTTGTTATTTTTCTCATGTATTTTACCTATACCAAGCTGTGGATGATTGTGGCGTTTTACGGTCTTATTAAGTATATAGAGGATATTGTGTTGAAGCGTGAAACCAAGTGGTATAAAACAGAACGCTTCCAGGGGTGAGCAATGTGTATGAAGAGGGGGAAAAAGGCAGTTATAAGCGGTTGCCTTGCACTGTTTTTGTGTCAGGCGCTTTATATCTGCGTTGTTGGCGAAACGTTGGACCCGGTAAAAACAGAAACGGACAGGACGCAAGCCGAAACCCAGCTGCTAAACAGCTGGGAGGAATACGGAGGGTTCTTTCATGAGGGGAACTTTTCGTCCGACCATTACCTTAACGGCCTTTTCTCCCAGTGTACGGAGTATTTTAACACCGGCGACTGGGAGCTTCATGGCGCCGCGCTGATTATGCGGTATGCTACCACGCAGCTTCTTGTACCGGAGGTCTCGTCTCTTACGGTCAGCATTAACGACCAGCCGGTTTATTCCGCAACTATTTCACCCACCGGCGGTGCTCAACGGGAGCTTGTTATCCCCATTCCTGTTTCCGCCATAAAAATTAACGCCCCAAACAGCGTAGTAATCTCGGTGTACCTGCGGGGCGACGCGCCCAAGGTGTGCGCGGACGACCTTTCGGGCACCCAGTGGATGAATATATTTAAGGATTCAAAGCTGCTGGTATCTTATACGCCCTTATCCCAGTGCCGAACCATCGCGGAGTTTTATTCCTGCTTTACCTCCATTGACGCGCTTGAGAACACGCAAAGCGCCGTTTACCTCCCGACGGACGCGGGGCCTGCGGCACTCACCGCTGCCGCGCTTACCCTCTCGGGCACCTCCGGCAGCGCCGTTTTGGACTACGAGCGCGCGGTGCTGCGGCAGACGGACAATCCCGGCGAGCTTGACCGTTTTCGCTATGCGGTGTATATCGCTCCCTACGACAGGCTGCCCGCGGCGTTACAAAGCCTGTTAACCGAGAGCGAGGATGCCGCCGCGCGGGCGGGAGCGGTGCTGTCTCTTCAGCAGCTTGGGGACAGCCGCCTGCTTATCCTCACCGGCAGCAGCGAGCAGGAGCTAAAAAACGCGGGCAGGCTGCTAGCGAACCCTGCGTATGTAAAGCAGCTGGACACACAGACTAAGACCATAAGCGGACAAACGGATTTTATCATAACGGCTAATATCCCCGCGCAATACCTGCCTCTTACCGAATACGGGGTAAAGGTAACGGGCAGCTTTCGCCAAAGCGCGGAGTTCTTTATCGATTACCCGGCTAACCGCACCATCGCTCCCTCCAGCGAGCTGAGCCTTGACCTGCGCTACTCGGAAAACCTGCGCTTTGACCGCTCTCTGGTTACGGTTTATATCAACGATATCCCCATAGGCAGCAAGCGGCTTAGGGCGGAAAACGCAAAGGGTGATACCGCCGTTTTCACCTTTCCCGCTGATCTACAGCTAACCGGCGGCTTCTCGGTTAAGGTGGCGTTTGATCTGGACGCGGGGGAGGACTGGTGCCGCCAGACCCCTGAGGAAATGCCGTGGGGCTTTGTGTCCGAGACCAGTATGCTAAAGCTAAGCTCCACCGATAGCGCCGCCCTGGTGTTTGAGAACTTCCCAAGCCCGTTCCTGCGGGACGGCAGCCTCAATAACGCCGTTATTGTTCTGCCAAAGGCCTATGGTCAGCCCGACCTTGACGCCATGCGCATGGTAACGCTTACCCTTGGCCGGTTTTTAAAGGATAACGCGGGGGGGCTGGAGGTAGTGTTTGATTCCGCCGAGCAGGATTACTCAAAATCCAACCTGATTTCTATCGGACGCTTTGAGCAAAACAATATGGCAAGGCAGCAGGCGGATAACCTGTATTTTCGTTTTGACTCACAGGGCGCAGCGCTGGTTTCCAACGAAAAGATGTCCATCTCCCCTGAATACGGCAGGCGGCTGGGTACGGCACAGCTTTTGGATTCTCCCTACAGCAAGCAGCCCCACGCCCTGTTAATTATTACCGGCGCAACCGACGAAGCCATGCTGCGCGCCGCACGGTTTCTCGGCTCGGCAGATACCCTGTGGCGGCTGACGGGGGATGGCTATGCCGCCGACGACCAGTCGGTGCAGTGTTATGTATTTAAGCATAGCAAAGCCGCACAGCCAGAACCGGATGTGGCAAGACCCGACGAGCGGCAGTCCGTTTATTCCTTCGCAATTGTTGCGGCCGCCGTTGTTTCCCTTTGCCTGTTGGCGGTAATCCTGTTCATTACAAAATACGCAAGGAGGACCCGTTCATGAAAAGCGGCAGACACAACCTGATTTCGGATATCGCCTTTATCGCGCTGCTTATCCTTTTGTTTATCTGCGTGATGTTTATCACCACGCTGTCCGGCGAGGGGGAGGGTGCCGGCTTTTCTTCGGTTGCTATCATGAGCGTTGTATTTGCGGTGCTGATTATCACCCATTTTACCAATATCACCACGGGGCTAATCATCAACACCATCCTCATCTTCGCCTACGCCTCGTGGCTGCTTTACCGCGTAATTGCTTTGGGGCAGCCCATAGGTGCAGGCTCTTATTTCTGGATTGTCATGTCCCCTCTTTTGACAGTCTGCACCGCTATTATCTTTCGCGCCTCCCATGGCATTGAGGAGGAAAACCGCGCCCTAAAGCAGCAAATAGCCGACTACGTTACGGTGGATTCCGGCACCGAGCTTAAAAACAAACGCGCCTTTCTCAATGAAATGATGATATACCGGCACCTTGCCCGCCGCTATGGCAAGCGCCTGCTGCTGGTGGTGTGGGAGTTCCGCTTTGAGTCGGATATGAAACGGCTGGTGGGCTCCGGCAAGTTTGACGAGGTAGCCATTACCATCTCTCACGCAATGGTAAACGTGTTTCGCAAAGAGGATGTACTGTACCTGCTTGGCAGTGCGCCCTACCGCTGGGGAACGCTGATGCTCACCGACCCGGATAACGAGCGGATGCTCATGGGGCGGCTGCGGGAAAAAATAGAGAGCCTTGACGTGAGAGGAATACTTGGACGAAACGCGCCAAGACTTGAGATACGAATTGGCACCTATTACGATTCTGACGAGATAGAGACCCCCCTTCAGCTGCTGGAAAAGGCCATCACGCAGATTCAGTATGATGTGTAATGCAAATAACCGATTTAAAAGTGATTAAAATAAAGCGGAACGCTTTGGTTTATGGGTTTTCACGCGGATTTTTATCTGCAATCCTACACTTTTAGGGGTCTAGTATTACATACGCGTTATGTCTGCAAGTCTTTTTTAATATTTGCGGATTAGTTTTTGGAGCTATGAGACTGTTATTGGGAAGGGGGAGGATGTTATGCATTCAAAGGCAACGAGAATGTTGCGCCGCACTTTGGCGGTACTGCTAACCGGGTTTGTGTTTGCAGGATACACCCCGGCGCTGCTTGCGGCAAATAACTCAAACGTTTATGTCCATGAGGAATTTTTCCCGTCGGATTACAGCATGACAGGCCTGTTTGATTCAACCGCTTTTACCTTTTACTCCGGTGAGTGGGAGCTGCATGAGGCGGCGCTTACGCTGTGCTTTTCAGTCACGCCGCTGGTTCACTTTGAGGTATCGAGCTTTTCGCTTTTACTAAACGGGGAGCGGTTTTATTCCTCCCGCCTGCCGCAGACCACCGGACAGGCACAGCAGGTGGAGATCCCCATCCCGTTGAATTTGATTCTTTCCGGCAGCAACCGGCTTGAGATTGAAAGCTATATCAGAACCAACGATTCCGAGGCCTGCACGGATGATATCTCAACCGCGAGCTGGATGACGATATTCCGGGATACGTCGGTATCGGTATCCTATACCCCATCCGCCCAGATAAACGGTGTCGCGGAGTGCTTTAACCAGCTTACGAGCGTTGACGCGCTGGAAAACAGCCAGAGCGCCGTTTTCGTAAACGCCGGTGCGGATGACACGGAGCTTACCGCCGCCGCCATGGTGCTATCGGGCATTTCGGCAAACGCTTCCCTTTATTACAATAACATCGCCTTTTCCCCCGTTAACGAGATCACCCCCCTGCTGGAAAAAAAGTATGGGATCTACATCAGCCGGTTTGACGGGCTGCTGCCCTCGGTGCGCAAGCTGTTAACCGACGAGCAGGTGCAGGCGGTGCAGGGCGGCGAGGCGGTGGTGGCACTGGTGAAGCCCCAAAGCGACTGCAACCTGCTGGTTGTAACCGCAAGCGACCAAAAGGCGGTGCTAAACGCCGCCAGAATGTTTGCAAACCAAGCCTACATGCTGCAGGTAAAAGCGCCGTGGCGCATGGTGTCTGCCACAGAGAATGTGACCTACGCTTATGATACAGGCAAGGCCACCAAGAAGCTGACGGAATACGGCAGCTACCTCCACGGTCCCTTTCGGCAGGAGGCACAGTTTTTTATCGAGAGCTTTCCAAACCGGGTCCTTCGTTCCGGCAGCGCGGTTCGGCTTGCTTACCGCTATGCCGAAAACCTTGACTTTAGCCGCTCTCTGATGACCGTGTATATTAACGATACCCCCATAGGCAGCAAAAAGCTCTCGAAGGATTATGCTAAGGCCGACTCCGCCAGCTTTTATATCCCCGCGGACCTTGCGATAAAGGGTAACTTCGTGGTGAGGGTAGCCTTCGATTTGGAGCTTGCCGACTTAGCGTGTACGCTGCGACAGGATGAAATGCCCTGGGCGTTTGTCTCCGCCGAAAGCACTATTACCGTTATTTCCGCCGATACCTCCGCGTACCTGTTTGAATACTACCCCTACCCCTTTGTGAAGGACGGGCGCATGAACAATGTGGCTTTCATTCTGCCCGGGCAACCGGAGGCAGCGGATTACGAGGCAATGCGTTCGGTGCTGCTGACCCTTGGACGCTACCAAAAGGAGAACACCGGTATTTTACAGGTGATGCACGCCTCCAATATCAAAAATTTGCGGGAATCGAATGTAATTGCAATCGGCAGGCTTGCGCAGAATCCCATCGCCCAGCAGATCAACAATCAGCTGTTCTTTCAGTTCAGCCCCGAAGGAACTACCATCCGTTCCAACGAGAAGATGCTCATCGAGCCGAATTACGGCGCGTCCCTCGGCTCCGCCCAGCTTGTGTATTCCCCCTACAGCGTGCAAAGGCTGGCATTGCTGCTGATCTCGGGCGTGACCGATGCCGGTATGCTCAAGGCGGCGGGGTACCTTGGCTCGGCGGATAATATTTGGAAGGTTGCCGGCGACGGCTTTGTGGCGGACAGCGACACCGTATACTATTACCGGTTTAAGGCGGATAACGCCCAAACCACCCTGCCCGGATTAAGCCAGACAGAGCTTTGGCCCCTTGCGGTTATCGGCATGTGCGTTCTGGCGCTATTAGTTATCTCCGCCGTGCTGCTGTGGCGAAAGCACAGGAGGAGAGCGAGATGAAAAACCGGAGAATTTCCCTTGTGACTGATCTTGCCTTTCTGGCGACGGTTGTGTTAAGCTTCGGGGGAACGATATTTCTCTCCCTGGACGCGGCGAATATTGTTCAGAACAGCATTATGCTGTGTATCGTGTGCGTTATCATCCTGCTTACCTATATGACTAACATGACCGTAGGGCTTATTGCCAACGCGGCGGTAATCTTTCTGTTTCTCGCCTACAGGCTGGTTGAGTCTGCGCGCACCGGGGTTCCGGTCTCCGTCTCCAGCTACTTTTGGATATTTTGGATGCCGTTAATCACCGTGGCGGTGGCGGTATACTGCCAAATGCCCCAGCGTCTGCAGGCCGAGAATACGCTGATGCATAGCCAGCTCATTAAGCTGACCACGGTGGACGACCTGACCGAGCTGCGAAACATCCGCGGCTTTGATATTGACGCCCAGACCTATATGAAAATATCCAAACGCTACGAGCTGGATCTTGTGCTTATTTTATGGAAGTTTCGCTATTCGCGTGAGCTTGAGAAGGCGATTGGCTCAGAGGCAATGCCGGAGGCTGCCCGCGCCGTTTCTGACGCGATCCGAGACAGCCTGCGCACGGAGGATGTGGTATACCTGCTCGACGATGCCCCGTACCTTTGGGGCACCCTGTTGTTTACCAACCCCGCAATGACCGAGATTATGATAGACCGCGTCAAGCAAAGCGTTTTCAGCCTAGATATGAGCCGTTACGCAAAGCTTCCCCCACCCTTGGATTTAAACATTGGGGTGATGGAATACGGCAAAGAGGAGACAACCCCCTTCGCCTTTCTGGAGCAGGCAAAAAGGACACTTGACTCGAACACGGAAGCAGTTTAGTACCATTACAGTGATGTAGAAGAGAGGGGTAGAACCTGATGAAACGGTTAAAGAACACAATTTGCAGCGCCGCCGTGTGTGCGGCGCTGCTGCTTGCCGCCTCCTGCGCACAGCAGCCTCCCGGGGAGCCGATGCTTCCTCCCGCGCCTGACACCACAAGCCGGCAAAGCAGCCCGCCACAGCAGCCGGAGGAGACCTCGGGCGAGAGCGGGTCGCAGATTGAGATTAAGCTGTACCTTAACGGCAACCGTCTGGAGCTTGAAACCCCGCCGGTATTACAGGACGGCAGCGTCATGGTGCCGCTTGCGGAAATCTGCGGGTATTTCAGCCGTTCCATTCAAACCTCCCTGAGCGGCGAGGTACTTACCGTTAGCGACAGTGACCGCGCCGCCGAGATTACCATCACGGCAGGCAGCGCAACCGCCGTGGTAAACGGAAAGAATGTCACCATGCCCGCCCCCGCACTGTTGAGCGGCACCGGCGAGATGCTGGTGGAGCTTTCCTGCTACCGGCCGCTGTTTGATGCCGACAACAAGTATAACGAGGAGTTTCAGGCCGCCTACATTACAGAATCGGGGTTATGCTGATATGCAGGCACGGGGATTTAAACGCCTTATGCTGACTGCGTGGGCTGTTATACTGACGGGGTGTACGCAAGTTACCCCCGCCTCTGATTTACCCAAAACCGTATCCTATCCCGCGCCCTCCAAAGTCCCTGAGGCGTACCTGTCGCTTTCGGAGAGCTCCAGCAAGGCGCAGCCCGCGCCGCGCCGCTATTTTAGCATAGGCTCGAGCTTACTGCCTTCGCCGGGGCAATCAAACGGTGAGCCCACGCCCAACGGGGATACCTCCCAGGTTTTGCTGGAGCCTTTTGAGGCGGAGGGCAATACTCTGTACCGTTTAAACGGCGGGGATTACCTTATCAGCCGCCCATTGGAGGAAAACGCGAACGCCAAGGCGGCGATTGCAAACCGCGCCACGCAGATGAGGCTGCTGGCCGAAAAGCATCCGGGCGTGAGGTTTTATACTTATTTTGTTACCCGTGCCACCAATTGCGACTGGTATGGTAAACTGAACAATATCTACACCTACGACTATGCCACCTATTTTGAGGAGCAGCTTGGGAGCGATACCCGCATAAAAAGCGCGCGCTATGTCATAGCTGATTTGCAGGACTATATGGATACCGGCTATAAAACGGACTTTCACGTCAACAGCGTCGGCTCCTACCGCGTATATCAGGACATTTACGCGATGTTAAGTAAGGATATGCCGCTCTCCCCCATGCTGCCCCCCCTGCGGGTGATGGATTTTTCGGGCCTGCGTATGATAGGCGACCTTTTTCACGATAAGGATGTCGCCAAGGCGCTGCTAACTGAGGAGCAGATGGATCTCTTTGAGGTGTTTGCGTTTGACTACGGCAGCTATGACTCCTTTGTGTCGGATAAAAAGATGACCGTGGGGCTGGAGGAGGAGTATGCTCAGGGCATGATTGACCGCAGCCCCACCTTTGGCCACCAATTCTCCTACTACGGCGGTCAGACCGGTATTGTGCGCTTTGAGTTTCATCAGCCCGAGCGTCCCAACCTTCTGCTGCTCTCCGACTCTCAGGGCCGCCCCTCCCGCAAGCTGCTGGCAAGCCATTTTAACCGCACTGTTTTTCTTGATGATGTTCAGTCGCGCAGCGAGGATATCGACAGAATAATTGGCGAAAATGAGATTGGGGTTGTTATACTTTTGGGACAGGAAAGCATGTTTGAGTACTATGAGTAGATTGTTCAAAGCAGCCATTGCGAATATATTTACCATTTTTGCCTGCGCAGTGCTTTTGCTTGCGGCGGGGTTCTATTTTATGCTGGAGGGGCGCTCCTCCTCCGAGAGCCAGACGCTTACGGGCTTTGCCGCGCCCAAGCTTGGCGATTACCTTTCGGGCAGCTTTCAAAACCAGTTTGAACAGGCGCTTAAGGACCAGTTTGTCCTGCACGACCAGGCAATCGGCCTTATGGCCTCTATAAAGGCGTATTTGGGCGGTGGGTACAACGTACTGGATAATCTCCTGCACGGCAGACCCGCCGAGGACGGCCTGCTTCCCTACGGCAATGTTTACCGCATGTACGGCACAGACTGGCTGACCAACCTGCCCTACACCTACGACGAGGAAACCGCGCAAAACACCATTCGCAAGGCACAGGAGCTTAACGACTTTGCCTTGCGGTATCCCTCTGCGCGGGTGTATGTCTACTACTGTACCCGTGCGGAGGATCTGGACTGGTTTGATGAATCGGACGGCATCAAAAGCTATTCCTATTCACAGCTATTGAGGGAGTCGCTAAATGAGAGCATCCGCTTTGACCAGCTAAAATTCAGGGATTTTACCGAATACAGCCGCCTGATGTATCGAACCGACCACCACTGGAATAATGCGGGCGCCGCCTGCGGCTATGCCGATATCCTGGGCATGATGAGTAAGGGTACCCCGCTGGGACGGGCGAGAAGCATTCTGTACACCGAGGCCTTTGATCACCTGCTGTGGCGTGGCAGCCGTTCCCGCGAAAGTGCCCTGACCATTCCCGCAAAGGGGCTGGATCCCTTTTTGGTTGACGAGTATATCCTCCCCGGTCACCGTACATGGTTTGGCGAACGGGAGCAGGAGATTGGTCTGCGTGCCGCTTACAAAAGCGGTGAGGTGAACCGTGAGCTGGGTTTTGACCAGTACTTAAACTACTATGGCTTCGAGAGTCAGCCCATCCGCCTGGAGTACGAGGGCGGCGCGCACAACCTGTTAATCGTCGGCGATTCCTTTGCCCGCGCGCTGCGGGAACCGCTTTCCTCCCATTTTGCAACGACAGTTTATGTAAACTTTCGTATTCTCACAGATATCGACCTTGATGCTGTCATGACCGGGTACGAGATAGACACCGTGCTTTTTATGGGGCAGCAGGACGCGTGGAGCGGGTATTATCTGTATGGGGGTGACGCGCCGTGATCTTCTCCTCCCTCACCTTTCTGCTGGTATTCCTGCCAGTCGTGCTCATTGCGTACTATGCCTGCCCCCCAAGGCTTTTGCCTGCGCGCAACGCCATACTCCTTGTGGCTTCCGTCTTCTTTTACGCCTGGGGCGAGCCGAAAAACGTGGCGCTGATTCTGTTTTGCCTGCTTATAACCTACTGCCTTTCCTTTGCGGTAAAGCGTAAAAGCAGGCTGGCCCTGACGCTTTCGGTGATGTTTAATTTGGCGCCCCTTTTTTTGTATAAATACGCCGACTTCCTCATTGAGAATATCAACCTTGCTTCACCCGCCAAGCTGCCGCCAATCGGATTAGCACTGCCTGTTGGCATCTCCTTTTACACCTTTCAGGTGCTCACCTACATCATCGATCTGTACCGCGGGCGGGTTTCCGTCGCCCGCAATCCGGTATCCCTTGCCTTGTATATCTTTTTATTCCCCCAGCTGATTGCGGGGCCGATTGTACGGTATGTGGATGTGGAAGCACAGATGCGGGAACGGCGCACCACCCCGGAGGGCGTTTCTTACGGCAGAATGCGTTTTATTATCGGACTTTCCAAAAAACTGATTATCGCAAACCAGGCGGGGCTTGTAGTCTTAGCCCTGCAGCGGCAGGAGTCGAGCAACGCACTCTTGATGTGGATCTGCGTCATCTCCTATGGGGTTCAGATCTTGTTTGACTTCTCAGGCTATTCCGATATGGCCATCGGGCTTGGCCACCTGTTCGGCTTTACTCTGACCGAGAACTTTGACCGCCCCTACCTTTCAAAATCTGTCACGGAGTTTTGGCGGCGGTGGCATATCTCCCTATCCACCTTTTTTCGGGATTATGTATATATCCCCCTTGGAGGAAACCGGCTGGGCAAGGCGCGGCAGGTGCTTAACCTGTTTGTGGTGTGGCTTTTAACCGGCTTTTGGCACGGCGCGTTCTGGAACTACGCGATTTGGGGGCTTTATTATTTTATATTGCTTACCCTTGAAAAGAATGTGTACGGCAAGCTGCTCTCCCGCCTGCCAGCCTACTTATCGCGCCTGATTACCTTCTTCTTTTACATGCTCGGCTGGGCGATCTTTATGCGCGAGACCAATTCCCTGCCCAATCTTTTAAGTTATCTCGCCGGGCTGTTCTCCTCGGGCAGCGCCGTGGGAATACGGGCACTTGGGATACAGGGCAGTCTAATTTTTGTAGGGGTTGGGCTGATAATCAGCATGTGTTCCCCTCCCGCCAGGCTAAGCGGGCTTTGGCAAAAGCAAGAAGGTGCGGGGCTTTGGGTGAGGGAAGGGGTTTTACTGCTCTTACTGGTACTGTGTATCTTTGTGATTGTAGGCGAGTCGTTTAACCCGTTTATCTACTTTCGGTTTTAATACTAATAACTGATTGAAAAGACAAAAACAAGTGAAAATCCTTAATTCATGGGCTTTTTAGTGGGTTTTATTTTAACTTCTACTCTCTTTAAGCAGATAAGTATTACGCCGTTTTCAAGCTATGCAGAATGGTGCATGAAAAGAACAGCACCCGAAAGCGCCGCGTGGTATACTGACGGCAGAAGGGAGGCAAAGATATGTCGTTTATATCTGACTTTGAAGCCGCGCTCATTTACATGGAAGATCACCTAACCTCTGAAATCGAGCTTGCCGCCATGGCACAGAAAGCGAAATGCTCATCCTACCATTTTCAGCGCCTGTTCTCCACAGTTGCGGGTATTTCGCTTTCCGAGTACATCCGCAGAAGGAAAATGACCCTTGCGGCCTTGGAGCTGCAAAATACGGGCGAAAAGATTATCGACCTCGCCATAAAGTATGGCTATGACTCACCCTCCTCTTTCACAAGAGCGTTTCAAAGCGTTCAGGGCATCACGCCGTCTGCCGCGCGCGCTTACGGCGCTGAACTAAGGGCATATCCGCCGCTGACCTTTGAGTTTATTATAAAAGGAGCGGAGCAAATGCAGTATAGAATGATAGAAACCAAGCCTTATCGGCTTTTCGGCTTGAATGCCGTGGCGGTGGATGGCTGGGACATCGATGCATTACTCAAATATGCGGACCGTGTGATTGAGGATGGAAGCCACGACGCGGTGAACATTGAGGCAGGCTTCCCCGGGCTTGCAAGGGAGATGATTGCAGCGGATAGGTGGGATATCTCGCAGGTTCATTTGCTGCAGCTCATTCATTTCTGGAACGAAGCCGGCGAGAAGTTTTGCATGTATGGCTGGGAGGTTCCCGAAAAGGGTGTGGGGCCGCGTTTCACCGTCTTGGAAATTCCCAAGACCATTTGGGTTGTGGTCACCCTAAAGCTGGGTGAGGACCGGGCCGAAATTGCAAAATGCTACCAGGACCTCTATATAAGCTGGTTCCCCACTTCCGGATTCGAACAGGCTCCGGGGCGCCCTGTGCTTGAAAAGTATAATAATCATCACGCGGAGCTTTGGATGCCAATTGTAAAAAAGCAATCTGCTTTATAGCCTAATACTAATATCCGATTTAAAAGAGTATAAAAATCAAGTGAAAAGCTTTAATTTATGGGTTTTCACGCGGATTTTTATCGACTCTTTTTGAGGGGATTAGTATAAGGCCTCCCCCCTGCATTTATACTATTATTTGATAATGCGGTCCCGCTAAAAAACGCCGAATAAAGCCCCGAAAGGCAGTGCCTTTCGGGGCTTTTGGTATGAAAACCGGGCAGCAATTATATAGCGGCGGCTCTGCTTTTTTCCAGCCGCTGAATCTCTTTCTCGCCTTTGACCGCGAGCTCCTTAAAGCACTCAATGGTTTCCTTCATTCTGGGCAGGGCCTCCTGCTTATAGGTACTGATGGCGTCCATGGCGGACAGCACATCCTCAAAGGAGGTTTTAAGGGTATCCACCGAGATGTTCGCCTCCATGGATTGCTTGTGTATCTCCGCCCCCTGCTCCTTGAGCATTTTAGAGGTGCCGCTGATGATATTGTTGGTGGTCTCATTGAGTATCTGAATCTTTTTTAGCACAATTTTCTGGCTGTACAAGGCGCTGGCAACGATGGTGGCAATGCGAAGGGCGGTAACGGTGACATTCTTTGCCCTGTCTACACCCCGAATGAGCTCCTTGTTGTTGCGTATTATCACCTCTATTGCCATAATGCCCTGGTGATTTACCACAATCATCTGCTGCATATCCATAATACGCTGACGGAGCGGAAACAGAATCTCCTCCGATACAAAGCGGATTTTCTCCTCATCTCCGCCGCTCAGCTTCGCGGCCTCAATTTTTTCGGATAGCGCGGCGTCCATCAGGCTGGCTAATTCAATTTCCTTGTTGATCTTCTTGGTAAGCTCCCTGAGTGCCTGCTCCTCTATTTCAAGGGAGGTGTTGTCATTTTTTAAGGTGTTCTTTCCCTTATCCAGTGAGGCCACGATATCGGCAATGACCGAATCGGCCTTTTGATATTTTTCAAAGTACGCACGGATGGGGTTAAATATCTTGCCGAGCACCCCGGTTTTAGTAAAATCAATCAGACTGGGGTCAAGGTCCTTAATCTCCCGATGCAGGTCAATAAGCCCCTTGGATACCACGCCGCCGTCATCCCCGGCCTTGGAAAGGTTGCCAACCGAAACCTGTAGCAGCGAGTTTTTTTGGGCGGATTTTTGAAGCGTATCCAACCCAAACTGGTCTATGGATTTAATAAAGGTGCGTTTTAGCTCCATCGAATCAAGGTTTATTGCCATAATTTCATTGACGTTGTTATTCGCTATTTCCTGGAGCTTTGCCACCTCTTCGGGTACCGGTTTTACCTGCTCCACAATCTCGTCATGAATCACCTTCGTATCCGAAACTTCCATGGTAAAAGCCATATTCATCCTCCTCAAAATGTAACCTTACCTTTACAGCTGCGCGTTAAATAGGTTCGCGAGCTTATAAATTACATCATCCGTATCGGCGTTAATGCTGGCGGCCTCGTTAAGATTGGATAGGTTCTGCATCACCTTAATATCCGCGTTATAGCCGATTGTATAGACGGGGATAACTAAGGATTTGAGCACATCCTCCACATTGTTTAACGAATAGCCGTAGTTGGTTTCGCCGTCGCTTAGCACAAACAGCATGAGCTTCACATCCGGGTTCTTGGCCTTCTCCTCCATCAGCATCTTGGAGGCTACGACAATGGCGTCGAACATTGCGGTTCCGCCGCCTGCCTGCATATCCTCCACCGCGCCCACAAAGTAGGACATCTGGTTAATATCAAACTTTGATATCGGCAAGTTTACATTCACGGTATTTGAGAAGGTAACAAGCCCCACCGAATTATCCTTGCCGATATATTTGGCGCTGCTGATCAGGGACTTTTTAAGGTTGTTTAACGGCTCACCCTCCATACTCCCCGAGGTGTCGGCGACAAAAACAGCGGCAATCTCCTTGCTGCCGTTTTTCTTTTCCTTCCACAGCTTTTGCGCCTGCGCCACGGAATTGCCGTCAAGGGTGCCCAGCTCATTTTTATAATCATCATAATTATTAAAGCCATATTTGGAGGCGAGCTTTTGGTTTTCGCTGCTTTTACAAAATTCCGCGAACTTCTTAAGTATCTCCTGCTTGTCGGACGACAGATTTCCAAGTGCATACAGGGGGCTGTCGTGCCTTACGCCAAAGGGCACGAACTGATAATCCGCCTGCAAATCCGGGGTATTATAGAAGGTTTGGTACTCCAGAACAAACGCATCCAGCTGGCCGGACTTTGCCGACTCTCTCATTTGCAGGGTTGTGGAGGCCACATAGGGCACGTTGGTTTGAAACGCCTCAAACTTCGCCACCGCGGCTTCGCCAAGGGGGTTTTGCTGATCAAAGGTATACAGCGCCGAGGTTAAAAAGTTCATGGCGGTGGAGCTTGAAAACGGGTCGGTATACCCCATGGCAAGCTCGTTGGCAGCCACAGCCTCGGTAACCGTTTTCAGGTTAATGGACCCGTACTTCGCGATCATCGCGTCATATTTTGCCTTAGAAACGACCACACCCGCCACGTTGCCCGTGAGCCTTGCGTCAACCAATGAAATTGGTATGCCTCTGGATTTAATCATTTCACCCCAAAGCTCGTTGGAGGGGGTAAACGCATCGGGGATATATTTACCGGAGGTGATATAGTCGGTACCCATACCCGAGGCAATGGCGCGTATCTGCACCGAAGCTACCCGACCGTTTACCTCAATGCCCGCCCGATTAAACGCCTCGGCTGTTTCCACCAGCCAACCGTCCGTACCGGTTCCACCCTTTTCGGTGGAGGTGAATATCTCTGCATAATCGTCGGTGGTGTTAACCACCTGCAAGGGATATTTTGAGATATCCGGCAGCGAGTCCCTTACATCCGCCGCATCTAAATCCACCATAGCTTTTCTGGGGGATATGTTGGAGATGTCCAGCCCTTTATAAAGAGAGTCCAGCTTTTTCATTGCGTTTTCGGTAGAGATTACCGTTTTGCTTTTACCCAGGTTTTGCGTCAGGGATAAGCCCCCGAACACCAGAGCGAACACCACCAACCCGATTACAACCAGTATTAAAATACCCTTCATCGATTTACCGTTTACCTGCATTTAAAACACTCCCCTAATAGCTATTGTCTATACCATTTCGTATTTTGAATGAGCTCATCCATTTCCTTCATCGCCAGCATGTCCTCAAGCTCCCCATCCTGGAGGCTTCCGAGCTTCGATATCTCCAAAAGGACCTTATCAAGCTTTAAAAGAATCTGCTCGTTATCCTCTACAGAACCCTTTACAAAGGTTATGTACTCGTTGTAGATGCTCATTTTGGTCCGAATAAAGTCGCTTGCCGTGCTCGTCTTGTTGTACGACTTAGCGGCACGGATATAATCCTCCTCATCAAAAGCGTTTAATTTATTAATCACACTTCTGATGTTGATAAAAAACACGTTCTCCACCTGGTTGATTGTACCGGTAAATTTCAGGTAGCTCATTTCGGTACTGTCAAACCGTTGCAGCAAAATATCGTTGATGGTCGCTTCCTTTTTTTGAAAGCGCCTGATCTGCTCCAGAATAGCTTCTATATCATCGGTAAAGGTTCTTAATCCCCGGCTCTGCTCAAGCGCGGCTATGCAATCCTCATTGGTTTTAATCTCATGGGCTGCAATAACCCTTCTTTGAATAAACAATAGCCGATAATTGCCCACAAGAAACACAAGGATACTCATTAAAAGCACGGTAATACCAAGCGCTGTCTCGAAAATGCTCTCTCCTGCCAGGCTGACGCTTAACAGCCCGTCAGAAAATACTGCGATGTTGGCAAACGCGATACCCATATTCAAAATAACAACTTTAATGAGATTCTCCTTCGGCACTGTAATTGCTCCTTATATTAAATTACAAATAATTAGTTTAATTCTATCATGTAATGAACTGTTTGTCAGTTATTTTTAAGAATATTTACATTTAAGGCGCACTATATTATTGATATTTCTGATAACTACAGCGTTTTTGTCTTTACCCATCCGTATTGCTATACAAATAACCGATTAAAAGTGGAAACGAACCAAGTGAAAAGCTTTCGTTTATGGCTTATGATAAAAGTATAAAAACAAGCAGCAGACTCACTCATGGGTAGTCTGCTGCTATGAACCGCGCCGCGGCATTACTCCACACTGAAGTGCGGATAATCATCGTTGATTCATTTCGACATTTCAACACTTTTCGGGGGGACTTGTCTTACACAGTCTGTGCGCCGCACTCGGGGCAGAACTTGCCCGCGACCATCTTACGGCAGGTGGGGCAAAAGTTCTCGCCGCCTGCCGCCTCAGCGGCGGGCTTCATTGGCTTGCCGCACTCCGGGCAAAACTTAGCCGCAGCTGTGCCGGGCTTACCGCAGCCGGTGCAAACATAGCTCCCGGCAGCAGCCGGGTGTGGTGCCTGCGCGCCGGACATGGCGCCCGCCATCTGCTGCGCCATCTGCGCACCCATAGCAACCTGTGCGCCCATGGTGGCCATATTCCCGCCGCCGGGTGCTGCAAAGCTGTCGGCCATAGAAATAGCTGCATAGTTACCAATGTTGCCCACAAAGGACTGACCCGCCACCTTCTCGGCCATCTTCTGTACCTCGGGCGGATAATTGATGCTCAGGATATTTACATCCGCAGTGCCAAGACCAAAGTCGCCAAGCTCCTTATCGAGCTCCTCACAAATCTTTTTGCCCAGCTTCCTGCTGTTTTGCTGCAAGCTCATCAGCGCGTTTACGCCAATGCTCTGCTGACCATCCAGGATTGCCTCTGCCACAATGGGGTTTAGCTCCCCCATAATGCGCTCGGAGATATTCTCAAGGGAGTAGGTGTCCTTGACGCCCGCTACCTTTTCAATAAACTTCTGGTAGTCGCGAAACTCAATAATCATGTTGCCGTTGCAGCCAACAGGAATTCCGGAGGGAACCTCCGCCGTGGGAATCATAATGCGCTGGCGGGTACCCCAGGGCAGCAAAAGCTCTTTGGAGTTTACAAAATACACCTCAGCCCGCATTCCCGTATCACCGCGAAGGGTAAAAAAGCCCTTGAGGGAGGAGAGGAAGGGAACAATATCGGTCACAACATCAAAGCTTCCCGCCTTCTCAAATACGCCCTCAATCGCGCCGTTTGCGTAAAATATGGCCTTTTGCCCGGCGCGTATAATCAGCTTTGAGCCCTTTTTAATCTCGTTTGCCGGCCATTTAAAGAATAGTACGTCATCTCGAAATTCTTCCCATTCAATTGTATCCTTGCCTTGTCCAAACCACGCCATAGCATCCATTCTCCTGTCTGTTATAAATCATTAAAGTAGGTAAACATGGTCTGTGCCTTAACCGCCAAACAGAACGATAAGCAAGATAATCACCGCGACGGCTGCCGCCACAGCTGCAATAATCTTGGGTACGCTGTAGGGTCGCTGTCCGTCCACCGCGCCTGTTTCGCCGTTGATGTAATAATGAAAGGTTTTGCCGCGATAGCCATAGGAGGAGCCCCAAACAGGCAGCAGCATATGCTTGTAGGTTACGTTGCAGTACCTTGTGGTCAGGCTGCTTACGTCCGCCACATCATAGGTTCTGCGTATATCCTGCTCTGCCAGGGCGTGCAGCTCCTGTTCCATAGTTTTTTTTGCGCTTTCAAAGCCCTGATCCGCGCGTATAGCATATAGCTCCGCGTAAAAGCCCGATAGGTAAGACAAGGCAAAAGGCTTCGAATTATTGGTGGTGTGAAAGGGCAATATGCATTCGATTTCCGAACCCTTTTGCGATGCACACACCTGAATATCATCAAAGCCCTTCGTCACCGCACCCACAACGTTTGTCCAGTCGGTAACGGTATAGGTCTTACCCTCCTTATCCTTCATGGTGCGGTATTTACCGCCGCGGCCGATGTAATTGGAGAACGCCACCGCGTCATAAGTCCAAAAGGGCAGATACAGCCCCTGCAAAGAGCCGATGCCGCATTTCTTCTTAAAATCTCCGGGTGCGAACCATCTTGACTTCACCCACTTTTTAAACCGCTGGGTAGCCTCCGGTTTGCTGATTTGAAAGGGTATGATTCCCTCAGGCGGGATTCCGGCGGCCTGCTTGACCTCCGCAATCTGCGTAGAATTGCACATCGGGCATACGCTGGCAATTTGATAAGTATCAAAGGTGATTTCATACCCGCAGTTATGGCAAGCGACCACCGCAATGCCCTCAAACGGCACACAACTTTGCTCCCGCTGGTGATACTGGTTAAAATCATACTCCTCTACCGTGTTTGCCAGTGTTTGAATGTCACTTTCCGCTTTGCAGGATGAGCACCGGAATTTCGCACTCTCAATATCATACTTCAGTACGCCGCCGCAGTTTTCACACACAAAGGTCTGCGTTTCAATGTTCACCCTGGTCGAAGACTGGTTCTTTTCTACTTTCGTTTCCATTAAACTGTCCCCCTCCTTAGTACCACAGTTGCTTTTAGCCTTCAGCTGGCTGTTCTATCCAATTTATGTAAAATAGTTAATCCTATTATAGCATATTTTTAGGCAAATTTCGACCTGCTGTGATGAAACATATTATTTATGCTATGAAATATGAAATTACCAAGGAAGTTTGGTTTATTGGAGTCCCCCCGTAACCCGGCACCAAAATAGCCTTGTGTGGCAGGTATGGGAAAAAAGGAAGAACTCCAGACCAGGGCGAAAAGCAAGGGCAAAATACGGGGGGCAACAGGATTTTGCCGAAGGGTAAAAATGATGAATTATTTATCATTTTTGCAAACGCGTAACGCAGCTACCTCACTGAGCTTTACGCGCTTGCGCCGAAGGTTCTTTGTCTCACAAACCCGTGCTTCGTTTGCCCTTGCTTTGAGCTGGGTGCAGGGTGTCCCTGCTTCGCTTTACTAAATTGCTTACTTTTCTCGAACAAGAAAAGTAAGCCGCCTGTCGGCGCGGGTGCCGACGTTCCAACAACTTGATGATG
>JAEZCT010000002.1 GCA_023433405.1 Bacillota bacterium | reverse complement strand
GCTTATTCACCGTAACTATATGGCCTTGCAACCTAAAAAGCGAAGTATCAAGTCTAACCTCCTAAGGTGCTTGGTCAGCGAACATGCTTTGTTGGAATTGCTTAGGAGTTTGTGAAACTCACGTGATATAGTGTACTTTGGGTATTTACATAAATTTCTGGATATGCTATAATAAACGCAGTATTGTGTGTTTGCTTTTCCCTGCGTTTGCAGCGAAGCAATACCGCCATACCATACCCTTTTCCCGGCTCAGGGGTCAAGCCTTTTTTAAGGAACCTAACCCGCCCTAAGCTGCGATTTGGGACAATAAATATTTTAAGGGGTTTGTTATTATGATGCTCAAAGACGAAAAGCAGCAAATTATTGTTAGCAATGCAAAGCATGAGGGCGACACCGGCTCCCCCGAGGTGCAGATTGCCATCCTCACACAGCGCATTAGCGACCTTACCGAACACCTCAAGATTCACAAGAACGACCACCATTCCCGCCGCGGCCTGTATAAGATGGTAGGTCACCGCCGCAATCTTCTCAACTACCTGATGAAGAAGGATGTTGAAAGATACCGCGAGATCATTAAGAAGCTTGGTATTCGTAAATAACACCACAATGAAGGCAGGCGGAACGCTTCCGCCTGCCTTTCCATCATTGTATTGGTTGGGTAACCGCCGGGTTTTAGCAGTGAATCGGGCGCTTCGGGGGTTTATGCCGGAGAATCGGATTTATTGCTAAACCACGGCTGCCCCATAACAATAGGTTATATTAATATGAATTATTGGAGGTAGCATATGTCACAGTTTAAAACTTTTGAGACCACCCTGGCTGGCAGACCGCTGGTTGTAGAGACAGGCAAGATGTGCGGCCTTTCGAATGGCTCTTGCATGGTGCGCTATGGAGAAACCGTTGTGCTGTGTAATGTCACCGCATCGCAAAAGCCCCGCGATGGCATCGATTTCTTTCCTCTGTCGGTAGATTTTGAGGAAAAGCTGTATTCCGTCGGGCGTATTCCCGGCTCCTTCTTAAAGCGTGAGGGCAGACCCACCGATAAGGCGATTCTTGCCTCCCGCTTGGTCGACCGTCCCATTCGCCCCCTGTTCCCCAAGGATATGCGCAACGATGTATCGGTTGTTATGACCGTGCTCAGCACCGATAATGACAATGCGCCGGAAATAACGGGCATGATCGGCACCTCGATTGCCATCGCTATCTCGGATATTCCCTGGAGCGGGCCTATCGGCGGCGTAAATGTGGGTTTGGTGGATGGCAATATTGTCATTAACCCCACCACTGCCCAGCGGCAGGCCAGCGACATGCTGGTGACGGTGGTTGGCACCCGCCATAAGATTGTTATGGTAGAGGCCGGCGCCAACGAAGTGGATGAAAAAACCATGATGCAGGGTATTCTTGACGCTCATGTAGTTATCAAGGAAATTATTGCGTTTATTGATACCATCGTAGCCGAGATTGGCAAGCCTAAGTTCGCGTTTGAATCCATGGAGGTTGACCACGACCTGTTTGACGCGATTAAGGCCTACGCCATTGACAAGGTGAAGTACGCGCTGGATACCGACGATAAAAATGTGCGCGACGCGAGATTTGCCCCAGTTGCGGATGAAGTGACCGCCAAATTTTCCGCCGAATACCCAGACCTTTCCGCCCAGATTCCCGAGGCGCTGTACAAGCTGCAAAAGTATGTGGTTCGCCGCTGGCTGCTGGATGAAGGCAAGCGCGTAGACGGCAGAGGCATTGACGATATCCGTCCCCTTTCCGCCGAAGTCGGCCTGTTGCCCCGGGTACACGGTTCCGGCATGTTTACAAGAGGTCAGACCCAAGTGCTCACCATCACCACCCTGGGTCAAGTGCGCGACGCCCAGATTCTTGACGGCATTGACGAGGCCGAGAGCAAACGGTATATGCACCAGTACAACTTCCCCTCCTACTCGGTGGGTGAAACCAGACCCAGCCGCGGCCCCGGCCGCCGCGAGATTGGTCACGGCGCTCTTGCCGAGCGCGCGCTGGAGCCCGTTCTCCCCACCGTCGCGGAGTTCCCCTACGCCATCCGCATTGTGTCCGAGGTTTTGTCCTCCAACGGCTCCACCTCGCAGGGCGCCATCTGTGGCTCCACCCTTTCCCTCATGGATGCGGGCGTACCCATCCGCACCCCTGTCGCGGGCATATCCTGCGGACTGATTACAGAAGGCGACCGCTTTATGACCATGGTGGACATTCAGGGCGTGGAAGACTTCTTTGGCGATATGGACTTTAAGGTTGGCGGTACCCATAAGGGCATTACCGCCATTCAGGTGGATATTAAAAACGACGGGCTTACTCCCGAAATCATTCGCGAGGCGCTCGAAAAGACGCGCAAGGCAAGGCTGTATATCCTGGATGAGGTTATGGCCAAGGCGATTGCCGAGCCGCGCAAGGAGCTTTCGAAGTATGCGCCCAAGATGCTTACCATCAAGATCGATGTGGATAAGATTCGTGAGGTCATTGGTCAGGGAGGCAAGGTTATTCAGAAGATCTGTGCCGAGTGCGACGTTAAGATTGATGTGGAGGAGGACGGAAGCGTTTATGTTTCCTCCATCGATATCGAAAACGCCCGCCGCGCTATCCGTGTCATTCAGACCATTGTAATGGATCCTGAGGTTGGCGCGCTGTATAAGGGCAAGGTTACCCGACTTATGAACTTCGGCGCGTTTGTAGAGATTGCCCCGGGTAAGGAAGGTCTTGTGCATATCTCCAAGCTGGATGTACGCCGTGTAGAGAAGGTTGAGGATGTTGTCTCGGTAGGCGATGAGGTTATTGTAAAGGTAACCGAAATTGACGGCCAGGGCAGAATTAACCTCTCGCGCCGTGACGCGCTGATGGATATTGAAGCCAAGAAGGATCACAAGGGCTAAGTTTTTATAGAACCTTTTTTAGTATAAAAAGAAAAACCGGAGGCATAAAGGGGGCGTTATCCCCTTGCGTCTCCGGTTTTTTACTTGCCGCAGTTTCTAATGCAACCTTAACCAAAAACATCACAATCAACTAGACAGAACCTCATGCTTTACACCACAACGCAATTCTTGCCCGATTCCTTGGCACGATACAGGTTAAGATCCGCGCGCGCAAGCAGGCTTTGCGCCGTGTCTCCCTCCTCACAGCCAGCAATGCCAAAGCTACAGGTAACATGAAGACCCTTTTCAAACAGCCGCTCGTCAATCAGGCGGCGATACTCCTCCACATCCGAGGCTACCCGGCGGGGGTGTTTGCCTCGCAGCAGCAAAACAAACTCCTCTCCGCCAAAGCGGAAGATGGAATCGGATTCCTCCAGCGCAAATACTACGGTTTGCACAATCTCCATTAACACCTGATCTCCGGTCAGGTGACCGTACCGGTCGTTGACCAGCTTAAAATCGTCGATATCAAACAGAACAATCGCAAAGGGGGCTTCGCCGCGTATGGCGGCATCCAGCTCAAGGTTCAGCGTTTGCCGGTTATATACCCCGGTCATGGGGTCGAGCTTTGCAAGGCGTTCCAGATTCTTGCCGTTAACGTACAGCAGCCTGCGCTCCCGTTCGCTTTTATAGGTGCCGATGCTGCGCATGGCGAGAATAACCACGCAATACACCATGCCTGAATAAAAATCCCGCGAATCGAGCCTCGGATGGAATGCCAAGGAGCCGATAAAGTAGCTCGCACACACAGCCAGCGATACCGCAAGCTTTATTCCCCAGCGGTTTGGTAAAAGGAACGTAACCAGCACAATGCAGATAATTCCCAGCAGATGTATGTAAAAATAGGCCTCAGTATAGCAAAAGCAGTTAACAAGATACGATGCGCAAAGCAAAATAATATACCCGCTGTACAAACGCCGAAAGACCTCATAGCGTTTGGAAACGCTCATGAAGCCGTATAGCATAAAGCTTGCCACACAAACCACGGTGCGGCTGATAAGTACGGTTAAAAACGCCCCTGCTTCGCTAAGCCACAGGTAATCGGATATTAAAAAGGAAAAATAAACGACCCCAATGAGAAAGGTTATAATGCGAACAAACCCCACCGAGCCAACGGTGTACTGCCTAATATATTCCTGCTCAAGCTTTGTGTCGGCAAACTCATGCAAACGATTTAGCTCACCGCTATTGTTAGGGATCATACCTCGATCATCTCTTTCTCGCAAAACCACAGTTTTGTTTTTCCGCGTTTTGTCATGGAGCTTCGATGTGTGTCAGCGCCCTGCATGTCCCCTGGATATACAATTTGTATAGCTTTATATCTCTTTGATTATATCATACGCGCCACGCGCTCCACAAGGCGAAAACTGTCCCACTATTTCGTTTTTTCATGATGATTGGGAGGAATATTGTAGCAATAAACAGGATACCGCCAAGACAGCTTCCTGTCTCGGCGGCATCTTATGTTAATCTCCGGATTAAAGTGTATAAAACTCAGGTGAAATGCTTTTCCGGATTGGTCGCCGCACCCGACGTTTACCGCAGGTGTGCGCCACCTAAGAATCGCTGCACCCGCAATAAGCCATCCTGCGCCGAGCCCAGCCCGAGAAACGAGCCGTCTGTTGCGTACACCCGCATCGTCTGGCTATTTTTCTCTCTGTCAATCGATACCTCCGCTCCGTTTAAAAAGCGCATAGTATTCTTTTCATCCAGCGCAAGAGGCGTCAGGCGGGCAAAGGCACGGTCTGTGGGAATCAAAAGCGTGGGGGTCCTTCCATCGGCGGCGCACCGTTCAATTTCTTCAAAGGTGTGGCAATCCTCCAGCATAAAGCCACAGGCGGAGGTTCTCACCAGCCCCGTCATAACAGCGCCGCAGCCCAGCGCATCGCCAATATCGGCGCACAGGGTGCGGATATAGGTACCTTTAGTGCAGCTTACCTCCAGCTCATACTCCCCCGCCGCCTCGTCAATGCACCGGGACCTCATGCAATGCACTGTAACCTGACGTGCCGGACGTTCCACCTCTTTGCCCAGACGCGCAAGCTCATACAGCCGTTTCCCATCAATCTTGACGGCGGAATACATCGGCGGAGTCTGCATAATGGTTCCCGTAAAAAGTGCGGCTGCCATATGAAACTGGTCTGCCTTGACGCTTTGGAGAGTGGTGCTTAACACCGTCCCCCAAATATCCTGCGTATCGGTTACTGTTCCCAGACGCAGAACGGCACGGTAGGACTTATCCGTATCTGGCAATATATCGCACGCCCGGGTGGCGGAACCGACAAAAACCGGCAGCACACCCGTAGCCATCGGGTCGAGCGTACCGGCATGTCCTATTTTTTTTGTTTTTAAAATGCCGCGAAGCTTTGCCACAACATCAAATGAGGTAAAGCTCTGCGGCTTATTAATTAGTAATATTCCGTTTAATATATCCACCGCTGTCTTCCTCCGTAATCCCTTGTGCCTGGTAATGGAAAAACGTCTTACCCAACACACTGCAATGGGGGGATTTCTATCATCGGGCTCAGCCGGCGTTTGGTTCTTGCTGTATATACTGTGCGATGGTCTCTACTAAAATACGCTTGGCGTTATCGAGCCCACCTGGAACCACACAGCCGGCGGCCTTCATATGCCCGCCGCCGCCCAGCTTTCCGCATATCTTAGAGGCGTCAAAGCCGTCGTTGGTACGCATGGAGACCTTAAACTCACCCGTTTCCTTCTCGCGCAGCATTACGCCAATCTGCACGCCCGCAATCTGCCGGGGTAGCGTGGAGATGCCGTCCAGCTCGCTTTCCTCCGCACCCGAGGTCTTGAGCATATCCTGGGTGATGGAGATCATGGCGCACCGGTTGTCAAAATAATACTCGATGGATTCCAGCACCTGCCGCTCAATCATCAGGCGGCTGACGCTTTTGGTTTCAAACATCTTACGGTTAATCTTTGCGGTAGGCGCACCGCCCTCCATCAGGCGCGCCGCTATGCGGTGCGCCTTTGCTGTAGTGTTGGAAAAACGGAAGCAGCCGGTATCGGTGGCAATGCCGGTGTACAGACAGGTGCAAATCTCTTTGGAAAACTCCGCACCCAGACCCTTTACCACGTCGTACATAATCTCGCAGGTCGCCGAAGCCTTCGCGCGCAGCAAAACCTTTTTGGCATAACGGGAGTTTGAGGGGTGATGGTCGATGCAAATATCCACCAAATCGGCAAGATGGGCGTATTTTGCGCCAAACAGCTGCCTGTCGGCAAGGTCTACCGCCACAACCAGCTGCGGCTCGAACTCATCCGCCTCATAGCCTTCGAGCATAAAGTGGTAACGCTCGGGCGGCTCGTCGGAGCATACCACACACGCGCGCTTACCGATGCTCCTCAGGGCGTAGTACAGCGCATACCCGCTGCCAAAGGTATCTCCGTCGGGGCTTTGGTGCGTTACTATTAAGATTCGGTCATTTGCTAACAGGGCATTGCAAACCCCTTTGATACTAATGTTCATAGTTTGACCCATTCTCTTCCGTTTCGGTGTGAGGGTTATCGCGTGTCGTTCTCCGGTGCCTGTCCGTCGCGGTTGAGGTCTTTTAAGAGTCGGCTGATCTGGTCGCCGTACTCAATGGAGTTATCCGCAACAAAGGTAAGCTGTGGGGAGGTGCGCAGGCTCAACCGGAGGTTAATCTCACGCCGGATAAAGCCCGCCGCATGATGCAGCCCCTTTACCGCCTCACAAGCCGCCTCATAGCCATCCATGGAGCTTACAAAAACCTTCGCGTGAGACATATCACCCGACAGCTCCACCTTAACAATGCTTAGCAGCCCCGTAATGCGGGGATCCTTGAGCGAACGCATAATGTCGGTAAGCTCCCGGCGGATATCCTCGCTGTTTCTTCCCAATTTATAGCCTGCCATATCGGTCGGCCTGCCTTTCTATGCCCTTAGGCTCTCCCCGCGCGGGGAGACCGGCGGCTTGACATTAATCTTTAGTAAAAGCTATGCCCTACGGCATTAATCTTCGCGATACTCCTCGACAATATACGCCTCGAGAATATCGCCTTCCTTAATATCGTTGAATTTTGTAAGACCGATGCCGCACTCGTAGCCTTGGGCAACTTCCTTCACATCATCCTTAAAGCGCTTGAGGGATAAGAGCTTATCGTCAGCGATAACAATACCATCGCGCACAATGCGAATCTGCGCCGTTCTGGTAATTTTACCCTCGGTGACATAACAGCCCGCAACGGTACCCACGTTGGTGATGCGGATAACCTGCCGCACCTCTGCGCGACCCAAATCCACATCCCGGAACTTGGGAGCGAGCATACCCTTCATAGCGGCCTTTACATCGTCCACCGCGTCGTAGATCACGCGGTACAGGCGAAGCTCTACGCCCATATTCTCGGCATTGGCGCGCGCCACCGGATCGGGGCGGACGTTAAAGCCTACTATGATGGCGTTGGAGGCGTTAGCCAGCATAACGTCGGATTCGTTTACCGCACCTACGCCGCCGTGAATGACGCGTACCCGCACCTCTTCGTTGGTCAGCTTCTCAAGCGTCTGGCGCACGGCCTCAACCGAGCCTGCCACGTCGCCCTTTACGATGATGTTCAGGTCCTTTACCGAGCCTTCGGCAATCTGGGCAAACAGGTTGTCGAGGGTTACGCGGGTATAGCGGCTGAACTCCTCCTCCTTGGCGGTATGACGGCGCTGGTCAACCAGCTTTCTCGCAAGCTGCTCATCCTCAACCACGTTAAACACATCGCCCGCCGCCGGAACCTCATCAAGACCGGTAATCTCTGCGGGGACGCAGGGTCCCGCTGTCCTAATGGTCTCACCGCGGTCATTAAGCATGGCGCGCACACGTCCGGTGGAGGTTCCCGCTATGACAAAATCGCCCACATTCAGGGTGCCGTTTTGTACCAGCAGGGTGGCGACAGGGCCGCGGCCCTTATCAAGCTTTGCCTCGATTACCGTGCCCTTGGCAAGGCGGTCGGGGTTTGCCTTAAGCTCCTTGAGGTCGGCAACGAGCAGCACCATCTCCAGCAGCTTATCAATATTGGTTTTTTCCTTGGCGGAAACGGGAACGCAGATGATATCGCCGCCCCATTCCTCCGGCACCAGCTCGTACTCGGTGAGCTGCTGCATCACACGCTCGGGGTTTGCCCCCGGCTTATCCATCTTGTTTACGGCAATAATTATCGAGACCCCCGCCGCCTTGGCGTGGTTGATGGCTTCTACGGTCTGGGGCATAATGCCGTCGTCCGCCGCCACCACAAGGATGGCGATATCCGTCACCTGTGCGCCGCGGGCACGCATGGAGGTAAAGGCCTCATGACCGGGCGTATCCAGGAACGTGATGTACCGGTCGTTCACCATTACGCGGTACGCGCCTATGTGCTGGGTAATGCCGCCTGCCTCAGTGGCAATAACGTTGGCGTCACGAATGGCATCAAGCAGCGAGGTCTTGCCGTGGTCAACGTGACCCATAACCACAACAACCGGCGAACGCTCGGCAAGGTTCTCCTCCGCATCCTCGGTGGCATCAATGAGGCGTTCCTCAATGGTGACAACCACCTCTTTTTCCACTTTCGCGCCAAATTCCAGCACGATCATGGCGGCGGTGTCAAAATCAATCTCCTGATTGATGGTAGCCATAATGCCCAGGTGCATGAGCCGCTTGATAACCTCAGAGGCGGTAACGGTCAGACGAAGCGCAAGCTCGCCTACCGAAATGGTGTCGGGAATGGATATCTTAAGCTCCTGGCGCTTCTTCTTAATCATCTCAAGCTTGCGCAGCTTATCGGCCTCGGTCTCTCTGGGACCGAAGCGGCGCCTGCCGCGCTGAGCCGATTTTTGTGTAAGCTTTTGCTTGTTTACCTGTACGTTATCCTTCACCGCGGAGCTTGACGGCGCAATCTTTTCGTACTTTTCGTTGTATTTCTCAAGGTCTACTGTCGCCGCGCGGGTATCCACATGACGGGTAACCTTGGGCTGTCCCTTCGTATTGTTTTGGGCGTTCTGCTGCACGGCTCCCTGGGGCTTGGGCTTGCCCTGCTGGGGCTTAATTTGTGAGCCTATGCCCTGCTGCGGCTGGGGCTTATCCTGCCCGGCCGGCGCGGTGTCCTGCCCGGCTGTGGGCAGCTCGAACTCCTTTACCGCGTGTGCCTTGGTAAAGTGATCGTATATCATATTCATGGCACGCTCATCAAGCAACGTCATATGCTTCTTGTCAAGCTCCATCTTCGGCGCAAGGAAATCCATCAAATCCTTGCTTTGCAGCCCCATATCCTTGGCTACTTCAAATAGTCTGTGTTTTATCATATCTTACCTCCATCGTTAAGAGCCTGCTCTTCTTGAGCCGGCTCTTCCAGAGCGAGCTCACTGATTTTCCGCCGAAGACCCGCGTCGTTTACGGCTATAATGCCTGCACGCTTTGCGGTGAGTCTTCCTATATCGTCCATGGTTACGGGCAGCGGTATCAAACGCGCGTTCTCTTGTTTGCATACATAGTTAATCTCTTTGAGCGTTTTGGGAGAGATATCGGACGCGAAGAAGACACAGGAGATAGACCCCGCGCGCACGCCTTCGGCAACGGTATCGAACCCCGCCGTAAGCTTGCCTGCCCGCTTTGACATGCTAATCATGCCGAGCAGCCGACTGTTATCCCTGCTATCCATCTTTTCTCATCTCCCCTTCCAACCGGTCGTATACATCATCGGGGATACGACTGGAAAACGCCTTTTCGATACGGCGGGATTTGCGCGCCTTCTTTAAGCATTCGAGGCTCTTGCATACATACGCGCCTCTGCCTGCCTTCTTGCCCGTCAAGTCGAGGCTTATTTCTCCCTCGGCACTCTTGACCACGCGCACAAGCTCCTTTTTTGGCTTCATCTCACCGCAGCCGGTACACATTCTAAGCGGAACACGTCTGACCTGCATCGCCCGACCTCCCCTGTTTTTGCTGTCTATTCTTCAAAATGCGGTGCATCCAGTTCCACGGCCGGCACATCTTTCGCCGCGCCAGCCTCCTCACCAAAGAAACCGCTTTCGGGGCGAATGTCAATCTTAAAGCCGGTCAGGCGCGCGGCAAGGCGTGCGTTCTGACCCTTATTGCCAATGGCAAGAGATAACTGGTTATCCGGCACCGTTACCCGGCAGGAGCGCGCAACCTCATCAATAATCTCTACGCCCAACACCTGTGCGGGGGAAAGTGCCTCGGCAATGAACTCCCCGGGCGATTCGCTGAATTTGACGACGTCAATCTTTTCGCCGCCCAGCTCATCCACAATGCGGGAGACACGCGAGCCCTTCGGACCGATACATGCGCCCACCGCGTCAACGTTTTCATCCTTGCTGTACACCGCAAGCTTGGTTCGGGAACCCGCCTCGCGGGATACCGCCTTAATCTCTACCGTACCGTCGTAGATTTCGGGAACCTCCATCTCAAAGAGGCGTTTTACAAGCCCCGGATGGGTGCGCGAGATCATTACACGCGGGCCCTTTTCGGTATTTTCTACATTTACAACATATACCTTAATGCGGTCGCCCTCTCGCAGCGTTTCACCCTGAACCATTTCGTTCTTGGGCAGCACCGCTTCGTTTTTTCCAATTTCGAGGGTGGCGCTCCCTTTTCTGGGATCCAGTTTAAGTACAACCGCCGAAACAATCTCATGATGCTTGCTTTGAAAGTCCTGATACATCTGGCCCCGCTCGGCCTCACGAATGCCCTGGCGGATGATGTGCTTAGCGGTTTGTGCCGCTATACGACCAAACTGCTTGGTTTCAAGCTTAACATCCACATATTCATCCAGCTTCGCGCGTTTTTGATGCTTCTTGGCTTCCTCGGTTTGTATCTGAAGCGCGGGGTTTTCCACCTCGTCAACGACCAGCTTGCGAATGGCGACATTAAAGAGCCCCTGTTTGGGATCAATCTCCACCACCACGTTGTCGGATGCCCCGTAATCCCGCTTTACCGCATTGAGAATCGCACTCTTGATTTTTTCCACCAGATAATCGGCGGGGATGCCTTTTTCCTTCTCAAGCAGGACCAGCGCATCAAAGAACTCGTTACTCATCTTCGTCTATTCCTCCAAAATCAATATCATCGATATTCAGCCGGATATACGCCGTTTCATCCTTCGCAAACACAGCCTCGCTGCCATCAGGCAGCGCAACGTGCGCCGCGCCTTCCTCATAGGATAAAAGAGCTCCGGTAAAGTCACGCTGTCCGGCAACGGGCCGGATGGTGCGCACATCCACGACACTGCCCAGATAGCGTGCAAAGTGTTCGGGCTTTACCAGCGCGCGGTCAAGCCCGGGCGATGAAACCTCAAGGTAATAGCTTTGGTCTATCGGGTCCGCTTCGTCCAGCAGTCCGTCAATTTCGTTGCTCATTGCCTCGCAATCCTGGATGGTTACCCCGCCCTCCTTATCAATAAAGACGCGTAAAAACCACGACGCGCCTTCCTTTTCAAACCGGATATCCCATATCTCAAAACCCAGCCGTGCGGCCACGGGCCGACAGATTTCCGTAACGATCTCTACCGTGTTTTTGCCTTTTCCCTTCGCCAAACCGATCCTCCGTCCGTTTATCCATCCGCCGAACGCGCATGACCTCATTCCGGTCGCGCCGATGCAAAGCGGTGTTTTTAAAAAGTGCCGTAATACGCAGGAAAGAGTGGGGCGTCCCACTCTTTCACACGAACTGTCATTTACCTTATTTACGATACCATAATCGCAAGGGTTTTGCAAGTACTATCTTACAAAATTATGAACAATTTTAGAATGACGTATGGCATAACGGATAAAACGCAGTTATTCTTCCATTTGCTTGCCTAAAAAAGCCGCGGCGGCCTGTACCAGCTTCATTTCCACATCGCTTGCGGGGTTGGGCGCCTCGCCGCACAGATACATGACAGAGCCCGCCACATCTCCCGATGCAATGATGGGTGCGCACACAAGCGCGTAACGCTCTACGCCCTCCACCGGCTGCATACGGCGCTGATCCTTGCCGGTGTAGGAGAAGGTTTTGCGCTGCTCCATGAGCTCCTCGAGCTGTGCCGAAACGCGCCGCTCAAGCAGCTCCTTTTTGGGTATGCCGGATACGGCGATGACATGGTCACGGTCGCAAACCACCACGGCTTCTCCGCCAGTTTTGTAGAGAACGTCCGCATATTGGGTGGCAAATGAGGAAAGCTCCCCAATGGGGGAATATTTTTTAAAGATTACTTCTCCGTCGTTGTCGGTATATATCTCAAGAGGATCCCCCTCCCTGATTCTCATTGTCCTTCGTATCTCCTTGGGGATTACGACTCGCCCAAGATCATCTATGCGTCTTACAATTCCGGTGGCTTTCATTGCTTATGCTTCCTCCCTAAATATAATATAAAAAGCTTTAGGCAATCCCTTGCGCTGATTTATGATACGCGCCCAATCGTACCCGCGGTTTCCTGCGGCGTAATCGCGTGATGGTACGGCGCTCCCGATGATAGTAGTATTATTTGCACCGCCGCGTAGTTTATTCAAATTACTCATGAAACTATTGGCGGGTTTGGCTTATGATAAAAACGCATAAAAGCAGCATTTTTTTATTTTTTTGTTAATAATGAAAAACATTATATTAATATACGATTTTACTTTACAAGAGATTTTAATTGTCATATAGTTAAATTGTGGTAGTCAGCGTTCGAAATACTCCGGTCTTGTTTTGCTTGATTGAAAAGAGGTTAAATGAATGAAAAGTAAATTAACGCTGATTATTATATGCTCTTTGGCTATGTTAACTGTGCTCCTTGCCGCACCGTTTCCTTACTACATAAAAAGAACACTACCCGCAGTGCAGGTAAAGGGTGAAAAGAATGTTGAGCAAGTCAGTCAAATTACTATTAACGGGTGGCATTTAAACTACCTTTTTCGCGACAATGAGCTAAAAGGAAAGGTCTTGGTTTATTCAAAAGATAACATCATGGTTAAAGAATACACATTTCTTGGCCCTTTGTTTGAGCTGGGCCCACTGGATACGCAAAAAAAAATTCTGGCGAATGTTATTGTGCGATATGACGAAGCTTTAAATATAATGACTTTCGGCTATCTTTATGGTGAAGACAATTGGAATGCTATAGCAATTAAATGTGACGATGTCTATTATGTGGCGCCAGCTGAGGACAGCGAACAGGGATTAGCGGTGCTGGAATATTTTAAAGATCTAGCATATATGGAAGGAACCGTTGATTCATGAACTTTAATCAACGGTTCCTTCATTTACATTTTGAACATGAGGCGCATAAAAAACAATCATTATTGAGGAAGCTTTCTCCACACCATTTTATCGACAATGCCGGTATAGCTCTGGATGATCTTGACCACCTTGGCGCTGACGTTCGTATCGGTATAATCCGGCACCGGAACACCGTAATCCTGATTCCGATTCATCTCTACTGCGGTTTCTATGGCCTCCAGCACCTGCCGCCCGGTGATACCCGCGATGATGAAGTTGCCCTTATCCAGCGACTCGGGCCGCTCGGTGGAGGTGCGGATGCAGACGGCGGGAAACGGATGCCCCACGGATAAGAAAAAGCTCGCCTCCTCCGGCAGGGTGCCGCTGTCGGAAACCACGGCAAAGGCGTTTGCTTGCAGGTGGTTATAATCGTGGAAGCCCAGTGGCTTGTTCTGCCGCACCCGGCTGTCAAATACAAAGCCGCGTTTTTCAATAAACCTTGCGCTCCTTGGGTGGCAGGAATACAAAATCGGCATATCATATCGCTCTGCCATGGCGTTGACCGCGTTCATCAGACTCAAGAAATTATCAGGCGTGTCGATGTTCTCCTCCCGGTGGGCGGAAAGCAGGATGTACCCGCGCGGCTTTAAATCGAGCCGAGTCAGAATATCCGAGGTAAGGATCCGGCTCAGGTTTTCCGTCAGTACCTCCGCCATCGGAGAACCGGTAACAAACGTTCGCTCCCGCGCGGTTCCTTCGGCGTTTAAATAGCGCCTGGCATGTTCACTGTAGCAGAGGTTCACATCTGCGATATGGTCCACAATGCGGCGGTTGGTTTCCTCCGGCAGGCATTCGTCAAAGCAGCGGTTGCCGGCCTCCATATGAAAGATGGGAATATGCAAACGCTTTGCCGAGATTGCCGACAGGCAGGAGTTTGTGTCCCCCAGAATCAACAGCGCATCGGGCTTTTGCTCGGTCATCAGGCGAAAGGATTTTGCGATAATGTTCCCAATGGTCTCTCCTAAATCCGCTCCCGCGGCACCCAGATAAAAATCAGGAGCGCGCAGCTTAAGATCATCAAAAAAGATTTGGTTAAGCTCATAATCATAATTTTGGCCGGTATGCACCAATAGCTGCTCAAAATAGCGGTCGCATTTTTTAATAACCGCCGCAAGACGTATGATTTCGGGGCGGGTTCCGATGATGGTCATCAGTCGCAGCTTGCTCATAGTGTAATTTCTCCGTTTCCACAAAAGCAGAATACGTTATCACCTTTAGTATATTCCACATCCGGTGCCGGAGAGTCCTTTTACCATAAACTTCTCTGCGTTATTTTAGGTTAAACGACTTCAAAAAAGGTATCCGGTCTATCGGGGTTAAATGGCTCGCTTGCCCACATAAAGGTCACCATATCGTTATCCCCCAGGTTTTCGATGTTGTGGGTATACCCTACCGGAATATCCACTGCCGTAAGCTGTTCACCGTTTACATAATACTCTGCAACTTCATCGGAACCGAGCTTGCGTAGCCGGATGACCCCTTTACCGCTTACAACCACAAATTTTTCATTCTTCGTGTTATGCCAGTGGTTCCCCTTTACAATGCCCGGCTTTGAGGTATTGATGGAAAACTGACCGCGCTCCGGGGTACGAAAGAGCTCGGTAAAGCTTCCCCTGTTGTCGCAGTGCATGAGCAGCGGGTAGGAAAAGCCATCGGCAGGCAGATAACTCAAATAGGTTGCATAAAGTTTTTGTGTAAAGCCATCGGACATATCCGCCACACTTGCATCGTTGCGGCTGTCGCGAAAGGCTTTGATCACGCCCACAATCTGCTCCAATGAGGCGGTGTACACGGTGGGAACGCTGCAAAAGCCACCGCCTGTTTCATTGGCGGTACCAAGCAGCGCAAAAATCAGCTCGTTTACTACATCATCAATATATACCAGATTTAAAACCACGTTGGGGTCACTGATTTGAACAGGCAGACCATGGGCGGTATTATGACAGAATGTAGCAACCGCGCTGTTGTAACCCGGGCGGCACCATTTGCCAAAGATATTCGGGAAGCGATACACCATCACCCTTGCGCCGGTTTCCCGCCCATAGGCAAGCGCCAGCTCCTCCCCGGCTCTTTTTGACAGCCCATATGGGTTATCCTGTGAGGCCTGCGTTGAGGAAGAAATCATAACTGGGCAGCGGTTGTGGTTTTTTTTCAGGCAAGCTAACAATGTAGCGGTAAAACCAAAGTTGCCCTCCATAAACTCCGACTGTTCCTTGGGACGGTTTACCCCGGCCAGATGAAACACAAAATCGGCCTTGTCGCAATACTCATCCAACCGGTTGGCCGGGGTTTGAAGATCATATTCAAATAGGTTAAGACCCGGAATTTCGCCATAGGTTTTGTCCTTGCCATCACGGATATTCGCAAGCACGGCGCACAGGTTCTTGCCAATAAAGCCATTTGCTCCCGTAACCAGTATATTCATTGTGCGCCTCGCCCTCCTGCTTTTATGAGTATAAACAGTAAAAAAGCATAGTCGAATCGCTATTTTAAGCAAGATCCAGTACCAGTATATGTACCAATAACTCCTTACAGTATTCCAGACTTCTGGTTTTTCACCAATAGTTTTAAATCATAGGTCAATCGGCTTTACAAACAAGGCCTAATCAGTCTCTGAAATACAGGTCGCGGGTATAGACCTTATCGATGACATCGGAAATATCATCACTATAACGGTTTGCAATGATAACATCCGACATCGCTTTGAATTCGTTGATATCCCTGATAACACGGCTGTTATAAAAACTATCCTCACTCAGAGCAGGCTCATAAACCACTACTTCAATTCCTTTGCCCTTAATCCGTTTCATTACCCCCTGAATGGAGGACTGCCTGAAATTATCCGATTCCGCTTTCATAGTAAGCCGATAAACGCCGACAATCTTTGGGTGCCTGGAAAGGATTTGGTCGGCGATAAAATCCTTTCGTGTACGGTTGGCATCCACGATTGCTGAAATAATATTATTGGGTACCTGATCGTAATTGGCACGAAGCTGCTTGGTATCCTTCGGCAGGCAATACCCGCCGTAGCCGAAGGACGGATTATTATAATGATTGCCGATGCGCGGATCGTGGCCAATTCCCTCGATAATCTGTTTGGTACTTAGTCCGCGAACCTCGGCGTATGTATCCAGCTCGTTAAAAAATGCCACACGAAGGGCGAGGTAGGTGTTGGCAAACAGCTTAACTGCTTCGGCCTCTGTCAGGTCGGTGATTAGAACAGGAATATCCTGCTTTATTGCCCCCTGCTTTAACAGTTCGGCGAAGGTCTCGGCCGCCCTTTGCAGCCGCACATTCCCTGTTGGGGTACCTACGATGATACGGCTGGGGTATAAATTGTCGTAAAGTGCCCTGCCTTCACGCAAAAACTCGGGGCTAAACAATATATTATCGCAGCAAAGCTGCTCACGAATCTCCATAGTAAAGCCTACGGGTACGGTTGACTTGATAATGATGATTGCGTCGGGATTTACCGATATGACCTGCTTAATAACGACTTCAACGGATGATGTGTCAAAGTAATTCTTTTCGGCATCATAATTTGTGGGAGTGGATATAATCACATATTGCGCATCCCGAAACGCGCTTTCGCCATGAAGCGTAGCCTGCAGCCTTAGCTCTTTGGTTTTTAAGAACTCTTCAAGCTCCTGGTCTGCGATAGGGCTGTTTCGATTATTCAGCATATCAACTCGCTCTGGAATTATGTCAACTGCCGTCACGTCATTATGCTGGGCTAACAGTACCGCGTTTGATAAGCCCACATACCCTATTCCTGCCACTGCAATCTTCATCTCTTTATCCTCCGGCTTTATTGCGATTACTTACTGTAATATTCCTTATACCATTTCACGAACCGATCCAAGCCCTCCGCCAATGAAGTATTTGGCTTGAAACCAAAATCGTTTACCAAATCTGTTACATCCGCATAGGTTTGATATACATCGCCCGGCTGCATCGGCAGAAACTCCTTATTCACCGGGTGGGGAAGGATCCCCTCCCGCAGAAGGCACTGCTCCAACGTCTGGACAAAGTAAAGCAAGTCTTCCGGTTTATTGTTTCCAATATTATATATTTTGTATGGCGCGCCATCCTCTGTGTTTTTGGGGGGACTACCCATCACGTTTACAATGCCATCTACAATATCGTCAATGTAGGTGAAATCCCTTTTCATATCTCCATTTCCAAAAATCTGTATGGTCTGTCCCCTTACCATCTTCTCTGTAAAGCTGAAATATGCCATATCGGGTCTTCCCATGGGACCATACACCGTAAAAAAACGCAGCCCGGTAGCTGGAATTTGATACAGCTTTGAGTACGCGTGAGCCATAAGCTCATTTGATTTTTTCGTTGCAGCGTATAAAGAAACCGGGTTGTCCACCTTATCCTGCGTTGAATATGGCACCTTTTTATTCGAACCGTATACGGAGGAGCTGGAGGCGTATACAAGGTGCTTAACCGAATGATAGCGGCATACCTCCAGAATATTAAAAAAGCCGATGATATTACTATTAATATAGGCCTCGGGGTTTGTAATGGAATAGCGTACACCCGCCTGCGCTGCAAGGTTTACGACAAGGTCAAACTTTTCTTCGGCAAAGAGCTTATCAATGGCGGGCTTGTCCGCAATATCCATTTTGATAAACCTAAAACCATTAAACCGCGATAGAGAGGCAAGCCGTGTTTCCTTTAGCCCTATGTCATAATAGTCGTTCACATTATCAATGCCCACGATGCTTCGGCCCATACCAAGCAGCCGGGCTGCCAGTGCGGCACCAATAAAGCCGGCGGAGCCGGTGATGAGGATTTTAGCATCTTGGCGCAAGTTATTACCTCCAATATTGCTTCTTGAATTCTTATTTTTTTAGCAACGTGTTTTTAAAACGCGTCCAAATGAGCTTTTTGAATAAGTCCACAAGGTACCTTGTCTCTTGCTGTCTCCAAAATACCGCCAAAAAAATTGCAGACGGCAGTGCTACACAAAGCACCGTAAGAGCAAAGACGCGAAGCCAGCCTTCCAGTTTAATCAGCGGTACTAACCAATAAACCAAGAATCCCGTCACTCCGAGTACGAGTAGGTATAGTCCATTTTTAATATAATATATGGAAGAAGAGCGATGAAAGCCCTTGTTAAATACAATTTTAGGATCAAGCCAGAAATATGTGGTCAGATTTGCTATGACGGTTCCTAAAATGATACCTGTGATTCCCAATGGTTTTACCAATACAACTGACAAAACCAAATTAATAACAGCTCCTACCAATGGACGATATTTAGCGTGCAAAAACAGTCCCATAGAGTCACGGAAAGTTGTCGAAACTTTTTTAATTCCATTTAAGTACAAGTCTATGCTCAATAAAAACACAAACGGCATCGGAAGCAAAAAATCTGCTCCAATCCATAGTTCAATAAAAGGGTTTGCGGCGATAAAAATGCCAATAGAAGCTACTCCATAAAATAAGAACGCCAAAAAATTAGTAATTTGAAAAACCAAAACCTCATGATTAGTATCTCCGAAAGTATGAAGATTTCCAAGACTCGCAGTTATAGAACTATAAAATAAGCTAAGAATATTCCTGATATGTGATGTTATAAGAATGTAGTTAGAATATAATCCAACAGCTGATAGCCCAACGAACCCTGAAAGCACTAGATTGTCGGTTGCGTTTAAAACAATGGCGTTTATCCGCAGCAGGAAAAGAGCATAACAGTTTCGTAGTATTTCTTGCGCTTTTTGCTTTGAAATTCTATGTTTAGATTTCTCGTTTATATAAGGGTACATTTGATTAACTTTTTGTGATATAATAAAATTTTGAAGTATTTGAAAAATTATAACAACCAACAAATACAGTAAGTAATTATTCAGATAATAAAGCACCAATATTTGAGCAATATTTGATATAATAACAAATACATAGCCGACAACCGTAATAATATACTGCTTCTGATGTGCTCTTAACAACGCGCTTTTATATGCAAAAAAGAAATAAGAAGATAAATTTTGTACTAAAAACAGAGAAAAAATTAAATATATATTAACTAATGGAGGCATATCCTTAATCAAATAAGTTAAAAAGGGGGTCATTAACAGACCCAAAACTGCAACAATCAGCCCAATAATTCTATAAGCGATCTTATAAAATTTCATCAAAAGATAAATTTCTTTTTGGTTGCTGTCTGCTATAGGCTTATATAAACTATAAATTATTGCCGTTCCAATTCCGAGTTCTGATAAAGATAACATGTTTATAATATTTCCAAATAACCCATTAACACCCAGATACTGTTCTCCCAGAGTGTTAATAAACACTGTGCGAGAAGCGAATCCGAGTATTACAGTAAGAAACTGCCCTGTTAAGCTGGTTACAAGGTTGCGAATGGAATTATTTATCCTAGCCATTTAATTATTCCCTTAATTTCTTGAAAGTCATTATTTAAGTTGCTTGGCAAATTCAAAATATTCCCTAATAAAGTTAGGTTGCTTATGGCTAAATGCCTAATGGCATTATTAAGCATAATAGGCTTATTATAATAATTTTTAATATTCTCAAATGCTGTGTCTTCATTAACTTCCTTAAGTAATATACATCGCTCAATTTCATTTATTTGCCTAAAGTACCTTTGAGTTTTGAAATTGTGATAAGGAAATGATAATACAGATTTAGATAAAGAAGCCCCAATTATTCCCACGTGTAGTTTTGGCGTAATAATTAAGTCCATATTGTTTAGCAAAGAACATAACTGCCACGCACTATGATATTTGTAGAAATATATCTTCTCGCTAATTATTCCCTTTACAGATAAAAAACCTTCAAAGTCCTTTAACATCATTCCGTCATTTCCGATAACAACACCATAATCCTCATGAAGTTTTAAAAAGCGATTTAATGCAGGAATTACTATCTGTGAAAATTTTTCATCAACATGCTGAACATTTGGCAAGTGCAAAAAAATTTTTTTTGTATGACCGAATATTTTCACTATATCGTTAAGGACGTCGGTTTCAAGTGGTGGTATAATATCCGGTGTGATTACTTGCGCAGTATCTGTTGTAACTTTTATATGATCTGCACTACATCCAAATTTAACAAAGTAATTTTTAGTTTCTTCATCCCGTACATAAACAAATTTAGCATAATTTATTAGTTTACATATAGCCTTTCGCAAAAATTTATTAGTGATAGGCCCCCCTCCTATCCCTAATATTGCAATTGGCTTATTAAGAAGCATAAATACGTTGCCGACAAGACAATAACGTAGATATCTTATCATACTCTCTTTTAGAGCAGCATTATTTTCGCCGAAATAGCCACCCGAAAAATAAATCAAAAAGTCAGCTTTAAATAAGTTACTAAATTTTAAGTGATTATTGTAATTAAGCTCTTTACGCAAAAAACCGCCTACACCATATTTGAATGATTCATAGAAAAAAGTATTATCCTCCCCATTAACATGAACGATCATTTTATGGAATAAACTAGCAAGTATTATATCACCAAAATTACTGCCATTTGTCGCTCCATGCATTACAATCTTCATTGTTGCACTTCCCCAATAATCTTCTCTAAAACTTCCAGTTTATAGTTATCATCAATGATAGCAGTTGGATAAATTGTGTTTCTAAATTTCTTTCGATAATTTTCATCCAATATCATTTTTCTCATTTCAACCAAAATGGCATCTTGATTGTTAGCTACTACAACACCGTTAATACCGTTTGTTAATTGCTCATATATACCAGAAAACTCAGTAGCTATTACGGGGATTCCCATTATTTTGCTTTCATTAACTATCCCACACAATCCTTCAAAATAAGAAAGTACTGCAGAAAAATCCGCATATTTATAAAAAGGAAAAGGATTAATTTCTTGACCGTGTAGCAAAAATATATTTTCAAGATTCAATAATTTTGTTCTTCTCTTTAACTCATCAAAGTCTTTACCATCTCCAATAATATGCCATGCAAACTTTAAACCTTCTTTATATAATATGTCGCAAATATCAAGCATTCTAAAGACACCCTTAGAGAAATCAACTATCCGACATACACTCAAAATATTAACAGTATCTTTTTTATATGGGTTTTCTCCTATTGTGGATAATTGCAACATTTCATCTTTATTTAAAAAGTTATAAAGAACAATAGCTTTCGGCGTTAGTTCTGGGCACCTATTTAATAAAGAATCTTTTACAGTTTGTGCTACACAAATATAATAATCTATATTTTTACTATACTTTAAAATATTTTTAGTAATCTTAAATTGTGGATCGCAGAATGATAAATCATTTCTTATCCAATGTGCTTTTATTTTAGCATTAAAAAATTTTGAAATCAAACCAGCATTAGTAGAATGTAATAATATTCCTGAAAAATCATACCTATTCAAACACATTTTTGTAATAACAAACAGCTTGCGAATTTTTGAGTATATATAAGGGAATATCAATAAGAGTTTTTCAACTATATTTTTTGATGATTTAATTCGATTGCCGTATGCATTTTTATAAAGGTAGTATATTTTCACTTTACTGTCAACATATTTTTCCAATTCACCGCCAGAAGAATCTAACAGTAAATCAATTTTCCAACTTTTATTGGATAACGCGTTAATCATGCGAACGGAAGATTTTTCTGCACCTCCTATGGTTAGCTTTGAATAATAAAATAATGCATTTATCACTATATATTAACCTCCACAAGCTGGTAAATTAATCTGGTTAATCTGTACTCACAAGCTGTTTTTAAGACTTAACTAATATAACCAAATATATACTTCATTTAATAGTAGTAAAGTAATCTTCTTACTAAATTACTTTCGCACCGGGTTGTTCTTTGCTGTTCCGCAAGCTCTACATTGCGTGCGTCGGACAATCCCCCGTTTTCTTTGTGGATGACGACCACCCTAGAGTCTTGCGCTGAATACGCGTCGCAAATTTTACCACAATTATCTGGAGAACCATCGTCCACAAGTATTATTTCCAGATTGGTGTATGTTTGATTTATAACACTATCAACACATTGCACTAAATATGGTTCGACATTATAGATTGGGATTACTATAGAGATAATACTGTTCATAACTAATTTATCCATTCTTATATAGTGTCACTTTAGTAAGCCTAAGAAACATAATTAAATTATTATACACATTTAATGGCGCTAAAGCTATTGCATTAAAAAACAACTCCCACATCCTCGAGTAGTTCTTTTCTTTTCCATAATACAGCGCAAGATCAAGAAGTTTATTGTTTTTTATTTTACTATGGGAAGTATAAAATTCATGATATATATTAAGTATTTTTTCTGCGCCTCTAATTTTATTACTGTAATTTGTTGTTATCCTTTCTTCCGGATGTACGTAGTATTTAACTAAAGGTTTATTTACATAATCAACTGAATATTTTTGAGCAATTCGTAACCAAAGCTCATAATCTTGAGCCGATTCCATACTATCATTAAAATAACCCACTGCATCTAAACATTCCTTTTTTATCAACACAAAGGAGGTAGAACCAATAAAATTTGATTGCAACAATTTCTCAAACACTTTTCCAGAATAATAAACATGTTTCGACACATATGTAGCTTTTTTTAGCTCATTAACAATATATCTTCCACAATACACCAGGGCAACATCATCTTTTAAAAGTGATACTTGCATTTCTAACTTTTCTCTCAGCCATTCATCGTCATCATCCAAAAAAGCAATATATCTACCCGTAGCATGGTTTATTCCTGTATTTCTAGCCGCGCAGGCTCCCAAGTTTTTTTCATGCCTAACGTAACAAATTCTATTATCTTTAATACTTATTTCAGCAACCATAGCTTCAATTTCGCTACGGCCCGAATAATTGCTGGGACTATCGTCTACGACAATTATTTCAAGGTTACTATATGTTTGTGCTAAAACACTTTCAACTGCCCTTTTCACCATCACTTTTTTTCTTTTATATGTTGGAATAATTACACTAATTAGCTCTTGCAAAACCATCCTCCTTAAACCTTATTAAGAAATACACTTCACCCATTTCGTTCTATTAAGTAAGCTTAATGGTCGTAATTAAATAGATATTATATCCACCCATTGTTTAAATACCTTCTGATACTGAAAATCTCTTGCTTTCGTTTTCGCCTTTTCACCATATTGCTCGGCTACTTCAGGATGCTCTAAAAAGACTCGCATTGCGTCGGATAGTGCGTCTATATCATTTACCGGAATCATTTTTAGATATTTCCCATTTTCAGACAGAAAACGAACTCCGCCACCTTGGGAATCGGTCGCAATACACGGCAGCCCCAGCGCCATTGCCTCCATAAGAGCATTTGGCAATCCTTCTACTTCAGATGAGAGAATAAACATCCTTGCATTCACAATAGCGTCTGCAACATTATTAATAATACCAGGCAATACTACTCTATTTAACAAGCCTAGTTCAACTATTAATTTTTCAAGTTCTGACCGCAAAGGCCCTTCACCATAAATAATCAAGTGATCATTTGTCTGATTGCTTATTAATGCAAAGCTTCGAATTAAAATATCGAACTTTTTCTCATACACAAGTCGTCCAACGGAAACGATGTTTTTACGTTCCCCTTGAGGACTCAGGTAAAAAAACTCACCTTGCACCTGGTTAAACAATAGAACACATCTTTCCTGAATTACTCCGGGAAACCATAACTTTTGTTCAGGTGTTTGGCAAACAATAGTGTCTGCATAATGATAGAGTATTTTACATATCCCACGAAGAAACGGACTTTTATATTCCCTCTCTGGTGCAGTAATAAGTAATATTACTTTTTTAATCTTAGCTCTGATTAACATACATGCAAGAATAGCTCTAACATTGGTTTCTGGGGAAGTAGTTAGTACAATACCTGGCTTAACGGTTTTTATGATTTCCCTCAGCGCGCTAATTCTTTTGATATTACGCCATATAAATGTATGCCTTTTCGGCTCGTCCTCAATGGAAAAACGTTTAATACTCTCATACAATTGATATTCGTTATCACATCGAAAAGAGGTTAAAAAATATACCTCATGTTTAGCCTCTGCAAAATTATTCGCTAAATTTGAAAAAACGCGCTCAGCGCCGCCATGGCTTAATGTGTTAATGTAAAATAGCATTTTCACAAGAGAAATATTCCTTTATCAGTTATTTTTAAGCTTGCTTTAACTTCATAATTTCACATCTTTATCTATTAACGTGTACCATTGCAATAAAACACTATCCTTACTATATTTATCAGCATCTCTCGCAGAAGCCATACCATACATCTTGCGCTCATGTTTGTTTCTATGAAGTCTTTCTATTGCATACTCCATGGCCTTCTTATCGCCTACTGGAACTAATAGCCCATTTTCTCCGTTGCGAATATACTCATCTGATCCTGCACAGTTAGTGGATATACACGGCAACCCCATCATCATCGCTTCTAGCAACGCGTTTGATAGTCCCTCAAAATCGGAAGAAAGAACGAAAATTTCACCATCGCATATGCATTCATGAACATTGCTAACATTACCCTCGAAGAAAACTCTGTCTGCAATATTTAATTGGGCAACCCTATTTTCTAAATCCTTAAGCATATGCCCTTCACCATAAATATATAAATTTAAATCCGAAAACTCATTACATAATTTTGAAAAGGCATCAATAAGCATTATTTGATTTTTTTGAGCTGTAAGGCGCCCAACGGTTACAATTTTTCCCTCAACAGGTTGCTGTGCTAAGCAATTAACCGTAATTGGATTAGCGATTACATGACTGTTGGCTAAATGACAATCACAAAAAAAAGATTCTGCGCGTTTAGTTTGAAAAACAACAGCCGTTGCCTTGGGATATAGGTTTTTCGTGAGGAAAACAACGCCTTTGCTTCTACCATCGGAATATGGGTCATTTCTCTCAGAGACTATAATTCTAGTCTTAAGACCAGCGCAAGCAATTAGTACAATAATATTAATTCTAGCAACAAAAGACAATATTGCATTCGGCTTAATTTGTACAACTTCCTTCCTAATACCAACAATCCAAGCAGGTAGCCTGCGTAATCTCGAATTTGTGCTACCAGTTAAATCCACCACTTGGACATTTTTATTCAATTGGTAGTCCACTCTATTTGATAATAATAGTAATATCCATACCTTCCAACCCTGATTTGCAAAATGGTCAGAAATTATTGAAATCACTCTTTCTGCACCACCCCTACCCATACTCCCTAAAACGATTATTATTTTTTTTGAATCGCTTTGGTTAGTACTATGCCCTATTTTTTTATGTAGGAGTTTCTTAAGAAGACCTATTATTTTATTCATAAATTTCATTCCAGTCAATTATTAAAGAGAGCAATATAATTTTTCGATTTCCCTCATAACGTTTTCTATTGTAAATTGATTCACAAAGGCTTTATTATATTCTCCGAAGCTTCTGCACAACTCTCTATCTTGCAATAAAATGTTTAACTTATTTGCATATTCTTCAGGATTATTTACCTTAATCAGAAATCCTCCTTTTGCGTTATGGATTAGATCTGAATTCCCTCGTATCTCTGAACACACAACCGGTAAACCGCATAACATGGCCTCCATTAACGCCACCGATAAGCCTTCTCTCCTGGAAGGAAAAACAAAAATATCTGATGCCATTAGCAATTGAGGAATATCCGTCCTATACCCCAATATGTGAATGTTTTCTGTGATATTTAACGATTTCGCCAATTTATTTAAGTTTGTAGCTAAATCACCAACACCAGCTATAAAATAATGCACATCTGAATTATTGAGTTTTGCCAAAGACCTAAAGATTAATTCATGATTTTTATTTCTATTTAACTCACCGACTGATAAAAGCATAATCGATTTTTCAGAGATACCCAACTCGTGTCTAGTTTGTTTTTTTTCAACAAGTATATTGAATATTTTCTGTGTATCAATACCCACTCCTTGAATATACAGCAACTTTTGTGCTTTCATTTTATTCTTCGCCAATGAATAGTCTTCTTGGTTAATTGTGATAAGCACATCGGTAAAATGCGAACAGATTTTTTCAATAGGATAATAGATAAGCCAATTTAACAATGGGGCTCCTTTGAAAAAATGGAATCCATGTGCTGTATAAATAACCTTAGTTCCGTTTATACGACTTTTACGTGCGGCAAGTCTTGTAAGTACCCCCCCAACAGGAGTGTGACAATGAATAATGTCAAATTGATTCTTATTAATCACTTGCTTTAACTTTTTATAAGCATATAAATTATTCATACTAACAGGAAACCTTTTAAATGGCAAATCGTAATAATGATCACAATAGGGAATTCTGCAATCATCTTTATTTTCGTAATCGTTCCTAGCACACACATACGTTTCATAACCATTTTGCTTAAACCACTTAATATAGGGAATATGAAATGGAATTAAATGATGCTTCACTACATGTGTAACCAATAGTACTTTTTTCATTAAAGTACCCCTTTGCTTCAGTGGCGTAAAGTTATTAGTTATGAGAGTCAGATTTGATCATCGACATTTCTTTCTCATAAACCAAATCTCCAAACATTTTAATTGCACTTTTAAATTGAAGTGTTTTTATAAGCTTTATTAATGGGTTAAACAACCTTGTAGTATATATTTTTTTACCACAACTATTTACCATTTGACTAACCAACTCCGTTGTGCAAACATATTCATCATCTTGGGGAAAGAATATCCCCTGCATTTCTTCATCAATTAATCTTTTAATTACACCTACTAAAACACTAATATGAATCATACTTCTTTGATTGTGAATTTCGGGAAAGATCGGTATTTTTACCATAAGTCTTTTTAGTTTATCGTAATTTCCTTTACATCCTTCGCCGTATACCATAGGTGGACGCACAACTACAACCCTAAATGAGGTATCATTTATCTGTTCTATCAATTTTTCAGCCTGGAGCTTTGATTTACCGTAATTACTGTTGGGCTTCGGCGGGGTCTCTTTTGAAATAACACCCGTTTCTAACCCGTAAACACTCATAGAGCTAAGATAAATAAATTGCCTAACCCCTTCAAATTTTGCTTTTAGTGCAGTCTCATAAGCAATATCCCTATTGATCTTATAATATAAATCAGCGTTCTTTTTCGTTTCTTTTATATGAGCAACCCCTGCCACATGAAAAACCGAGTCATACCCCGCAAAGTTCTTTTTTCTCCAAGAACCATCTATCATATCTATTGTGTCAACCTGGTAATCATCAGACCACAGGCCTATATAATCTTTAAACGCTGTACCAATATAACTGCCTTTCCCAGTTATTAAAACTCTCTTCATTCCGCAACCGCCTTTTCCGCCTTTTCATTTAAAAGAGGCTGCTTCATTTGACTGGTACCACCCTCCACCACCCCATCACTTCTAAGCACGCTGGTAATGGTACCTACAAAGCACTTGGTGTCGAACATAAAGCTGATATTTCGGGTATATTCGCCGTCAAACTCGGCCTTTTGGGTAATGGGCAGTTCATCCCTCCCGTTAATCTGCGCCCAGCCGGTAAGCCCGGGGCGCAGATTGTTGGCGCCGTATTTATCCCGCTCCTCAATCAGATCCTCCTGATTCCACAACGCGGGGCGGGGGCCGACAACGCTCATTTGACCCGCGAGAATATTAAACAGCTGCGGCAACTCATCCAGGGAGGTTTTACGCAAGAATTTGCCAGTTTTTGTAATGTACTGTTTCGGGTTTTGTAACAGGTGTGTGGGGACATCCTTAGGGGTATCTACGCGCATGGTGCGAAACTTGAGAATGTAAAAATAGGTCTTTTTTCTCCCCACACGTTTTTGCTTAAACAATACCGGCCCCTTGGTCTCCAGCTTGATTGCCAAAACGATTACAAGAAAAAGCGGAGACAATATAATGATAGCGAAAGCAGATAGCACAATATCGCCGATTCTTTTAATCACGTTGTAAACTTTCATCTTCTCACAACCTTATTCCTAGTTGATCGGGTGCCGTTCATTACTCAGTCTAGGATATTTAAACACTCCACGCCTTGTTCTAGGCATTGTTGCAGAGCATCGGGCTGCCATACCAGAATAAGTGTATCCTCTAGGTCTTTGGCTTTGTTAAAATTTTCTGTCCAAACGGCCTTTGTGACGCCCTTTTCTTCAAGGATTTGCTTAAGAAGCACCTTCGTGTCATCCGGTCTGCCATAAAAAATGATCTGATTGTATCGCAGCTCCTTGTTTGCCAAGATGAATTCCAAATTCCCCTTTAAGGTAAGCACTCTTTTTATAGAGGCTTGCAGGTAATGGTACGCGTACCTTGATTTCTCAATCATACCCTTTGGAGTGAGAATATAGCGAAGGCTTTTGCTGTTGAGCCGCTCAATTTTAATCAGCCCTTTTTGTATGCACATTTGAATGATTGCGTTAATATTGCCAAGGGCAAGGTTCGTCCCTTGCGATATTTTGCGCTGGGTAGTATTTTCGTTTTCCGCGATATAGTCCAGTATGAGCCCTACATTCTCCAAATAAACTCCTCCTCACATGGAAAGTTTATTGTTCTAATTTTGAACTTATGATAATAATACAATAGACAGTTAAATAATTCAAGGTTTTTTATGATAAAATATCTGTAAAATACAGATTCATCTTGTGTTGTACTCTAGGTTCTTACGGAAGAATGCCCCGTCAAGCTCTTTTTCTTCCTCTAGAGCCTTAAAACCATTTTTAGGGCAAATAGAAAAAGCCCCAAGGCGGCAAAATAGATGGCTTTGCCGCCTTGGGGCTTTGCAAGGTCCTACCTCCCTATCCCTTTTTGGGATACGGCCTTTTCTCATCAGTACGGTTCACAAGATAGTCAATGCTTGTTCCAAATAAATCTGCAAGCCTAGCCAAAACCGTCACAGGTATATTCAGGTTACCAAGCTCATAATCAGAATAAGTTGTTTGATGGATACTTAAAAACGCAGCCATTTGCGCCTGCGTCATATCCTTATCCTCTCTCATACCGCGTATTCTTTCGTACATCTTATCACCTCAACCCAATTATGCCCTAAGGGAAAATCCCTTATTGACTTTTAAGGTTTATTCCCTTAATATTGTCTGGGAGCTATCTAAAATCTCCAAATACTGATTCGATTCTACATTATTCTTAATTCGGGTAAAACTCACACAACGTACGCTGATTCTTGTTTGAAAAATAGAAAACACGAAATAGAAACCATAGATGAAAGGCTCTATTTTAAATTTTTTAACAAGTAGTAAAAGGTATAGGCGTATGGGTTTATCAAACAAAAATAGGTAAGCCGTTATACCTTTTTATACTTTTATCGGAGAATAGTATTATCATGCTCCAGCCCCTTTTCATTGTATTGCCTTAATAGCGGGAGAACTGGTGTTTTAGATCCTCCCTAAGATGTATTTGAGGATATATGCAGGAGGGATGATAATGACCCCGGAAATTAACGAAATTCGCATGAGGCGAATTGAGATGTCCCTTTCCCGTATTGGGGGCAAGGTCGCGGACGCAATGGAGCTTTCGCAGCAGGCGCAGGAATTGTCTGCTCATGCTGTGGCGCTACTCATTAGCGCCCAACAGGAGCTGGAAGAACTCTATGTCTCTATATTTGAATAGAGTAAAGCCTTATCCTTGTTTTTCGCTGCCTTTATTTTATACTAACTTCACCTATAACTGCACTACACATAACCAATTAACCTTCGGATATTAGTATAAAACGAAAAGGGTATACCATTGAGCCATAGGCAAGTATGCTTGCCTATAGATTGATGGTATGCAAAAAAAGGACCCGAAAGCCAAAAGGCCTTCGGGTCCTGCATTATACGATAAACTTCATCTCACCCGATATCAGTTATCCGGGTTTTCTCTCATGGCAAGGATGGTCCTTTCAATCAGAGAATCCAGCTCCCACCCAAGCATGTCCGCGCCGCGTTCAATCACCTCACGCGAACAGCCAGCCGCAAAGCTTGCGGTCTTGTACTTCTTCTTGACCGATTTCAGCTCAAGGTCGGATACACTTTTAGAGGGGCGCATTAGCGCCACCGCGCCGATGAGTCCGGTAAGCTCGTCCACCGCGTACAGCACCTTCTCCATCTCATGCACCGGCTCAATATCCACGGTGAGCTTATAGCCGTGACTTGCGGTAGCTCGGATGATCTCCTCCTCTACGCCATGCTCACGCATCAGCTCCTGCTGCTTTATGCAGTGCTGCTCGGGGTACATGCCAAAATCAAGATCATGCAGCAAACCGACAATGCTCCAAAACGCCGCATCATCCCCATACCCTAGCTCCCGCGCAAAATAGCCCATTACACCCTCTACAACCTGTGCATGCTTTAGGTGAAACGGCTCCTTGTTATACTTTGTTAATAGCTTCCAGGCTTCTTCCCTTGTTAGCTTTGTAGTCATCCCAGAAAACCCTTCCTTCTTGTGTCTTTGAATATAAAGCTGGTTTCGCTTTAACCGTGCAAGTAAACACATGAAAATTTCTGTTAAGCCGCGCGGTGGCAATTCTTTATGCTGCGCGGTCTATTTTTTAACTGCGATTATACCAAAATTTGTATCCTGCCCGGTAGGAAATCGTGAGGGATTATTTTGCGTCAATCGCCGCGATAACCTCTATCTCAACCAGTACATCCTTTGGCAATTCCCTCACCGCCACACAGGAGCGCGCGGGCTTATGGTGAAAGAGCGTCTCATATACGCCATTAAACCGCGCAAAATCCGCCATATCCTTTAAAAAACAGGTGGTCTTAATCACAGCTTCGGGGGTGGTCCCCGCCTCCTTGAGCAGTGCCGAAAGGTTTTTAAGCACCTGCTTCGTCTGCTCCTCTATCTCGCCGGCCACAACCGTGCCGGTCTCTGGATTTAACGCAATCTGTCCCGAGGTGTACAAAACGCCGTTATGGATTACAGCCTGAGAATAGGGTCCGATAGCCTGAGGGGCCTCATCAGTATGTATTTTTATTAAATTCGGCATAGGGGCTTCTCCTTTCAAATAAAAGCAAATTTCTTTTGCATAGAGTAATACTAATCTCCTCAAAAAGAGTCGATAAAAATCCGCGTGAAAACCCATAAATTAAAGCTTTTCATCGGATATTAGTATAAAATATTAAAAAACCGAAACTGTCAACAGCATCGGTTCAGGTACTTAGTCCGCCTAGCCCTTATACTAATAACCGAGTTAGAAGAGCATAATGTGTAAAATCAAGTGAAAATCTTTCACCTGAATTTTTATCTGAATTTCTACTCTTTTTAAGGAAATTAGTATTATAAACTATAAATTGGTTTTTCTGCTCTGCTCGGGCTTAAACCCGGTCAGATCCTTTATCACCTCGCCTGCGAGAATCAGCCCAGCTACCGACGGTACAAAGGCATTACTGCCCGGAATTTGCCGCCGGATGGTACATTTACGCGCCGTACCCGGCGGGCAGACGCAGTTTGCCCGACAGCTTATTGCCATATCCTCCACCGGAGTGATGGGCTGTTCCTTGGAATAGACCACCTTAAGGCCTTTAATACCCCGTTTTTTCAGCTCCTGCCGCATGACGCGCGCAAGAGGACAAACCGAGGTTTTATAAATATCCGAAACCTCAAACGCCCATGCATTCACCTTGTTTCCCGCTCCCATGGAGCTGATGATGGGGGTGCCCGATTTACTGCAGCGTAGCACAAGCTCCAGCTTGCCTGTAACGGTGTCTATGGCATCCACCACATAATCATACGCGGATAAATCAAGCTCACCCGCAGTTTCCGGGGAATAGAACATCCGGTTCGCGCCCACCTGTGCCTTGGGGTTAATCTCCAAAACCCGTTCCCTGGCTACATCCACCTTGTATTTTCCAATGGTTTTATGGGTGGCGTGGAGCTGTCGGTTTAGGTTGGTGACACATACCTTATCGTCATCAAACAGGTCAAGGACCCCCACGCCGCTTCTCGCCAGTGCCTCCACGGTGTAACCGCCCACACCCCCTATGCCGAAAATCGCGACACGGGAGCTTGAGAGCCTTTCCATTGCGTCTTTACCGAATAAGAGTTCTGTTCTGGAAAACTGTGTTAACATGGTTCGTTTGCTTCCTTCTCTTAGGCTTTGTTTGCAAAATTGCAATAACTTAAATTTATGGCTACCCGTTTCTTCCCCTTATTCATACAAGACCTGATTATGGATTCCTGAGGCGTAATAACGGCATTGACGCCGGTGCAAAAACACAATGCTATAATACCGCAAGCTCCTGTGCAAGCGAAAGAAGCCCCGCCTCAAAGTTTACCCCGTATCGCACATCCGTGTGTGCCTTTCTCGTGCGGGCTATGCTCCCCACCGTAAAATCCACCGCGATTTTTATGGCCCTTGCTAAGGGCGCACCGTTTAGGATTGCCGAAAGCAGCGCGCTTGCATATACATCACCTGTGCCGTGGTAGCTGCCTTCAATGCGGTCGGAAAGCGCATAGCTTATGGTGTTGGTCTTCTTATCAAGGCTTGCCGCGCCCAGCTTTTCGGCACTAAAGTACACGCCGGTAAGCACCACGCGCGGCGAACCCAGGTCGGCAAGCTTATTTAACAGGGATTCAACATAGTCTTTGGTATAGGGGCCTTCCTCATACGGCTCCCCCAAGAGCAGCAAGGCCTCGGTGATGTTGGGGACAATAATATCCGCCTTTTCGCACAGCCTTCTCATTCCCGCGGGAAAGTCCTGATCAAAAACCTGATACAGGCTGCCGTTATCGCCCATAACCGGGTCTACGACAAGCAGCGAGCCCTGTTTTTTATAGAGATCAAAGATATCCGAAACAATACTTATCTGCTCAAACGAGCCTAAAAAGCCGGTGTAGAGGGCATCAAACTCAATACCCAAGGAATCCCAATGAGAAACGATGGGTTGAATATCCTCGGTTAGGTCACGATAGGTAAACCCCGCAAACCCGCCGGTATGGGTGGATAGCACCGCCGTAGGGATGACACTGACCTCTATGCCGGTGGCAGAGATAATGGGAAGCGCCACAGTCAGCGAGCATTTTCCAAAGCAGGAGATATCATGTATCGCGGCGACGCGCTTTTGACGGCCTTGTTTACTCATAAGCTGCAGTCCCTTCTATATTGCCCGCCGATAAAAACGCCGTACTTTAACAGCGTTTGTTCCGTAAGCATTATATATGCTGCGCACAAAAAACGCAAGTACGACAAGGGTTATAGAAGGCGGGCAGTACTAGCTTGCGCCTGTTTTCTAAGAATTATAAATAATTCCCTTCAATCAAGTGAGCTTTGATTGAAGGGAATTTTAACGTTTAAAATACTATTCTCCGATAAAAGTGTTGATAAAAATCTGCGTCAAAATCCATCAGTTAAGATTTTAACTTGATTTTTATACACTTTTTAATCGGATAATAGTATAAGACGGCCCGGATTGTTAAAACGCCTGCGCGAGATCCTCAATGAGATCATCCACATGCTCGGTGCCGATGGAAAGGCGAATGGTGTTGGGCTTAATGCCCTGCTCGAGCAGTTCGTCACCGCTCAGCTGAGAATGGGTGGTGCTTGCCGGATGGATTACCAGCGACTTTACGTCAGCAACATTTGCAAGCAGGGAGAATATCTCCAGCTTATCAATAAACGCCTTGGCACGCTCCGCGTCGCCCTTGATTTCAAAGGTGAAGATGGAGCCTGCGCCGCTTGTAAAATACTTCTGGTACAGCGCATGGTCGGGGTGGCTTTCCAGCACCGGGTGGTTTACCGACTCCACCTCGGGGTGCTTTGAGAGGTACTCCACCACCTTCAGGGCGTTAGACACATGACGCTCCACACGAAGGGAGAGAGTCTCAAGCCCCTGTAAGAACAGGAAGGAATGGAATGGGCTGAGAGCCGCGCCCGTATCACGCAGCAGCGTTACCCGCGCCTTGATGATATAGGCAAGGTTACCCGCCACCTGAGAAAGCACCGCGCCGTGATAGCTGGGGTTGGGCTTTGAAAGTCCCGGGAACTTATCGGTCGCCGCCCAGTCGAACTTGCCCGCGTCCACAATGACGCCGCCGATGGCGGTGCCGTGTCCGCCGATAAACTTGGTGGCGGAGTGAATGACAATATCCGCGCCGTGCTCGATGGGACGGAACAGGTAGGGCGTTGCAAAGGTGTTATCCACCAAAAGGGGGATGCCGTGCTTGTGGGCAATTTCCGCCACCGCGTCCACATCCACAATGGTAGAGTGGGGGTTTCCGAGTGTCTCGATAAAGATTGCCTTGGTGTTTGGCTTAATGGCGCTTTCAAAGTTACCTGGGTCGCCGCCGTCCACAAAGGTGGTCTCAATGCCGAAATCGGGCAGGGTGTGGGCAAACAGGTTGTATGTACCGCCGTAGATGCGTTTATCCGAAACAATATGGTCGCCCGCAACCGCAATATTCTGCACCGCAAGGGTGATGGCTGCCGCACCGGAGGCTGCCGCGAGAGCTGCCGCGCCTCCTTCAAGAGCCGCGATGCGCTTTTCAAACACATCGGAGGTCGGGTTCATAATGCGGGAGTAGATGTTGCCGCCCTCGGTAAGTCCAAAGCGTCCCGCTGCCTGTGCGGCATTGGCAAACACATAGGATGAGGTGGCGTAAATGGGTACCGCGCGCGCATCTGTCGCGGAATCGGGTGTCTCCTGCCCGACGTGAAGCTGAAGGGTTTCAAAACGATAATTTTTGCTGCTCATGTTGTAAGTTACCTCTTTCAATTATATTATTTGATTGATTTTGGCAGGCATCTTACAACGGCACATTCGCCCGTTCCTGAAATTATGCCGAAGCATCTTGAAGATAACCGAATACAACGAATGCGCCTCCTTCAACCTTATAATTCATATGTAAAACATATGATAAGAGTATAGAGATAATCGCCCCTTCTGTCAATAGGCAATTGCAAAAGCCCCTGCTTTTGCGTGAGGTTTGTAGTAATGTACTATGGTTTATTGGAGTTTCCAAAAACCTATTTTAGAAACCTTTTGAAATGGTCGGCTTTCAGGTAATCATCATCTAATTGTTGGAACGTCGGCACCCGCGCCGACAGGCGGCTTACTTTTCTTGTTCGAGAAAAGTAAGCAATTTGGCAAAAGCGAAGCAGGGACACCCTGCACCCAGCTCAAAGCAAGGGCAAACGAAGCACGGTTTGTGTGACGAAGAACCTTCGGCAAAATCCTGATGCCTCGCGTATTTTGCCCTTGCTTCTCGCCCTAGTCTGTTGTTCTTCCTTTTTTTCCTAACCAGCCACACAAGGCTACTTTGGTGCTGAGTTACGGGGAGTACTCGATTATCCTGTAATCCGATGTACGGTGCCGCCTGTGTTATGTTAAAGGCTTAATCCTATTTTGCTTATTTCTGTTCAAATAATTCTTCTCATTCTTCACGGTACCTTATTCATTGTAATTGGTGACTAATTATAGCTTTAAGAGGACGTTTGTAACGCGCTCTTAAAGCTATTTTTACATCAAAAGCAAACTACTCTGAAAACAAGGGGGTGGAAAGGTATCTGTCGCCGGTATCCGGCAGCAGCACAACAATGGTTTTGCCCGCGTTCTCGGCACGTTTGGCAAGCTCAAGCGCCGCCCAGGTTGCCGCGCCGGAGGAGATGCCGACCAGAATGCCCTCGGTGCGCGCAATCTCTCTGCCCACCGCGAAGGCGTCCTCGTTCTCGACGCGAATAACCTCGTCGTAAATGGTGGTGTTAAGAACATCCGGAACAAAGCCCGCACCGATGCCCTGAATCTTATGCGGGCCGCTCTTGCCTTCCGACAGTACGGGGGAGGCGGCAGGCTCTACCGCGTACACCTTAACAGCGGGGTTTTGCGACTTTAAGTACTCACCGGCTCCGGTCACGGTGCCGCCGGTGCCAACGCCCGATACAAAAATATCCACCTTGCCGTCGGTCTGTGCCCAGATCTCAGGGCCGGTTGTCGCCTTATGCACCGCGGGATTAGCAGGATTGACAAACTGCCCGGGCAGGAAGCTGTTGGGGGTTTGGTCGGCAAGCTCCTTTGCCTTAGCAATGGCGCCCTTCATACCCAGCGCGCCCTCTGTGAGAACCAGCTCGGCACCATAGGCCTTAAGCAGGTTGCGGCGCTCCACGCTCATGGTCTCGGGCATGGTGAGGATAATGCGGTAGCCCTTGGCTGCCGCTACCGCGGCAAGACCAATGCCGGTATTGCCGCTGGTAGGCTCGATAATCACCGATTCGGGCTTTAAAAGCCCCTTCGCTTCGGCGTCCTCAATCATAGACTTTGCGATTCTGTCCTTCACACTGCCGGCGGGATTGAAATACTCCAGTTTTGCAATCAGTTTTGCCGAAAGGTCATACTTCTTTTCAATATTGGTCAGCTCCAACAGGGGGGTATTGCCTACAAGGTCTACAAAGCTCTTACTAATCTCAGCCATTTCTAAACATCGCCTTTCTTCTATTAAAAGTTATTAAAATTTTGCTGTAAAACCATGACATGCACAGTATTGCCCCGCTACGCTTTACGCGTGCGAATAAAAGCCAGTGGTCCGGCTTCCGTTGCACGGGTGCAACATCGTCCGCAGAAGGTTTGTATGTATGGTATTGTTCCTTCCATAACAGTTCCTCGCTTAATTTGTACAATTTCATATATGTTTAGTATGGTATCAGTATACGCTATCCAAGGCAATTTGTCAACAGGCATTTGGGAATTATTATTACAAAAATACCGGGGATATTCCTCTTTCTTTTCGTCAATATTCGTGCCGCAGCTCCCCACGGGCACCTGGAGGGTCACCCCCTGCTTAAATTGAAATGATTTTAGCCTTTTGAGCATGTTATACTAATCTCCTCAAAAAGAGTCGATAAAAATCCGCGTGAAAACCCATAAATTAAAGCTTTTCACTTGATTTTTATACTCTTTTAAATCGGATATTAGTATTAATAAAAAAATAGCCGCCGCGGGATAAAGCCGCGGCGGTTTCTTTTGTAAACGAGCTTACTCTTATGACAAGACCAGGTTTTGCATGTAGATAAACAAGGCCTAAAACAAACCTGCGATACAGCCGCTATCATCCACATCAATAATGCAGGCGGCCGGCCTTTTGGGAAGCCCGGGCATGGTCATGATATCGCCGGTATATACAACAATAAAGCCCGCTCCCGCAGAGACACGCACATCCCGAACCGCAATCTCAAAGCCGGTGGGGCGGCACAGCAGCTTCGGGTTATCCGACAGGGAATACTGGGTTTTAGCGATACAGACGCAAAGCTTATCGAGCCCCAACGCCATAATGTCGCGAATGGAGCGCTCCGCCGCACCGCTGTATGCCACGCCGTCCGCACCGTATATATTCTTTGCAATAATGCCGATTTTCTCTTTAATCGGTAGCTGCCTGTTGTAAAGCGGCGCAAAGCTCGCCGGCTTTTCGCACGCCTCGCACACCTTGCGCGCAAGCTCCATGCCGCCCTCGCCGCCCTTCGCAAACACCTCGGAGAGCGCAAACTCCGCGTCCATCTCCCTACAGGAGTTTTCAATCAGGGCCAGCTCCTCTTCGGTATCGGAGGCAAACCGGTTAATGGCTACCACCACCGGCACGCCATAGCGCTTCATGTTGGAAATGTGTGCGCGCAGGTTATCAAGACCGCACGAAAGAGCGGCGGTGTTTTCCTGGGCGGTTTCCTCCTTGCGCACCCCGCCGTTGTATTTCAGGGCGCGGGCGGTGGCGACAATAACAATCGCCGATGGCGCAAGCCCCGCCGTGGGGCATTTAATATCAAGAAACTTCTCCGCGCCAAGGTCGGAGCCAAAGCCCGCCTCGGTGATGCAGTAATCCGCAAGCTTGAGCGCAAGCTTTGTGGCGCGCACCGAATTACAGCCATGGGCAATATTTGCAAACGGTCCGCCGTGCAGCAGCGCGGGGGTGTTCTCCAAGGTCTGTACCAGATTGGGCTTAATGGCATCCTTAAGCAGCGCCGCCATAGAACCCGCCGCTTGCAGCTCACGGCAGAATACGGGGGAGCCGTCGTAGCGGTAGGCAACCAGAATATTGCCAAGCCGCCGCTTGAGGTCGGCAAAATCCGACGAAAGGCAGAGAATTGCCATGACCTCAGTGGCAACGGTGATAACAAAGCCATCCTCACGGGGGACGCCGTTTGCCTTGCCGCCAAGACCAATGACCACATCGCGCAGGGCGCGGTCGTTCATATCCATCGCCCGCTTAATGAGGACGCGGCGGGAGTCAATAGAAAGCTCATTGCCCTGCTGCAGGTGGTTATCCAGCATGGCGCATAACAGGTTGTTGGCGGAGGTGATGGCGTGCATATCGCCGGTAAAATGCAGGTTAATGTCCTCCATTGGCACCACCTGCGCGTAGCCGCCGCCTGCCGCGCCGCCCTTTACGCCGAACACCGGTCCCATGGAGGGCTCTCGCAGGGCGATAATGGCGTTTTTCCCAATCCGTTTCATGCCCTGACCAAGACCTACTGTGGTGGTGGTTTTACCCTCCCCTGCCGGGGTGGGGTTGATGGCGGTTACCAGAATCAGCTTGCCGTCCTTTTTCTCGCGCAGCCGCTCGTAGACGCTGTCCTCCAGCTTCGCCTTGTAGCGCCCGTAGGGAACCAGCTCCTCGTCCGATACCCCCAGCGTCCGCGCAACCTCGGTGATGGGCAGCATGGCGCATTGCTGTGCAATCTCAATATCCGTTAGCATTGTGTACCTCCATAGCTTTACAAATGGGAGATTAAAAATAGTACACTGATTATACCACACAATTCCCATTCATAAAAGACGTTGACCGCTTAACGCTACCTCGCAGTCCTTTCCGCCTGGATTGAGGGCGGCATAGACGTAGGTATCCCAGTATATAGGCCTTCCCTGTTCGTCGGTGCAAAAGGAAATGTTTTGTCGAAAATGCGCCTCCCTCTTCAGACCAATCCTCTCCATCACCCTCCAAGAGGGGATGTTTAGCGGGGTGCTTTCGGCATAAACTCTGCGCACCCCCTGCCCAAACGCATAAGCAAGCATTGCGCAGCCTGCCTCGCTTGCGTATCCGTTGCCCTGATAGTGTTCATTTAGAACATACCCCATTTCACGGGCGGCAAACTGCCGGATACCCATATAAATATTGCCGATTACCTTATGACTTTCCTTTAACTCAATCGCAAAAAACTCATCGCTTTTGGAGCGGGACGCTACCACCTGACCTGCCATTTCGCGATTAAAATCGGGGTATGCTTCAAACTCGGCGTTTACCCGCTGTAACATGTACTCGCACAGGTCGTCCTCATCCGTCAATTCAAAGTTTCGAATGAGGAGTCTTTGCGTATTAAGCTGCATACTTTATCCTCACTTTTTGTTTGTTTTTGTAAAACATTAAAATCATATCATTTGTGCAACCGGGTGTCAAACACTCTCCGACTGCATCGCACACCGTCGCTGACAGTAGCTTCACTCAGTTCTAGCCTTGTTTATCCTATTGACTGTAAAATTTATGGCATACCGCAATACTCCTTGTAAAACACACAAAACCATACTATAATAAAGGCACTCGTCTTTCGTTCGCAATGCTAATTTCCTTTAAAAAGTTTGGGTTTGCAGAGAAAAAACCGCGTGAAAACCCATCAATCAAAGCTATTCGCTTGATTTTTTTACTGTACACTTCTATAATCGGAAAACAGAAGAAAAACAAAAAGCACAGTCCGGCTGACGGGGCGGGCTCATGTGTGATACAGGTATGGTGATGCTATGTTTAAGTCCGTCGGGCAGGCAATTGCAGGATATTTTAAAACTACGGACAAGCTGCTGCTTGTTCTAGCTCTGTCCGCCACCGGCTACGGGATGCTGGTGCTGGCGGCGGTGTTCCGTTCCTTCGGGAGCGACCCCCGCGGTTTGTATGTACAGATAGGCGGCACCGTTTTCGGTCTGTTGTGTGCGGTTATCCTCTCGAAATTTGATTACAAGCTACTGGGCAAGCTGTGGAAGCTGCATGTGCCGCTGGCGTATGGGCTGGTTGCGGCAACCTTTATCTTCGGCTATGGCCGCTTGGGCGCGGGCAACGACAACTTAAACTGGATCTCTCTGCCCTTTGGCGCAAGCCTTCAGCCCTCGGAGTTTTTAAAGGTTTCGTTCATCCTCTCCTTTGCCTATCATCTGGAAAAGATTAAGGATAACATCAACCGCATTATCCCGCTGCTTGGCTTATGCCTTCACGGTGCGGTGCCGGTGCTGGTCATTCATTTTCAGGGCGATGACGGGATGGCGCTGGTTTTTATATTCATCTTTGCGGCCATGCTTTTTTCGGCGGGCTTATCCATGCGTTACCTGGCGGTAGCGGGCATTTTAGGCGTAATAGCGGTGCCCTTGGTATGGACGTTTATCCTGCACGATGAGCAGCGGCGGCGGTTTCAATCCATATTCACCCCCGGCATTGACCCCTTGGGCATTGAGTACCAGCAAAACTCCGGCCTGATTTCCATCGGCTCGGGGCAGCTCTCGGGTATCGGTCTCTTCGCCGATTCCCACCGCTTTGTGGATGAGATTCAAAACGATTTTATTTTTGCCTTTATTGGAGAATCCCTCGGGCTGGTGGGCTGTATTGCCGCGCTGTGCTTGATTTTTGCCGTGGCTACCAAGGTCTTGTTTATTTCCCGCATTGCCAAGGACACGCTGGGGTTAACTATCTGCGTGGGTATCTTTGCAATGATTACGGCGCAAACCATTATAAACGTGGGTATGTGTCTTAAGCTTTTGCCCGTTATCGGCATTACGCTGCCGTTCTTTTCAAAGGGCGGCTCGTCCATCCTTTCCATCTATCTGGCGCTTGGTCTTGCGCTTAGCGTATACACCCACCGAAGCAGCGCCCTTTTCTCCGAGTCGGGCTGATGAACGGATAGCCCTCCTTGAGCTATAGAAAGAACAGAAGAAAATGAGCCTAGGAGAATAAAGCATTCCGCAGCCCCGCGCTTAGCGCGCGGGGCTGCGGTTTCGTTCCTGTGACTTTTTCGCGGGCTTTAGCCGGCAAGGCTCTGCCGGTAGCGGTACAGCTGCCAAACCAGGTCTGCCGCCGCCCCGCGGGTGAGTGTTTGGTTGGGACGGGCGTATCCGTCGTAAAGCTCTAGCATTCCGCACGCGGACAGATTCAGGTAGCATTGCAGGCTTTCGGCGGGAATATCGCCCACATCCTCTATATAAACCGGGCGGGAGTGTACGTCCTCCATTCCCGAGGCGCGGCAGACAAGCTCCACCGCTTCACACCGGGTAAGGGTTTTTTCGGGGTCAAACCTCCCTGCTCCAATCACGCCAAGCTGGCGTGCGCGCTGGAGATAAGGCTTTAGCCATAGGCTGATTTCGTCGTTATTGGATACATCCACACTGACACAGGGGGCAAGCTCCTCCCCGTCGCCTGTCGCGGCAAGCAGCATCATGAGAAACTCGGCGCTTTTTATCTCCTCCCCCGGATGAAACAGACGCGCCGAGCCAATGCGTTCACCGCCCGCAAGGTCGTGCTGCAGCAGCATCAGCGCACTGTAATGAGAGGGGTCGCCACGCATATCGGCGTAGCTTTCATTGTGCAGGTTCTCCCCAATGCGAATGGTAATCTCCGCTTCCTTGGATAGCTTGCCCGCACCGTCGGACGCCACCACTAAAAAGCTGTCGGTTCCCGTCTCCCCCATATAGGGCTTGTATAAAAAGGTGGAGCCATACAGTGTCACCAGCCCTTTTCCGGCCTCCCTGACCACCGAAAGGGTAACCTCGTCCCCATTCGGGTCATATTGCTCAAGGTAGCCCCAAATCGGGATCTCCTCCAGCGTTTCAAAGGCTTTGGCGTTGACCGTGGGTGCGAGGTTAAGTCCATCGGTTTTCGCGTTTGTCCATTGGGGCATACCCGCGAGCGCGGCAAACACCACGCATACAAAAGCCGTAATCTTTACATACCTCATTTGATTTGTTTCATCCTTTCCGTTTGGGGGATATGGAGATAATGAACTTATACTAGTCTACACCTGTTGAGCGGATTCGTATAAGTAGCGAAAGCATCGGTGCATTCCCTTCTATTTTTGACAGAACTTGCGCCAGTATGTTACCTCCTTTTTTACAAAATGTGAAAAAAGTGATTTGCGGGCGCTCCCGCTTGCATTTTTAGCGCGAAGATGGCAAAATGATAGTGTGCTTTTAAGTAGCAAGCCACCCCTTTACTTTAAAAAAGCCTGTACCCGATTCACAATTAAAAAAACCGACGCTCCAAGGCCTGAATGATGCCGTTAAAGAAGCATCACGAAACCCATAAAAGGCTTTGGGGCTGTTTTTCCCGACTTTAGTGCAACATCCTTATCATTGCGGTTTCTATTTTAGAAAAAGAAAGGTACGGTACCTTAGTATGGCACATCAGTTCGTTCTGATTCTGGATTTCGGCGGACAGTACAATCAGCTCATTGCTCGGCGCGTGCGGGAATGCGGGGTGTATTGTGAGGTACGCTCCTATCAGACGCCCATTGAGGAGATTCGCGCCCTTAACCCCGCGGGCATCATCTTTACCGGCGGCCCCAACAGCGCGTATCTGGACGACTCTCCCTGCTGTGACAGCGGGGTCTATGAGCTGGGCGTGCCGGTTCTGGGCATTTGCTATGGCATTCAGCTCATGGCGCACCAGCTGGGCGGCGGAATTCAGACGGGAACCCGCCGGGAGTACGGGCGCACCGAGATTACCTATGATACCTCAAGCCCCTTGCTTGCGGGCATGCCGGAGCGTGCCGTTTGCTGGATGAGCCATACCGACCTGGTTGCGGAGCTGCCCGAGGGCTTTCGTGCCACGGCAAAGACAGCGGATTGCCCCGTTGCGGCCATGGAAAACCTTGAAAAGCGGTTTTACGGCATACAGCTTCACCCAGAGGTAAACCATACCGAACAGGGCACACGCATTCTGCGTAATTTTTTATACAACATCTGCCGCTGCACCGGCGACTGGTCCATGGAAAACTACGCGAAAACCACCATCGCCGCGCTGACGGAAAAGCTTGCGGGCGGTAAGGTGCTGCTTGCGCTCTCAGGCGGGGTAGACAGCTCGGTTGCGGCGGCGCTGTTAACCCAGGCGGCGGGCAAAAACCTCACCTGTATCTTTGTGGACCACGGCCTGATGCGCAAAAATGAGGGCGATGAAATTGAGGCGGTGTTTGGCAAACGAGACATAAATTTTGTGCGCGTAAACGCCGAGGCACGGTTCCTTGCGCGCCTTGCGGGAGTCTCCGACCCCGAAACCAAGCGCAAGATTATCGGCGAGGAGTTTATTCGCGTCTTTGAGGAGGAGGCCAAAAAAATTGGCCAGGTGGATTTTCTTGCCCAAGGCACCATCTACCCTGACGTAATAGAATCGGGTGTCGGCGACGCGGCGGTGATTAAGAGCCACCACAACGTGGGCGGCCTGCCTGATTTTGTGGATTTTAAAGAGATTGTGGAGCCCCTGCGCATGTTGTTTAAGGACGAGGTTCGCGCGCTGGGCTCGGAGCTTGGTCTTCCCGATACACTGGTGTGGCGCCAGCCCTTTCCCGGCCCCGGGCTTGCCATCCGCGTTATTGGTGAGATTACCAGAGAAAAGCTCGACATCCTGCGGGATGCGGACTTTATCTTCCGGGAGGAGATTGCAAAGGCCGGGCTTGACCGGGACATTCACCAATACTTTGCGGTGCTCACCTCCATGCGCTCGGTGGGCGTAATGGGCGACGGGCGCACCTACGACTACACCCTTGCCCTGCGCGGCGTGACCACCAGCGATTTTATGACCGCCGATTGGGCGAGAATCCCCTTCGACGTGCTGGAGCGGATTTCCGGCCGAATTATTAACGAGGTGCGCAGCATCAACCGCATTGTTTACGATATCACCTCAAAGCCCCCGGCGACTATTGAGTGGGAATAGCCCCTCCCTTTCAAGCACAATTATAAAAAATTCCCCGCATCCCACATCGCTAAAGGGATTGCGGGGAATTTTCTACTTTTCCCGGCATTGTACTGCTCTCCTCAAGAATAGAAGAATCTTATACTATTCTCCGATAAAAGTGTTGATAAAAATATGCTGATATCGCAGCAGCCCCTTGCACCCATATGTTATACTATAGTGGATTATTAAGTATATAACCCACAGCTTCTGCGCAGTGTTTGGATGAGCCTGCCTTATCCTGCCCTTTTGCGGTTCCGCGCGCGAAGCAAGAATTACAAGAGAGAAGGAATACCCGCGTGGCATACGATTTTAACAAGATTATCAACCGTAAAAACACAAACAGCTCAAAATACGATTTTTTGGAGGAAAACGGGTTTTCAGCCGATACCATTCCGCTGTGGGTGGCGGATATGGATTTTGCCTCCCCGCCCGAGATAACCAGCCGGCTGGGTGAGGTTGCGGCCCATGGGGTATACGGCTACTCTGACCATAAGCCGGGTTACTATCAGGCGGTGCGGGATTGGTTCTTGGCGCGCCATAACATCAATTACCGCGCCGAATGGCTGGTGAAAACTCCCGGTGTGGTTTTTGCGGTGGCAATGGCAGTCCGTGCGTTAACACGGGAAGGGGACAGTGTGCTGATTCAACAGCCCGTATACTACCCGTTTGAGCGGGTAATCCGTCGCAATAACCGTCACACGGTCAACTGCCCGCTTGTTTATGAAAACGGGCGGTATGACATCGATTTTGATGCCTTTGAGAAAACCCTGCGGGAGCAGGAGATTAAACTGTTTATCCTGTGCAGCCCCCATAACCCCGTCGGACGTGTCTGGACGCTTGCAGAGTTGACGAGGATGGGTGAGCTGTGCCTAAAATATCATGTCCCGGTGGTCGCGGATGAGATTCACTGCGATTTTGTTTTTGAAGGCTGTAAGCATATCCCCTTTGCGGGGATCAGCGAAGCGTTTGCCCAAAGCTGCGTGGTCTGCACCGCACCCAGCAAAACCTTTAACCTGGCAGGCTTGCAGACAGCCAATATCTTTATTCCAAGCGAAGAGCTGCGCAACCGCTACAAAACAGAGATTTCCGCCGCCGGCAGCGGCGGCATAGGTATTTTCGGGCTTGCGGCCTGTGAAGCAGCCTACCGCTATGGCGGTGATTGGCTTGACCAGCTGCTGAGCTACCTGCAAGAAAACCTGCTGTTTGCAAAGCAGTTTCTGGGCGAACATCTGCCTTTGGCAAGGGTGATAGAGCCCGAGGGTACCTACCTGCTGTGGGTGGACTTAAACAGTCTGGACGCGGACAGCGAACGCCTCAACCAGCGCATTAAAAGTGTGGCGCGCCTGTGGCTGGACGACGGGGCAATGTTTGGCGCGCAAGGCAAAGGCTTTCAGCGTATCAACATTGCCTGCCCGCGGGCGGTGCTTGCCGAGGCGCTGGAGCGCTTTTGTCAGGCGCTAAGCCAGTCCTGACCGCAGTCTCTTGCTGCGGGCGGAGCACGGCGGTCGCTTACTGTTTTTCATTTTACTAAGGCACCAAAGAAAAACTGCGTGTGAATGTGAATAGAATACCTCCACTTGATTTCATACTAATCATATAGTACAATCGAATTACACGCAAAGGGTATTCTATGCGCAGATTCGGCGATGCATATATCCGACAATTTTTGGTTGGGGTTCTCCTTCCATTTTGTTCCCTGCCGTCGGCGCGACACTATTTTTGATGGGGTTTTATGCCGTATCAGTCATACGACCCGGAAAGGATAAGGTTCTAATTTATATGAAGATTTCTTCTAAGGGACGCTATGCGCTTCGAATGATGATTGATATAGCACAGCATTCAAACGGCGAGTGGGTCTCCATCAAGGATATCTCGGAACGTCAGGGAATTTCGCTTAAATATCTTGAGCAAATTGTAACACCCCTGACCAAGTCGGGGCTCCTGGTGAGCAGCCGCGGTCCGCAGGGGGGCTATATGCTCTCCCGCCCGGCCGAAAAATATACCACGGGACAGATACTGCGCATTATAGAGGGACCTCTCGCGCCGGTGGCCTGCCTTGAAAATACCCCAAACCTCTGTGAACGCAGGGGGTTCTGCCCCACCATTGATTTTTGGGAGGGGCTGTACACGGTAATTAACAATTATGTGGATAGCGTCACCCTAAGTGAACTCGCGGATGCGCGCTGCCCCGACGCGGGCTATGATTATGTCATTTAGCGCGGCCAATATTTCACCCCAAAGGATGTGGGTTCTGGCATGACGTTTACCCAAGAGAAGGATTTCGCCCTGCACGTAAAAAACGAGCCCCTTGCACACCTGTATTTCCTGTACGGTGAGGAGGATTACCTCAAGCGGCAGTACCTGGACCGGCTCTCCCGCCGCGCCGCGCCCGACTCCGCCGGCTTTAACTATATGCTCATAGACGGCAAAAGCCAGAGCGTGGATACCATCTGTGACGCCGCCTCCGCGCTGCCGCTGTTTGCGCCACTTAAATGTGTAGCGGTAAGCGACTTTAACGCTGAGCAGTATGCCGAGGGCGACTTTGCCCGCCTGTGCGACCTGCTGGAGGATATCCCCGATACCACCGTACTGCTGTTTTCCACCCTCACCCAAGAGGTCGGGGGCAAAAAGACGATGCCGGCGCGATGGAAACGCTTTTTAAAGCTGGCCGATGTCCACGGGGTGGTGATGGAGCTAAAGCCCCGGGAGATGGAGGAGCTTGCCCGCTATGCCCGCACCTATGCCGAAAAGCAGGGCGCTACACTGGAGGGCACGGCCGCAAAGCTGTTGTGCGAACGCAGCGCAAACAAGCTGGAGACCATGATTCATGAGCTGGACCGCCTGTGCGCCTACCGCTTTGGCGGTGAGATAACCAGAGCAGACGTTGACCTTTTATGCGAAAAGGAACCGGACGCAATGGCCTACGAGCTCTCGGGTGCCGTTGCCTCCGGCGACGCTGCCCATGCCCTGGCGCTGATTGGCGATTACCGCGCGCAGCGGGAGGAGCCGGTGGCAATCCTCGCGGCGCTTGCCTCCGGTCACATCGACTACTACCGCGCCCGAATGGGGGCTCTGGCGGGGCGAAAGGGCAAGGATGTTTTCTCCGACTTTGGCTATAAAGGAAACCCCAACCGGTTTTATTATGTGGAAAAGGACGCGGCAAGGCTGCCGCTGCGTTATATTACAGGGGCGCTGGACCTTTTGCTGCGCTGTGACTGCGCCATGAAATCCAGCCGGGCGGATAGCTTCGTGCTGCTGGAGCAGATGGTACTGCAGCTCACGTCCCTGCGGGTTAGTGAGGGTAAGGCTTGATAAAGATTACGCAGGCTGTTATAGTGGAAGGGAAGTACGACAAGATTAAGCTTACCTCGCTTATTGACGCCTATATCATAGAGACGGGCGGCTTTGCAATATTTAAGGACGAGCAGAAGCTGGCTCTCCTCCGCGCCCTTGCCAAGAGGACGGGTATCCTCATCCTCACCGATTCCGACCGGGCGGGATTTCAAATCCGCGCTTTTTTAAAGGGAGCCATTACCCAGGGACAGGTTTTGCACGCCTATATCCCCGATGTTCTGGGCAAGGAACGGCGCAAGGCCGTCCCCTCCAAGGAGGGAAAGCTTGGGGTGGAGGGCATAGCCTCCCAAGGCCTGCTTGACGTTCTGCGCAAGGCGGGGGTATGCGCCGACGCCGCACAGGACGACGCCCCGCCGGTACCGAGACCCCTCGTGACCAAGCTGCACCTGTATGAGGACGGGCTTACCGGCGCGCCGGACAGCTCCGACCTGCGGCGTGAGCTGCTAAAAGAGCTTGACCTGCCCGAACGCCTCGGCGCAAACGCGCTGGTGGAGGCAATTAACGCGTTTTACACCCCCGAGCAATACCGCAAGGCGGTGGCCAGGGTGCGCGAAACAATCAGTCATAAGGAAGGACGTAACGGATAGATGGTATTTTCAAGCCTGACATTTTTATACCTTTACCTGCCCGCTGTACTGCTGGTATATTATTTTACGCCAAAGCCTGCGCGTAATTTTGTGCTGTTTGTTTCGGGCTTTTTATTTTATGCTTGGGGCGAGCCGATATACCTACTGCTCATGACCTTTACCGTACTGGTGGATTACACCTGCGGGCGTCTGATGTCGCGCTTTGACGGCAGCCCCCGGGCGCGGCGTATGCTGCTGATTGCCTCGGTGGCGGTCAATCTCTCCATTCTCGCGGTGTTTAAGTACAACTCCTTTGCGGTACAGAACCTCAACGCTCTGTTCGGGCTTTCCGTCCCCGACCCTAAAATTGCGCTGCCCATCGGCATCTCCTTTTACACCTTCCAAAGCATGAGCTATACTATAGACCTTTACCGCCGCCGTGTGCCGGTTCAACGCAGCTTTATCGATTACGCGGCGTATGTTTCTATGTTCCCCCAGCTTGTGGCGGGGCCTATTGTGCGCTACGGCGATGTGCGCAGGGAGCTTGAGACACGCAAGGTTTCGTTTGCAAACCTAGGCGACGGGGCGGGTCTTTTTATCCAGGGGCTTGCCAAAAAGGCGCTGCTTGCCAACAACATCGGCGCGCTGTGGACGCGGGTTAAGGCCACCGCACCCGACGAGCTGTCTGTAGCGACGGCGTGGTTTGGCATACTCGCCTTTACCATGCAAATCTTCTTCGATTTTTCGGGATATTCCGATATGGCGGTGGGCATGGGGCGTATGCTCGGCTTCCGCTTCCCTCAAAACTTCAATTTTCCCTATACCGCCACCAGCGTCACCGACTTTTGGCGCAGATGGCACATGACGCTTGGCACCTGGTTCCGGGAGTATGTGTACATCCCCTTAGGCGGCAACCGCAAGGGCAAGGGGCGCATGATACTTAACCTTTTGATTGTGTGGATGCTCACCGGTCTGTGGCACGGCGCAAGCTGGAACTTTGTGCTGTGGGGGCTTTACTATGGCATCCTGCTTATTCTTGAAAAGCTGTTCCTCGGGCGGGTGCTTGAGAAGCTGCCCTTTACCATTACTCGGCTGACCACCTTCTTTTTTGTGGTGCTGGGCTGGGTGCTGTTTGAGTTTGATACTGTCGACGCGGGCTTTTCCTACCTTGGCGCGATGTTTGGCTCCGGCGGTCGGGCGGCCTCCGACTCGGTGTTTACCTACCTGCTTGCAAGCTACGGCGTGGTGTTTGCGCTGTGCGTGGTGTTCTCCACCTCATGGCTGGACCGGACATGCAAGCGGTTTTACCGTAAAAACCCCGTCGCGTCTAAAACTGTGCGCATCCTGCTCCAGGTTATGCTGATGCTGCTGTGTACGGCATACCTTGTGGACGCAACCTACAACCCGTTTTTATACTTCCGGTTTTAACGGATGACTTGGGGAGGAAACCATATGAAAACCAAGATTATCTCCGCGGTGCTGCTCGCGCTGTTTTTGGCGGGCTTTCCTGTCGCAACCGCGTTGTCGCCCAAATCCTCCTTTTCCGAGATGGAGAACCGCGTACTGGCCGAATGGCCTAATTTCTCACTCAAAAGCGTTGCAGACCGCACCTTTATGAGCGGGGTTGAGGCGTGGTTCTCCGACCACTTTGTGGGGCGCGACCTATGGGTGAGCGCGAAAGGCTACCTTGAATACTACAGCGGCAAACGGGAGAACAACAACGTATACATCCTTGATAACCGGTTAATTGAAGACATCGCTGTCCCGGATGAGCGAAAGACCCGAAACAATATTGACGCCATTCGCGCCTTTGTAGACCATAACAAAAAGCCCACCTATCTCATGCTGGTGCCAACCGCCGCCGGCATCTACCCCGACGCCCTGCCCGAGGGGATAACGGTGTGGGACCAGCGCCGATACCTCAAGGATATCAACCGAGAGCTTGTGAGCATCACCAACGAAATTGATGTATCCCGTGTGCTGTATGAGAACCGGAGCAAATATATCTTTTACAGAACCGACCATCACTGGACCAGCACAGGGGCGTTTTACGCCTTTACCGAGGCTAGCGAGCGTATGGGCATTCATGCCGCTCTTTATAAGAATTATAACATTGAAAACGTCGCGCACGACTTTTACGGTACGCTGTACTCCAAGGTGGGGTATCGCGGCATATCCCCCGACATTATCAGCCTCTATTCCCGGCGCTCCTCCGAGGTGACCGTTACCTTGGATGTGTTTGACGGGAAAGAGACCAAGACCTATTCCTCCCTTTATTTTAAGGACTATTTGAGTAAGAAGGATAAATACGGCGTCTTCTTAGGCCAGAACCAGCCTATGGTAACGGTTAGAACCGACAGCAAAACCGGCAAGAGCCTGTTGATTTTCAAGGATTCGTTTGCCCATAGCTTTGTACCGTTTTTAACCTCGTATTACGACACCATTACCCTTGTAGACCTGCGCTACGTCAATAACAGCTACACCTCGCTTGTGAGTGTGGCGGATTATGACCAGGTGCTGCTCTTATACAGCGCCGACACCTTTGCCCATACCACTGATATCGCAAAGCTTGGTCTTTCCTGAATTTCTTAAATTCGCGTCATTGGCCTTGTTTTTTTGGTGAGAGACGCTTTTGAAGCATATGAGAAGACACACGAAAACTATTCCCATTATTAAAAGACTAAAAACGATAAACCGTGCGGCGAAACGTACTGCCGCCACACGATTTATCGTTATATTCTAGTGTAAAGGGTGGTTTTGGGATGGTGAAAACCTATCGCTTTTTAAGCGCCTTCATTTTGCGCATACTCATTGGCACCGTGATTACGGGGGCATTGTTTTTGTTTTTAAGCTCATGTACCCGTTTTTTTGGCGTACCCCTGATTGTGCTGGCCATTTATCTGGTTGGTTTGTGGGCTGTTCTCAAGCTCTTGCAGGCGCATTTTACCGATAAAACACTCACCATTACCTGCACCAAAGCCACAAGGAAGGGCCTCAACATCGGTCTGATTATTTCGGGGGTGTTTTGTCTTATTTTGTTTATTTCAAATCTTCCATATATTATCGATAAAACCGACCTTTCCTTATTGAACTACACCCACGTTACAAGTGAAGGAATTATGATGCCCGATATTCTTGCGCCATTTGTAACCCTGCCCTTTATCCTGCTGAATTTGATGGCGAACGGCTATGTGCGGATGTTCTACAAGCTCGCTGAGCGTATGAAGGAAAACTAATACGAATTTTGTTAGTCGGGTTAAAATGGCTTTCTCCATCTGCGCATATCGCATGAATTAAAAAAACAGCTCTCCGCTTTGGTGTTTCGGAAGAGCTGTTTTTTTCGGTGTTTTATGCCGCCTTACCCTTTTTTACCGCAAGAAGCCTCGTGGTGTTAAGCACCGCAAGGATGGTTACGCCCACATCGGCGAAGATGGCAAGCCACATTGCGCCAAGCCCCGCAACACCCAGTACCATTACCGTTGCCTTAATGAGCAAGGCGAACACGATATTAAAGGTGATAATACCCATTGCCCGGCGGGAAAGCCGGATGACGGCGGGCAGAGAGCCAAGACGCTCCGAAACCAGCACCGCGTCGGCGGCCTCAATGGCGGCATCCGAACCTAGCCCCATGGCTATGCCCACATCCGCGGCCGCAAGCACCGGCGCGTCGTTAATGCCGTCGCCTACGAACGCCACCGTTTTGGCGTTTTTCTTTTCCTCCATCAGCGCGTCAACCTTGCCCGAGGGCAGCAGGCCCGCGTGGAAGGCATCCGCGCCGCAGGCTGCGGCAACCTCCCGCGCGGTTTTTTCATTATCCCCCGTAAGGATGGCAACACGCTTGACCCCCGCCCTCTTTAACCCGCGCAATGCCTCCGCACTGTCGGAACGGGGGGTATCCGCTACCGAAATACTGCCTAAAAGCTGGCCGCTTTCGGCGACATAAACCGCCGCCTCCGGTGCGCCTGCCAGCGAAATACCGTATTGCTCCATCATGCGCGCCGAGCCGCAGATGAGCTCGCTGCCCATGTGATACGCCTTAACCCCCATACCGGTTTGCTCCTCGTAGGAGAATACCGAGTCCTTCGAGATGGCGTTGCCGTAATGCGCAACCACCGCCTTTGCCACCGGATGGCTGGAAAAGTTCTCGCAAATCGCCGCAAGGCGTAAAACCTCTCCCTCGCTGTAATCAGAAAGGCTGGTAACACCCGTAACCTTTAGCTTACCTGTTGTAAGGGTGCCGGTTTTATCAAACACCATGGTGTCTACCCGCGAGAGCGCCTCAAGGTATTTGCCGCCCTTGACCAGTACGCCAAGTCGGGAAGCGGAGCCAATGCCCGCGAAGAAGCCCAACGGCACCGAAATGACAAGCGCGCAGGGACACGCCGAAACCAGCAGGATGAGCGACCGGGAGATCCAGTCGGAGAAGGTGCCGGCCCCAAGCAGGGGAGGTAACACCGCCACCAGCAGAGCGGTAAGCATAATGGCGGGGGTATAGTACCGCGCAAAGCGGGTAATAAAGCGCTCGGTTTTGCCCTTCTTGGCAAGAGAGCTTTCCACCAGCTCAATGATGCGGCTGGCTGTGGAGTTTTTGTAGTCGCCTACGGTGCGCAGGGTTAAAAGACCCGAGCCGTTGACCGCGCCCGAAAGCACACGGCTGCCCTGTGTAACCGGCACCGGCACGCTCTCGCCCGTTATCACCGAGTTATCGAGATAGGAGTCGCCCGAAACCACCTCGGCATCCAGCGGAACGCGCTCGCCGGGACGAAGGAGGATGAGGGAGCCGACCGCGACCTCCTTTGCGTTTACGGGAGAGCTGCTGCCATCCGCCGCCAAAAGGTTTGCGGTATCGGGGCGAATGGAGGTCAGCGCGGCGATGCTTTTTTTAGAGCGCGCCACCGCGATATCTTCAATATAGGTTCCGGCAGAGAACAACAGCGTCACCATCGCGGCCTCGGCAAACTCGCCGAGCACACAGGCGGCGACGACCGCAATCATCATTAAAAGCTCTTCCTCCAGCTCAAAGCGCACCAGCTTTTTTGCGCCGTCGATGATAATCCTGTAGCCCGACAGCCCGATAGCGGCAAGCAGCAGAATTGCGGATACCGGCTCGGGAAGAAAGGGCAGGTAGGATACAACCGTAAGCGCTACCGCACTGAGAAGCAAAACAAGCTCGTAGCCCTTCTTTTCGCCATGGTCATGCGAGTGTTCTGTTCCATGATTTTCATGGTTCTCATGGTGGTCGTGTGCGTCATTCTTATCGTGCTTTGCATTATGCGCGTGTCCCTGCCTGCCGTTGTCATGGTCATGACCGCAGCAGTCGCAGCCTTGCTCTTCTGTTTGCAGACCCCTTGCCGCTTTCAAAACCGAGCCATATTGCTGCTCGGCGCCCGTCTCATCCATGACGGTAATGCCGGTGAGGGAAACGCCTTCTTCGGTGCGGCGAATAATCTCCTGTGTCTTGGAAATAATCTCATCCGCCCTCTCGCCTTCGGCACTAAATCGCAGCTCGTTCTCCGTAAAATTGAGCCATACCTCCGAGACCTGGGGCAGCTTGCTCACCCGATCCTCTATTTTCTGCGCACAGCTTGCGCAATGCAGTCCCTGCATCTGAATTCTAATCCTCATCATGAGCGTGCTCCTCCTTTGTGTGCTCTAGTCCTGTAATCAAAATGCGGCTGACGTGCTCATCATCCAGAGAATAGAATATCGATTTGCCCTCACGCCGTGTCTTTACAAGATTTGCGGCGCGCAGGATGCGCAGCTGGTGCGATACCGCCGACTGCCCCATACCCAAAACATAGGCAATGTCGCAGACGCACAGCTCCCGGTTATTGAGCAAAAATATAATCTTAAGCCGTGTGCTGTCGCCAAACACCTTATAGACATCGGTCAGGCGGGAGAGTGTCAGTGCGTCTGGCAGGACCTTCTCAAAGTCGGCGGGGGTCAGCCCTTCGTGAATGATATGCGGCTCACATTGCAATTCGCGCGGTTCGTTGTTCATTTGAGCGATTCATCCTTTCGTCGTATTACATCATCTCATCCAAATACGCTATACACTTAAACGTATGAACATGTATTCATATGTTATGGTATTATCATATTCCGTCGCCCACGCTTTGTCAACCGGTTTTATAAATTTTTATATCCATAGGGGAAGCTACCTAATGCAAATCTCCGTAAAAAGGGTATCGTTCTAGATGCTGATCTGCGAATAAACCCATCAGCCAGAGCTTTTTCCCTGATTTTTGTATCGGCTATTAGCTTAAGAAATAAGCCGCCAGCCTACAAATCGTGTTATTCTCATATTCAATGGAGACGAAATGGCTTTTCACCGTGGTTATTGTCTTGCATTTTCGCGCAAATGTGGTACAATTAAGCCAGTCTACAAAGGAGGTGTATGTTGTATGGCATATGTTATTTCGGATGAGTGCATCAGCTGCGGAGCTTGTGAGTCGGAGTGCCCGGTATCGGCTATCTCCGCCGGCGACAGCAAGTATGTAATTGACGAGAGCACCTGCATCGATTGTGGTGCGTGCGCCGGCGTTTGCCCCGTCGAGGCTCCTGCTCCCAAGGCTTAACGAGCAGACCAAACACGGCGGATGTCGAACAAGTTCGACATCCGCCGTTTTCTATAATACTCATTTAAGCAAAGCTACGCGCTGCCATAGTGATACTGCGGATGCCGAACCCAATCGGCATCCGTTTTGCTCGTGCTGGACAGAATGTCCCTATGGACTTTTTGTCCGTTGACTTTAAAAGCCGGTCTATGTTACAGTGTGTTTATGTTAAATCCGCTCTAAAAAAGTAAACACTTTAAAGGTGGTATCCCATATTTGATATCCGAGAAAATGGAACAATTGCAGGGCGGCGTCTCGCTGTTTGTAAGCGATGCGCATAAGTTTGGCACTGACGCCTTCTTGCTTGCCAATTTTGCTGCGCCCCGCCGCAAGGAGCGGTGCTGCGACCTTGGCTCCGGCTGCGGGATTATTCCGTTTATCTGGTGTGCAAGGGCAGAGGATAAACCCAAGCAGATCTTTGCCGTGGAGATTCAGGCTGAGGCGGTGGCACTCATAGAGAAATCCGTTGCGCACAACGGGCTTGCCGGCGTAGTAATCCCGCTGCGGCAGGATCTTCGCACCCCCTCACCCTTGCTTGCCCCGGCCGCCTACGATGTCCTCACCTGCAACCCGCCCTATAAGGCGGCAAACACGGGCATCATAAGCGAAGCCTACAGCGATCAGGTTGCGCGCCACGAGGTGCTGTGTACCGCCCACGACGTGGCGGAAGCGGCAAAGCGGCTGCTGCGGTTTGGCGGCAGGCTGTGCGTCTGCCAACGGCCGGAACGACTGTGCGATGTGATGGAGGCAATGCGGGCAAACGGCATTGAGCCCAAACGCCTACGCTTTGTGCAGCAGCGGCCGGATAGCGCGCCCTGGCTGTTTTTGCTGGAGGGTAAAAAGGGGGCTAGGCCCTTTCTATCGGTAGAAAAGCCGCTCATCATTGAGGGACCGGGTGGATTCTCCCGCGAGGTGCTGGATATCTACGGCAAGAAGGATAACCTGCCCAAGGCCGGCTGCTAAGCATAATCATGCCTTTTTGTGGACTTTATTGCCCTACCCTCACAGCTTTCTTTTCTCTTGCGCAAACGCGGGGATGATATGAAATAATGGATGACAAAGAAAGGATTCGCCCATGAAGCTATATGTGGTAGGCACCCCCATCGGCAATCTTGGCGACCTTTCCCCCCGTGCGCGGGAGGTACTCTCCACGGTGGATTTCATCGCCGCTGAGGATACCCGGGTTACCCTTAAGCTCTTAACCCACTTTGACATTAAAAAGCCCATGATAAGCTATTATGAACACAACCTGCGGGAGCGGGGCGAATATGTTCTCGGGCGCATTGTGGCGGGCGAGAGCTGTGCCGTGGTGTCGGATGCCGGAATGCCCTGTATCTCGGATCCGGGTGAGGATTTGGTTCGGCTGTGCCGGAACCGCGAAATCCCCGTGGAGGTGGTGCCGGGTCCCTCCGCCGCCATATCCGCGTTGGCGGTATCGGGGCTTATTACCTCCCGCTTTTCGTTCGAAGGCTTTTTAAGCACCGCAAAAAAGGCGCGTGCCGAGCATTTGGATGAGGTCAAGGACAACCCCCGTACACTGATATTTTATGAGGCTCCCCACAAGCTGCGTGCCACCCTTGCCGACATGCTGCGGGTGTTCGGTGACCGCCAGATATCCCTTGCCCGGGAGTTAACCAAGATTCATGAGGAGGTGCGGCGCACCACCCTTGGCGAAGCGGTAGAGTACTATGCCGCGAACGCCCCAAGAGGAGAGTTTGTGCTGCTCATTACCGGCGCCGCCCCGAAGGTGGTGGAACGGCTGACACTCGAGCAGGCGGTAGCCATCGCGAAGGACTACGCCCGGGAGGGGCTTTCCCTTTCCGAGGCCGCGAAACGCGCGGCCTCGGAAACAGGCTATCGAAAAAGCGAGCTTTACACCGCCGTTATTGCTGACAAGGATTAGGGCGTTTGTGACAGCAAAAGGAGGGTTTGTTCGCACCAAGGAGGCGGCGGAAAGGTAAAGCGGAGGAGTGCTTATACCTTCTGTACTCCGAGTATGCTTACTGCCACAGACTCTCTAATGTATCACGCGGGTTTTATCTACCATGCTACACTTTTTGAGGAGATTCGCATTTCAGGACTGCCCAGAGGGGAATAGTGCTTGGGCTCTGCCGACAGTAATGCTTGGCATAAATTTATGGATTGCAATGTATGGAAGGATGACAAGAATGAAAACACCGTTTGTCGGCTTGGATAAGCTGAAGGAAATTACCGCAAGCTTCCCGACGCCTTTTCACCTCTATGATGAAAAAGGCATCCGCGAAACCGCGCGCAATGTGAATAAGGCCTTTGCCTGGAACAAGGGGTTTCGTGAGTATTTTGCCGTAAAGGCAACCCCAAACCCCGTAATTCTCGATATCCTGCACGAGGAGGGCTGCGGAGCGGACTGCTCGAGCTACACCGAGCTGGTGCTCAGCGACGCGGTGGGACTCAAAGGAACGGACATTATATTCTCCTCAAACGTCACCCCGCGTGAGGACTACGCCCTTGCCGCAAAGCTTGGCGCAATTATTAATCTGGATGATATCACCCACATTGAGTATTTAGAGGAGATAGCGGGCATACCCGAGACCATCTGCCTGCGCTACAACCCGGGCGGCACCTTCTCCATCGATAATGAGATAATGGATAACCCTGGCGAGGCAAAATACGGCCTGACCCGGCCACAGCTTACCGAGGCGGTGAAAAAGCTGCTCGCAAAGGGTGCAAAGCACTTTGGCCTGCACGCTTTTCTTGCCAGCAATACCACCGATAACGGGTACTACCCGAACCTTGCCCGAATTCTGTTTGAAACAGCCGCAGAGCTGCAAAAGGAAACCGGCGCGCATTTCGCGTTTATCAATCTTTCGGGTGGCGTAGGCGTCGCTTACCGTCCTAACCAGCCCCAGAACGATATTTTTGCCATCGGGGAAGGCGTTCGCAAGGCCTTTGAGGCCGTGCTGGTTCCCGCAGGGATGGGGGACGTAAGCCTTTACACTGAGCTTGGCCGCTACATGCTTGCCCAAAGCGGCGCGCTGGTGTCCACCGCCATCCACGAGAAGCACATTCACAAGGAGTATATTGGTCTTGATGCCTGCGCCGCAAACCTCATGCGCCCCGCTATGTACGGCGCATACCATCACATTACGGTAATGGGCAAGGAGGACGATCCCTGCGACCATCAATACGACATCACCGGCGGTCTTTGCGAAAATAACGATAAGTTTGCCATAGACCGTATGCTGCCGAAGATTAGCATCGGCGACCTTCTATATATCCACGACGCGGGCGCCCATGGCTTCTCAATGGGCTATAACTACAACGGCAAGCTGCGCTCCGCGGAGGTGCTGCTGCGCGAGGACGGAACGACTCAGCTTATCCGCCGCGCCGAAACTCCCGCCGATTACTTTGCCACCTTTGACTTTATGAACCTATTTGACCAAAGCGCCGATAAAAAAGGCTTCGTGTTTGAGGATAAGGCTTTGACGCGATAGACAAATTACGCCGTGCCCTACAGAGAGGTACCGCTCGCGCGGTACCTCTCTGCTTATACTAATCTCCTCAAAAAGAGTCGATAAAAATCCGCGTGAAAACCCATAAATTAAAGCTTTTCACTTGATTTTTATACTCTTTTAAATCGGATATTAGTATTATAATAATATCCGATTTGATTGAGTATGAAAAATAGGTGAAAGGCTTTGCTTTATAAGTTTTCACGCGGATTCCTACCTAATTCTACTCTTTTTAGGGAGATTTCTATATGCCTAACTATGCCGTCATCATCGCCACGTTAAAATCGATGGTCTCTAAATCCTCCAATAGGATGCAGATGTTGTAGGTGGGTTTTCTCAGCGATTCGGGTGGGCTTTGGTCGGCAATTACGGTGGGCGGTGTGATATCCACGTTGGTGTTGGTCATGCTGATGCTCGAGCAGGCGTTGCCCATAATCATGTTGCAAAGCTCCCCCACCGCGCTGATGACATAATCGTTAACCTCGGTAATCTCAATTCCGCCAAGCATCTCCGACGCTATATTTTTGCCGGTCTCCGCGTCCATTGTCATTGCAATCTGCGCGTCAATATCCCCCACAATTCCCATAAATACAAGGATATCGCGGGTCTCCTGCGCTTCCTGCGGGGGCCTTACATCCACCCTCATAATGCTCTTTGAGGTAAAGGATTCAAGCACCGTACTCCACGCGTCTATAAATATACCAGAAAATTTAGTTTCCAAACACATACACTCCTTTTTTAGCGCAGCGGCAATTTCATTACAAACGTGGTTCCCCGGCTCTTCTCTGTGGTTACGACAATCTCGCCGCCCATTGCCCGGCAGGCTTCACGCACCGCTGACATTCCCATCCCCCGCCCCGAAAGGGCATCGGCGCTTTCCTTGGTGGAGATATGCTCGGCAAACACCAGCTCGTTTTTCTGTGTGTCGGTCATACCAGCCAGCTCCTCCACCGTATATAAGCCGTTGTCCAACGCTTTCTTCTTTATCTTTTCAAAATCAATACCACGACCGTCGTCTGCAATGGAGATGCCAAACCACCCGTCGTCTGTCCTTTTTACCACGCAGTGAACAATGCCTTTGACATCCTTGCCCTGCTCTAGACGCTCCTCATCCGCTTCTATCCCGTGGTCCATCATATTACGGTAGATATGCACTAGGGCTTTGAGCACCGCGCTGTATTTATCTTCATCAATGTATATGTCGTCCCCCTCCACCAAATAGAGGGGCATACTCTTCATCACCCGGTCGGCAAGGTATTGCAGGTAATCGCGGTACTGTTCCAAAAACGTCTTGCAGTTCTTGCTCCTTAAGCCCTCTATTAGTCCGAGAATGGCTGAGGGAGCTAACGCGCCCTTTGCTTTTTGCAGCTCATTCTCTATCTCCGCGAGCCTTGCCTTGGGGATGGGAATAAACTCGTTTTGCTCAAAGTAGCCGGCTCCCACCGCGTCATAGATAATGCCGAGATCCTCGGCTAGAATCTGCTCCGCCTGTGCGCCGGACAGGATGCGGTTTACATCGGAGAAGGATGCCCCCTCCCCCAGCTTAATGACCCCAAGGAGCGCGTCCTCAAAGTCATGCAGCCGGTTGGCTGCGCTTACAAACCCATACTGGGCAAAATCGCCCTTAAAGGTGTGTACCGACCGGTACAGCTCATGCAGGCTGCCGTTAAAATCGCAGCCACCTTCAAAGAAGCTGCGGTAGCCGCCTGAGAAGATATCCCGAAACTCGTCAAGCATCCGCTTAATCTGTGACTGACAGCCAAAAGCCTTTATGAGCAGGCGCTGTTTGTTGCGGTCGAGCTCCATCGCCTTTTCCAGGCTCACCCGCTCTGTAACGTCGTTTAAAATAACCATGACAGCCTTATTGCCGCCGCTTTCAATCCTGCGGTACTCCATGTGAATATGCTTGCCCCGAATCACACAGTCAGCGGGCAGCAGTGTCAGGTACACATTGTCGGTAACCGGCGAGTTGTTCTTAAAGTAGCTCTCAAAGGCAAGCCGGAACACCGTGGCCTTATCCTCCCCGAAGTAGGGGGTTACCAGCGCGATATACTCACATTCACCGATAGAGACGTTAAAAATCCCCTTGCATTTGTAGCTGTAATCCTTTTTTATGACCAGATCCCTGCCAAACCACAAGAACCCCTGATCGGCATGATCCAGAAGGTTTTTGACCGCCGCCGACTGGTATTCCAGGTTCTTTCGCAGCAGTATCTCCTGCTCGTGGGCGCTTATCAGCTCGCGCTGCTGGTTTACTAATACGCTGATCTGCGCCTCGTTACGGCTGGAAAGCTCCATTAAAAACAGCCGGATGCTGATGACGCCATGGTATTCCTTGTTTTTAAACACCACGACATAGTCGTACAGCTTACTCTGCTCTCTGCCCATTGCAAGGATACTCAACCGGGATATTTTGTCGCTAACGTCTGCTTTTAAAAACTCGGTATCCATCAGGATGCTGATGGGCCGCTTCATATACAGCGAGTTGCCGTACAGGGAGGCGATTTTTTGAAAAAACGCGGTGCGCATAACCAGCCCGGTGGGATAGCCCCCATCCGTCACCACCACGCCCTCGGCGTCGGAGTGCTGTTCAAACAGCTCCTTCACCGACTGCCCGTCCACATCGGAGCGCACGGTGGGTGCCGTAATGACAAAGGGCTGCACCACGCTCTCACTTTCAAACATATCCGCCGGACTATCTGGAAACAACGACATCCGCTTGTTCCTCCACTTGACACACTTGGCACATTGCGCAATCAAAAATGCTGTCAATCTTGCTGATTACGTCTTCATCCTTAAAGGGCTTGACAATGTAATGCCTTGCGCCGCAGTTCATAGCCTCGATAATTTTAATCTCCTGCCCCAGCGCGGAGATCATCACGACACAGGCTTCCTCATCCATTTCGCGTATCCTTTGCAGGGCGGAGATTCCATCGAGCACCGGCATGGTAATGTCCATCGTCACAAGATCGGGCTTTAGCTTTTCATACTTTTCCACCGCATCCTGGCCGTTAGCCGCCTCCGCGACGACCTGATAGCCCTGGCTCTCAAAAACCTTTTTCAGATTCACTCTTACAATCAGGGAATCGTCAACAATCATGACCCTTTTCATGATAGGCTTACCTCCTTTTCACACTGCTTTGCAAAAGCACACTGCCGCTCCTGTTTTTGTCAGACACATCGGCATAAAAAAGCGTACTTTTTCTCATTTTTCCATCTTACACCTATAATTTATCACAATAATAGGTTAAGGGATACCAGTTCAAAGTAAACAGGATGTACTTTAAATGTAAAACGTTCATAGGGCTTGCATGCAAAGGCTGCACTGTAACTTAAAAGCCGCAGCCACAGCGTACAAGCTTCCCTTGCTGCTAGCGCGGCGTCCAAAAGGCAAAGGGGCTTTTAACCCCTGTTTGGAACGGTCAACCGGGTTACCCGCAATTTATACGATTTTTTCGTGGTTTTTTTGACCCAGCTAATTTCTCCAAAAGCCTTGACATCAGAGATGGATTCATTATAATGTGGTAAAAGTCAATTTCCAGTACCCCCCGAAAAGATTAACGAAAACATGCCTTACGCCTCAACGCGGCTGCTGAGGTAGCGCTCCCCCTACTCGTTTATACTTATTACTCATTATCTACCCATCGCAGAAAGGGCTGTTAACATGTTTCAGTTCAAATGGGTTTGGGCAAACCTGAAAAAACGTCACTTGTTTGTAATCGGCATGATTTTAAGTGCCGTAACCTGCTGTTTGATTATTGTAAACCCCATGCTTTCTCAAAGGCTTATCGACGAGGTGATAACCCCCCAAAGCACCGAAAGGCTGCTGCCCTTACTGGGCCTGATGCTCGCGGTGCAGGCGACACGCCTGACGCTGCGATACCTGATGGTTATGTGCCTGGAAACCAGCAGCCAAACCATGCTTGACGCGGTGCGCCGCCATCTGTATGAAGTAATTCAAAATGGCGACCACCGTTTTTTTGCGCGCCTGCGCACCGGCGACCTGATGACCCGCATGACCAACGACCTGGATATGATTCGCCACTCAGTGGCATGGGTAAGCTACAATATTGTAGATTCCGTTGTGCTGTTTGCGGTGACGATTATCTATTTTTCTACCGTTGACGGGCTCATGACCCTCTGCCTTGCGGCAATTACCCCTGTAATCTTGCTGGTATCCCACCTGTTCTCCCGCATTATCCGCCCAAAGTATATTACCCTGCGCGAAAAGCTCTCCCGCATGAGCACCGCGGCGCAGGAGAACATTGACGGCAACCGCGTAGTAAAGGCCTTTGCCCAAGAGGAGCAGGAGAAGCGCAAGTTTAATGAACGCAATGAGGACTACCGCAACACAAACCTTGTGGCTGTGCGTGTGGGTGTTAAATTCCAGCCGGTAATAGAGGCGCTTTCGCAGTCGCTGACCATTACCGCCCTGCTGGTGGGCGGCCTGTTTATGATTGAGGGGCGCATTACCGCCGGCGAAATGCTCGCCTTCTCCTCCCTAACCTGGGCGCTTGCCATGCCGCTAAAAAACCTTGGGATGCTTATTAACGACATACAGCGCTTCTTCGCCTCCTGCAATATGGTGATTGAGCTGTTTTACGCCCAGCCCCATTCGCTCGACCTGCGCAAGTCCGCGCCGGTTTCCGGCCGCCTGCGCGGTGAGGTGGAGTATAAAAACGTAAGCCTGAAGCTGGATGGTGAGGAGCTGCTAAAGGACATTAGCTTTCACATAGAGCCTGGCAAAACCCTCGGTATTATGGGAACCACGGGATCGGGTAAAACGACGCTGATTAATATGCTGCTTCGTTTCTTTGACCCCACCCAGGGGCAGGTGCTGCTTGACGGGCATACCCTTAAGCACCTGACCTTAACCGACCTTCGCACCTCCATCGGGCTTGCGATGCAGGATGTATTCCTGTTTTCGGATACGGTGGCGGCGAACATTGCCTATGGTAACGCAGACCTGAGTGACGAGGAGATTATACAGTGCGCCAAGGCCGCCGGTGCCCACGACTTTATTATGAAAATGAGCGACGGGTACGATACGCTGGTGGGAGAGCGGGGTGTCGGGCTTTCGGGCGGACAAAAGCAGCGTATCTCTCTTGCCCGCGCTCTTGCCATGCAGCCCAGTGTGCTGATTCTTGATGACACCACCTCGGCGCTGGATATGGAAACTGAGCAATACATACAAAAAGAGCTTCGCAAGCTGCCGTTTGAATGCACCAAGATCATCATTGCCCAGCGCATCTCCTCCGTAAAGCACGCGGAGGAAATTATTGTGCTGGACGGGGGACGCATTGCGGAACGCGGCACCCATGACGAGCTGCTCGCAAAGCGCGGATTTTATTACCGCATCTGGTCGCTGCAAAACGGAACGAAGGAGGCTGATGAGATTGGCGCGTAATCGTTTTGATCAGGATGAAGAGCTTGAGGCTCCGTTTAATTTTGCGAACCTCAAATTCTGCTTTACCTATATTAAGCGCTACCTTGGCGGGCTGATTGGTGCTTTAGCCTTAAGCGCCATCGGCAGCATAATCGGGCTGTCCGGCCCCCTGTTCGCGCAGAAGGCGCTGGATGAGGCGATTCCCAGCAAGGATACCCAACAGCTTATAACCCTAAGCCTGCTGCTTGCAGGCACCATTGTGCTCAATATCGTGTTTAACAGCATTCGCACCGTCATCGTTGCCCGGGTTGGGCAGAGCATTATCCACGATATCCGAAAGGACCTGTTCGAGCACCTTCAAAAGCTGTCCTTTTCTTACTACGACAACCGCCCCCACGGCAAGATATTTGTGCGCGTGGTGCATTATGTCAATGCCGTCTCCGACGCCCTTTCAAATGGTATTCTCAACTTCATTATAGAGATTGTCAATATCGTGTTTATTATTGTGTTTATGTTTCGCGTTAGTGTTCCCCTTGCCGCGGTGACCATGACGGGCCTGCCTGTGGTGATTATCTTTATGCTTATCATCAAGCCCCGTCAACGGCGGGCGTGGCAGGAGGTTTCCAACAAAAACTCCAACGTCAACGCCTTTGTTCAGGAATCTATTGACGGCGCGAGGGTAACGCAGGCCTTTGACCGCCAGCAGGAAAACCTGAAGATACTCGACCGCATAATGGCGGAACGCAAAAGCGCGTGGATGCACACCATGCGCGTATCCAACAGCACCTGGTTTACCACTGAGATGACCTCGCAGCTTGTATTTTCGGCGGTTTATATCGTAGGCGCCTTTGTGCTGTTTCCCATGGCGTCCTTCGGCACCCTGTTAACCATGGGCTTCTACACCAGCCGCTTCTGGCAGCCGATGATCAGCCTTGCGAATATCTACAACAACTTTATCAACGCCGTCGCTTACCTTGAGCGCATCTTTGAAACCCTGAGCACCCCGGTGGAGGTGGCCGAGGCCCCCGACGCAAAGCTGCTGCCTGAGATTGTGGGGCGTGTAGCCTTTGACCATGTGAATTTTGGGTATGATAAGGATAGGCTGGTATTAAAGGATGTTAGCTTTAGCGTAGAGCCCGGCCAGAGCATCGCGCTGGTGGGGCCGACGGGGGCAGGTAAAACCACCATCGTCAACCTGATTAGCCGGTTTTACAACATAGAGGATGGGCAGGTACTTATCGACGGCAACGACGTCATGCAGGCAACCCTGCATTCCCTGCGCGGCCAGATGGGCATTATGCTTCAAGACAGCTTTCTGTTCTCCGGCACGGTGGCCGATAACATCCGGTACGGCCGGCCGGACGCAACGGATGAGGAGGTGGAGCGGGCGGCGGAGCTTTTGCACGCCGACAGCTTTATCCGAAAGATGCCCGACGGCTTTCAAACTGTGGTGAAGGAACGTGGCAACGGTCTCTCTCAGGGACAGCGGCAGCTTATTTCGTTTGCGCGCGTCCTGCTTTGCAACCCCCGCATTTTGATTATGGATGAGGCCACCTCCTCCATTGATACCGCCACCGAGCAGCTCGTGCAGCAGGGCATCGAGCTGCTTATGAAGGGGCGCACCTCGTTTATTGTGGCGCACCGCCTTTCCTCCATACGCAACTGCACGCGCATTATGTATATCGGAGACGGGCAGATTATGGAAAGCGGCACCCACGACGAACTGATGCGGCGGGAAGGATATTATTACCGTTTGTACATGGCACAGTACGCCCACCTATAGTTTTTAATACCTCGTGCGCGACTAGTCCCTGTGCCGTCAAAAACGAAGCCGGATGATAGAGATTAAAGGAGCTTAATTATGAAACAAAGATTATTACCCATTGCCATGCTCTTGCTTACCGTAATTATTTTGCTGCCTTTTCCCGTTCACGCAAACTCCGCGGAGCCGCCCTCGCTGATTGTGGTGGTAACCGGCGCGCCTTCGGATGTTTCGGTGACTCTCAGCGCAGAAAGCGGCGTTCACGAAGGGGCGCGGCGTCAGGTGATGATGGACACCTATTTCGCCTTTTATCGCGCGGTTATTGGTAGACCCCAAGAGATTACCCTTACCGTCACCAGCGGGGAGAGGCAGTTTAGCCAGCGTATGGACGCGCAGCTGTTTACCGGCTACAACAGCGTCGTCACAATAGATTATGCAAAGCAGACCCTCTCGGTAGGCTACCTGCCGCTTCGTACTGCCCTGATTACAGCCCTGCGCGTCCTGTTAACCCTGCTCATCGAGGGTGGTATCTTTTTTCTGTTCGGCTTTCGCGGCAAGCGTAGCTGGGTTGTGTTCTTGATTATTAACCTTATTACTCAGGGCTTGTTAAACCTTGCCCTCAACTCATACACCCCCTATGCAAGCTACCTGTTACTCACCCTCATTGCCTTAGAGCTGCTGGTTGTTATCGTGGAGCTTATCGGATTTATACTAATCGTAAAGGAACACGGCAGGCTGCGGCGCGTATTGTATGTGCTGTGCGCAAACGTCGTAAGCCTTGTGGCAGGCGGGTACTTAATCGCCGCTTTGCCTGTGTAATACTAATCCCCTCAAAAAGAGTCGATAAAAATCCGCGTGAAAACCCATAAATTAAAGCTTTTCACTTGATTTTTATACTCTTTTAAATCGGATATTAGTATAATACTAATCTCCTTATTATCCAAACACACAAAACCTCCGTCGGCAAATCGACGGGGGTTTTGCTTACAGTATATTTCTTATAATTTTATCCGTTTCGCATTTTCCACATTGCATTCCCACGCAAAAAATGTTACATTATTATTTAAATGCTCGAAGAGCTTCCTGCAAGCCCCGTTTTAAAAATTTTAAATAATTTATGATAGGCGCAACGCAGCGCACTGCAACGTATTGCCGCGGCATGGCTTATCATGTGCTCCTATCCGCTTTAAAACGAAATTTGTATGAGGTAACTCTCGATTAACAGGTGAGGCAAACGCATGAACAACAATTATCTTACTCCATCTGAAATTGCGAAATATACGATACAATCCGGCATTAAAAAAGTGCGGTCTTCCGCTGGTGTGCTTTTGGTACTGGGCATACTGGCTGGCGCGTTTATCGCGTTTGCGTCGGAGGGCGCTAACATGGCTGCCTTTAACCTTTTGGTTAACCCTGAAACCTATGGTCTTGGCAAGGCTCTTGCGGGCGCTATTTTCAGCACCGGACTGATATTGGTTCTTATTGCGGGCGGCGAGCTTTTTACCGGCAACACACTGGTAATTTTGGGTGTGCTGGATAAGAAAATAACGATGATGCAGATGCTGCGCAACTGGCTGCTGGTTTACATCGGCAATTTTTTAGGCTCCCTGTTTATTGCCTACGCAATCAACAAAACCGGGCAGCTCGCAAGCGGCGCGAACCTTCTTGGGGCGCTGACAATCAAGCTTGCGGTTCATAAGGTGGAGCTTGGCTTTTATTCCGCTTTTTTATTGGGCATTCTCTGCAACTGGCTGGTTTGCCTCGCGGTATGGATGAGCTATGGCGCGAAGGATATCACGGGCAAGATATGGGCGACTTTTTTCCCCATCTGGCTGTTTATTACCTCGGGGTTTGAGCACTGTGTCGCTAACATGTACTATATCCCCGCCGGACTCTTTGCAAAGGAAAATGCCGGGCTTGCATCGGCAGCCGGCACACTGGGGATATCTGCCGAGCATCTCGCCCGCCTTACCTGGAAAAACTTCCTGATACGCAATCTTCTGCCGGTCACACTGGGCAATATTGTTGGCGGGGCGGTGTTTGTGGGGCTTGCCTACTGGTTTGTATACATAAAAAATCAAAAGCAAGACAAACCGCTGAAAGAGAACGAACAGGTAGCCGTAGCGAAAAGATAAGATAATGAAGGATATCCCAAGCCCCGGCAAGCATATTTGGAAAGGGTGAAAGCAATGGAATTTCGCAAGGCGGAGCTTTCTGAGCTGCCGGAAATATTCGAGATGTACCGGGAGGGTGTCCGGGTGATGATCGAATCGGGCATCTTTCAATGGGATGAGGTGTATCCCTCTGAGGAGGTAATTCGTCGCGATATCACAGACGGCGAGATGTATGTGACGCTTGCCGAGAATAGGATTACTTCTGCCATTACGCTCAATGAGCGGCATGACCCGGAGTATGCTGATGGAGCCTGGCAGTATGCGCACCTGCGCCATTGTGTCGTACACCGGTTGTGTGTTATTCCGGCGGCACAAGGCAAGGGGGTCGCGAAACTGACTATGCTCTATGCCGAGGAGCTGCTGGGGCGGGAGGGCTACGATGCGGTGTGGCTTGATACCTTCAGCGAAAACCCCATTGCCCTTCGCCTGTACAAGAGCATTGGTTACCAAAAGACCGGAGAGGTCACCTTCCGCAAGGGGCTGTTTTATCTTTTTGAGAAAAAACTGCCGCAATAAAAAGTGCAGGGAAATGGTCTTTATGATTTCTTGAGTGGGGCTATACCGGCTTTAACGGCAGGGCGGATAAGCGCTCTACCGGCATCGGCCTTAGTTTGTGCCGTCAAGCCTTTGCTTTGCTTGGGCATACTGTATCGGTAACGTCAGAGGTGGGCAAGGGCACCACCCTTCGGCTTTGTCTCCAACGGGAGGAATTTGCTATTGAATAGAGAATGTGTGCAATTGGGAGCTTAGATTGCGATTCCCCGATATAAGTCGAAGAGATACGGGCGTAGGATCCGCCAAACATTTTTTGGTGAACCCTACGCTCTTTATATTTTCGTGCGGCTTTATAGTTATACTAATATCCGATTTAAAAGAGTATAAAAATCAAGTGAAAAGCTTTAATTTATGGGTTTTCACGCGGATTTTTATCGACTCTTTTTGAGGGGATTAGTATTAGCACAGTATTTCTATAAAAAGTGTATTGTGTTATAAAAACTTTTGATTTTATCATAGCCCGTTTTTTGATACAATAAGGCTAATACTAAGCTTCTCAGAAAGAGTAGAAATATAGGTAAATATCCGCGCGAAAACCCTTAAGCCAGAGCTTTTCTCTTGAATTTATTCAATGACCCGCCCTTGCTTAACCCAAAGGGGTTTACTATATGGATTTTGAGGTGACTATGGATAACAACACATTTACGCTGATGGTAACCGATTTAAACGGGGTGATTCTCGCAAAAAGTGCGGCCGCACCTGCTCCTGTTCTGACTTTCGAACGCGAATATCAGCCGGGCGACAGACTGCTGGTGTATTCCTCCCGCTGGCCTATCGCGATGAAGCTTTCGCTGGACGAGCATCTTTCACCCGCACTGGTTTGGCTGACCGCAGATCGATATGACTACCCCGTACCCCTCAAAGCAGCGGCGGATGCGTATCCGCCCGAAGCGTTTAAAGGGACTACACATACTCTCCGTGTATCTGCCGCCCACCCGGAGGAATGGAATAACCGTCGCAACCTAGCCGTGAATTCGTTGGATCGGCGTGGGGACTCGGCTTGCTATCCACACTGTGTGGCAAATATTGAAACCCGCGATGAGTCTGCGTTTGCCGCACGCAACAGCATAGACGGCGTAACCCAAAGCGCGGGTCACGGCGGATGGCCCTACCAATCCTGGGGAATTGGCGAGCATAAGCAGCCAGAGCTTTTTCTGCGCTTTGGACGCAGGGTGCGTGTGGATGAGGCGGTAATCTGGCTGCGGGCGGATTTTCCCCACGACAGCTACTGGCGCGAGGTGACACTGCTGTTCTCAGATGGCTCACAGCTGCCCGTCTGCCTTGAGAAAACCGCAGCCGCACAACCCGTGAAGTTTTCGCCCAAGGTGATTGAATGGGTCAAGCTACTTTCTCCCATACGCGCGGAAGATGAGACCTCACCCTTTCCCGCCTTGACTGAGTGGGAGTTTTATGGGACTGATGCAGAATAGTCTGGCATCACGCTCTGTGTTTCGTCTGTAACATCCACACTAACAATTCTAACAGTTTCTTATAATAATACTAATCTCCTGAAAAAGAGTCGATAAAATCCGCGTGAAAACCCATAAATTAAAGCTTTTCACTTGATTTTTATACTCTGTGAAAACCCATAAATTAAAGCTTTTCACTTGATTTTTATACTCTTTTAAATCGGATAATAGTATAAACCGTGCGGCGGCAATTGCTTTTGTGACTGCACGGTTTATTGCTTTGTTTCTTTGCTTCTTTTTACCTATGAAAATCTTAGCATTATTATCGCAGAACAAAACAAAAAACCACCTAAACCGAATTAAGGTTTAAGTGGTATTGTGGCTCCCCAAGTTGGACTCGAACCAACGACCCTGCGGTTAACAGCCGCATGCTCTACCAACTGAGCTATTGAGGAATATAAGAAAAAGGGAATAAAGAACCAAGATAAATTTGCCTGATACCAAT
>JAEZCT010000040.1 GCA_023433405.1 Bacillota bacterium | reverse complement strand
CTCTCTTTGCATACTGCACTGGAATTCTACGTTCTGCTTGGTTAACCCAAACAACGCATGCAACAATAGCTACAAAAACAGCAAGTATTACGATTATTGCAAGAATTCCAATTATGCCTTCGCCTAGAGCACCCATTCTGAAGTTCTCATACAGATAAAGTGCACCTTTTGGTCCTGATGATACTATACCAGCAAAAATTATCATTGATATACCATTACCAATTCCATACTCAGTAATCTGCTCACCTAACCACATTAAGAAAGCTGTACCAGCAGTAAGAGTAATTGTAACCGTTAAAAAAGTTATAACGTTGAGGCCGCCAACTAAAGCTCCTCTTAATCCAATGGTAATAGCTGTTGCCTGAACAAAAGCTAGCACTACTGTTGCATACCTTATCCACTGTCCAATTTTCTTTTTGCCTTCCTCGCCTTCCTTGGATAACTGCTCTAACTTTGGAATTGCAATTGTTAACAACTGCATTATAATTGAAGCATTGATGTATGGTGTAATACTCATTGCAAATATAGTTGCATATCTGAAAGCACCACCTGTGATTACATCAATAAAACCAAAGAGTTGACCACCATTATCAAGAAGTTGTGCAAATTCATCAGGATTTAGTCCAGGTACGGGAAGTCTTGAACCCAATCTGAATATCAAAAGCAAACCTATTGTTATTAGAATCTTTCTCTTTAAATCAGGAATTTTCCAGGAATTTTTAAGTGTATCCAACATTGTACTCATGTTATACCACCTCTGCCTTTCCTCCTGCAGCTTCTATTTTCTCAGCAGCTGTCTTGGAGAATTTTGACGCCTGAACTGTCAACTTCTTAGATAATTCACCATTACCTAAAATAGCTACTCCATCAATTATCTTCTTAGCAAGGCCTGATGATTTTAGAAGTTCTTCTGTAACAATAGTGCCATCTTCAAATACGTTGAGATCGCTTACATTTACATCAGTATACTTCTTCTGGAATTCATAGTTATTAAAACCTCTCTTAGGCAATCTCATATAGAGAGGCATCTGACCACCTTCAAAGCCTGGTCTTACGCCACCGCCCGCACGAGCATTTTGTCCCTTATGTCCCTTACCGCCAGTTTTACCGTTACCGGTACCTATGCCTCTACCTTTTCTGTTAGGTAGTTTTTTTGATCCAGGAGCAGGCTGTAATTCAAATAACTTCATTGACTACACCTCCCTTATATTTCTTTTACACATACTAAATGTGATACTTTATTAATCATACCTCTTATTTGAGCATTGTCTTCCTTCTCAACAGTACTACCGATCTTGCGAAGGCCTAATGCCTTTACTGTAGCAGCCTGAGAAGCAACAGCCTTATTAGTGCTTTTCTTAAGAGTAATCTGTAACTTAGCCATCAAATTTTCCCTCCTTAACCGAGAATCTCTTCTACAGTTTTTCCACGCAGTCTAGCAACATCTTCAACTGTCTTCATTTGTGCAAGGCCCTTGATTGTTGCATTAACCATATTAATAGGATTATTTGAACCCAATGACTTAGTTCTGATATCTCTGATTCCAGCGAGTTCGAGAACCGCTCTGATTGGACCACCAGCAATAACTCCAGTACCTTGTCCAGCAGGCATTAATAAAACCTGGCCTGCACCAAATACTCCTAAAGCTTCGTGTGGAATTGTAGTTTCTACAAGTGGAACTTTTATTAGGTTTTTCTTAGCATCTTCAATACCCTTGCGAATTGCTTCAGGGATTTCAGCAGCCTTACCCATACCAGTACCAACGTGACCATTCTCATCTCCAACTACTACAAGAGCGCTGAAACGAAAATTTCTACCACCCTTAACAACCTTAGTAACACGTCCTATATTAACAACCTTCTCTTTAAGTTCACCTAAAGTGTTAGCATCAATTCGTTGCAATTTGTTCCCCTCCTTTTCCTAAAATTCCAAACCTGCTTCACGAGCAGCGTCAGCAAGTTCTTTTACTCTTCCATGATAGATATAACCGCCTCTATCAAATACCACTGTCTTTATACCCTTTTCAATAGCCTTTTCTGCTATTAACTTTCCAACTTCCTTCGCTGCTTCAGCATTTCCACCAAAAGCAACCTTGCCTTTAACTGCAGCGTCGAGGGTTGAAGCGGATACAAGAGTAGTACCGTTTGTATCGTCTATAATCTGAACATATATATTCTTCAAGCTTCTGAAAACGTTCATTCTTGGACGCTCAGCAGTACCTGATACCTTTTTACGCACTCTGACATGTTTTCTCAGTCTGATTTCGTTTCTATTTTGCTTATTTATCATTTACTCTCATCTCCTTTCTACTTTTTACCCTTACCGCCAGTTTTACCTTCTTTACGTCTGATAACCTCAGTTTCGTACTTGATACCCTTACCTTTGTATGGTTCAGGTTCTCTCTTACCACGGATTTTAGCAGCGAATTCACCAACCATCTGCTTATCAATACCTTTAACAATTATTTTGTTAGGTGCTGGTACTTCAGTTGTGATTCCCTCTGGATCATCCATTTCAACAGGATGTGAATATCCAAGAGTAAGAACAAGCTTCTTGCCTTGCTTCTGTGCTCTGTAACCAACACCGTTGATTTCGAGATTCTTAGTAAAACCATTTGTTACACCTTCAACCATATTGTTGATAAGTGTTCTTGTTAATCCATGCAATGCTTTGTGCATCTTTAAATCAGATGGTCTCTCAACAACTATCTGTGATGCATCAGCTTTGATTATCATATCTTTGTGGAACTGCTTTGTAAGTGTTCCTTTAGATCCTTTTACTGTCAAAACATTATTACCGTCTAGCTTTACATTAACTCCAGCTGGAATAGCTATTGGTAACTTACCTATTCTTGACATTTTCAATACCTCCAGTTCTTAATATTATGGATATATATATCCTTTTCAGAATTTGCTAGTATTTCTCAAATCCTGATGATCTGAGAAATACTATTTAACCTGGGGATTAATTACCAAACAAATGCTAAAACTTCTCCGCCTACGCCTTCTGTTCTAGCTTTCTTGTCAGTCATGATTCCCTTTGATGTTGAAATTATAGCGATTCCAAGTCCGCCTAATACCTTAGGTAGCTCATCTTTTCCTGCATATACTCTCAAACCAGGCTTACTTATTCTCTTTATTCCAGTTATAACGTTTTGCTTACCATTTGTGTACTTTAAGCTAACTCTTATAACTCCTTGCTTACCATCATTAATTTCTTCAAAATTCTTAATATAACCTTCTTCCAGCAAAATGCCTGCTATCGACCTCTTAAGGTTGGAAGCGGGTATATCAACTGATTCATGTTTAGCAGAACCTGCATTTCTAATTCTGGTTAACATATCAGCGATTGCATCAGTAATTTGCATATGTTTAACCTCCTTCCAAAGACTAATTACCAGCTTGCTTTCTTAACTCCAGGTATCTGACCCTTATATGCCAGTTCTCTAAAGCATAAACGGCATACGCCAAATTTTCTAATATATGCATGTGGTCTTCCACACAATTTGCATCTATTGTATGCTCTTGAACTGAACTTAGGTGTACGCTGTTGCTTGATTATCATCGCTTTCTTTGCCATGCCTTCAATCCCTCCTTAGTTCTGGCTGAATGGCATACCAAGTAACTTTAAGAGTTCCTTACCCTCTTCATCACTCTTTGCCGTAGTTACAAAAACTATATCCATACCACGTAGCTTATCAACCTTATCATATTCGATTTCTGGGAATATGAGCTGATCCTTTACACCTAAAGTATAGTTTCCTCTACCATCAAATGAGTTTGCTGAAACTCCTCTAAAGTCTCTTACTCTTGGTAAAGCAGCATTAAAAAGCTTGTCAACAAATTCGTACATTCTTTCGCCTCTTAATGTTACCTTGCAGCCAATATTCATACCCTGTCTTAATTTAAACGCTGCAACTGACTTTTTAGCCTTTGTTACAATAGGCCTTTGTCCAGTTATTATTGTCATATCATTAACAGCCGCATCCATAGCCTTAGGATTATCTTTAACTTCGCCAACTCCCATGTTCAAAACAATCTTTTCTAACTTAGGAATTTGCATGCAGCTGCTATAGTTAAACTTAGTTTGCAAAGCAGGAACAACTTCGTTCTTATACTTTTCCTTTAACCTTGCCATCCACTATACCTCCTTTCAGTAAACCTGATTAATCTTCTTTCTTGTCTAAAACAATTTCTAATATCTCGTTACAGTGCTTGCAAGTTCTAGCCTTCTGTCCATTTTCAAGGAAAGTCTTAGCCACCTTTGTAGGCTTGCCACATTTGTCACAA
>JAEZCT010000085.1 GCA_023433405.1 Bacillota bacterium | reverse complement strand
GCCGTTATGCGCTTAAAGGCGAATACATGCAGGCTTACAACGCCACCTACTACGTGCTGGACCACAATATCACTGTGGATATCATTAGCCAAATATTCGGTCAGGACGTTTCCAAAACCATCGACTGGACGTACAGCATCGGCTACGTTTCATTCGACAACGCCAAGATCAACCTCGATAAAGCCATCGTTAAATTACAGGACTACCTCGACCAGCGTCGTGCCACATTGTCGCCCGAGCTGATCTCGCAAACCGAAGCGCTGCTTACGCAGTCGGAGGATCTGCTCGACGCCAATGACGCCTATGTGAAGGGCGACGAAACAGCCGCCGAGGACATGATTGCCATGACGACGGAGCTGGAGGCTATGTACCAGACGCTGCTCGTCTACGTGCCGCCGACACCAACGCCCGCACCGTCCGCCACACCACCGCCGACGAAAAAGCCAACGCCCGCGCCATCCACCACGCCGCAGCCGACGAAAAAGCCAACGCCCGAACCCGCGCCGACGGTGACTCCTACCCCGACACCCGAGATCACGCCCGAACCATAGACTCAGTTGACGGGCACTCATTATGGATAATTTCGGAGGAAAACATGAAGCCGAAAAGCTCCGACTGGTACAGGAATATCTGGACACTGGATATCAAAAACATGTCTTGGGTAGAGGATACGGAGCACCAGGTGGATTTTATCATCAAGACCCTGGGATTACAGGGTGGCGAACGGATCCTTGATCTGGCATGCGGCTACGGACGTCACGCTATCTCATTTGCTCGCAGGAACTTTCGTGTCGTCAGCGTGGACATCACAAAGGCCTATATCGATGACGCTGTTAACTCAACCAAAGATATTTTGCCGAATATAGAATTTATCCATTCGGATATACGCGATATAGACTTCAACGGCGGATTTGATGTTGTGTTGAATCTGGCCAACGGTGCTATCGGCTACCTCGAAAATGACGATGAAAACCTGAAGATATTTGATGTCATCTCAGCCGCGCTCAAGCCCGGCGGCAAGCATTTCATGGACGTCTGCAATGCGGAGCATGCGGAAACGTATTTCCCCAAGCGCAGCTGGGCCATAGGCAACAAGGAGTTTTCATTTTCCGAATTCGATTGGGACCCCAAAAAACGGATCATGCTGTACGGCGGCGGTGGTTTTACCTATGGAGAAACCGCAAAAAAACCTGAGGTGCCCGAAGGAAACCCCACCCGGCTCTACTCTATCAGTGAATTGAATGCGATATTCAGCAAACGCAACATGAGTATCGTCCACACATTTTCCGACTACAACGGAAAAGCAGCTTCATATAAAGAGATTTAGCTGATGGTATATTCAATAAAGAACTGATTCCCTGGACTATGCTTAAAACAGCGGCGTGCTCAGATACTTCTCGCCCCGGTCGGGGAATATGCAGACGATCACGCCCTCATTCAGCGTCTCCGCCACCTTCAGCGCCGCCAGCATCGCCGCGCCGGACGACATTCCGCAGAATATTCCCTCCTCCTTCACGATGCGCCGCACCATGTCAAACGCCTCCTCTGACTCAATCATGATGGACACATCGATGCGCAACGGGTCGTATATCTCCGGCACAATGGCTTCGGTCATGTTCTTGAGACCCTGTATGTAGTGCCCCTTCACCGGATGCGCCTCCACGATCTGTATGTCCGGGCTCAGCTCCTTCAGGCGCTTTGCCGTGCCCATCAGCGTGCCCGATGTGCCAAGAGCGGATACGAAGTGCGTCACACGCCCCTGCGTGTCGCGTATCATCTCCTCCGCCGTTGTGGAGTAATGCGCCAGCTTATTGTAACGGTTGGTAAACTGGTCGGGCATAAAATACTTCTCCGGATTTTTGGCCACCAGCGTGCGCGCCTTGCGTATCGCGCCGTCCGTGCCCTCATCCGCCGCCGTCAGTATTACCTTCGCACCGAATGCCGTAATCATTTTCTGCCGCTCCACTGACACCGCGCTGCTCATCACGATCTCCACATCATAGCCGAGCGTCGCGCCGATCATCGCGAGAGCGATGCCGGTGTTGCCGGATGTGGGCTCGATGATGGTCTTGCCGGGTGTCAGCGTCCCTTCCGCCTCGGCCTGCTCGATCATTTTGAGCGCGATCCGGTCCTTGATGCTGCCGGTGGGGTTGGTGCCCTCTACCTTCGCATATATCTCAACATTCTTATTCGTCCACAGCTTGTTTATCCGCACCAGCGGCGTGTTCCCGATAGTATCCAGTATGTTGCCGTATACGTTCATGCCAAACCCCTTCCAAAACACAATTCATCCAGATTATAACACTTCTATCTGCTAGGTCAAGCCAGCCAGTCCAGTCTGGTCAGTATGCTGATGGGCAGCCGTTCGACCGCACAGTCCGTACACTGCCGTTCAAAGACCGCCAATGCCGCTTCGGTGCCGCTCACGTAGCGCAGCGGTATGCCGGTGTTGTCCGACAGCGCCCGCACCACCGCGTAACCTTCTGCCAGCTCTGCGCCCGTCGTTTCCGGACCGAGGTTGGCATTCAGCACCAGACCGTCCGCGGTCAGCCGTGCCCGCGCCTGTATGCGCGTCATGCTTTCTTCCAGCGTTTCGGCGCTATCCTGGAAGGGCCGCCGCGTGTTGACGACGAACAGCGCCTCCGTATTCTCCCGATTGGCATCGAAGTACCGCTTCAATCCGCCCAGCGCTGCCGCGCCCACCGGGTCGCCGCCGCAGTCGAACACCGCGTATTCGTGCCGGAACGCCGCAAATACATCGGGCGGCAGCGACGGCACATCCACCGCCGTGTTGGCAAACACCGGCGCGATCACGCGTATCCCCTTGCTCTCCAGCAGCGGTCTGTGCTCCGACGAACGGAAATAAGGGTTGACGATATCGAGGTCAACCAACGCTACATCGGCTGACTGCTCAGCCAGCGACAGTGCGATATTGAGCGACAGCTCCGTCTTGCCGCTCCCGTAATTGCCAAACAGCACCGTGATCTTTTTCATGCATTCTCCTTCATCATATGCCGGGGCTTTTAAATTCGCGCATCAGCGCCTCGGCGCATTTTATGCCGTCCACCGCGGCGGACACGATGCCGCCTGCGTAGCCGGCGCCCTCACCTGCCGGAAACAGCCCGGCAGCGCCCAGCGCCTGCAGACCTTTGTCCCGCATGATGCGCACCGGTGCGGACGTCCGCGTCTCCACGCCCGTCAATACCGCCTCCGGCCTGTCAAAGCCTTTCAGCTTGCGCCCGAACTCCCTGAGCCCCGCTCCAATGCCTACAGATACGAAATCCGGCAAACATTCGTGCAGGTCTGCACCCGTCACATACGGCATGAATGACGGATGCACCTCACCAAAGGCCGCTGTCGCCTTCCCGTCAAAATAATCTCCCAGCGTCTGTGCCGGCGCACCGCCGCCCGCCAGCTTGAACGCCGCCCGCTCCCAGCGCCGTTGGAACTCCACGCCGCCCAGTATACCCGGCTCAAAGTCTGCGGACGATACTGCAACCACCACGGCGCTGTTGGAGTTTTCCGCGTCCCTTGCAAACCAGCTCATACCGTTCACCGCCACGCCGTCCGGCTCGGTGGACGAGTTGATCACCTCGCCGCCGGGGCACATGCAGAACGTGTACACGCCGCGCTCCCCGTACCGGGACGTCAACCGGTATTCCGCCGCGCCCAGCGCCGGATGTCCAAACGCGTCCCCATACTGCGCCCGGTCGATGAATTCGCGCCTGTGTTCAATGCGCAAGCCAATCGCGAACGGCTTGGGTTCCATCGCTACCCTTGAGTCCCGCAGCATCGCGTACGTATCCCGCGCGCTGTGACCTATCGCCAGCACCGCCGCACGCGTGTCCACAATCTGCGGCAGGCCGTTCTTCATATATGTAACGCCGTGCAGTGCCCCGTCTGATATTGCCACGCCGGACAGACGGCTCTCAAAGCTCACGGTGCCGCCCAGGGCGCGGATGCGCTCCAGTATGCCCGTCACAGCTGCACGAATATGCTCGGTGCCGGTATGTGGCTTGGCCAGTATCAATATCTCCTCAGGCGCGCCGCATTCCGCCAGTGTCTTGAGCACCCGCTCGGTGCGCGGATCCTTTATACGGGTCGTCAGCTTGCCGTCCGAGAACGCCCCCGCGCCGCCCGCGCCGAAGCACACGTTGCTCTCCGTATCCGGCACGCCGCTATGCCGTAGCCGCTCCACGTCGCGCACGCGGGCGTCCATGTCTCTCCCGCGCTCGATCAACAGCGGCGCGTAACCATGCTCTGCCAACGTCAGCGCCGCAAACAGACCGCACGGCCCCGCTCCGATCACCACCGTCTGCCCCGGCGCTCTTTCGCCGTATACCACCGGCGCTCCCGGCATTGTTGTCTGGACGCTGCCATGCTGCTGCTCCAGCTTCCGCTGTAGCCGTTCGTCGTGCAGCGTAACCTGTACAGTTAGTGCCAGCCGCACGTCACGTCGCGCGTCAAGTGACTGCCGTACCACGCGAAGCCGCGCTATCTCATCCGGCCTTATTTTCAGCCGCGCCGCTGCAGCGCATTGGATATCGTCATCCACACTGCCCAGCGGCAGACTCAGGCCACAGAGTTCAATCGCCATCAGCTTTCCTTTCCGTTCCCGCCAAAAAGGGACGGCATCAACCGCCCCTTCATATACTGTGTCATTTCGTCCGTTTTAATAAATTGTCACGTCCACCGTAGCCACTGCCGCAGAGAAGTTCTCTCCCGCGAAACCGTCGGGTATCTCAAACAGCACCGTCAGCGTATGCTTGCCTTTTCCCAGTCCCTCCAGATCCACATACGGCACAATATCGCTGCGCTGCATTCGGGACAACTGTGCCATTCCAGCCATCACCGTCACATCAGTACGGCTCACGGACAACTGAGCGTTAAGACCGTTTGCGAGATTGCGCGCCTCTATGTCAATGCCGCTGAAGTCCTTTGTCTCCATGACAGGCCGTATCTCTACATAAACCTCCGCCTTGCCTTCCGTCAGTACAATCACACCACTGGGTAGCTGGTAGTCCAGCAAAACAGCCACGCTGGTGCTCGCGCCGCTCACGTTATACGGTGTCAAACCGATGGAATTGATACCACTGATATCGTCCGCTGCACCCGCGATCAGCACTTTGTCCGGAGCTGTGCTGATACCGGCGATTTCATAACCTGTCGCCAGTTCATCCTGCCCCATGATCGCGCTTTTAACGTCTACCGGCACAGTTTTTGTTGCCAGCACCTTCAGGTTGACGATCACAGAGGGCTGTCCCTCGTCAAACAGCGCACCGTCCACTTCGTTGCCTTCGGCATCCAGTAGCTGTACCGGAACGCTCATATTGTAGGTTTCCGTCAGTCCGTTCAGATCCACGGAGCATACGGC
>JAEZCT010000025.1 GCA_023433405.1 Bacillota bacterium | reverse complement strand
CCGGAAGCACCAGGTAGAATTTGCTATAGCCGTTTGCTTATAGCAAATTGTGCGGGTTTAGCTCATTTGGTAGAGCGCCACCTTGCCAAGGTGGAGGTAGCGAGTTCGAACCTCGTAACCCGCTCCAAGAACGTCCCTTAACTGTGGTTAAGGGACGTTCTTTTTTTACTTATTCTTTTCCGGGAACGCAATCCTCTTGCCCGGCCTTTATTATTGTTATTTTTGTAAAAAACTTGTGTTTTAATATGAAAACTTGTACAATGAAGTGTGTTATAATCGAGTATCCCCGGTAGTAACCCTAGCACCAAAATAGTCTTGTGTGGCAGGTGTGGGAAAAAAGGAAGAACTACAGACCAGGGCGAAAAGCAAGGGCAAAATACGGGGGGCATCAGGATTTTGCCGAAGGTTCTTCATCACAAAGGTCATGCTTCGTTTGCCCTTGCTTTGAGCTGGGTGCAGGGTGTCCCTGCGCTTTTTAAATTGCTTACTTTTCTCGAACAAGAAAAGTAAGCCGCCTGTCGGTGCGGGAGCCGACGTTCCATCAACTTGATGATGATTCCCTAAAAGCCGACCGAACACGAGGTTTATGAAGCCGGGTTAAGGGGGATACTCCGATAAACCATATTTCATTGCAAATAAAAATCCGCATAAAGACCCATAAAACAAGGCATTGCATTATTTTGCATTATGCACTTTTAAATCGGATATTACTATAACAGGTTACAGGCCTAATACTTATCCTGCATTAAAAGCGGGATAAGTATTACGTCAAAAGGAGAAACCAGTGGTAACACAAGACAACTTGCCTTCATACTTCCTAAAGACCCCGCGTACCGGCTTTCGCCGCTGGACACGGGAGGATGTCGCTCTCGCAAAGCAGTTGTGGGGTGAGGACGCGGTAAGCAAGTACATCTGCGCCGAGGGCAGGTTTACCGAGCAGGAGATTGTCAAAAGACTATATACAGAAATAGATAATCTGATTAAATTCAACATGCAGTACTGGCCGTTCTTTGCGCTGGAAACAGGAGAGCTGATTGGTTGCTGTGGGGTGCGCCCCTTTCAGGGGGAGGAGCAGGGCTATGAAATCGGTTTTCATCTGCGCAAAAAATTCTGGGGCAAGGGGTATGCGTCGGAGGCAGCCACCGCTGTGATTAAGGAGTTTTTTGCCATGGGTAAGGCGGATAGACTGTATGCCGGGCATCACCCCGATAACAGCGGCTCTCAAAAGCTGCTAAAACGGCTGGGATTTGAGCCGATTGGGGAACGGTTTTACGAGCCCACAGGGCTTTTTCACCCCTGCTATGTGCTGCATCGAAAAACAGAGCGCTAATATATAGGCTGATATTTTGCTGCTGAAGCGGCAATCCATTTTATCATGCTAAGCATGTTTTAAGTTAAATTAGGATAACACCGCCATGCCGCCGCAGTTTATTTGCCAGCGCGCTTAAAGGCGTGGCATAATAGACACCCTTAATAAGTATATATGATAACACTGATTTAAGCAGCCTTTCAGGCTGCCATGGTACCATAGCCAAGCGGTAAGGCAAAGGTCTGCAAAACCTTTATTCCCCGGTTCAAATCCGGGTGGTACCTCCAAGTGCGAGGATGGGAGCGGCAAAATGAATTGCCACTCCCTCTTTTCTTTGTTCTAAACATGTTTCATACAATTATAAAATAAAAAAGTATACTATTATAAATTGCATTTGCAGCGATGTTAACGCAGGTGTTGCGGCTGCGCACCATGTGTGGTATGATTTCAATAATAATGCAAATAAAGGGCATTATTTTATGTATATGCAGATAATAACGCAAACACCATAGGCTGTCCAAATAAACGGAAAAGAGGATTTTATTATGACAATCAGCGCAAGGAATCAGATGAAAGGAACGGTATCATCGGTACAGGAGGGTGCTGTCAGCGCAATCGTGACATTAAAGACCCCTTCTGGCGAGGCGATAACCGCCACAATCTCCATGGAGGCAATCAAGGAGCTCGGTCTTGCCGCGGGTAAAGCGGTTACCGCTATCGTAAAGGCCACCGAGGTGATGATTGGCGTCGGGGAACTGCAGCTTAGCGCAAGAAACCAGCTTTCGGGCGAGGTTGTGTCCATTCAAGAGGGCGCTGTAAACGCGATTGTAGGTGTAAAGACTGATGGCGGCGAGGAACTTGCCGCAACTATCTCTATCAGCGCCGTGAAGGAGCTTGCCCTTGTACCGGGTAAAAGGGTGAAGGCGGTTATTAAGGCCACATCGGTTATGCTGGCTGTTTAATTCTCCTGACCCAGCCCCAAAATATACGGCCGTTTTTCATGATACGGGCCTTCCCATCCGGGAAAGGCCCGTCCTTTATGCCCAAAAAACTCTCTTATATGAATAAACAATTTTCATCTGCATTTTCTACACTTCTTGAGGGGGATTCGTATTATACTAATATCCGATTTATAAGAGTATAAAAATCAAGTGAAAAGCTTTAATTTATGGGTTTTCACGCGGATTTTTATCGACTCTTTTTGAGGAGATTAGTATTATATCCTGTTTTTGTCCATGGTTTGAGCATATTATGTCTAGTAAATGAACATGTACCTTGTACGATTGCATGGGCGCGGAGAACGTGCTACACTAAAATAGGCTCGAATAATTATATCATAACGATTAAACTTGAAAGGAAACGGAATAAGCATGAACAAAACCAAAACAGTAAAAAGCCTAATAATTGCCGCACTGGTTGTGCTCGCGGTGGCAATTGTGTTTTTTAACATGTTTTATACGATTCACACCGGGCAGGAGGTTGTTATTCAGCGGTTTGGCAAATACATAGAGACGGTGTCTCAGCCGGGCGTTAACTTTAAGCTGCCCTTTATCGATGAGAAAACGGTGGTGGATGTTAACTCCATCTATCGTATGGAGTTTGGCTTTACCTCCCTTGGCAATAACCAGTTTGCAGAGGATTATGAAACCGCGAAGATGCTCACAGGCGATGAAAACATCGCGCTGGTAGAGACTATCGTCCAGTATCAAATTAAGGATTCCAAGAATTATTTGTTTAAAATAAACAGCATTGAAAACACCCTGAGAGTGGTCGCCGAATCCACCATCCGGCGCGTCGTGGCAAGCCATACGCTGGATGAATCCCTGACGCAGAATAAATCCGGCGTACAGAGTGAGATTTTGCAGGATTTACAGCAGGTGTGCGATAAATACGAAAGCGGCTTAAAGATTGTAAACGTTCAGCTGCAGGACGTTAACCCTCCCGCCGAGGTGGATGAGGCTTTTCGCGATGTGGCGGGTGCGATTGAGGATAAAAACTCCTACATTAATGAGGCAAATGCCTACAAAAACGAGATTATTCCCACCGCACGCGGCGAGGCTGCCAAGGCAGTAAACGAAGCAAGCGCCTATGCCGCAAACCGTTTGGCGGCGGCCGAGGCGGAGGTAACCGCCTATGAGCAGCTGTACGAGAAATACGCCCAGGGTTCGCAGGCAACCCGCGCCAGAATGTACCTGGAAACCATGGCGGAGGTGCTCAAGGGTGTGGATGTGTACATCATGGACGACCAAAACGGCGTTAAGCTTTTTAGCATGACGCCGGGTCAGTAAAGGGAAAGTGAGGGTACCGAAGAATGGATAACGTTTATAACAACGAGTTTGCCGCCCGTCAGGCCAGGCAGGCGGATTTTGATAGGACGATGAAGAAAACCGGCAAAACGGTTGTGACAGTAATTATTATTATTCTGGCACTGGTTGTTTTGGCACAAATGTTTTATACGGTCGAAGAAACCGAGCATGTGGTAAAATACCGCTTCAGCGAGATTGTTGAGGTGGATGTAAATAACCTCACGGCCGCGGAGTTTACCGCCCTGCAGAACAGCCCCAGGTACAATACGGTAACACTGCGCGAGGGCGCGGGGCTTCGCTTTAAGATTCCGTTTTTGGAGAAGATTGAGAAGTTTGACAACCGCCTGATTACCTACGATACACTCCCAAGAGAGGTCATTACCTCGGATAAGAAGAAGATTATTCTCGACAACAACGCCCAGTGGTGGATTGTTGACCCGGTGCAGTTTAAAATCACCATGAATACCATCAATTCAGCAAGCCAGCGCGTGGAGGATTTGATGTATTCGAAGATTAACGAAAAGGTGGGTCAAACCACTGCGGCAGACCTCATCTCCAACAAGGAGTATGTTGCTAACATGCTGGTGGATAAAACGGATGAGCTCAATGTTATGATGGCGGAATACGGCATTCGGGTGCTGGATGTACAGATTCGCCGCACCGACCTGCCCACCGAAAACAATGAGAATATTTACAACCGTATGCGCACCGAGCGTGAGCAGATGGCGCGCCAGTACCGCAGCGAGGGCAAGGAGGAGTCGGAGAAGATTCGCTCCGGCGCAGACTACGAGGCCGCCAAGCTTCGCGCAGAGGCAAACGCCGAAGCTCAGCGCATTCGCGGTAAAGGCGACGCGGACGCGGCGGATATCTATAACCGCGCGTACAATAAGGACCCTGAATTCTATGAGTTTTACAAAACACTTGAGACCTATAAAAAGATTTTGCCCGACAGCGGCGCAAAGATTGTAATAAGCCCCGACAGCGAGTTTGCAAAGTACCTGTACGGCTCCACCGCGCAATAATGTGCCCCCCCCTCATTCATAAACGCAATACACATACACGAAAAGGCAAACAGCCCTCCGCGTCGGCGCGGAGCTGTTTGCCTTTATTATAAGGAGACAAAACGTCATGAATGACAATTTAAGTGTAAAGAAGCAAGAAAAAGGGTTGGTTTGGTCTGCCCTGGTTCTCACCGTCTTGGGCGCCGTATATTTGGTAATGCTAATACTCACCTTCGCGTCGGGCATCAATCTGGAGGGCAATAAGGCCATGCAGTACCTGTTACATGGGGTGGTGCTGCTAACCGCTGTTTCCTTTCTCCTGTTTGCCGACCAGGTTTGCGCCAAAGGGAACAAAACCATTGCCGCGCGCCTTGCCGTCATATTCGCGGCTTTGTTTGCGCTGCTTTTGATTATTGGCAGAGGGCTTGCCGTATGGTATATCTCCATGCCGGTACCCGACCCCGCCTTTGCCGTTTACAACTTCTACTCCTCGGGTGAGTCGGTGAGCAGGACCATTGAGCTTTTGGGGTGGACGCTGCTTTATCCCACCTCCATACTGCTTTTGGGCTTTGTGTTTCGCGGGTCGCGCACCCCTTTTCATCTGCCCCTGTTTTACCTGAGCGTCGCGTCTGCGCTTTGCTGTTATGCGGCGTTTGGGCTGCTTATTGCGCCCGCCTTTACCCTGTTCTTTATCGTGGGAGCCACAGGCTGGGGACTTTTGCTTGAGGTGATAGTTGCAACCTATCTGGTCGGCTTATTCGCGGGCAAGGTGCAGCGGCAGTAATACTAATCCCCTCAAAAAGAGACGATAAAAATCCGCGTGAAAACCCATAAATTAAAGCTTTTCACTTGATTTTTATACTCTTTTAAATCGGTTATTAGTATAAGTGATATGCGCGGGTAGCCAATATAAAAAACGGAAAGATAAGAAGCGTGTCGGCAAAAGTATAGCCGACACGCATTCGTTTTTTATGTTGTACGCACAAGATTGCCGCCAATTTTGTGCGGTAGGTTACACCGGCAGGTGAAAAAGGCCTCACCCGCCGCAAGCACTTGCTGCTGCAATACAAAGTCACAAAAAGTTCGCAAAATGCCATTGCTTTTTTTATGCCTTTATACTATGATGAAAGCAATAGATGTATGTACAACTTTGCGAAGCTGAATAATTATAACAAATGAAAGGGTGACCCGATATGGCCAAATATACTATCGGCGTAGATTACGGAACGCTTTCGGGGCGTGCGGTACTAGTCAATGTGCAAACCGGAGAGGAGGTCGCGGGCGCAACCTATGAATACCCTCATGCGGTCATGGATAAAACCCTGCCTGACGGAACAAAGCTGGGGGTAGATTGGGCGCTGCAGCACCCGAAGGATTATCTTGACGTGCTGGCCAACACTATCCCGGCAGTGCTTAGGGAGGCGGGGGTCACTCCCGCAGATGTTATCGGCGTGGGCACCGACTTCACCGCCTGTACCATGCTGCCCGTTAAGGACGACGGCACTCCCCTGTGCTTTTTGCCGGAGTTTAAAGCAAACCCCCACGCGTACATAAAGCTGTGGAAGCACCATGCCGCACAGGATAAAGCAAACCGGCTAAACGAAACAGCCGCGCAAACGGGGGAAAAGTGGCTATCCCGCTACGGCGGCAAGATATCCTCCGAATGGCTGTTCCCCAAGCTGTGGCAGATTGTGGATGAAGCGCCCGAGGTATATGAGGCCGCCGACCATATTGTAGAGGCCGCCGATTGGATTATATGGCAGCTTACCGGAGTGCAGACCCGCAACTCCTGTACGGCGGGCTATAAGGCGATATGGCACAAAAGAGACGGCTTTCCCGGCAAGGCGTTTTTTAAGGCCCTTGACCCAAGACTTGAAGATGTTGTTGAGAAAAAGCTCTCCTGCCCCGTTACTCCTCTTGGCAGCAAGGCGGGAGAGCTTAGCGAGGCGGCTGCGAGCCTTACCGGCTTACTGCCCGGCACCGCCGTTGCGGTGGGCAATGTGGATGCCCATGTTACGGTACCTGCGGTGGGCATAGACGGTCCCGCCAAGATGCTCGCTATCATGGGAACATCCACCTGCCATATTCTGTTGGGTACCGAGGAGAAAACCGTGCCCGGAATGTGCGGCGTGGTGGAGGACGGGGTATACCCCGGTTACTTTGGCTACGAAGCGGGGCAATCCTGTGTTGGCGACCATTTCGCGTGGTTTATCGAAAACTGTCTGCCCGCCTCCTATTATGAGCAGGCAAAGGCTCAGAACCTGAACATCCACAAATATCTGCGCGAAAAGGCTCAAGGGATGGCGGTTGGCGAAAGCGGACTGGTGGCGCTGGATTGGTGGAACGGCAACCGCTCGGTGCTTGTGGACGTTGACCTTACCGGTATGATGCTGGGCATGACCCTGCAAACCCGTCCGGAGGAGATTTACCGGGCATTGATTGAGGCAACCGCCTACGGCACCCGCAAGATTATAGAGGCCTTTACCCAAAACGGCGTACCCGTGGAGGAGTTTTACGCCTCCGGAGGTATTTCGCAAAAAGACCCGATGACCATGCAAATTTACGCGGATGTGCTTGGTCTGCCCGTGAAGATTGCGGGATCCCTGCAAGGGCCTGCGCTTGGCTCGGCTATCTTTGGCGCGGTGGCGGCGGGCAGCGCCCGCGGCGGCTACGACACAATTTTTGAGGGCGCGAAGGTTATGGGCAAGCTCAAGGATACGGTGTATACCCCCATTCCCGAGAACAGGGCGGTATATGATAAGCTGTACGCCGAATACAGCGTGCTGCACGATTACTTTGGGCGCGGCGCAAATGATGTAATGAAGCGGCTTAAGGAGATTAAAAAGCAGCAGTCAAAAGGCGAATAAGGCCGCCTTTGCGCATGGTTAAAGCTTAGCTTTTGTGACCAATACTAATCCCCTCAAAAAGTGTAGATAAAAAATCAAGTAAAAACCCATAAACTAAAGCTTTTTACATGATTTTTATACACTTTTAAATCGGTTATTAGTATAAGAGCCTTCGGCAAAATCCTGGTCCCTCGCATATTTTGCCCTTGCTTTTCGCCCTGGTCTTTAGTTCTTCCTTTTTCCCCACACCTGCCACACAAGGCTACTTTGGTGCCGGGGTTACGGAGGAACTCCAATATCCCATACTTCAACAAAACTATGATATTATAAGGAGGTCAATTATTATGTCAAGCCTCAAGCAATATGAATTTTGGTTTATTACCGGCAGCCAGCATCTGTACGGAGAGGAAACCCTGCGTCAGGTGGCGGAGCATTCGCAGGTAATTGCCAAGGCCTTTGACCAAAGCCCCGAAATCCCCTGCAAGGTAGTTTACAAGCCCATTGTAAAAACACCGGATGAGATCACCGAGATTATCCGCGAAGCAAACTACAGCAAAAACTGCGCGGGCATCATCACCTGGATGCATACCTTTTCCCCCTCAAAGATGTGGATAAACGGGTTAGCCGCCCTGCAAAAGCCCTACCTGCACCTGCACACCCAGTTTAACCGCCAGATTCCCAACCTGGGCATTGATATGGACTTTATGAACCTGAATCAGTCGGCCCACGGCGACCGGGAGCATGGGTTTATCGGTACACGCCTTCGCCTTGCGCGCAAGGTGGTTGTAGGCTATTGGGAGGATGCGGACGTAAAGGAAAAGCTGGGTGCCTGGATGCGCACCGCGGTGGGCGTTGCGGTAAGCAAGGGCCTTAAGGTCATGCGCCTTGGCGATAACATGCGTCAGGTGGCGGTAACCGAGGGCGATAAGGTAGAGGCGCAAATCAAGCTGGGCTGGCAGGTTAACACCATTGCGGTTGGCGACCTTGCCGAGAGGGTAAAGGCGGTTACTCCGGCCGAGGCCGAAGCGGTGTACAACGGCTACCTGGAGCGGTATACCCTAAACACAAAGGACGTGGAGGCTGTTAAGTACCAGGCGCGGGTAGAGGCCGGGCTGCGCAAGCTGCTGGAGGAAAACGACTGCGGTGCGTTTACCACAAACTTTGAAGACCTGCACGGCTTAGAGCAGCTGCCCGGTCTTGCCTGCCAAAGCCTGATGGAAAGCGGCTATGGCTTTGGCGGCGAAGGCGACTGGAAGGTTTCGGCTATGACTCATATCCTTAAGGCAATGGGTGAAGGGCTGCCCGGCGGCACCTCGTTTATGGAGGACTACACCTACGACTTTACCATCGGCAATGAGCTGAGCCTTGGCGCGCACATGCTGGAGGTTTGCCCCACGGTGGGAAGGGATAAGGCAAAAATTGAGGTACACCCCTTGGGCATTGGCGGCAAGAACCCTCCCGCGCGTCTGGTGTTTGAAGGCAAGGCAGGCCCTGCCATTGCGGTATCCTTAGTGGATATGGGCGGCAGACTGCGCCTGATTGTAAACGACTGTGAGGCGGTAAAGCCAATTCTTGATATGCCAAACCTGCCGGTAGCCCGCGTGATGTGGAAGCCTCTGCCCGACCTGAAAACCGCCGCCGAGGCATGGATTATAGCGGGCGGCGCGCACCACACGGTGTTCTCCTACGATGTAACAGCGGCACAGATGCGCGACTGGGCAGAGATGCTGGATATTGAATATGTTCACATCGGCAAGGAAACCGAGATGAACGCATTCTCGCAGCAGCTTTTATTGGCGGATACGGTTTGGCGTTACCGCTGATACCAATATTCGACACAAGCCGGATGGTTTTGCCCGATAAGGACGCAAAACCATCCGGCTTGTTTTTTGCCTTCAGGAAAAATATAATCGAGTATCCCCCGTAACCCTGGCACCAAAATGGCCTTGTGTGGCGGGAGTGGGGAAAAAGGAAGAACTACAGGCCAGGGCGAAAAGCAAGGGCACTGCTTTAATCCTTATACTATTATCCGATTAAGAAGTGTATAAAAATCAAGTCAAAATCTTTAATTTATGGATTTTGACGCGGATTTTTATCAACACTTTTATCGGAGAATAGTATTAATATACGAGCAGCAGTAATCGCAGACCTCTTTGGCCGCGACCTTAAACTTTGAGTTTGCGGGAATCTCAAAGGACTGCCCTGCCTCAAACACCGCCCATTCGGTGCTGCCGGGTAATAAGGCCTCCAGCCTGCCGCCCAGAACCTCCATCACCTCTTTATCCGCCGTGCCGAACTCATATTCGCCGGGTAGGATGATACCCAGGGTCTTTCGGCTGCCATCCGCAAACAACACCGCGCGGCTGGTTACCTTGCCGTCAAAATACACATTAGCCTTTTTCACTACCGTTACATTCTCAAACTGACTCACGGCTTCTCCTCCTTAAGCTTTTACATGTTTTAGCCATGCCAATATCCGATCCACCGCCTCAAGATACCGCTGACCTACCAGCAGCCCGGTATGGGTGGTACCCTGTAGGCCGGTATACTCCCCGCGGTAATAGGCGGCTTCCGCCTTGCCGCGCCGGTCGTCCGACTCGCTGTTTACCGCTCGTATCACCAAAACCGGGCAGGTAACCAAGGCGCTGTTAACAGAAATCCCCTCGATTCCTTTAGCCCAGCACGCGCTGGAGCGAAATGCGAGGGAGGACTCCATGGAAAGGTATTTTTTTTGAAAAGCGATATCCTCCTCCGATTCATCCGGGCTGACGCGTTCCTCCCGGGCAGGAGCGGGCACAATAAGGTCAAAGGGAAACTCGACAGGTGATTCGTAGGGCTCAAGCTCATTGACCTCCTTGCAGAGGGAGGAATCGATAAGCACGAGACCCGCAAGTCTCTCGGTTTCGGCAATCTTCTGGCTCAGGGTTCCGCCCAGGCTAAAGCCGATGAGGATGGGCGCCTCGCCGCACTGGGCAATGATCTCCTTGATATCTGCAAGGTAATCCTCAAAGGTGGTTCTGGTTAAATCCATGGAGCGGCTCTTGTAATGGCTTCTTAAATTCATCGCAATACATTTCCAGCCGTCCTTGAGAAAATGGGGGATGTACTTGCTCCACATCCAGCTGCCGGTATATGCCCCATGCACAAATAACAGCGGAGGTGCTTTTGTTGTACCGGGCATGGTGCTTTGGCTTTCGTAAATCTCCACAAACAGGTCTTGCTCTCCAATGAACTTTTCAATATGCTCCGGCAGCAGCTTTGTGTAATCCTTCATAAGTATTCCTTTCTCACACTGGTTCCGTTAAGCGTGTTGCAAGTCAATTGCAGCCTCCCCCTTCCGTTTTTTTGCAGTCGCCGGAAGGCTATGATAAAACCGACCCTCAGGCTTCACCTTCGGGCCGGTTACATTACAAGTGCATAGCTAATACAACAATGACTGCATAACTAAAAAATCGCTTAGAGGCAAATTGCTCTGGCAATAGCATTGCAGGGCAATCGTGAACAAAGGGCTAAGCCAAGGGCGCTTAGACCTCAGCTTCAATATACTTTACGATGTCGCCGACGGTTTTAATGTTCTCAACCTGCTCGTCGGGAATTTCGATGTCAAACTCTTCTTCCAGCGACATCACAAGGTCGACGATATCCAGAGAGTCGGCGCCCAGATCCTCAAGAATGTTTGCCTCAAGCGTTACCACGTCTTCCTCAAGGTCAAGCTGGTCGCAGATAATCTGTTTTACCTTTTCGTATACCATATAAGTATCCTCCTAAAATATTGTAATAGAATATGACCATATGGGCCTTGCTAAGCCAAAGCAGCCGCCAGAGAGACGACAGTCATTGGCCAAATGAAAAATTCGACAGTGCCGTGTTGCCAATCTTTGTTCGTTTGCGTTTGTTCTATGGCCAAAAAAGGAAGGCCTTCAACTGCGCCTTACGCGCGCAAGGGCTACTCCGCAAAGCTGCCAACTTTTCTATACCTATAATACCTATTTGCAAGCAAACTATCAAGAGTTATTTGAGAAAATTTTTCTATCGAGTCTGCTAAAAAACTGCGGATATTTTGGGCTGTTATCACAGGGTCGTTATGCGCACCGCCAATGGGCTCGCGAATGATGGTTTCGCAAATACCAAGCTCAAGCATATCTTCCGCAGTTATGCGCAGAATATTCGCAGCCTCCCGTTCCCGGGCGGCATCCTTCCATAATATGCTGGCGAAGCCACGAGGTGAAATAACGGAGTACACGGCGTTTTCGAGTATGGCGAGGGTGTCGCATACCGCAAGCGCCAGTGCGCCGCCGCTGCCGCCTTCGCCCAGCACGATGGATATAACCGGGGTTTTAAGCTGCGAAAGCTCCAAAAGATTACGCGCAATTGCCTCGCCCTGCCCGCGTTCCTCCGCCTCTATCCCGCAGAATGCGCCGGGGGTGTCTATGAGAAAGATTACGGGGCGGCCGAATTTCTCGGCCTGTTTTGCAAGCCTTAATGCCTTGCGGTAGCCTTCGGGATGGGGCATTGCGAAGTTTGTTTTTTTGTTTTCCTCAAGGTTTCGGCCCTTGACTTGCCCAATCACGGTTACCGGCCTGCCTTCAAGCATTGCCACGCCGCCAACTATCGCGGGGTCGTCGCCATACAGCCGGTCGCCGTGACACTCGGTAAAATCATCAAAAAGCATGGTCAGGTATTCGGGTACGGTGGGACGTCCGGCGGTTCTTACAATCTCTATCCGTTCCCAAGCGGTCAATATCGCCATCTTGCCTATCCTCTCCTCCTTTGGTGAACTTCTGCCTTGCGCGGGATGATGAAAACCCCGCCGCCACCATATCCTATGATTCGGTTATGGGGTGTAACAGTGAGTAATAACTCGCGTCAAAGGGCTTGCCCCATGGCTTTTGTACAAAATAGCGCCATTGGTCATGCCTCTGCGCCGATGCTTGGGTGATGGATGCGCAGGAGACGCGCCAGGGTTTCCTTCATCTCGGCACGGGCGACAATCATATCCACAAAGCCGTGCTCCAGCAAAAACTCCGCCGACTGAAACTCATCGGGCAGGTTCTGGCGGATGGTCGCCTCTATTACACGCCGTCCCGCAAAGCCGATTAAGACCTTCGGCTCGGCAATAATAATATCCCCAAGCATTGCAAAGCTGGCGGTAACGCCGCCGGTGGTGGGGTCGGTAAGCACCGTGATGTACAGGTTGCCGCCGCTGCCATGTCGTGCCGCCGCCGCCGAGGTCTTTGCCATCTGCATCAGGGACACAATGCCCTCCTGCATTCGCGCGCCGCCGGAGGCGGTAAACAGAATAACCGGCAGGTGCTCCTCTGTGGCACGCTCAAAGGCGCGGGTAATCTTCTCTCCCACCACCGAGCCCATAGATGCCATCATAAAATGCGAATCCATTACGCCAATGACACAGGGCTCTCCGGCGATGGTGCAGCGCCCTGTCACTACCGCCTCATGAAGCCCGGTGCTTGCCTTAAGCTCTTTAAGACGAGCCTCATACCCAGTAAACTGTATGGGGTTTTGGCTGCGCATATTCCTGTCGTACTCCAAAAAGCTATCCGGGTCCGCGGTAATATCCAGCCGCTGTCTTGCGGTGAGGCGTGCGTGATAGGAGCATTTGGGGCAGACGCGACCGGCGTTCTCAAAGTTCTCCATAAACTCCACGCCACGGCATCTGGGACATTGAAACAACAGCCCAGACGGCATATTCACGCGGCTCTTTCCGTGCAAGAGAGGCTGTGCCTCCTCCGCGAGACGAGCCTTTACTACCTGTAATAAATCCTCGAGCATCACAACCTCCATCTCGCCGGTATGCGGCGACGCAAAATAAGCGCTGCATTCCTTGTAAAAATTGTAGCTTCAAAACTTGGTTGGCAGACCAATAGTATTTCATGATATCTTTGAAGATTGCTTAAAACGGGGGTTTACCATCATGCAGGCCGTTTACTTTTCAAGAAGCCTGTTTAAGAACCCGATATCGTAGCGACCGCTCTCCACATCCGCATTTTTTAGCAGGGAAAGCTGAAAATCGATGTTAGTGTCCACCCCGTCGATGATAAACTCGGCAAGCGCCCAGCGCATTTTTCGCAGCGCCTGCTCGCGGGTGGGTGCAAAGGCGATGAGCTTTGCGATCATGGAGTCGTAGTAAGGGGTAATTTCATAGCCCTGATACACCGCGCTGTCAATGCGGATGCCCGGGCCTCCCGGCATGTGCAGGGATACAATGCGCCCCGGAGAGGGGCGAAAGCCCTTATCGGGCGTTTCGGCGTTAATGCGGCACTCAATGGCATGACCCGTCAGCCTTACATCCTTTTGGGTAAGCCCCAGCGGCCCGCCCGCGGCAATCTCCAGCTGTTTTTTTACAAGGTCAATGCCAGTTACAAGCTCTGTAATGGGGTGCTCCACCTGTATGCGGGTGTTCATCTCCATAAAGTAGAACGCGCCCGTATCGTCGAGTAAAAACTCAATGGTTCCGGCGTTGACATACCCCGCCGCCTTGGCTGCCCGCACTGCCGCCTCGCCCATTTTGGCGCGAAGCTGAGGGGTCATAAGGGGGGAGGGGGAGGGCGCCTCCTCCAGAATTTTTTGGTTGCGCCTTTGCAGCGAGCAGTCGCGCTCCCCCAAATGCACGCAGTCGCCATGGCTGTCGGCAAGCACCTGAATCTCCACATGGCGGGGGTTTACCAGAAACTTCTCAATGTACACCGCGTCGTCGCCAAAAAACTGCTTTGCCTCGTTGGCAGCCGCCGTCATCTGGGGCGCAAGCTCCTCCTCGTTTTTAACCATACGAATGCCCCGCCCGCCGCCGCCCGCCGCCGCCTTGATGAGTAGGGGAAAGCCGGTTTTTTCCGCCGCGGCTTTCGCCTCCTCTATGGTTCGCACCGCGCCCTCAGAGCCGGGGATGACGGGCACGCCCGCCTCAATCATCGTCTGCTTAGCGCGCACCTTATCACCCATTCGCTCCATCGCCTCGGGAGGCGGGCCGATAAAGGTAACGCCGCATTTCTCGCAAAGCCTTGCGAAGGCGGCGTTTTCGGATAAAAAGCCAAAGCCGGGATGCACCGCGTCCGCCCCCGTCATCTCGCAGGCGGCGAGGATGGACTTTGAGTTTAAGTAGCTGTCCTTGGTTGCCGCAGGACCGATGCACACCGCCTCATCGGCAATTTTGGTATGCAGGGCGCTTCTGTCCGCTTCGGAAAAAACCGCGACGGTGCGCACATTCTGTTCACGGCAGGCGCGAATAATCCGCACCGCAATCTCTCCGCGGTTTGCGATGAGCACCTTATTAAACATGGCAATTCCTCGCCTTCCGGTACTATTGTTGTGTAAAAATCCTAATTGTAAATGCGGTTTGCGCTGGCTTATCAGTATACTCGTTTGAATTGCAAGCGTTTATGCGACTAGCCGATTCAAAAGCGTATAAAAATCATGAATTACTTAGTCAACATAAAGGTTAATTCACCGGTAACCGCGCGCTCGCCGTTTACGGTGGCGGTTGCCTTGCCCACACCGGCCTGAGTACGAAGGCGAATAATCTCCACCTCGAGGCGCAGGGTTTCCCCGGGCAAAACCTGACGGCGGAATTTGAGCTTATCTATGCCGCCAAAAAACGCAAGCTTGCCCTTGTTCTCAGGCAGGCTCAGCGCACAAACAGCCCCTGCCTGCGCCAGCATCTCCACAATCAAAACCCCCGGCACAACAGGGTGTGCGGGAAAATGCCCGCGAAACCAGTCCTCACCCTGCTTAATGTGCTTAATGGCCACCGCGCGCACACCCGGCTCCAGCTCCTCAATCTCGTCAATAAGCAAAAACGGGTCGCGGTGGGCGATAATCTCTTTTATCTGTTCCTGATTCATCAGCATAGGGCGGTGCCATCCTTTCGCAAATGCTTGCTCGCTAAAGCAGCGTAATCAACGGCTGACCGTACTCTACGCCCTGACCGTCCTTTACTAAAATCTCGCCTACAACGCCGTCACACTCGCTCTCCACCTCGTTCATGAGCTTCATCGACTCGATGATAAACAAGACGTCGCCTTTTTTTACCGTCTGCCCCTCCTTGATAAAGGGGGGCTTCTCGGGCGATGGCGCGCGGTAAAAGGTTCCCACCACCGGCGCGGTTACCATCGTGCCTTTGAGGGCACAGGGGGCACCTGCGGGTGCGTCGGATATGGCGGGAGCCTGCGCCGCGGCAGGCTCTTGGAATGAGGCAGCGCTTTCGCAACCCGCCATAACCGGTGCCGACGTATGCGAGCAGGCCGCCGCGTCGCTTTCCAGCCGCAGGCTGAAGCCGCCGTCCTGCAAGGTGAAGGAACCAAGGCCGCTCACCGCAAAGTGGCTGACCAGCTCCTTAATCTCATCTACCGTAATGTGTTGCATCTCCAAAGGCTTTCCCTCACTTTTTACTGTTCTTTTCTATCGGGGGCGCGTCCGGGGGCGGATTGTATCGATACTCGATAATATATCCCTGCTTCGCTCGGGGTGCGGCGCTTCAACCAAGGGGGAGTACCCTTTTCACCGCGATCCCGTTTTTTTGCGCTCCCGTGTAACGAAGGCGCTGTTACCATCCGCCCGCGCGGACATGCTCCCCCCGTAAATGTGATTGTTATAAATATATCATCTTCCCGCGCGAGAAACATACAATTTGTGTCGCATGGGAATTTATACGAATCGCCGAATGAAAAAGTATTAAAATCGAGTGAAACGCTTTGGTTTATAAGTTTTCACGCGAATTTTTATCTACCCTTCCGCTTTGTATGAGGAGATTAGTATTACTCGCTCAGGGCCTTCAGGCAAAGGGTGGCGTTGTGCCCGCCAAAGCCAAGGGAGTTTGATAATGCCGCCCGCACCGGCTGCTTTCGCGCACCGTCGGTCACATAGTCAAGGTCGCACTCCGGATCCTTTTCCCTGTAGCCAACCGTGGGGGCAACCACGCCCTCCGAGATGCCCAGTGCGCAGACAATGGCCTCCACCGCGCCCGCGCCGCCCAAAAGATGCCCCGTCATGCTCTTGGTGGAGCTGATGGGAACCTGATACGCGCGCTCGCCCAGCGCCTTTTTAATCGCCGCCGTTTCGTATTTATCGTTGAGCGGCGTGGAGGTGCCGTGAGCGTTGATGTAATCCACCCCGTCTGCCGTAAGGCCCGCCTCTTCCATGGCAAGCTGCATGGCACGGGATGCCCCCGTACCCTCGGGGTCGGGGCTTGTAATATGGTACGCGTCGGCGGTGGAGCCGTAGCCCGCTACCTCGGCATAGATCTTTGCGCCGCGCTTTTTGGCGTGCTCATATTCCTCAAGCACCAGCACACCGGCGCCGTCGCCCATTACAAAGCCGTCGCGCTCCTTATCAAAGGGAATGGACGCCCTGTCGGGGTCGGTGACGGATGAAAGTGCCATCATATTGTGAAAGCCCGCAATGGATATGGGGATGATAGCGGCTTCGCTGCCGCCGGCAATCATCACATCGTGGTAGCCGTGCTTAATGGAGCGAAAGGCCTGTCCCACCGAATCCGCGCTGGTGGCGCAGGCGGTAACGATGCAGGTGGCGCTGCCCTGAAAGCCATAGCGTATTGAGATCATGCCCGCCGCGATATTGGCAATAATCATAGGAACATAAAAAGGAGAAATGCGTTTGGGGCCTTTTTCAAACAGCTTCTGGTTTTCGTCGGAATTGGTTTGCATTCCGCCAATGCCGGAGCTGACGATTACGCCAATGCGAAAAGGGTCATCCCCCTCAAACAGGGTTCCACAATCCTTTATCGCCATGTTTGCAGCCGCCATTGCGTACTGGCAGTAGCGGTCCATTCGCCGCGCTTCCTTCTTCTCTATCCCATAGGCGGTGGGGTCAAAATTCTTAATCTCGGCGGCGAGCGATACCCCGTGGTCCTTGGTATCAAAGCCCTCTATGGGGGATATGCCGTGCCGCCCCGCCTTAATGCTCTCCCAAAACGCACCGGTATCCGCGCCCAGCGCGGTTAACGCGCCAATACCTGTAATAACTACCCTTTTCATTTGTTTCTCCCCCGTTTTCCCGTTTCTGCCCCAAAAGAGCAGAGGCTAGGCGCAAGCGGGCAGAGTAAGACGTTTTGCGTCTGTCCCGCTCTCTATGCTTTATCCCCTGCCTTCTTAAGGCTTACATCATCAGTGCGCCGTCAATGGCGAGCACCTGTCCCGTAACATAGGACGACGCGTCGGAGGCAAAGAAGGCGATAACCTCCGCAATCTCCTCCGCTTTGCCGTAGCGCCCCATTCCAATGAGCTCCAGCACCTTTTGCTTAACACCCTCGGGCAGCGCGTCGGTCATGTCAGTTTCAATAAAGCCAGGGGCAACCGCGTTGACGGTAATTCCCCGGGGGGCAAGCTCCTTGGCGGCCGATAGGGTCATACCGATTAGCCCCGCCTTGCTTGCGCTGTAGTTTACCTGTCCCGCGTTGCCATACAGCCCCGCGACAGAGGATACGTTGACGATTTTGCCGCTTTTCTGTCGCATCATTACCCCGCCCACATGCTTTAGCATGTTAAAGGCACCCTTGAGGTTAACGCGAACGACCTCGTCAAACTGGTCCTCCTTCATGCGCACCAGCAAGCCGTCACGCGTAATGCCCGCGTTGTTTACCAGTACATCTATCGAGCCAAAGCGTTCCTTAACCTTTGCCACGGCTTCCTCACAGGCGGAGTAGTCGGCTACGTCGCACACAAAGCATTCCGCCTGCACTCCATGGGCGGCGCATTCGCCGGCAACCCGCGCGCCTTCACCCTGGGCGCTTTCCGCGCTGCGGCAAAGCAGCGCGACGTGAAAGCCCTTTTGCGCAAGGCATACCGCCGTAGCGGCGCCAATGCCCCGGTTTGCGCCGGTTACAATCGCTGTCTTACTCAAAGCGCACACCTCCCAGCCGGTCGGGATTCTTTAGCAGCCCCTCGGCCTCCGAAATCATGGACGTGATAATCTCGTTTGCGGGGCGGATGGTATGAATCATGCCGGAAATCTGCCCCGCCATGAATGCGCCGTTATCCTCATCACCCTCCACAGCGGCCTTGCGCAGGGAGCCTACCATCGCTTCCTCCAGCTGGTCCGCCGTAACGCCCGATTTCTCAAGGTCGGATACCCGGCGGGTAAAGCGGTTTTTCACCGAACGCGCCGCACGTCCCAAGGCACGGCCTGTCACCGCGGTGTCGGTATCCTTCGCGTCCACCACCATCTTTTTGTAGTTGGGGTGGATGGTGCATTCGTCGCAGGCAAGAAAGACGGTGCCAACCTGTACGCCCTGTGCGCCCAACAGCAATGCCGCCGCCAGACCGCGCCCGTCGGCAATACCACCCGCCGCTATGACGGGAACCGACACGGCATCCACCACCTGCGGCACCAATGCCATTGTGGTCAGCTCCCCAATATGTCCACCCGATTCGCAGCCCTCCGCGACCACGGCATCCGCCCCCGAGCGCTCCATACGCTTAGCCAGCGCCACAGAGGGAACAACGGGGATAACGACGATGCCGGCCGATTTCCAAAGCTCCATATATTTTCCGGGATTACCTGCCCCGGTGGTTACCACTTTAACGCGTTCCTCCGCCACCAGCTGCGCAATCTCCTCAAGATAGGGAGACATCATCATAATGTTAACCCCAAATGGTTGGTCGGTGAGCGTTTTTGCCTTGCGAATCTGCTCACGCACATAGTCTACCGGCGCGTTTGCCGCCGCAATCAGCCCGATGCCGCCGGCGTTGCTTACCGCAGAGGCCAGCGCCGCATCCGCGACCCAAGCCATTCCGCCTTGGATTACGGGATATTTTACACCCAACAGCTCGGTTAGTCTCGTCTTGATCATGATAACCTCCATCTTGCCGCAAAGCGGCGGTATACTCAAATGAGCCTTTTTACTTTTTAACGACTGAATATTCACTTTGCATAATAATTAGCGGTATGCTTAACGGCAAAGGCTTCTGCCGGGTTAATGGTTTTCCATTAATCCTTGACTGATTGTGCGGCATATAAACCATGGGGGGCGCTTTAAACAACCTCAAACAGCACCGCGCCATAGGTTAACCCCGCGCCAAAGCCCACGGTACACACCTTGTCCCCTTTTTTGAACCGCCCGGAACGGTTAAGCTCATCCAGCGCGATGGGGATGCTGGCGCTGGAGGTGTTGCCGTATTTTTCAACATTGCAAAAAACGGTCTCCATGGTGACGCCCAGCCTTGACGCCGCCGTCTCCATAATGCGCGTGTTTGCCTGGTGGGGGACGATTACCGCAAGGTCGCTTACCGCAATGCCTGCCTGCCCGCACACCTTTTCCACCGCCTCGGGCATAACGCGGGTGGCGAATTTATAAACCTCCTTGCCATCCATAAACAGCTTATCGGTCTGTTCGGCAAAGCCATCCTCCACCGTCACCGCGTTTTCGGCTGTGAGGAAGGGATGTGCCGACCTTCGGGAGCGGGCAAACAAAAGACCCGCGCCCGTGCAGTCGGTAGAAAGAAAGGAGGAGAACAGCGAATCACTTTTTTCCAGCACACAGGCCGCCGCGCCGTCGCCAAACAGCACACAGGTGGAGCGGTCGGTGTAATCGGTGATGCCGGACAGAATCTCCGACGAAATAATCAGAGCCTTCGTCGCGCCGCCGGTAGCAAGATAACGGTGCGCCATATCCAGCGCATAAACAAAGCCGGAACACGCGCTGTTCAAATCAAAGCACGCCGCGCCCTGAATGCCTAACCGTCCCGCCGCAAGGCAGGCCATGGAGGGGGTGTAAAAGTCGGGGGTAATGGTGGTAAACAGCACAAGGTCTATCTCGTCGGGCGAAACCCCGCCGTGCTCCAACGCATTTTTCGCCGCCTCCGCGCCCATCATCCACGTTGGCTCTCCGGCAGTCAGCCTGCGAGTCTTCATACCCGTGCGTTTTGTAATCCATTCGTCCGAGGTTTCAACCAGCCTTGTGAAGTCCTCGTTTTGCACTGCGATGGCCGGGGCATAGGCGCCGGTGCCGAGAATGCGTATCCCTGTTTTATTCATGTTTAAACCATTCCTTTTCGGTGCCCACACCCAAAACGCGCAGGACGCCAAGAAAATTGTGGCGGCATAAGCCGGAACATTGAGACCTGCAAAGCATACTTTTTCAGCGCTGCGGCGACCGCGGGGCAACGCGTACGCGCATTTTTAACAGAAAACCGCAAACGCTAATTTTCGCCCTTGCAATACATGGCGGTTTCATGGTATAACGGTAACAAAGCCGTCCGCAGCAACCGGGCGGCACCCGCAGCCAATACTCCCTATGGACTGCAGCACCTGGAAAGCTTTTTTATAAAAGCTTTTCTATGTTACCCCAATTTTATTGAGATTAGCTACTAATGTCAATGAATGAACTGTAAAACTATGGCCCTAAATTCATAGATTTTAGACACTTCGTATGTATTTAGTTCATAATGTTCACGTTTTGTTCATGTTAGTTGGCTTATCTCAACAAACATAAGGAGGATCAACTGTGAACATTGCCTTTTTGTTTTCCGGCCAGGGATCGCAATATCCGGGCATGGGACGCGAGCTTTATGACGGCTTTGCGTCTGTACGGGAGCTTTACCAAACCGCGAGGCAGGTGCTGGGCTACGACCTTGCGGCGCTCTCGTTTGAGGGCAGCGCCGAGGAGATAGCAAAAACTGTCGTCTCTCAGCCCCTTATTTATGCCGTGTCTCTGGCGGCGCTAACCGCCGCGCGGGAGAAGGGGCTTAACGCCTCGGCGGCGGCGGGACATTCCCTGGGGGAATATGCCGCGCTGACCTTTTGCGGGGTGTTTGATATTGAGACGGGCTTTCGGGTGATTGACGCGCGGGCTAAGGCCATGCAGCAGGCGGCGGACAGTGCGGGCGGTGCCATGTATGCGGTCATCGGCCTTTCGGCGGCGGAAATTGCCGAGCTTTGCGCTCAGACTGAGGGCTACGTTTTGCCGGTAAACTTTAACAGCGCGGCACAAACCGTCATTGCGGGGGAAGAGGCAGCGGCTCGGGCGGCGGCGGATGCGTTGAGCGCACGCGGCGGCAAGGTAATTCGCTTAAACGTCAGCTCGGCGTTCCATTCGCGGCTCATGGAACCTGCGGCGGCGGAGCTTGGCGCGTTTTTGTCCGGTTGCACATATTGTCAGCCCGGCGTTCCGTTTTATTCAAACCTTACCGGCGCGCGGATGGAGGATTTTACGGCGGAGAAGGGCAGCGACCTGCCGACGTACCTTGCAAAGCACCTGGTTTCTCCCGTGCGCTTTACCGACGAGCTTTCGGCGATGTCCGCGGATGGCATAACGGCTTATGTAGAGCTGGGTCCGGGCAAAACACTCACCGGCTTTGTGAAAAAAACCGTCAAGGGCGCGGCGGCATACAACATTGAGGACGTGGGGACATTGGAGAAAACCCTTGCGGCCATTGAAAAGGCATAAGCCTTAAAATATTCATTGGTGTCGATATAACGTCAATAAGCCCCGCAAGTCAGCCTTGCGGGGCTTAGCTTTTACCCTGCTCACAGGTTCGAGCAGTATAATATAAAGCAAATGATAAAAAATAAGGGCTTGATTGCAAAATGAAAAGTAGTCTATTGCCATAACGGGTTAATCGGATATCAGTAAAAAAAGAAATGCGAACTCAAAGAAATTAAGAAACTGCGGCAGCGCTTTTTATTTCACAAACGACGGGAGTTTCTTATGCTCATTCTCATACACGTTGACAGGCACAAGGTCGTCGTCGGGGGAGAGCAGTTTTGCCATTACCACATAACGCTGGTCATCGCGGGCGACGCCAAAGGTTTTGTACTCATAGGTGCAGGTCGAAAGGGTTAAAATCTTATCTCTCGGGCCGACCTCAACATCATAAAAATGGTCGCTGCGCTGGTAGGCCTCGGATATGATGTACATAAAACCGTCGTCCGTTGGATCGGGCTCGATGTAATAAAAATCGGTATCGGTGGTAAAGGAGGCGAAAATCTGCCAAACCATCTCGTCCTCCGCGGTTGAAAAATGGACGAACTGATTTTCCTTTGCAAACGAAAGGTCGTGGTATTTTAACAGCTGCGAGAAACGCCGGTTAATCGAGCCGTTTGTTTCAATGTTGTGACCGTAGATTACGGTATTGCGCGAAAGGCGAACGCGGCTGCTAAGGGTATTGCGAAAATCCGCAAAGATGAGGCCGGAATAGTCGTATTTGCCCTGATAATTCACGCGCTGGTCAAGGTAAAAGTCGTTATTCTCGGGGCTGTATAACACGGCATCATCCACCGTGGTTCCGGGTATGGTCAGCCAACCCTTGGGGTTACCCACGGGAAAGCTTTGAGAAAGCTTCTCCAAGATATCCGCGCTGGGGGTAACCGGCTCGCCATAGGGCGGCGGGTCTTCGGAAAACTCCTCGGGCTCTGAGGAGGAGATGGTTTCAGATGAAACCTCCTCCGGGTTAGAGGAGGGCGTGGGAGAGTGTACACAGGACGCAAGCACCCCAATAATGCAGACTGCCAAAAGGAGCAGAGAAAGCCTCTTATTAAAACGCAGCGACGAGTGAATGGTCTTGCGCTGTTTTATGTCTTTAAGCATAAGTTACCTCCGAATTGAGTCGAATCGATCTGCTTGTTTGATTATACCACAGGTATGAGCAAAAAAAAGCTAAAAAATATTAACAGTTTTCATGCATCGCCATTGGCAGTAATTAAAAAGACTGGATGACACAGCATATTCGCAATCCAGTTTATGTAACTGCTTAGGGGACAAGCATTGCCATACATACTGCCGGTCAAACAGATTTTGCTGATGTGAATTTGCTTTAAGCAATGGATGCACGATCTTGATACGCCAATGATTTGTTCTCCGATAATCCGATAAATTATAACCTTTCCTTGAGAATCATAATACGCATTTTGTATCGCTGTCCTTTCATACTTCATTTCTTTTTTCAAAAGTATAAAGGAAACTGTCTATTCAGTGGCAAAAACGGCTGAAAATACTGCACGGGAGGACAGGAATATTATGGCCAAAAAAGGACGGCGCATAAACGCCGTCCTTTTCAATAACGCTGCAAGCAAAAACTGAGGATGCCAAAAGGGGGGGCTTTAGAGGACCTTGGTGACAACAACAAACCGCTGCAGCGCGCCGGTATTTAGGTATCGGGAGCAGGTAAAGAAGGTAACCAGCTTATCGCTCGAGGAGACGCCAAAGCCGGAGCTGAACAGGCTGCGCGATTGTGCCCGATACGCTAACGTCGCGGCGTCGCCGTTGTAAATGTTATCGTAATCATTATAGATGTTGGGTACATAGAAGGCGGCAATGACAGCGAGTGTGAGATCCTCACCCGGGATTGAAAGATAGATATAAGGGTTTGCGGACGCAAAGGACGGAGAGGTGTAGGAGAGCAGCTGGTCAAAGCGACCGGAGGATGTAACAGGGCCGATAAACGGATAAGCACCCGTACAGTTGCCCCAGTTATGACCGGTAATGACGGTGTTGCTCTGCATTCCCGCCCTGCCGGAGGAGAGGGGGCCGGTATGCACCCATAACGCGCCGGGGGATTTTCCATAAGAGCCGTCCTGCTGCTTAAACTCATACGAGGTGCCGCGCATAACCGGGTAGTTGATGGTCGTGCCGGGAATGCGCAGGAAGGCGGTGGTATCCGGGTTAATTGCTTTCCAGGCGGAGAGATTTGACTGACCGCTGCCAGAATAGGAAATCGCGCCATAGGAAATGGTCGCGCGGGAGCCGCCGCTGCTTTTGGGAGTGTTGCGGGCGGTAATCATCGCCTGCTCGGCCTTAAAATCGTCCTCGGTCATCGAGATATCTTCCATCAGGTCAAGAGCCGGCAAAGCCAGACGGTCACTTTTGGATAAGATAAAATCAGGTGCCTCAAACACAGGCGGGGCGAGCAGGCCGGCCACCTGATACTTAGCCGGTTCGCTGGAGCTTTGGCTATAGAATGCGCCTTTCGCGGCGCTGTCGCCCACAATGGCGGCAACCAGCAAAGCGGCAAGGGCAATAATAATATATGTAGGCCTTTGTACGGCGGCAAATAGACGGTCCGAAGGACGTCTGACCGACGGCAGCACTGCGGCGTTGTTTATAACCATGCGTGATTCCTCCAAAAGCTTAGAATATACGGTAGAGTGGTAGTTCGTTCATTTATAAGCTTACCTTTTTTGCAGCAAATTTCTGCGTCTGACAGTCTGGCGGCGCGCCGCTCATTAAGCAACACAAAGCAATTGTATAAATTATACCATAGATGTATACCAAAAACAACCGGTAAATTAGTAAAACCCCGCCGATGAAGGCGGGGTTTTTGTATTAAAACGTTATTACAGGCTGTGGGTTTTCATTGTCCACTTGGGGTCAAGGTTACCGGTGTTCTTTGTAACGGTAACAGGATCCTTATCGGTCTCGCCGTCACGCAGCAGGCGAGCCATAACGGTAAAGCGCTGGATGTTGAAGGTCTGTCCCTGTGCGTTGCCCTGTGTCAGGCTCTTCGGGTACTTTCTCGAGCAGGTGATGAGGGAGATGATATTGTCATCCTTGCTCACCTCGGTGCCGAACTTATACAGGGAACGCGCCTGTGCGTCGGCAAGCAGCTTGGTATAGGCATCGTCTTTAGGGTTAGGGGTAATATAGTTTGAGCAGAAGGCGTTAAAATAAACGGCGCTAAACACCTTATATACCTGAGTAACACCGTCGGTGGTCAGGTAGATATAGGGGTTTGTTTTCGCAAAGGTCTCATCGGTGTAGGATTTAAGCTGTGCGAACATAACGTCGTAATCCTTCTGGTTGCCAATGCGGAAGGGCTCAACGATGTTGGTCCAGTTGTGTCCGTAGATTAAAAGCTGTCTGGCAGACTCACTCTTGACCTTGGATACATTGGCCTTGCTGTCGAAGTAGATGGCGCCCAGGTAAGCCTTGGAGCCGCCAAGGTTATCCACTACCGTTTTATCGGTAATCTTGCTCTGGTCAAGCACGGATTTCTCGCCCTTAATATCCTTGGTTTCGTATTTAAAGTTGTCGCTTTTAGACTGCAAAACAGGATAATCGATGTTGGTGTTCGGAATCGTCAGCCAGGAAAGGGTTTCGGGGTTAGTGGTCTTCGCTTCGTCGAGTTTTTTCAGGGTATCGTCAGCTATGGGCTCCGGTGTTGCGTCGGAAACCGAGGTAACGGACGAAGTGGCGGATGAGGAAGCAGGAGCGGAAGAGCTCTCTACAGTAGCGGGCTCTCCGCTGCATGCGGTGAGCACAAGCATCATCATCAAAGCAGCCAGCGCGAGAGCGACAATGCGGTTAAGCTTTTTTGTCATCATTAATGTTATACCTCCAAATAAATAAATCGGCTTGTAAAATAAGTGGCGGGAAAAACCAAAATTACTGCATATGCTATGCACTAAAAAAATTGCAGCGCCAAACGCCGCAGCGGGGAGTCGCCACTTATTAGATAATATATGATTGCGCCCCAAAATGCAACTCTATTTTTGCTCAAAGGCGGTTAAATTTGAATATATTGCCATGATTTGTGGAGGTTATAGGAGATAATCTCGGATTCTTAGTGTGTAATGGCATAATATTTTGCGTTATGCGATAATAAAGTACCCCCCGTAACCACAGCACCAAAGTGGCCCTGTGTGGCTGGTGCGGGAAAAAGGGAAGAACGAAAGACCAGGGCGAAAAGCAAGGGGAAAATACGCTTAGTCTAAGGGTTTCGCCGGAGGTGCTTATACTAATAACCGATTCAAAAGCGTATAAAAATCAAGTGAAAAGCTTTAGTTTATGGGTTTTTACTTGGATTTTTATCAACACTTAAGGTTCGTGATAAACAAGCATTCGGTTCGTATTACAAACAGGGCTTTGACAAAACAAGGCAGGTCAAATCCTTCTCGTTAAGGCACACCCGTTCTATGGTATGAAACCCCTGACCCACCCAGAATTTGAGGCCGGGGGTATTTAGCGACATCACACCAAGGCTGATTTGGGCAAACCCGCACCTCTTCGCGTGCTCCTCCACCATCCGCACTGCAGCCGAGCCAATGCCCTTGCGGTGGTAATTCTTATGCAGGAACAGTGCCGCCAGCCATAAGACGTCAGGGGCGGGGTAGCCGCGGTAGGTCATCAGGTAGCCCGCGACGGCATGATTGTGGGTCAGGATCATTTTTGCGCCCGCAAACTCCCTGTGGCCGTTTTGCGGCAGGTCGGTTCCCTCTATTGCCGCCTTTGCAAGCTCCGGAGTGTAGACCTCACCCGTAAAATCGTTATAATACCGAATGGACTCGTGTATTGCCAGCATAGGCTCCAAATCACCTTCGCACAGGTCGCGCAAGCACACCGTTTCATTGGCAAGCGCGCCGCGCATAAAGCCGCCGCGCCAATACCGCGAGCCGTTTTTGGTTCGGTCGAGCAGCCCGCAGTCATACAGCTCCCGGCGCAGCAGGGCGTAATCCTCAAGCGCGCTATTTGCCGAAAGAATCGCGTTCACTTCCTTCTCGCTGTAAATTTGCCCGTGCTTAAAGTGCCGCGACAACCAGATTAAAGCGGTCTGTCTTGCATCCTTTTTTCGGGGCAGTCTGGCAAGCTGCCCTGTACTGTTTAGAAGCCGTAGGATATCATACTGTTCCATGATGGTTCGTTAACCTGTAAACGCTGCCGTCCGCGTTCCTTTCCATAAATCCATATTCAATCAGGTAGCGCCGCAGCGTGGCAAAATCCTCAAATACCGGCTTTAGGATGGCGTTAACCTGCCGCTCGGTGTAGACCTCATTCTCGGCAAACAGAGTCACAATGCGTTTTAGTATAACAATCTTCTTCTTCTCCTTTGCGGAGAATACCTTTAACCGCAGGGGCTCCAGTGAAATAAAGCAGGTTTTAAGCGTTTTTTCCTCCTCGTCTATTGTAATCGCATAGCGCTCGTCTACCATCTTTGCGCCCTCGTGTACCTCTATTAGCTCCCGGCCCTTCGCGCCTCCCTTTCCCTTTGTGTATTGGTCAGTCAGCTCATAAAGCGCAAGGTAAAGCGTTGCCTGCCGTGCCCGCTCCCGGAGGGTAAACCGGGTGTGCCGCACCGTTGCGGGTGATACTCCTCCGCCCGCGGCGATCTCATTATCGCTTAAGCCCTGCAGTAATGACGCAAACAGCTCCTTCTGGTTATCCGTCAGCCCAATGGCCTTTTTCTCACAGCCGAGCAGTACCGCCGCCATACCCCCGTGTTCGGTTTGTACATGCAGCGCCGCCGCCCTCTCCGGCAGATAAAACCGCCCGTGCAGCTCGAAAACCTCCCCCTCGTCAAAGGCTTTACCGCACACGAGGCACACATACCTGCCGGACTGTGGCTGGTGGGCAAAGCCGCGTTTTAATTCATCAAGAGTAAACTCAAACCAGTTGTTTATCATTTTAGTACACCTTTATAATATTTGTTTATTAAAACTATAAACATAATAATAAATACACAATAAAATGTCAATGGATTTATTGAAATTCGAAAAAAAGCAACCCTCCTTGGCATTGCCAAGGAGGGTTGCTACCAATCAAATCTACGCGAGGGCCGCGATGCTCTCCAGTATCTTCTCGAGCTTATCCTGCGCGGACTTGAGCTTCGCCTTCTCCGTCTCAATCACAGCGGGGGGAGCCTTGGCGACAAAGCCATCGTTTGAAAGCTTGCCGCTTAAAAATGCGACATCCTTCTCGCAGGCCTCTTTCTCCTTTTTCAGGCGGGCGAGCTCCTTTTCAAAATCCACCAGCTCCTGCATGGGGATGAAGATGCGCGCGCTTTCGGTAATAACCGATACCGCGTCGCCCCCCTTGTACTCGCTCACCAGCTCCACAGAGGAGGCAAACGCCAGGCGCTCTATGAAGATTTTTCCCTGCTCAAAGGTCCCGGGATAATCGGTGACAATAAAGACGCTGGCCTTTTTGCTGGGCGGCACGTTCATTTCGCTGCGGCGGTTGCGCACGGCGCGGATGGCGTTCATCACGCGCTCAAACTCCGTCTCCTCCGCCGCAAAGCTCAGGGCGGGGTCGTGCAGGGGCCATGCGCTGACCATAATGGATTTTCCATCATGGGGCAGCGCCTGCCAAATCTCCTCGGTAATAAACGGCATAAAGGGGTGCAAGAGCTTAAGGGTGTTTGAAAGCACAAACACCAGCACCTGCTGTGCCGCCAAGGAGGTTTCGCCCCCCGCTAAGAGGCGGGGCTTGGTCAGCTCAATATACCAGTCGCAGTACACGTTCCAAATAAAGTCATACAGCTTCGATACCGCAAGACCCAGCTCGTACTTCTCCAGGTTATCGGTCACATCGGCAACAAGGGAGTTGTACTTGCTTACAATCCATTTATCCTCCACGGCAAGGGAGGAGGGCAGGGAAACGGCGGTGACCTCATCGGTAAGGTTCATGAGCACAAAGCGCGAGGCATTCCACAGCTTATTGGCAAAGTTGCGGCTTGCGGTAATCTTTTCCTCCGAAAAGCGCATGTCGTTGCCGGGGCTGTTGCCGGTTAAAAGGGTCAGGCGCAAGGCGTCCGCGCCATAGCCGTCCACAAGCTCCAGCGGGTCAATGCCGTTGCCCAGGGATTTTGACATCTTTCTCCCCTGCGCGTCGCGGATAATCCCATGGATGAACACGGTGTGGAAGGGGGTAACCCCCATCTGCTCCACGCCTGAGAAAATCATGCGCGCCACCCAGAAGAAGATGATATCATAGGCCGTCACCAGTGTATCGGTGGGGTAAAAGTAATCAAGCTCCGGCGTCTTCTCCGGCCAGCCCAGCGTGGAGAACGGCCACAGGGCGGAGGAGAACCAGGTATCGAGCGTATCGGGGTCCTGCTCAATATGGGTGCTGCCGCACTTCGGGCATTTATCCACCGCGTCGCGCGAGACGATCATCTCGCCGCAGCCCGCGCAGTAATAGGCGGGGATGCGGTGGCCCCACCAAAGCTGGCGGGAGATGCACCAATCCTTGATGTTCTCCATCCAGTTAAAGTATATCTTGTCAAACCGCTCGGGAATAAACCGCGTAGCACCGCTTTTCACGGTCTCGATGGCGGGCTCGGCGAGAGGCTGCATCTTTACAAACCATTGCTTGGAGACGCGGGGCTCCACCACATGGGCGCAGCGGTAGCAGGTGCCCACGTTGTGCTTGATGTCCTCCACCTTATGCAAAAGCCCTTCTTCCTCCAGCTGCTTTACAATCGCCTTGCGGGCCTCAGGGCCGGTCATGCCGGAGAAGCGCCCGCCGTTCTCGTTTATGGAGCCGTCGTCGTGCATGACGTTAATGACGGGCAGGCTGTGGCGCAGACCAACCTCAAAATCGTTGGGGTCGTGGGCGGGGGTAATCTTCACCACACCGGTGCCAAACTCCATCTCCACATACGCGTCGGCAATCACGGGTATTTCTTTATTGACAATCGGGAGTATAACGTTTTTGCCAATTAGGTGCTTATAACGCTCGTCTTCGGGGTGCACCGCAACGGCGGTATCACCCAGCATGGTTTCGGGGCGGGTGGTGGCAAGCTCAAGGTACCCCGAGCCGTCGGCAATGGGGTATTTGATGTGCCAGAAGTGACCTTCCTTCTCCTCGTACTCCACCTCCGCATCCGAGATGGAGGTGAGGCAGTGGGGGCACCAGTTGATGATGCGCTCGCCCCGGTAAATCAGCCCTTTTTCAAACAGGCGCACAAAGACCTCATGCACCGCGCGGGAGCAGCGCTCGTCCATGGTAAAGCTCTCGCGCTCCCAGTCGCAGGAGGAGCCGAGCTTTTTTAGCTGCTCGATGATGCGCCCGCCGTACTTTTTCTTCCATTCCCACGCGCGGGTTAAAAAGCCATCCCGCCCAAGGTCATCCTTGGTTATGCCATGCTTTTTCATATCCTCCACAATCTTTGCCTCGGTGGCGATTGCGGCATGGTCGGTTCCGGGCATCCAAAGGGCTTCGTAGCCCTGCATTCTTTTAAAGCGAATGAGGCTGTCCTGCACGGAGTTATCCAGCGCGTGGCCAAGGTGCAGCTGCCCTGTGATGTTGGGCGGGGGCATCATAATGGTGTAAGGCTTTTTATCGTGGTTGACGACGGCGTGAAAGAAGTCCTCCGTGAGCCAAAAATCGTAAATCCGGCTTTCAACCTGTTTTGGGTCGTAAAGCTTTTCAAGCTGTTGTGCCATGGCGTATGCTCCGTTCCGCCGACTTGCGCGGCCGTATTATTTGCTTAAATACCAATTTCGTTTCAAAACGGGATTAGTGTAAAAGAGTCTTCCTTTTATTATGCGAAATCACTTCAAGGATGTCAAGTATCCGTTTTGCGAAACAAGACCTCGCAGAAAAAGGATTAACGCGAGAAAAACGGGCGTGGTCTGTATGACCCGCCCGTTTTTGGTTCATGCTCAAAAAAAGAGATGGTTTGCGTGGCTCATATTTTCCTGTGAATTCAAAACGCTTTATTTTACGGCACTAAGGTGCTATGATAAAAGAACAGGCAAATTTACCCGAAACGCCCTTTGCGGGATAATGCCCCGCTATCTCTTAGCCTTTGAGGTTTTGCCCGAGATGCGCGACTCGCTGTTTTGAATAAGGTTAAACAGAGAGGACGCAAACAGCGGGTACGCCGCGCTTAACGACTGCGAGGTCATTGCAAAGCAGGTAGGGTCTTTAACGGGTGCCGCGTCGTCCACCTTCTCGCCGTTTGCAAGCGCCGCCGCCTTCGCCTCACACAGCTCCATAGAGGAGGCCGCGTAGCCCTTGGAGAGGGAGTTTGGTATGGTGAAAAGGCTTTCCTGGTTCTTGGGGTTTGCCGCGTAAACGATGCGGAACATTCGATAAACCGCGAGCATTAAAAAGGAAGACACCTCGGTGACCAGCGCTTGGTTGGATGACCGCTGTAAAAGGTCAAACAGGATATTAAGCGAGTTCGCAATCAGCTTTTTACTTAAGGTAGGCAGTACGCTGCCCCGAAAGGTGTTCTCCTTACCCATCTGCTCCGGTTCGGGAATCTCATCCACCGTAATCGTAGTTCCCGTGCGGTCGGGCGACAGCCCCAGCAGATAATCGCACGAAACAGTGTAATAGTCCGCGCATTTTACGAGAAAATCCAGCCCGCACTCGCGAATCCCCTTTTCATAATGCGAGAGCAGCGCCTGCGAGATTTCAAGCGCGCCGGCGGCATCCTTTTGGGTAATGCCCTTTTCCTTCCTCAGCAGAGTAAGTATGCGCGGAAAATCTGAATTCATGCCGAAATCCTCCCTGTTGTATCCTTTTTCAATCAGGGCGTAAGCCCTTTGGTCAGCAAATGTAAAAAGCTATCGCAGCAAAGTGACGATAAAAGGTCAAAAAAACCCGAAAAAAGCCGCGAATCATCGATGCGGCGTGAGTGAAGCAGTTATAACGTAAAGTAAATTATAAAATATGACATACGATTTGTAAAGTACTAAATCGCTAAAAATATTAATAAATTTGTCGCTTTGTTTTTAAGCGCCCATTTATTGCGCGATGTGTGTTTGGAAATGATATGGTATCTAAACTAAAAAACTAAAAAACTGAGGAACTGGGTAACCGGGGACAAATAAAGGGGGTCGCTATGGCTGGTTTTCAAGTGGTGGTACTTTTGGGCGATGGTTTTGGGCCTAGGCTGATGGAGCAGGCGGTTCGTGTGGCCGCCGAGGTCTGTGCCATAGAGGGAGTTGCGTTGGATTGCAGCTACGAGAATATTGGCTATGCCGCGTATGAAAGCGAGGGCACTCCTTTTTCTGGCTCTACGGCACAGAAATGCCGCGCGGCAAGCGCGATATTGCTGGGACCTGTCGGAGATAAACGGGCAGATGGGCTTGCGCCCCATGTGCAGCCCTCGGCCGGGGTGCGCGCATTGCGGGCAAAGCTTGGCCTGTTTACCGAGCTGTGCCCGGTGCTTATTCCCGAAAAGGCTGTAGACCTTTTGCTGGTGCGGGAGCTGTGCGGCGGCATCTATTACGGGCCTCGCGGCCACACCAAGGTGGAGGAGGTGGACGCGGCGTTTGATACCGAGCTGTATACCGAGCCGGAGGTGGAGCGGGTGGCAAAGCAGGCCTTTGAGCTTGCCCGCAAACGCCGGGGGCAGGTTGTCTCGGTGGACCGCGCCGATGTGCTGGAAAGCTCGCGGCTGTGGCGCGGAGCGGTGGAGAAAACGGCAAAAGGCTATCCGGATGTGAGCCTTTCGCATATCTCTGTAAACCGTGCGGCGGCGCTGGTGCTTTCGGAGCCCGCGCAGTTTGACGTGCTGCTTACGTCAAATCTGTTCGGCAGCATACTGGCAAGCGAGGCCGCGGCGCACGCGGGGGAATCGGGCGCGCTTGCGCGTGCCTTTTTGGGCTATTCCCGCCAGGGTGCCTTCACTCCTGCCTGCAGTACCGATACCCGCTCCCCCATGGCGGCGATTCTCGCCGCCGGAATGATGTTTCACTATTCCTTTGATATGCCGTCAGCGGCGGAGGCCGTCAGTCAGGCGGTGCGGGAGGTAAACGAACGCGCGCAGGGGCTTGAGATGGAGCAGGTGACAGAGCTTGTAATGCAGCGTGTAAGGCGCATTCTCGCGTAAGGCTAGGGGGGATACCGTTCCATGCGTCGCTACAGGGCTACAGCCAATGATGGAGTTATAGAGCTTCCCCCGTACCCCCAGCACCAAAATAGCCTTGTGTGGCAGGTGTGGGGAAAAAGGAAGAACTACAGACCAGGGCGAAAAGCAAGGGCAAAATACGCGAGGCACCAGGATTTTGCCGAAGGGTAAAAACAATAAATAATTTTTGGAAAAAATTATTTATTGTTTTCGCAAGCGCGTAACGCAGCTACCCCACTGAGCTTTACGCGCTTGCGCCGAAGGTTCTTCGTCACACAAGCCATGCTTCGTTTGCCCTTGCTTAGAGCGGGTGCAGGGTGTCCCTGCTTCGCTTTTGCTTACTTTTCTCGAACAAGAAAAGTAAGCCGCCTGTCGGCGCGGGTGCCGACGTTCCAACAACTTGATGATGATTACCTAAAAGCCG
>JAEZCT010000023.1 GCA_023433405.1 Bacillota bacterium | reverse complement strand
GTAATCGCCGCCGTGTTTGCTGTCCACTATTTTCTCGCAGGTATCCCTTTGGCAGTGCATAGCATCCGCTGTGACAATTCTGCCTCTCACATCAACGTAATCCAGCATATTTCTCAGTACAGGGATTTCATTCGTTTTTTCGTGGATGGCTTCCTGTGCCAGTACAAGACCGTTATCGACCATGTACGCCGTCAGTATCTGCAACGCTGAATGCGGTTTGCCTTTTTCAGATGTACTCCGTATAGCCTTGCCGTCAAAGGCGATTATATTGCCTAGCTCTTGCGCCTGCTCCTTCATGATAGCAATCATAACCTCTGTTACCGCCTCTGCCTGTATCATATTCAATACACGGCTAAACGTCGGCTTGGATGGGATTTTGCTTATGTCAAAATGCTTAGCGAAAAAATCCTTTCGTTCCCTAGCAAACACGACGATGTCATTTAGCTGGTCAAGCCCACACATAACTGCCATCATCACGATTATCAGAATATCACACAGCTTATGACCTATATAACTTGGATGCCGATAATCAGGCACCATTGAAAGTCTTTCTCGTATTAATTCCATTCTTATCACCCTTAGTCATTATATCCTATCTGGTGACAGTTGAAAAGTTTATGAAACGCACGTGCATGCTCCGACAAAAATTCTCGCAATATTTTACTATTACGCCCGGGACGCGCTTTTCTTCTCGCTTTTATTTTGGTATACTATGGAATAATAAAGTCCTCCCGTAATCCAGCACCAAAATAGCCTTGTGTGGCAGGTGCGGGAAAAAGGAGGAACTAAAGACCAGTGCGAAAGGCAAGGGTAAAAACGGTAAATAATTTTTGAAAAAAATACTTTTGCATTTTCGCAAGCGCGTAACGCAGCTGCCCCTTTGAGCTTTACACGCTTGCGCCGAAGGTGCTTCGTACTGTCGGCGCGGTTGCCTACGTTCCAACAACTTGATGATAATTATCGAAAAGCCGACCATTTCACGAAGCTTATTCGATTGGTTTTAGATACTCCAATAAGCTATACAACATATTCTCATGAACGGAGGTGTTATAAGCTATGCCGGTTATATACAGTATATTACCAACAATGATTACTGTTGCCGCATTCCTGGGTAACTTTATCGTGACGGTTATTCAAATTGCCCTAGGCATTATCCTTGCGCATTTTGTTATTCGACGCATTGAGAAGAATAAAAAGGATTAACACAAATCACATTTTATACTAATATCCGATTTAAAAGAGTATAAAAACCAAGTGAAAAGCTTTAATTTATGGGTTTTCACGCGGATTTTTATCGACTCTTTTTGAGGAGATTAGTATTAGGGTCTCATGATAAACCGTGCGGCAGTACGCTTTACCGCACGGTTTATCATGAGACCCTAATACTATACCTTTTACACTTTCACATTGGCTATCGCATCAGTCGTTCAGCGCTCCGCCTCCAGCGCCGCAACGGGGTCCTTGGGCGGCTCGTCCTCCTCCTCATCCTCTATCTGCTCACGGATAAACTCCACCATCTCCCGCGCCATTCCATAAATCTGGTGGATTCGCTCCTTATTGATGGCAAGCGAAACATCGGCGGGGTAGCGGGTTTCAATGTAAAACCGGTTGAGGGTGGCGCTTTCATCCAGCCATTGTTCAAACGCCTTATCGTAACGCAGCGCCTGACGGCACAGCCAGGTGAGGTTATGTCCATCCAGCAGGCGGTCGGATACGATGAGCAAAAACGCCTTTAGCGCCTTCTCTATGGTCTGCTGGCAGTGAAACGCACACATATTATAGCAATCGGGGTGCTCCACCAAAAGCTCGGCGGCGCGCATATCCTCATTCGCCTTATTGAGCCAGTCCAGGTGGCGGCGGCTATCCGAGGTACGAAGATAACGACGGCTCATACAAACACATACCCCGTTTCGTTTATACTGCTTGCAAACGAGTGGGGAATACCCAGCAGCTCCCGCCATTCCTTGGAGGTGTACAGCACCACATCAAAGGGGATTTCGGAATCCACCTCCAGGTAAACGCGCCGCTCCGCTTCGGTTTTTTCCCTCTCGCCGCCGTCAATGACCACGCACAGCTTAAAGCTTATGAGCTTGCCCGCCACGCCTGTTTTATGACTGAAAAGGATGATATGCTCCGGCGAAAGACCTGCCTCTATACTTTTTGCCACACCGCGTATGCTGTCTAAAATCCCGGGCTCCATATTCGTGCGGTCACCCTTTCCTATGGCGTTTATGCTAAACTGATAATGATACGCAACCGTTTCATGACAAAGCCGGAAACGGTTGCGTTATAATTAAAGGCTATAGGCTAGTATGTGCAAAACAGGGCAGGTTAACCCTGGCTTTTCAGCGCCTTGGAAAGCGGCGCGATTAAAAGCAGCGCAAGCACGCCGCCAAGCAGTGCGGTAGCGAGCTGAGGGTACGAGAACATCAGGGAAAGCTTATTTGCTACCTCCGGCTTTAGCTCAGGCAAGAGGGAAAGCAGGGCGGGAACAGTAAGGGACAAAAACGCGAACTTCAGCCCCGCACCTATAATAATACCGGCAATACCAAGACTGCCATAAGGCTTTTGCTGTTTTTTCGCGGCTAGGGAGAAGAAGAACCAGGTAACCAGCACAATGACTACGTTGCCAAGAGCGATGGCGGGGGTGATAATGGGCTGACCCTGAATGCCCAGCACAAGAGCAAGCACCGAGGAAAGAACCCCTACGGTAATGCCGCTCCAAACCCCCACAAGGGCTGCCGTTACAATCAAGATCATATTCACGAGGGAGCCGGTGATGAGCTGGGTGACGCTCATCGGACCTAAGATTGCCGCGCCCGCCGGAACAAGCTTGCTGCCGACGAACTGTGCGACCACGAGCAGAGCGAGCATAAGGGCGGTGCGTGCAATCCAGCGTGTACTTTTGCTTTTCATAGTTGATCTCCTTTTACAGATCATGTATTCAGTTGATCCAACGTGAGGTGGTACGCCGGGAGAAACTGCTCGAGAAATACGGTAACCTCGGGCAATTCCAAGCCTAAAAGCGTCCTCAGCGTGGTATCCCTGGCACAAATAAACTCGCCGTTGCCGGAGCTTTCTTCCTCAATGCATTTGATGAGCGCCGAGAGCTTATCCGCGGCCTTGACCAAGGTCAAAAGCTCGCGCTGCCCATCTTCATCGGGCAGCAGGAGGGGCGCGTAATCAGGCAAAAGGTCGTTGGGCAGCATGGCAAGTAAACGGTTCGCGGCGGCGTGCTCTACTTTCTTATACGCCCCGGTAATCTCGTTGTTGAGGTATTTTACAGGGGTGGGCAGGTCGCCGGTGATAATTTCGTGTGCGTCGTGATAAAGGGCAAGCAGCGCGGCCTTTGCGGGGTCTACCGACCCGCCAAACCGCCGGTTGCGAATGACGGCAAGGGCGTGGGCAAGCACGGCGGTATCCAGGCTGTGTTCACTCAGGTTTTCAGCGCGGTTACCTCTCATCAGCCCCCAGCGGTTAATGTATTTCATGCGCGATAGCATGGCGAAAAACCCACTGGTCAAGGTAGTTTGCCCCCTTAATCATTTATATGATTTTCGATTAAATTATACCCCTTTTTTGGGGGCTTGTCCAGAGTATTTTATACTAAATTTGTATACAAATAAGCAAAATAAAAAGAAGCTCCAAAGGTGAGATCATCTCCTTTTTGAAGCTTCTTTTTGCTTGCGTTTCTGTTGTAAGCCTTGGGGTTTTGGGGCTTTCTCGTAACGGGGTTGATAGCCCATGTCACACGCCGCTTTTTGGCAAGCAGCTCCTTCTCTTTTTTCGAGAGCTTTTCGGTTGGTACAAAGCGTTCCATTGTTTGCGTTTCCTTCCTGCCGAATGAGCTATGCTTTTTGCAATACAAAAATACTAAAATGATAAAATGCGAAACGGCACTCGTATAAAGCCTTCGGCGGTGACGATTATACCACGGCAAGCGCAGGAAAGCAACCCTTAATTGGGCGCTCTCAATCAATCATTAGTTATAAACCGCGCGGCGGCAATACTCAATCCATTGCTGCCGCACGGTTTATAGTTTTACCATTAGCATCAGCTTGCAGCGCTTATACTGCCAATCTCCTTTACCTGCAATACAGCCGGATGGCGTCGCTCATAAACCGGGCAAGCCCTTCGCCGCGCTGATCGATATTCTTGGTAAAGCGGGGGTCGGCGGCGTACATCTCGCCAAGACCGGCAAGCAGCTCGTTTGGGCAGTCGTAATAATTCTTGGTAATGTGCGCCTGCCAGTCCGCCACCAGCCGTTGCACGGCGGGGGAGGCGGGGTCGCCGCCCAGCTCGGCGGCAAAGCCGTCGTAGATTACGTTCGCCTCGGCGGCAATACGCGCATAATCCTCCTTTTTGTACTTCGCGGTGCGCGCCTTGCTTTGCGCATAGGCTTCACCGCCGCCCCAGCGCTCCTTTACCTCGTCGGCGTAGCGCCGTTGTGCCTCCTCAATTTCGGTCATATCAAATGCTTCTAAATTCATGCCTGTTACTCCTTTCTCTGTGTTAAGTGCGTCATTCACCAGCGTAATGAGGCGTTCCAGCCGCTTTGCTTTAAGCAGCAGCAGCTCTCGGTGGCTCTCCATTGCCCGGTGCTTATCAAAGGAAGGACTGTCTATTATCCGCTTAATGTCCGCCAGGGCAAAATCTAGCTCACGAAAAAACAGAATCTGTCCCAGACGCTCTAGGGCGGTATCGTCATACAGGCGGTACCCCGCCGGGGTAACCTCACTGGGCGAGAGTAAGCCAATCTCATCATAATAATGCAGTGTGCGCACACTGACCCCCGCAAAAGCCGATACCTCACGAACCGTCCGTTTCATTGTTTTCGCTCCCTTCCCTTGGCGGTATAGACTGTTTTCTTCCCTTGGTTTTACCTTACACTATTACGCAGCGTGAGAGTCAAGCATTTTTTAAAAAAATATTTGCGCATAAAAAGCCTAATGCAAACCCCGTGCCAATTAAACCGCTATGCCCTGCGCCCGTTTACGCCCCGCCCCAGAATAAACAGCACCGCCGCCGCCAAAAGCAGGATGGCATAGGATAGCACATCCCATATATCGATGCGGGGCGCATCCAAAAGATGAGCAATTAAGGCGTTGCATGTCGCCGTAGCCGGGATGGCGGACAGCACACAAATTCCACCCGCTGCCCAAGCGTTTGCCCGTTTAAGCGCAAAGACTGTATAGACCACCCAAAGATAGACGATTCCTATCAGCGCACAGGGAATCCCCACCGTAAGAATATCCGTGCCTATCAACGCGTTTAGCGCCAGTATGAAGGGGAATACGAGCACGCTTAGCGCAATGAGTGAAAACAGCACGCCCCGCTTTTTCATATGCAGCGCCGGCATAGCCACAAGCCACACAAAAACGGTGGAGACAACCGGGAACCACGACCAGGTCATTGTTCCGGCAATTGCGAAATCGCAAATCAGGCAAACCACAATGCCCGTTAAAAACGCAAGGGTGACGGCGGCTTTCGCAACCTGCTTTGCCGTTTCCTTTTTATCTGTGTGAACCTTTTGCACATACCGCAGGGTGTTTTCCACCAATTGCTCCTGCTCCTTGTTGGGGGTCTCACCCTTTTTTCCGTCCAGAAGCTCGTTTACCGTCACATCAAGGGCGTCCGCCAGCAGGGAAAGCACCCCGATATCCGGATAGCCCATTCCCCGTTCCCATTTCGAAACAGCCTTATCGGTAACGTGCAGCTTATCCGCCAGCTGTTTTTGTGTCATATTTTTTCCCTTGCGAAGCCCCGCAATCAGTTGTGCCATGCTTTCGGTTTTCATTCTTTTCCTATCCTTTCTAGTGTAAAGAGTTTGGAGTGATGCTATGCCCCGTGCGCTCACCCTTATCCGTCTGCCTTAATTATAGTCCCCTAACCCCAAAAAACAACCGACCCACCGCAGAATAATCGGTAAACGAATCGTAGAGCCGCCGCTTTTTCCCCTGTTTTTTTGCAAACCCCTTGCCAACAGTGCTATAATAGGGAGAAACGTCACCATCGGGAGGCTAATGCATTATGACACCGCAAAAACCAAGGCTGCCAAAGCAGCTGGAGGAGCCGGCCGCGGCGGCGGAGTACCTGCTACGCTCTATTACCGATGACACGGATGTGCGTGGGGTAAGGATAAAAGGGGCGGAGCTTTCGGGGCTTGCGCTTGCCCGGCTTAGCTGCTTGGGCTCAAGCTTTGAGGGCTGCCGCCTGAGCGGCTGCTCCCTATATAAGGCCGAGTTTGCCGAATGCGTGTTTATCTCCTGCGATCTATCCAATTGCGACTGCGCCGAGGCCTCCTTTACCCGCTGCGAGCTGCTAGACTGTAAAGGGGTTGGGCTTAACCTCACAGACGCAGCGCTGAGCAATGTGGTATTTGCGGGGGACAGCCTAAGCCTTGCAAACCTTGGTCAGGCGAGCTTTAAAAACGTGTGCTTTACCCATACCGACCTTGGCGGGGCAAGCCTTGCCCAGTGCCGTGCGGCGGGGCTAGCCTTTTTGCATAGCTCCCTTGCGGGGGCAAGCCTGTTTCATACCCCGCTTGCGGGGGTAGACCTGACCACCTGCCGCATTGACGGTCTGGTGCTGTCGGGCGGGGAGCTAAAGGGGGCGGTTGTAACCGCCGTCCAGGCGGCAGAGCTTGCGCGCCTGCTGGGGCTAACCATTAAAGATTAAGTATGCGATAATGGAGTACCCCGTACCCCCGTAACCCGACACCAAAATAGCCTTGTGTGGCTGGTGTGGGAAAAAAGGAAGAACTACAGACCAGGGCGAAAAGCAAGGGCAAAATACGGGGGGCATCAGGATTTTGCCGAAGGGTAAAAATACAAAAGAATTTTTGGAAAAAATTCTTTTGTATTTTCGCAAGCGCGTAACGCAGCTACCCCACTGAGCTTTACGCGCTTGCGCCGAAGGTTCTTCGTCTCAAGAGTCAATCTTCGTTTGCCCTTGTTTTGAGCTGGGTGCAGGGTGTCCCTGCTTCGCTTTTGCTTACTTTTCTCGAACAAGAAAAGTAAGCCGCCTGTCGGCGCGGGAGCCGACGTTCCAACAACTTGATGATGGTTCCCTAAAAGCCGACTAATCACATAGTTTTTAAAATCGCCTTTTGGATACTCCAATAAACCATAGGATGGTATTTTATGAAGATAAACACAGGCACTAGGCTGAAAAAAACAGTCATCATTGCGGCAACTGCCGCCTTCTCCCTTCTTGTGCTTGCCCTGCTGGTCGTACCGCCTGTTGTCGTAAACATCGCGACAAACCGCCATGTGGAATATGGGGTGCTGGAAGACCACCCGCTGCAAAAGGTGTACACCGCCGGGGATTTCGACCTGACCGCGGAAGACAGAATGCTCACCACCGAGGACGGCTATCAGGTTTGGACCTCTGAGGTAAGCGCCCAAAAACCAAAGGCGGTTATCATCTACCTTACGGGCATCTGGCAGCCCTCGGTTACATACTTTTACGGTCACGCAAAATGGATGCTGCAAAACGGCTACTCCTCGTTTCTTTTAGAGGTGCGCGGGCATGGCCGAAGCGGCGGCGACAGGGTTTGCCTTGGCTATGAGGAGGTTGCCGATGTCAAGGCGGTGGTCGATTACATCGTCTCACAGGACAGGTACCGCGATGTACCGATTGTAATCCACGGGGTATCGATGGGCGGGGCAATATCAATTAACGCCTTTGGGCAGATTAATGAGCTGGATGGGCTGATTGCTATGTCTCCCTACTCAAGCTTTGAGGATGTTATGCTTGATACCATGGAGCAGTACCAAATTCCCGGTTTTCTCCGCGCCGTCGAGCGTCCGCTTATCACCCTGACGCTAAGGTCCGTTTTCGGGGATAGGGTGGATGAGCTAAAGCCAATAAAGCAGGTGGAAAACATCGGTGAGCGCCCCGCCCTTTTCATCGCAAGCTCTACGGATACAGAGGTGCCGGCAGAAAACATGAGGCGCCTGCTCGCGGCTGCGCCTTCGCATTGTGAGAGCTGGCTGCGCGAGGAGGAGACAAGCGGGCATTTTATTGTACTAGACTCCGATTTAGAAAACGTGGATCTGGACATTGCGTATTGTGAAACAATACTGTCCTTTTTAAAACGGCGGGTGCAATGAAACGAGCCGTCTTATTTTACCCGTTTGCTTTCATCCGCACCCTTTTCCCTTGCGGTTTCAAACGGGCGTGCTATAATAATGCTTAACGCAATCGCTTTTACGCGGCGCGCAAGCGATTGACCCGAAAGGGGAATGACCGTGATGAAAAAACAGCCCGAAAAGGAATCCGCCTCTCACCGGTGGGGGAGGCTCCTGCTTGCCATTGGTCTGCCGGTCTTGGCGCTTGGCTTTATTCTGCTTGCCATCGCAAGCCCCTGGGCGGCTATTTATACCCTGCTGCTCTCGGTGCTGTTAAACGGGGTCGCGGTTTATCTACTGCGGCTGAAAAAATAGCATTATTAAAGAATCTAATACTAATCTCCTCAAAAAGAGTCGATAAAAATCCGCGTGAAAACCCATAAATTAAAGCTTTTCACTTGATTTTTATACTCTTTTAAATCGGATATTAGTATAAGCAAAAAAGCGGGGCGGGCTTTTCGCTGCACCAATGCAGCTGCTGCTTAGTTTAAAGCAAAGAAGGTACAAGCATGTCAGAGCATTTACGGCGCACCTGGGCGGAGGTGCATCTCGACCGGTTGGATTATAACGTAAACGAGATCAAACGCCGCATTCCCGCCGGCTGCGAAATGATGGGCATTATTAAGGCCGACGCCTACGGGCATGGGGATGAGCAGATTGCGCGGCGGCTGGTCGCGCTGGGCGTCACCTGGTTTGGGGTATCTAACCTTGGGGAGGCGCTGCGCCTTCGCAGGCTGGGCTTTGAGAACGATATCCTCATCCTTGGCGACACTCCCGCAAGACATGCCGGCGTGCTTGCCGCAAACAGCATTACACAGGCGGTTTATGGGCCGGATTATGCCGCCGCCTTAGGCAATGCCGCGGCGCAAAGCGGCGTGCGGGTGAAGGCGCATATTAAGGTGGATACGGGTATGGGGCGCATTGGCTTTAACAGCTTTCGCGGCGCTCCGGACGCGGCGGGGGAGATTGCCGCCGCCGCAAACCTGCCGGGCATTGAGGTCACCGGCATATTCACCCATTTTTCCTGTGCGGATGAGTTAAGCGAGGATGCCGAGGCATACACCCGGGCGCAGTATCAACGCTTTGTTGGGGTTTGCGACGCGCTTGCGGCCCTTGGCGTCAGCCTTCGGCACCGTCATTGCTGCAACAGCGCGGGCATTATGCGCTACCCGGAGTTTTCCCTGGATATGGTGCGCCCGGGAATTATTCTGTATGGAATTTCTCCCAGCGCCGAGCTTGCCCCGCAAAGCCCGTTTTTACCGGTAATGGAGCTTAAAAGCACTGTCTCGCTGGTAAAAACCGTCGATGACGGACGGGCGGTGAGCTATGGGCGCACACACCGTACAAGCGGTGAGCGCACCCTTGCCACGGTGTGCCTTGGGTATGCCGACGGGTATGCGCGCACCCTCTCCGGCAAGGGTCGTATGCTGGTTAAGGGCTGCTTTGCCCCGCAGGTAGGGCGTGTGTGTATGGATCAGCTGGTTCTGGACGTGACCGACATCCCCGGCGTAACGACGGGGGATGTGGTAACCGTCTTTGGCAGGGACGGCGAGGCGGTATTGCCGGTGGAGGAGCTTGCCGCCAAAATAGGTAGCATCGGCTATGAAATTGTGTGCCTTATTACCCGCCGCGTCCTGCGCGTGTATCTGTACGACGGACAGGAAACCGCCGTGCTCGATTACCTGGACGCGCCGCTGCCGTAAAGTGCATAGGCTTTTTGGGTAAAGCGGTTTTGTACTAAAATCTTTGAGTTTTTAATGATTGTTTACAGCTATGTCACAACATTTCCGACATTTTAGATTATACTTTGGTTGTATCAAGAGCCCTTGATACTCGAATTACTCTCCTCCTCATATACATTTTGCAAAACAAGGCAGAGCCGTGAATCCCCTCACGGCTCTGCCTTGTTTTTAGCGGTAACTATTTATGCCCCTGCTCGTATTTTTAATTATGGTTTATTGGAGTATCCAAAAGGCGATTTTAAAAACTTTGTGATTAGTCGGCTTTTAAGGAATCATCATCAAGTTGTTGGAACGTCGGCACCCGCGCCGACAGGCGGCTTACTTTTCTTGTTCGAGAAAAGTAAGCAAAAGCGAAGCAGGGACACCCTGCACCCAGCTCAAAGCAAGGGCAAACGAAGCATGGCTTGTGTGACGAAGAACCTTCGGCGCAAGCGCGTAAAGCTCAGTGGGGTAGCTGCGTTACGCGCTTGCGAAAGCAATATATAATTTTTTCCAAAAATTATTTATTGCTTTTACCCTTCGGCAAAATCCTGGTGCCTCGCGTATTTTGCCCTTGCTTTTCGCCCTGGTCTGTAGTTCTTCCTTTCTTCCCATACCTGCCACACAAGGCTACTTTGGTGCCGGGGGTACGAGGATACTTTATATCCTATGCTTTCTTAAGCGGGACGAGTAATATGTAGCCCATGCACTACCAGCTGTATTACCACAGCCAGCAGCCATGCGTACAGCATTATAAACTTAAGGGTTGTAACCCATGGGCAAACAGCCCCCAGTGGTTGATAAAACGACGGGTACGCCCGCAGCAGCGTCAGAAGCATTGTATTTTCCACAATATCGAACACAGCGCGGCACACGCAAACCGCAAAAAATACATTTCGTATTATCGGCAATGTAAATACGGCGCCGGATACCGTCAGCATAACAATGAGAAAACAAGCAATAAAGCCATAATCGATACTCAAAAACCAGCCATACGCCCGCCTTCCCTCCTCCTTAATATCACTTATGGTTGTCTCCATCTCCTCGCTGCTGTAATGAAAGCGCATGTCCAGTGTCCGAAAGGATGGCTCTACGGCCTTTACCCGGTGTTCCATGCGGTTCATGAGAATAAGGCACAAAATAAACCCGATAGCCCCAATCATCTGTACGGCTTTTAGCATAGTATGCTCCTGTTACTATTTATTTGGTTGAGTACATGGCCACAGGCCATGTCGCTTGCCTATACAACGCGGCGGCGTTACCGGCGCCACACTTGTAGCGGTTTACTGTTTGTAGTATAATAGCAAATAATGCAAAAAGCAACCGCCTCCGGCAAAGTGCCGCAAAGCGGCCCTTGCTGTGGCGCTTTATCAATAAGAAAAGGGGAGCCCCCATGCTAAAAAGCGATAACCCCACCGCCATACAATCACAAAAATGGCTGATACAAGCCCTGCTTAATTTAATGAGTACGACTGACTACAACGAAATAACGGTCTCCGAAATCTGCCGCGCAGCGGGGCTGGACCGCCGAACCTTTTACCGAAATTTTAACTCTAAAAACGATGTGCTGGAGCAGTATGTCGCCGTACTTGGAAATGAGTACCTTGCAAACTGCCGCACTAAGGGGCAGCCCGACCGGTTTTCCGCCACAAGGGCTTTTTTTGAGTTTTGGCAGACCCACATGAATTTTGTAAAGACCGTTGTGACCTGTGGGTTAAGCGATTTTGTTTTTCACCGGTTCGAGTCTTTTATTTATGAAAACCGGGCGCTGCTTTCCGGTGTACAGGACGGCACCGCACAAAATAAGTATGCGCTTGCTTACCGCATCGGCGGCTTCTGGCATGTCATGCTTGCATGGGTAGCCGACGGTGCGGCGCTGCCGCCGGAGGAGCTTGCCCGGGCTGTAGCGAGCCTGTAGCCCGACGCTTTGCATAATATGGCTTTGCAGCCAATCCCCCTATTGCAGTTTGCAGAGTTAAAAATATATTTTTTAAAATTGTGTGTAGAAAATCAAAAACCAATCTGCTATAATAAATTGATATCTTTGCATCAATGTGCAATTTTGTACAAGAATATTGGTAAGAAGGTTGGTTTCGGGCCAGGTTTTCGGTTTCGAGCCGATATCGGTGCGCCAAAACACCTCGCTTTCGCAACTGCAATCTTGCAGTAAATTATATACCGCATAATTTAATTGGGAGGTAAAATCAAAGTGAGCAAAAAATTCGTTTATCTCTTCTCCGAAGGTAGTGGAAAAATGCGCGATCTGCTGGGCGGAAAAGGCGCAAACCTTGCGGAAATGACCATCCTTGGTCTGCCGGTACCCCAGGGCTTTACGGTATCCACCGAGGCCTGCACCCAGTATTATACCGACGGCGGCAAAATCAACGACGGAATTCAGGCGGAGATTCTTCATAATCTCAGTGAGCTTGAAAAGATCGCGGGCAAAAAGTTTGGCGACCCGAAGAACCCCCTGCTGGTATCCGTTCGTTCCGGTGCACGCGCGTCCATGCCCGGCATGATGGATACCATTCTAAACCTCGGCTTAAACGACGAGGTGGTCGAAGGCTTTGCGAAGCTGACCAACAACCCTCGTTTTGCCTATGACTCCTACCGCCGGTTTATTCAGATGTATTCCGACGTGGTGATGGAAGTGGGCAAAAAGTATTTTGAAGTGCTCATTGACGAGATGAAAGAGAAAAAGGGCGTTACCCTTGATACCGACCTTGACACCGACGACCTCAAGGAGCTGGTTCGTCTGTTTAAGGCCGAATACAAAAAGGCAAAGGGAACCGATTTCCCCGCAAACCCCGTAGAGCAGCTTATGGGCGCGGTACAGGCCGTGTTCCGTTCGTGGGATAACCCCCGCGCCATTTACTACCGCCGCATGAACGACATCCCCTCCTCTTGGGGTACCGCCGTTAACGTGCAGACAATGGTATTCGGCAACACAGGCGATACCTCAGGTACCGGCGTTGCGTTTACCCGCAACCCCTCTACCGGCGAAAAGAAGCTGTACGGCGAGTTTTTAATGAACGCGCAGGGTGAGGATGTTGTGGCGGGTGTGCGCACCCCCCAGAATATTGAGCAGCTTGCCAAGGTTATGCCCGAGGCATTTGACCAGTTTGTAAAGATCTGCGGTATTCTTGAAAACCATTACCGCGATATGCAGGACATGGAGTTTACCATTGAGGACAGAAAGCTGTACATGCTCCAGACCCGCAACGGCAAAAGAACCGCCGCCGCCGCACTTAAAATTGCCTGCGACCTTGTGGATGAGAAGATGATTACCACCAAGGACGCGGTTTCGATGATTGACCCGAAGCAGCTCGACGCCTTACTGCACCCGCAGTTTGACGGCGCGGCGCTTAAAAACGCGCAGCCCATCGGCGCGGCGCTGCCCGCATCCCCGGGTGCTGCCTGCGGCCGTGTGGTATTTACCGCCGAGGACGCCACCGCTTGGGCGCATAAGGGCGAAAAGGTTGTGCTTGTTCGTCTTGAGACCTCCCCGGAGGATATTGAGGGTATGCACTACTCTCAGGGCATTCTTACCGTTCGCGGCGGTATGACCTCCCACGCGGCGGTTGTTGCGCGCGGTATGGGTACCTGCTGTGTATCCGGCTGCGGCGAGATTAAGATTAACGAGGAAGAAAAGTTCTTTACCCTTGGCGGCAAGACCATCAAGGAGGGCGACTACATCTCCCTTGACGGCTCTACCGGCAAGATTTACGGCGAAGCCATCCCCACCGTGGCGGCTTCCATCTCCGGCGAGTTCGGCAGAATTATGACCTGGGCGGACGAGTACCGCCAGCTGAAGATTCGCACCAACGCCGATACCCCTGTCGACGCGAAGAAGGCCGCAGAGTTTGGCGCAGAGGGCATTGGTCTTTGCCGCACCGAGCATATGTTCTTTGAGGGCGAGCGTATTGCCGCTATGCGTGAGATGATAGTCTCGGAGGATGAGACACACCGCCGCGCCGCGCTTTTAAAGCTTTTACCCATGCAAAGAAGCGACTTTGAGGCGCTTTATGAGGCGCTGGGCGGTTACCCTGTAACCATCCGCTTCCTCGACCCGCCGCTCCATGAGTTCCTGCCCACCGAGGAGGAGGACATTGTGGCGCTTGCAAAGGAAATGGGCAAGACCGTACAGGATATTAAGGAGGTTATTTCCTCCCTGCACGAGTTTAACCCCATGATGGGTCACCGCGGCTGCCGTCTGGCGGTTTCGTACCCCGAAATTGCCGAGATGCAGACCACAGCGGTTATCGAAGCCGCCATTAACGTGCAAAAGAAGCACTCCGACTGGGACATTGTGCCCGAGATCATGATCCCGCTGGTGGGCGATCTTAAAGAGCTGCAATATGTCAAGAACATTGTCACCAAGACCGCCGATGGGATTATTGCAAAAAGCGGCGTAAAGCTTTCCTACAAGGTCGGCACCATGATCGAGATTCCCCGTGCCGCGCTGATTGCCGATGAGATTGCTAAGGAGGCCGAGTTCTTCAGCTTTGGCACCAACGATCTCACCCAGATGACCTTCGGCTTCTCCCGCGACGACGCCGGCAAGTTCCTTGACGCGTACTACGATAAGAAGATTTACGAGAACGATCCCTTTGCTAGACTTGACCAGGACGGCGTAGGCAAGCTGGTTAAGATGGCTGCCGAGCTTGGCAAACAGGCTCGCCCCGACATCAAGCTTGGCATCTGCGGTGAGCATGGCGGCGACCCCTCCAGCATCACCTTCTGCCACAACATCGGGCTTAGCTATGTTTCCTGCTCCCCCTTCCGCGTTCCGATTGCCCGCCTTGCCGCCGCGCAGGCCGCGATTAAGAACCCGCGGTAGTCTATAATAATTCTGTAATCCTTCCGTCCCCGCCTCTGCTTACTGCGAGGCGGGGACGGTTTTTTGTAGGGCTTATTTACCTTATAATACCAATACCCTTAAAAAGTGTAGATATAAATCAAGTGAAAACCCATAAACTAGAGCTTTTCACTTGATTTTTATACACTTTTTAATCGGATAATGTATTAGCATAAATTAAATAAACCTTGCTTGTGACGTAGCGTCATGTTTTATACTGATAAATAAGGGGATGACAATGGTAATATTTTAAGAAAGTGAGGCATGCCCGATGACTGAACACAGTGTGAGCAAAAAGACAGCCGTCATACCGTTTGTCCTGCGCTTTACCGCCGTACATGTTGTCACATATCTGGTCTTTGGCGTAACATTTATGCTGATTACCGGCTATTTTGACTATTTTGATGCCAATCCGCTTTTAAGCCTTGTAATGAAGCCGTCGGATGACCCAATCGTTCGGTTAAGCGTTTTATTCCAGTTCGGAAGAGGGGCGCTTTTAGCTCTGGCGATTTATCCTTTCCGGGAGATCGTGATTGAGCGGCGTCTCGGCTGGCTGAAACTGTTTTTCCTTATATTTATCCTTACCAGCGTTGGCGCGGTCATTACGGGGCCGGGGTCAATCGAAGGGTTTATTTACACCAATTTATCTTCTTCATTTAATCCTTTGGTCGGTTATCCGGAGGTGAGTTTGCAGATGCTGGCTTTCTCTTGGCTGTTCTGCCTCTGGCAAGGAAAGAAAAATCAAAAGTCATAGTTATGACTATAAAAAATTCTTCGTTGAAATGCCTCCATGTATTCCGAGTATTTTTACTGCCGCAGACGCTCATTTTGAGTAGAAATAACCAAGTATTTTGAGTTCTCCGATAGCCCCTAATAATGTGAATTGGATATCTTGCAAAAAATAAAAAGATTGAGCAAAATATGCTGGGTTATCCCCCATATCAACCACATTCCAAATTGTCCTTTTTTGCGACGAAAAATCCCCGGCTCCGCCGTGCGTACGCACGGCGGAGCCGGGGATTTTTATACTTACTTGAGGATAGAGCTTACTTTTTTTCCTCCCTCTGCATAGCCCTTTACATACAAAAGCAAAATAAGGTTAGACCATACGAAGAATCGGTGGCGCCGAAAAAGGAGCTGGATTATGACCGAATACACCGCGCACCCCTCCAGTATTATCGATACGCCCTGCGCCATTGGGCACGGCACGGTCATCTGGCATTTTTGTCATATCATGAAGGATGCCGTCATCGGCGAAAACTGCCGTCTTGGTCAGAATGTGGTGGTGGCATCGGGCGCGAAGCTGGGCAACGGCGTAAAGGTGCAAAACAATGTCTCGGTATATACCGGCGTGGTGTGTGAGGATGGGGTTTTTCTCGGACCCTCCTGCGTGTTTACGAATGTGGTCAATCCCCGCGCGTTTATCGAACGTAAAAGCGAGTACCAAACCACCCTGCTGCAAACCGGGGCTAGCGTAGGGGCAAACGCCACTTTGCTGTGCGGCGTGACGGTGGGGCGATTTGCCCTGATTGGCGCGGGGGCGGTGGTGACGCGGGACGTTCCCGATTATGCCGTTGTGGTGGGCAACCCCGCCCGGCTGCATGGCTTTGTATGCGCCTGCGCAGGCTCCCTGGATTTTCTGGACGGCACTGCTAAATGCCCCCTGTGCGGGAAAGAATATACCTTAAACGGCGAGCATTGCGCCGAAAAAAGACCGCCGCGCAGACCAAGACGCGCGCCGGTGCGCAAATTGCGCAATAATCGGGGGGTAGCAAAGGATGATAAGCAAGGAATGCACCGAGCTGATAGAAAAGATTAAGGCGCGGCAGATTATGGTGGGGGTAGTCGGGCTTGGCTATGTGGGGCTGCCGCTGGCGGTGGAAAAGGCAAAGGCGGGCTTTCATACCATCGGGTTTGATATCCAGCCCGAAAAGGTGAAAATGGTCAACCGCGGGGAGAACTACATCGGGGATGTGGCGGGCAGCGACCTCAAGGAGCTGGTGGATAACGAAATGCTGGCCGCCACCAACGATTTTACCTTTATAGAAAAGGTGCAGTTTGTGGCGGTGTGTGTGCCCACCCCGTTGGATGAACACCAGCAGCCGGATATCAGCTATGTGCGGGATAGCTGCACCGAGATTGGAAGGCACCTGAAAAAAGGCACCATGGTGGTGCTCGAAAGCACCACCTATCCCGGCACGACCGAGGAGCTGATTAAGCCGCTCCTTGAGAAAGAGTCGCTGTTAACCTGCGGTAAGGATTTTTACCTTGCCTTTTCACCCGAACGCGTAGACCCCGGCAACCTGATTTACAAAACAAAAAACACCCCCAAGGTGGTGGGTGCGATAGGGGAGGAGGCCAGCGCCTGTATCTCCCAAATGTACCGAGAGGTGCTCGAAAGCGAGGTGTACGAGGTATCCTCCCCCGCGATTGCGGAGATGGAGAAGATACTCGAAAACACCTACCGCAACATCAACATCGGCTTAATCAACGAGCTTGCCATGCTCTGCCATGAGATGAGCCTTAATATCTGGGAGGTAATTGACGCGGCAAAAACCAAGCCCTACGGCTATCAGGCGTTTTATCCGGGTCCGGGTCTTGGCGGGCATTGCATCCCCCTTGACCCCTATTATCTTGCGTGGAAGGCGAGGGAATACGGCTTTCACACCTCCATGATTGAGGCCTCGGGCATGATAAACGACCGAATGCCCGGCTATTGCGTCGACCGGGCAATGCACCTCCTAAACCGTGAGCAGAAGGCCCTGTTCGGCGCGGATATCCTTTTGCTTGGCGTCGCTTATAAGCAGGATATTGACGATGTGCGCGAGAGCCCCGCCTTAAGGGTGATAGAGCTTTTGGAGCAGTCGGGTGCCACGGTAAGCTACCATGACCCCTTTGTGCCGGAGTTTCGCGATAAGGCGGGAAAAAAGCGCAAAAGCATTAAAAAGCTGACCCCCGCCGTCCTCTCAAAGCCCGACCTTGTTATGATTACCGCAAGCCATACCAAGGTGGATTACGACGCGGTGGCAAAAAGCGCGCGGCTGGTATTCGACACCAAAAACGCCATGAAGCTGTGCTTTCCCAGAGACCATATTGAGGTGCTGTAAATTTATACTAGTATCCGATTTAAAAGAGTATAAAAATCAAGTGAAAAGCTTTAATTTATGGGTTTTCACGCGGATTTTTATCGACTCTTTTTGAGGAGATTAGTATTATTAGCCTTTCAAAAAACGCCGCACGTTATTTCGTGCGGCGTTTTTGTTGCTTGACTCTGGCTATCCTTCCATGCGACGGGAACCGCTGCTTCCCATCCAGCCGTTGTGATAGCTCATATAAATAACCCCATCCCTGCTCGAGGCGATATCTTCTGCGCGCGCCTGCTCCGACAGGTAGGCAAGGCTAAGCTTATACAGCTCGCAGGCGGTCAGGTAGTATCCGTTTGCGGAATCCTGCTCAAGGATTGTCTTTGCCTCCAAAAGGCCTTGCTTTTCCGGCGTCAGGCTAAGTACATAGGCAACGCCGCCCAGCAAATCGGTGCGGGGCATATATTCGACGGAGCCCTTAACGGTTACATGATTCTGCTTTATCAACGCATCCAGGTCACAGCTGTCGGCAAGCAGGGAGGTTACCCGCTGCACCGTCGATTGCCTTGCAAAAACGGTGGGCTGAGGTATGATAATTAAAAACAGAAACAAGAGCGCAAGCGTAAGCAGTCTTTTTATTTGCTTTATCCTGTTTTGGATGTTGATGTAATAAAGCCATCGCAAAACAGTATTGCCCTCCCTTTGAATAAATTGTATTTCTTGTCTTTATTATACGACAAAACACTAAAATATTCAAGCTGCTTGACGATAGCTTCCGTTATTTAGACAACGTAAAAGCGACCGCCCATCACAGCAGTCGCTTTTACGCATCATTTTATAGTAAACAGGGATAAAAAGAAGTAAGCAATTTAAAGCTCAGGGATCTCTTCGCGTCAGGCTTTATTCGTCCTGAAGCGCGTCGTAGCCTTCTTCGCCGGTGCGAACCTTAACAACATTCTCAACATCGTAGATGAAGATCTTGCCGTCGCCGATGTGACCGGTGTAAAGAACCTTCTTGGCGGTTTCAATAACCGTAGCAACAGGAACCTTAGCTACAATAACCTCTACCTTAATCTTGGGCAAAAGGTGCATATCAACCGGTACGCCTCTGTAGTATTCCGAAGCGCCCTTCTGTACACCGCAGCCCAGAACCTGAGTAACGGTAATGCCGGTTACGCCGATAGAGTTAAGAGCAGCCTTGAGGGACTCAAACTTGCTCTGGTTGGTGATAATAACAACGTTTGAGAGCTTAACTGCGCCCTCGGGAGCCGATGCCTTAACAACCTGTACAGGTACTGCCTGGTCAACCGTAGCGGCAGCGGTAATTTCGGTAACCTCAAAGGCCTCGCCGGCAACATTGGGTACGAAATCGGCATATGCACTCGCAAGACCATGCTCGTGAATATCCAGACCCTCGATCTCCTCCTGCTTGGAAACGCGCAGACCGACCGTAGCCTTGATGATAAAGAAGATGATGGTCATAGTGACTACAACCCAAGCCGCAACCGCTCCAACACCCAGCGCCTGTATTCCAAGGAGAGAGAAGCCGCCGCCATAGAATACGCCGCCTTCAAGTGCGAAGAAACCAACCAAAATGGTACCCAACGCACCGCAAACGCCGTGAACGCTGATAGCACCGACCGGGTCGTCAATCTTCACAACCTTATCGAAGAACTCAACTGCAAGCACGATTACAATACCGGCAATTACACCGATAATCGCGGCACCGGCGGGAGAAACCGCCGCGCAGCCTGCGGTAATGGCAACAAGTCCCGCGAGAGCGCCGTTAAGGGTCATGGAGATATCAGGCTTTTTGTAGCGAATCCATGTGAAAATCATCGTAGCGCACGCGGCAACCGCAGCGGCGAGATTCGTGTTTACAAAGATTTTTCCCATCAAAACAAGGGTATCGTCACCGGTAGCCGAAACAGTGGAAGCTCCGTTGAAGCCGAACCAGCACATCCACAGAATGAACACGCCCAGCGCGCCAAGGGTCAGGCTGTGACCGGGGATAGCCTTGGGCTTGCCGTCCTTGCCATACTTGCCAATACGCGGTCCAAGAATCTTAGCGCCAACCAGCGCCGCGACACCACCAACCATATGTACCGCAGTAGAGCCTGCAAAATCTACAAAGCCAAGCTCAGAAAGCCAGCCGCCGCCCCAGATCCAGTGACCGGAGATGGGGTACACCACCGCACTGATGGCGAAGCTGTAAATGCAGTAGGAAAGGAACTTGGTGCGCTCTGCCATTGCGCCCGAAACAATCGTCGCGGCGGTTGCGCAGAACACGGTCTGGAAAATTAAAAGCGCCCAGGAGGGGTAGGTGCCGGAATAATCGCCGCGGGAGAAGAGGTCGATTGTGCCGAAGAACCCGTTGCCCTCACCGAACATAATGCCGAAACCGATGATCCAATAGATCGGCGTGCCGATGCAGAAGTCCATAAGGTTCTTCATAACGATGTTGCCTGCGTTTTTGGCTCTGGTGAAGCCGGTCTCCACCATTGCAAAACCTGCCTGCATAAAGAATACCAGTACGGCGCCAAGCAGCACCCATATGGTATCTACAGACGAGTATAACTCTACCATAGAAAAAACTCCTCCTCAAATACATTTTTTGTTTACTATAGGGGTGTTTTATATTCTAGCGCCTTTTTAATCCCCTAAAAAGGCGCTAAAACAACCGATTATCTCAATGCCTCTATCCCCAGACGCATTTTGACAGGGTAAACAGAATATAACCGCAAACGTTATGCGTAGAACAACAGGTCGCCGTAGGTGGGGAAGGGCCAGAACTTCTTCGCGGTAATGACCTCAATCTCATCCGCGACTGCTCTTACCTCATCCATAGCGGGCAGTACGCCGTCCTTAAAGTACTGCGCAAGCTTAAGCGCGTCTTCCTCATGGTTCTTAATATCAAGGAGAGCGGCGTCAAGCGCCTCAATCTTCTTGTAAAGCGAAGCGGTCAGACCCGAAAGCTTGGTAAGCAGCTTCTCCTCCGCTTCGGTGGAGATGGAGGCCGAAACACTCTTCTTTCCAACCGCCGCGCGGCAAATCTCCTCGCTGTAGCTGATAGCTGCGGGCAGAATATCCTTCTTGGCAATCTCGGCGGTGGTAAGCGCCTCGATGTTAATAACCTTGCAGTAGCCCTCAAGCTGAATCTCATAGCGGGAGTGAACTTCACCCTCGGAGAACACCTTATGCGAGGTGAAAAGGTCGATGCTCTTTTTGCTCACGAAATAAGGCAGCACCTCGGGGGTGGTTTTGAGGTTTAAGAGACCTCTCTTCTCGGCCTCCACAACCCACTCGTCGGAGTAGTTGTTGCCGTTGAAGATGATGCGCTTATGCGCCTTAACGGTATCCTTTACAAGGGCGGCCAGTGCGGTATTGAAATCGCCCGCCTTCTCAAGGGTGTCGGCAAACTGGCGCAGCGCCTCGGCTACGACGGTATTAAGTACGATATTCGGTCCCGCGATGGAAACAGAGGAGCCCAGCGCGCGGAACTCAAACTTATTGCCTGTAAACGCAAAGGGAGATGTACGGTTTCTGTCGGTGTTGTCCTTGGGGAAGGTAGGCAGAACGCTTACGCCAATCTGCATCTGAACCGTTTCCTTCTGGCTGTAGGCGGAGCCATCGACAATCGCGTCGAGAATCGCGCCCAGCTCTTCGCCCACAAACATCGAGATGATGGCGGGGGGAGCCTCGTTCGCGCCCAGACGGTGGTCGTTCGCGGCACTTGCCACAGAAAGCCTTAACAGCTCCTGATACTCGTCAACCGCCTTGATGATAGCCGCAAGGAACAGTAAAAACTGCGCGTTTTCCTTGGGGGAATCGCCCGGCTCGAGCAGGTTAATGCCGGTATCGGTGGAGATGGACCAGTTGTTGTGCTTGCCGCTGCCGTTAACACCCGCAAAGGGCTTCTCGTGCAAGAGGCAAACCAGGTTGTGACGCAGCGCAACCTTCTTCATCATCTCCATAGTCAGCTGGTTGTGGTCGGTGGCGGTGTTGGTGGTCGAGAAGATGGGTGCCAGCTCGTGCTGTGCGGGTGCAACCTCGTTGTGCTTGGTTTTCGCGAGTATGCCAAGCTTCCACAGCTCCTCATCCAGCTCCTTCATATAAGCAGCCACGCGGGGACGGATAGCGCCGAAGTAATGGTCCTCCAGCTCCTGACCCTTGGGGGGCTTTGCGCCAAACAGGGTTCTGCCGGTGTAAATTAAGTCTTTTCTTGTCTCGTAAAGATCCTTATCGATGAGGAAGTATTCCTGCTCGGGACCTACGGTGGTGTTTACGTGAGTCACATCGGTTTTGCCAAACAGCTTAAGGATGCGAAGCGCCTGCTTGTTAATGGCCTCCATGGAACGGAGAAGCGGGGTCTTTTTATCGAGAGCCTCGCCGCCGTAAGAGCAGAACGCGGTGGGAATGCACAGGGTGCCGTCTTTAATAAACGCGTAAGAGGTGGGGTCCCAGGCGGTGTAGCCGCGTGCCTCAAAGGTTGCGCGAAGACCGCCGGAGGGGAAGCTGGAGGCATCCGGCTCGCCCTTAATGAGCTCCTTGCCGGAAAATTCCATGATGATTTTGCCCTCTCCCGCGGGGGAGATAAAGCTGTCGTGCTTTTCCGCCGTAATGCCGGTCATCGGCTGGAACCAGTGGGTGAAGTGAGTTGCGCCCTTCTCCAGCGCCCAATCCTTCATCACCGCCGCTACCACATTGGCAACCGCAACATCAAGTGCCTTGTCTTCCGCAATGGCTTTCTTGAGCGCCTTGTAGGTGTCCTTAGGCAGTCTGTCCTTCATAACCTTATCGTTAAAGACAAGGCTGCCAAAAAGCTCGGGGACATTGCTCATACCAAATTACCTCACATTCTTTTTAAAGTAATTCAACCCTGTTTTCGGTTATCCCTGTATTGATACCTCAAACAACAAAGTAAAAAAAACAAAAAAGACGCTGCGGGATAATGACACCCACAGCATCTTTGCTGTTATGCTTCATAGTATAATACAGCTCCTTATTATTGTCAACACCTTTTACGAAAATTTTTCTTGCCGCTTATGCAGGAAAAGCCCGGCTTACTTGCAATTCGACCCAATTCGCGGCGCAGGAAATGGACAAGCTTGTCGTACTATGTGCAATTACCGCCATATTTGCATTCATTTTCACTTGACAAGCCTTCTATACTATGTATAATAAAGTCAATGAACAACGGTGTTTATTAATCGGTGCAGGGTTCCCTGTGCCTTTTAGTGGACGTTATTTATCTGTCGTGTACGATATTGGCGGGCACGCCTCACCGGTTCCCGTTATATAAACCAAGAAACAGCGCAAGAGGCTGCAAATTTTAGCGGTTACCGACAAAATTCGGGGTTTTGCCGTTTTCACGCCTCCATCACGGCACCGCCCGGCGCAGGCTAAAACGAGGCTGGTAAGTTAAGCCAACTGCACACCGGGCATTATTCCAAAAAAGCGGCAGAGGCAGCCTTCGCGTTTTCCGGTAAACAGGGGTTCTTGGAGCCGGACGTACCAACGCCGACGTGTGCGCTTACGCGTATGCAGTGGCCTGGTGCGCCGGTAATTTTTTCACATAGCGTTTTTGTCATCGGCCAACGGGGTGACCGGCGCGGGCACATTTGGGCTAAGCTACCTAACCCTTACCCGTATTCCCGCACTATTATAATGTATGTTGGAGAAATGAGAGAATAAAGAATGAATATGCAGGCTTTACCTTTGGAGGGCGAGGTTCGCATCCCGTCCGGCTGCGCAATCTCGGGGCTTATCTCCAAAAGCGGAAAACGCATAGGCGGGGACGTTGTGGTGAAATCCATCGCCACCATGCACGACCGTTCCAACGGCTTGGGCGGCGGCTTTGCGGGCTATGGCATCTACCCCCAGTACAAGGAGCTTTATGCGTTTCATTTGTTTTACCAGACCAAGGAGGCCAGGGAGGCGTGCGAGGCGTATTTAAAGGCGCATTTTGAGGTTGCGTTTACCGACGAGATTCCCACCCGCAAGCACCCCCGTATCGGCGAAAAGCCGGATATCCGGCGCTATTTTTTGTCACCCCTTAAAGCAAAGCTTGAGGAGAGCGGCCTTGACGAAAAGGAATATACCGCGCGCGTGATAATACATATTAATGCGCAAAAGCATATTAAGGACGCGTTTGTATTTTCAAGCGGCAAGAATATGGGTGTATTTAAGGCGGTGGGCTTCCCCGAGGATGTGGGCGAGTTCTTTTGCCTTGAAGAATACCAGGGCTACAGCTGGACGGCGCACGGGCGCTACCCCACAAACACCCCCGGCTGGTGGGGCGGGGCACACCCCTTCGCACTCTTAGACTACACCATTGTACACAACGGCGAGATTTCGTCCTATGACGCGAACAAGCGCTTTATTGAGATGTTTGGCTACCAGTGCAGCCTGCTCACCGACACCGAGGCGATCACCTACATTCTCGACTACCTGGTGCGCAAAATCGGGCTTACGCTGGAGGAGGCCGCCACGGTTATCGCAGCCCCCTTCTGGAGCACCATCGACGCGCAGGATACTGCCGAGCGCGAGCGCATTACCTACCTGCGCAACGCCTTCTCAAGCCTTCTTATCACCGGTCCGTTTTCTATTATTCTGGGCTTTGAGGGCGGCCTTATGGCGCTTAACGACCGCTTAAAGCTTCGCTCTATGGTCATTGGCGAGAAGGATGATATGGTTTATATCGCAAGCGAGGAATGCGCCATCCGCGCAATCCAGCCTGAGCTTGATAAGGTCTGGGCGCCCAAGGGCGGCCAGCCGGTAATTGTTACCCTAAACGGAGGTGTTCGCTGATGGCTGTAAACTACCATAACCCCGAATATGAGGTAATACGCGATTTTAGCCGCTGCATCTCCTGCCGCGTGTGCGAGCGCCAGTGCGCGAACGACGTGCATAACTACGACGAGGAAACCCACCGCATGAAGGCGGATGAGATGAACTGCGTCAACTGCCACCGGTGTGTTTCGCTTTGCCCCACCCGGGCACTGAAGATTGTAAAGACCGACAACACCTTTAAGGAAAACGCCAACTGGACCAACCAGACCATCGCGGAGGTTTACCGTCAGGCAGAGACCGGCGGCGTGCTGCTTTCCTCCATGGGCTGCCCCAAGGATTACCCCGTGTACTGGGATAAGATTCTCATTAACGCCTCTCAGGTGACAAACCCCTCCATCGACCCGCTGCGCGAGCCGATGGAAACAAGGGTGTTCTTAGGCAAAAAGCCCCGGGAGATTGTGCGCGACGAGAAGGGCAGCCTGGTTAACAACCTTACCCCTCAGCTTGAGCTTGCAACACCCATTATGTTCTCGGCCATGAGCTACGGCTCCATAAGCTACAACGCCCATGAGAGCCTTGCCCGCGCCGCCGAGGAGCTGGGTATACTCTACAACACAGGTGAGGGCGGCCTGCACAAGGATTTTTACAAATACGGTAAAAGCACCATCGTACAGGTGGCCTCCGGCCGTTTTGGCGTGTATAAGGATTACCTGGAGGCGGGCGCCGCCGTGGAGATTAAGATGGGGCAGGGCGCAAAGCCCGGCATTGGCGGGCATCTGCCCGGCTCAAAGATTGTGGGCGACATCTCCCGCACGCGTATGATTCCCGAGGGCTCCGACGCCATCAGCCCCGCGCCGCACCACGACATCTACTCCATTGAGGATTTGCGTCAGCTTGTTTACTCGCTTAAAGAGGCGACAGGACATAAAAAGCCCATTATTGTTAAAATTGCGGCGGTGCATAACGTGGCTGCCATCGCAAGCGGCATTGCCCGCGGCGGAGCCGACATCATTGCCATCGACGGCTTTCGCGGCGGCACGGGCGCCGCGCCCACCCGCATCCGCGACAATGTGGGCATTCCCATCGAGCTTGCGCTGGCAAGCGTGGATAGCCGCCTGCGTCAGGAGGGCATCCGGGGTGACGTTTCTGTCGTCATCGGCGGTTCCATCCGCTCGAGCGCGGATATCGTCAAGGCTGTGGCACTGGGTGCCGACGCGGTGTATGTGGCTACGGGCGCGCTGCTTGCGCTGGGCTGCCACCTGTGCCGAAGCTGCCAGACCGGGCGCTGCAACTGGGGCATTGCCACCCAGCGGCCGGAGCTTGTGCGCCGCCTGAACCCCGACCTTGGCTACAAGCGTCTGGTAAACCTCATCTCCGCGTGGGACCACGAGATTAAGGAGATGATGGGCGGTATGGGCATTAACTCCCTGGAGTCGCTGCGCGGCAACCGCCTGATGCTCAGAGGCATTGGCTTAAGCCAAAAGGAGCTGGACATCCTGGGTATTATGCACGCGGGCGAATAGAAGCAAGAGGCTGGAAGCAAGAAGCAAGAGGCTAGAATAGAACGCCTTTTCTGCTGCTTGCTCCCTTATAACTGTAGTTCTAGCCTCTAATTTCTTGCCTCTAGCCTCTAGCCTGTCTGTTCTTACCTCTTGCCTCTAGCCTCTTGCCTCTAGAGACGTTCCTTCCAATCTTTCGTTCTTGCCTCTTGCCTCTCATTTCTTGCCTCTAGCAGAAGGGATTGTGTTGCATATGAAGCGTATCTATGTCAACGAAAAATGGTGCCTTGGGTGCCATCTGTGCGAATACTACTGCGCCTTTGCCAATACCGGCAAACACGACATGGTAAACGCCCTCAAGGACATTACCATAAACCCCCGCATCCGTATTGAGGAAAGCGCCGGCATCTCCTTTGCCGTCTCCTGCCGCCACTGCGACGAACCGCTGTGCGTGAAGGGCTGCATTACCGGCGCGCTTACCGTACAGGATGGTGTGATAGCCATCGACTCAAACCGTTGCGTAGGCTGCTATACCTGCATTCTCTCCTGCCCCTACGGCGCGGTTATGCCCTCGGACACGGGTGCGGTGCAAAAGTGCGAGCTTTGCACCAAAAACGCCTACGGCGAACCCGCCTGCGTACAGGGTTGCCCAAATAACGCAATCGTGTTCGAGGAGAGAAATTAGGAGAGGAGCTAACGCCATGAATTATGTGATTATCGGCAATTCCGCCGCGGCGGTGGGCTGTATAGAGGGCATTCGCCAGCTTGACCGGACGGGCTCGATTACCGTCATATCCAACGAGCCGTACCATACCTATTCCCGTCCGCTGATCTCCTACCTGCTGTACGGCAAAACCGACGAACAGCGCATGAAATACCGCCCCGACGATTTTTATGAGCAAAACAACTGCACCGCTCTCCTTGGCAAAACAGTTGTTAAGATTGATAAGGATAAAAAGGCGGTACAGCTCGACGACGGCTCGGCTGTTTCCTACGATAAGCTTTTGGTCGCCACCGGCTCAAAGCCCTTCGTCCCCCCCATGCAGGGGCTCGATAAGGTAAAAAACCAGTTTACCTTTATGACGCTTGACAGCGCAAAGGCACTCGACGCGGCCATTACCCCCGACTGCAGGGTGCTTATCATCGGCGCGGGGCTTATCGGTCTTAAATGCGCCGAGGGCATTCGCAGGAAGGTGGGGAGCATTACGGTGGTGGACCTTGCCGACCGCATCCTGCCAAGCATTCTGGACGCAGAGGGCTCGGCTATGATGCAAAAGCATATTGAGGGTCACGGCGTTCGCTTTGTTTTAGGCGACAGCGTCAAGGAGTTTACGAAGAACAAGGCCGTTTTAAACAGCGGCAAGAGCCTTGAGTTTGATATTCTTGTGCTGTGCGTGGGTGTTCGCCCGAACACCGAGCTTGTAAAGGAAGCGGGCGGCACCGTAAACCGGGGCATTGCTACCGACGAGTACTGCCGCACCGACCTTGCGGATGTTTACGCGGCGGGGGACTGTGCCGAAAGCGTGGATATTACCGACGGAACCAACAAGGTGCTTGCCCTTTTGCCCAACGCCTATATGCAGGGCGAATGCGCGGGGCTGCACATGGCGGGGGCGGATAAGCCCTACGACAGAGCCATTCCCATGAACGCCATCGGCTTTTTTGGTTACCATATTATTACCGCCGGCAGCTATCAGGGTGAGGAATACGTTAAGCGCGACGGCACAAGCTATAAAAAGCTGGTAACCCGCGATAACCTGCTGGTTGGCTACATCCTGCTTGGCAATGTGGAGCGCGCGGGCATTTACACCGCCCTTATACGCGACAAAAAGCCGCTGGATACCTTTGATTATAAGCTTATTCGTGAAAAGCCCCAGCTCATGGCGTTTTCTCGCAAGGAGCGCGCGCAAAAGCTGGCGGGGCGCGAGCTTTAACCCTATCACCACAGGCTACCCCGCGGTATAACGGGCGGGGAACCGGAAAGGCTATGGCATATGTCAATGAATATTGTGGCGGGCGATCTCCATTTTGAGCTGCTCAATAAACAGATACGCGAAAGCGCGGATTCTGAGATTGTGATAGAAAAATGTCTGGGTCAGCGTTATATCGGCGCGGGGCTCAGTCATAAGAATATTAAAATAGACGGCATACCCGGCAACGCCCTGGGCGCTTACCTGGACGGCGCGACCATCGAGGTTTCGGGCAATGCCCAGGATGCGACGGGCGACACCATGAACGACGGCAGCATTGTCATTCACGGTTCCAGCGGCGACGCGACAGGCTACGCCATGCGCGGCGGCAAAATCTTTGTGCAGGGTGACGCAGGCTACCGGGCGGGCATTCATATGAAGGCGTATATGGATAAGCTGCCGGTGCTGGTCATTGGCGGCAAGGCGGGCAGCTTCCTTGGGGAGTATCAGGCGGGCGGGCTGATTATTGTACTGGGTCTTGGCATAGAACCGGGCACCGACCTTGGCAGCTACCTTAATTTTTGCGCGACGGGTATGCACGGCGGCAAGATTTTGCTGCGCGCCGCTACCGCCCCCGCAAGGCTGCCCAAGCAGATTATTGTCAAGGAGGCGACAGGGGAGGATCTTGACGAGATTATGCCCCACATCGACGAGTTTTGCGCCCTGTTTGGAGAAAGCAAGGAGAAAATACTCGCCGAAAAATTCCTTGTGCTGACGCCCGATACCAAAAACCCCTACAAGCAGCTGTATACCTACAACTGATTGATTTGCGTTTAAGCTAATAAACGATAAGAAACCCAAAGCGGCATTTTTTGCTGACAAAATTATCCCTGCTTTTGCAGTATTCAGACGGCACATAATCGTGTATAATAATAAAGGTCGATTTCTCGGCTTTTTACGAAAGCTTAAAAGGGGTGCAGTCTTACTTGCACTCCTTTTTTCCGAGAACAATTCTACCGCAAAGAATAAGCGGCGCCTTGTGCCGGTGCGCAAGCCGCCCGCTTTGGGAGCGTATCCCGTTCTTTGATCTTTTACCCCCAAGAAAGGACATGGAGCTTATGGAGTTCACAGCCAGCGATGTGATACAATTTGCAAAAGAGAATGATGTGAAGTTTATCCGGCTTGCCTTCTGCGACGTGTTCGGTACACTCAAAAATCTTTCCATTATGGCGGATGAGCTTCCCCGCGCCTTTGAGCGAGGCATATTGTTCGACGCTTCCTCCGTGGCGGGCTATTCGGAGCTTGGGCAGCCGGAGCTGTACCTGTACCCCGACCCCACCACGCTGACGGTACTGCCGTGGCGTCCCCAGCAGGGCAGGGTAGTGCGCCTGTTTTGCAACATCCGTTTGCCTGACGGCACGCCCTTTGAGGGGGATAACCGTGTGATTTTACAGGCGGCCGCCGCCAAGGCGGAGCGCCTTGGCTATACCTGCCTGATTGGTACCGACTGCGAGTTTTACCTCTTTGAGGCCGACGACAACGGTTGGCCTACCCGCAACCCGCAGGACAGCGCGGGCTTTTTTGACGTAGCACCCCTGGACCGGGGGGAGAACGTGCGCCGAGATATCTGCCTGACGCTTGAGGAAATGGACATTAAGCCCCAAAGCTCCCACCACGAAAACGGCCCCGGCCAAAACGAGATAGACTTTAACAGCGGCACCGCCCTGCGCGCGGCGGATAACTTCGCCACCTTCCGCTCGGTAGTCAAGGCCATGGCCTCCCGCAACGGGCTGTATGCGTCGTTTATGCCAAAGCCTATCCCCAATGAAAGCGGCAGCGGGCTTCACCTAAAGCTTTCCTTGTTTCATGACGGGGCAAACATCTTCAAATGCGTAAACGGCTCCCTTACCGGGCAGGCGCGTTCCTTTATTGCCGGAATTTTACGCCACGCGAAGGATATGGCGCTTTTCCTAAACCCCCTGACCAACTCCTATACCCGCCTTGCCAGCAGCGAAGGGCTCAAGCACATCGGCTGGTCGTTTTACAGCCTTTCGCAAATTGTACGCGTCCCTACGGTGTGCGACGATTTGGGCTATATGGCGCTGCGCTCGAGCGACCCCTCCTGCAACCCGTATATCGTGTTTGCGCTTGTGCTGTGCGCGGGGCTTGAGGGCATAGAGCTTGGGTATGAATTATCCGACGAGCTGTATTGCGAAACCATCCGCGATGCCGAAGCACTCAGCGAGCTGCCCGCAACCCTGCACGAGGCCATTCAAGAAGCAAAAGACAGCAGCTTTTTAAAATCCGTACTGCCCGAGGGTCTTATCGACAGCTATATCGCCGCCAAGCAAAAGGAGTGGGATATCTACTCTGCTCACAGTGACAAAGAGGTCGCTGAGCATGAGATGTATTTTAAGGTTATATAGGGCTTAACCTGCGCGGAGCCGTTGCCTTTTTTTCGGTTTTGCGGCGTTATTTTTGATACTCACCGCATGGTAATACAACGTACCTGAGTACAATGGCGTATGACAACAGGCATTTCGAGGCTGCATAAACGAAGGGGAAGCCGCCTTTCATAAACTGCCCCTGCCGGTCTTGCCCGGTGCAAGGCGCGCGGGGTTTTATGCGGGCAGCCCCCGGGAATGATACCGTGCGGATGTGCGGTGTCAGATCATTCATAAGTATCAATATAGTGACAGGAGGCGCTTTTCTCCTGTTGCGGACAATCCAAACGAAATGGTGGTGATGGGTATGGATCATGTGCTTCTTGTTTCCAGCACCGACAAAAGTCTGGAGTTTATATCTCAGCTGCTTAAAGAAGCGGATGCCGCACCGCCGCACATCACAACCGCCCAAAGCGGCAGCGAGGCAAGGCGCATTCTAGCGCGCTCGGACTATGAACTCATAATCATCAACGCGCCGCTGTCCGACGAGTTTGGTCACGAGCTTGCCACACAGGCCTCAGAGAACACCTCTGCGGGCATTATCATTATAGCAAAAAGCGAAATTGCCGACGAGATATCCTCCCGCGTGGAGAACTACGGGGTTTTTGTACTGCCAAAGCCCTTGGGCAGGCAAATCTTCTTTCAAACCCTCAAGCTCGTCAGCGCCGCCAGACGGCGTATGCTTGGCTTAAAAAACGAAAACCGCAAGCTGCAGCTTAAGATAGAGGAAATACGCCTGATAGACCGCGGCAAGTGCGCGCTGATTCAATACCTGAGCATGACGGAGGAGCAGGCGCACAAGTACATCGAGCGTCAGGCGATGGATATGCGCATCACCAAGCGCGAGGTGGCGGAGGGTATTCTGCGCACCTACGAAACATAGCCCGCGCGTGCAAAATGAAGGCAAAGCCCTGCCCGTGAACAGCGGGCAGGGCTTTATTGATGCTTATCTATATGATCGCATCACACGAATCGCAGATAATACTAGTCCCCTCAAAATTAGTATAAAAAAGGCAAACCGCACAGCGGCTTTTATCTACCCTACACTTTTTTAAGGAGAGTAGAATTACGCCGCTGCGCGGTTTTTTTAACGGGTATGGCAAGGCTTACGCCGGCTGCTTAGTCCAGCTCGATTTTGGAATACAGCGGCTTATCCTCCGCGTCGCGGGTGGGCGTCGCCTTGGGCTGCTGGGACGGCGCGCCCTGGCTTTGCTGGCGGTCGCCGCTGTAGGGTCTGCGCTCGCCGCTGTTATAGGGCTTGCGCTCCCCGTAAGGAGGACGGTCGCCTTGGGGTCTGTCACCCTGCGGGCGGCTGCCGTAAGGCTTGCGGTCGCCACTGTAGGGCTTGCGGTCATTGTTATAGGGCTTGCGCTCCCCGTAGGGGCGGTCTCCCTGCGGTCTGTCGCCCTGCGGGCGGTCGCCATAAGGCTTACGGTCACCGGAGTAGGGCTTGCGGTCGCCATAGGGACGGTCCCCTGTACGGGGGCGGTCGCCCTGGGGCTTATTCCCATAGGGCTTGCGGTCGCCTGAGTAGGGCGGGCGGGAGCCGTACCCCCCCGACCTGACGGGGTTTTTGGAGGAGATAACCACCCGGCGGTTTGGCTCCTCACCAAAGGAGGCGGAGCTTGCGCCCTCCACCTTTTGCACCGCGGCGTGAATAATGCGCCGCTCGTAGGGGTTCATGGGCTCAAGGGTGCTGCTGCGTCCGCTGCGCACCGCGTTCTTAGCAAGGCGCTCGGCAAGCTCGCCGAGGGTTTTTTCACGCTTTTGACGGTAATGACCGCTGTCTATGGTCACCCTGAAGTAATCGCCGTCCATTTTGTTGGCGGCAAGACCGGTCAGATATTGCAGGGCATCGAGAGTTTCGCCCCGTCTGCCGATAATCACGCCCAGACCTTCGCCCTCCAGCGTAAAGGTAACGCCTTCCTCACGCTCCTGCACCAAAATTTCGGTATGGGCAAGCCCCATCTCCGCCAGTGCTTCCTTCAGGTATTCCTGCGCGCACTGGGTCTTTGACTGCGCAAAGGTAACCTTTACCCGGGCAGGAGTGACACGAATGCCAAGCAAGCTCTTTTTAGGCAGGTCTAAAATCTCCCATTGTGCTTGTTCTCTTGAGACGCCAAGCTGTTCACAGGCCGAGTTAATCGCCTCATCGACGGTTTTGCCTGTTCCAATAATCTCTTTCTCCATTTTTCCTACAGCCCTCCGTTCTGCCGGTGGTATTCCGGCAACCTTTCGCTTCTCTGCTCTTTGGGCAAGCCCTTCCCGCGCAGGGTTTTGCGGGGCAGCCGCACACAAAAACCCCTGCCGCCGGTGGCATGCCTTGTATTGGGCTGTTACCCAAAGCCACAAAACCCGCCGCGCTATCTCCTCTGCATAAAACTGCGCCGGCTCCTGTGACCTTTTTACCTGGTTCCAATGCAAAACAAAACGCGCAGCCCTGTACCGCGACACTGCGCCCTGCGGCTTGGCAGGCCTTTTGCGGCCGCTTTTTTTGTATTGGCCCCGCGGTAATACAACCGCCCGGACAATGCCCGGAACATCCCGCCCTATTTCTACGCCGCACACCGAAAACAAGCTAACCTTTAAACCAGGCTTGTTTTTTACAAAAGTAATCCGTGCGGCCCTGTTTACACCTTTATTTATGTCAGCCTGTCCTTTTTTCTTTGGCGGGGGTGGCCAAGCATCCTGTATAGCTCATTTTGCTGAGGGTAGCTTTTATGCATGATGCTATTATAGCTCTTTTTGGCTGTCGAATAAAGGGGATAATGTTTAACTTCACAAAATGGCAGGAAGTTTTCTTGCACCATCCGTCACCCTCTGCTATGCCCATGCTAAAAACCGTTACGCTCAGGTTAAGAAAATATGAGAAAATAAAAAAGAAGCAAGGGCCGGATTCATCCGCGAAGCCTCGAGCCAAAGCCCGTGACTGCGGATGAAACGGCCCTTGCCCAAAACGGCATGGCGGCAAAATTTGAGCCGTCCCGTTCAAACAAACTGCTTATACTAATATCCGATTTAAAAGAGTATAAAAATCAAGTGAAAAGCTTTAATTTATGGGTTTTCACGAGGATTTTTATCGACTCTTTTTGAGGAGATTAGTATTAAATATGGTACGGGTAACCGGCCGGCAAAAGCCCGGGTTTGCCCCTTGCATTAATCGTCGCTGTCGCTGTACTCCTCACCATAACGCTCCGCGGCGCGTTTTCTCGCCTCGGCAAGGCGCTTCCGGTCAAGCTCCTTGGGTGTGAGGCTTTCCTCCGGCACAACCGTCGCCACAGCGGTGGGCTCCGTTGCGGGGGAGAGGCGGCGCGCATTCTTGCGCTGCGCCTTTTTGGCCTCCTGCTCGGCCTTTACCTGCTCAATCATCTTCTGGGGGTTATACACCTTATTGAGGAAGTACTCCTGCACAAAGCTGATTAACGAGGAAAGCGTCCAGTAGAAGCTAAGCCCCGCCGGGAAAGAGAAGGCGATGAATACCGAGAACAGCGGCATGATATACATCATACCCTTCATGGCGCCGCCGCCTGCGGCTTCCTGACCTGCTACGCGGTTTACGCGGGTCATATAGACGGTTTGCAGCATTGCCGCCGCACCCGAGAGAACAGGCAGGATAATAAGCCAGTTAAACGAGCCGTTTAAAGTAAGGGCAAGCTGCGGTGTCTGGGTAAAATCAAGCCCCAAAAAGGTCAGCTTCAGGGAGTTTAGGCTCTGTGCATACTCGGCGGGAATTACGCTAAAGGCCGCGGGGTTTTTATGGAACTCACCCAAAATGGTAAGCTGCGCCGAGTACTGCGCAACATTAACCCCAAGCGTTTCGGCGATGGATTTGAGCTGAGTGATAATCTCCTCCGGCAGACGCAGAAGGTGAGTCATCGGCTTATATACAACGTCGATTAAGCCAAACAGGATGGGGAACTGGATAAGAGAGGGCAGGCAGCCGCCCATAGGGTTGTACCCTTCCTCCTCATACAGCTTCATCATTGCTTCCTGCTGCTTTTGCTTATCGTTTGCAAACTTCTTTTGAATCTCGGCAATCTTCGGCTGAAAGACTGCCATCTTGGCGGTGGACTTTTTCTGCTTAATTGCAAGCGGCAAAAGCAGTACCTTGGTGATAACGGTAAACAGGAAAAGCGCCACACCGTAAAGCGGCACGATCTTGTAGCAAAACCACATAATCCAGCCAAGGGGGTAACCGAAAATGCTATATAAAAAATCCATGGAACAATCCTCCCAAAGGGGTTATTGACAGTCGGTCGGGTTCCCGTTTACCGGGGACTTGCTCCCCATATCCGGGGGACTGTTATTTTCACTTTTACTTTCCCTTTTATGCCTAAGCCGAAATGCATCCCCAAAACGCTGGGGCACGGGGTCTATTCCGCCGCGAAACAGCGGGTTGCAGCGCAAAATACGCAAAGCGGCCAGCAGCCCTCCCCGGAACAAGCCAAAGCGAAGCAGCGCTTGCCTTGCATATGCCGAGCAGGTAGGATAATACCGGCACCGCGCACCCAGCCGGGGCGAAATGTGCCGCTGATAAAGGTCTATGAGCCGGATAAAAGGCCATGTGGTAATCTCTTTGAGCTTCAAGAGAGAATCCCCGCCTTTTTTAGCTGTTGTATCATGGTTCGCTGCACCTGGGCGAGGTTTGACTGCGGCGTTTTCGTGCGCGCGACAAACACAAAATCCCAGCCGGCGGGCAGCTGCTCCTCAAGGAGGCGAAAGGATTCCCGGATTAGGCGCTTTGCGCGGTTTCGCACCACTGCCTTACCCACCTTAACGCTGACGGTAATGCCATAACGTTTTTGCCCCTTGCGGTTTTTCATGCAGTAGGTAACCAAAAGCGGATGAACATACGACTGTGCTCGGGCATACATTCTGCGAAAATCCCTGTTTTCTGCAAAGGTTATTACATTCTTCACCATTCATTGCATCCTTTGCTTTTGCTTGGCTTAAGCAGTCAGCATAGGCTGACGCGCCTGCCCGATTGCCGGCAGAATACCGGCCGCAATTACGCGGAGCGTGCCTGCCTTCGCCGCAAGCACGCTCAACCAAGGCCTAACGCTCTAAAAAGAAAGACCACAATGAATGTGGCCTGCAATCATAGAGTCAAGCTCTTTCTACCCTTTGCTCTTCTGCGTGCCAAAACCTTACGGCCGTTTCTGGTAGACATTCTCTTGCGAAAGCCGTGCTCTACTGATCTCTGGCGTTTTTTAGGCTGGTATGTTCTTACCATGTAAATCTAACCCCCCTTCCCTCAAGTCAACCATCTCCGGACATGCCGCCCGTTGTCCTTGGAACCTAGGGCAAAAAATGCCCCCGGAATAAACCCAAGACCCATAAGCGCCGCGCCTATCCCCCATAATTTTAGCAAAAAACGGGGTTTTCGATAAGGCGGCAGGCTTAAAACGATAGTTGGCTTTAGTAAAACCCTGCAAGGTATTATTATAGACCACCACCGCACGAAATGTCAATACCAAATGCCGTAAAATCATACGCAAAGCGGCACAGGGGCGGGAGCGCTACATTAATAATTAACACGCATCCGCTTTATTTTTCGTTAAAGTAGTGTTTTTTAGCGCGCGTAACGCAGTTACCTCACTGAGCTTTACGCGCTTGCGCCGTAGGTGCTTCGTCTCAAGAGTCAATCTTCGTTTACCCTTGCTTTGAGCTGGGTGCAGGGTGTCCCTGCTTTGCTTTTGATTACTTTTCTCGAACAAGAAAAGTACGCCGCCTGTCGGCGCGGGAGCCGACGTTCCAGCATTTTGATGATGGTTACCGAAAAGCCTACCATTTTACGAAGTTTATAAAGGCGGGTTACGGGGGCTACTTAAATCGCCTATACCTATTTATATAGGTGATAATTGACTGGCGACTTTGCCTGTTTTAGCGGGATATTTGTTTGGCGGCTGTGCATTTTACCGCGCTATTACCTCTTTTCAAATGCGCAAAAATCTGCTACAATAAAGTGAGACTATACTATTTATATATATATCCTGCATAGTCGGTGAAAATGTGCGGTTTTTGCCGCCTTTTTTGCGTCTTGCCGCCCTTGGCTCCGCTGCGGAGCAGCGCGGGGGCAGCCGCCGGGTGTGTGAAAACGGTTGAAAGCTTTCAACACAGGTGGGTTATCCACCGCATTCCACCGCCTTTTCACATATTATCAACACGTTTTATACGGTTGCGGGTTAAAACTACGCAACTTCACCGGTTTTGGGCTGTGTATTTGAATGAGGGGCGGTGTTTACCCCCGTCACAGCCTCATAACAATGAAATGGAGTAACTACGAGGTATGGAGTCATTTAACGAGGTTTTTCAGCTGGTCAGCGACTTCTGCAAAAACGAGCTATCCGAGGCGGCGCATAAGATATGGATTCGCTGCATCGAGCCCGTGAGCCTTGAGGATAATACCGCCACCCTTTATGTAAAAAGCGATTTTCAAAAAAAGATTATCGACCAAAAATACAGAACACTGCTGGGGCGCGGGTTTGCCGAGGTGCTGGGCTTCGAGGTTGCCATTAACGTGGTGTCCGAGGGACCGCAAAACAGCGACGAGGACCCCCGCCTGCGCTCCGCCGAGCCCGGCACGGGCTTTGGCGCGGCGTTTGGTACAGGGGAGTATGAGTACACCTTCGAGACCTTTATTGTAGGCCCCGGCAACAAGTTTGCCCACGCGGCCTCGGTGGCGGTGGCAAGCAAGCCCTCCGGCTCCTATAACCCCTTGTTTATTTACGGGGAATCGGGGCTTGGCAAAACCCATCTGCTTTACGCCATCCTTAATGAGATTCGCAAAAAATATAATATGACCATTATCTATGTAAAGGGTGAGGAGTTCACCAACGAGCTGATAGAGGCCATTACCAACAAAACCACCATGGATTTTCACAGCAAATACCGCACGGCGGATATTCTTTTGGTGGACGATATTCAGTTTATCGGCGGCAAGGAGAGCACCCAAGAGGAGTTTTTTCACACCTTTAACTCCCTCTACATGGCGGGCAAGCAGATTGTGCTGACCAGCGACCGCCCGCCAAAAGAAATAAAGACCCTTGAGGACCGGCTGAGAACCCGCTTTGAGAGCGGTCTGCTCGCCGATATTCAAGCGCCCGATTTCGAGACGCGCATCGCCATTATCCGGCGCAAGGCGGAGCTTTTAAACTTCGACGTGCCGGACGATGTTTCGGAATACATTGCAAACCGCCTGAAAACAAACATCCGCCAGCTCGAGGGCGCGGTAAAAAAGCTAAAGGCGTACAAGCTGCTGGCCGGCACGCCCCCCTCTATCTCCATTGCACAAAATGCCATACGCGATATTCTTAACGATAACCAGCCGGTTCCCTTTACGGTGGAGCGTATTGTGGGGGAGGTCGCCAAAACCTACGGCATCGCGGGGGTGGATATCCGCTCCAAAAAGCGCTCCGCCACCATCTCACAGGCGCGGCAGGTTGCGGTGTATGTGGTGCGCGAAATCACCCAAATGTCCATGTCGCTCATCGGCGAGGAGTTTGGCGGGCGCGACCATTCGACCATCGTCTACGCCATCAAAGAGGTGGAAAACCGGATGCAGAAGGATAAGCGCTACCGCGAAATGATAGAGGACATCCTAAAAAACATCCGCGACAACTAGATATTTAACATTTTAACATTTCACTGTTTAAAGCCGAGAAAAACGGCGCGCTAAAACGGTTGACATAAAACACCGGGTTTTGCACAGCTTATCCACAATGTTGAAAGGTTTTCCCCATGCCTGTTAAGAGCAAAATTGCCTCTTAACATTCCAACAAATTACCCACAGCCCGCACTGAAAAAGTGGCTGTCGTTTTTTACGATGAATATGCGCCTTTTCGGGCTTTTCAACATCTCAACGCCCCCTACTATTACTACTATTTATATTATTATGATATACCGTCCGGTATTAGAACAAAACGAAAAAAAAGCCGCGGCTTTCCCCAAGGCTCCAAAACAACTAAAACGGAGATGATTTGACAATATGGTGATTAACTGCAGTAAAAGCGAACTGAGCGAGGCCATCACCAACGTATCCAGAGCGGTCGCTGCAAAAACCACGATTGCCGCGCTGGAGGGCATTCTCTTGCAAACAAACGGCGATAAGCTGAAGCTGACCGCCTACGATCTTGAGCTTGGCATAAGCACCGAGATTCCCGCAACCGTACAAGAGGAGGGCTCTGTGGTGCTATCCGCGCGCCTGTTTCTCGATATGGTGCGCCGTATGCCCAGCGAACGGGTAAACATATCCTGCGATGATAAAAACGCCACGGTGGTCACCGGCGGCGCAACGCAGTTTGATATTAACGGCATGTCGGCGGAGGAATACCCGGAGCTGCCCGAGATTGGCGGCACACAGAAGCTGCTGCTCGAAGCCAAAACCCTTAAAAGCATGATAACGCAAACCATATTTTCGGTAGCGGTAACCGATACCCGCCCGGTACAGACCGGCTCGCTGTTTGAGCTGGACGGCGAGAGCATTACCATGGTGTCGGTGGACGGCTTTCGTCTTGCCATGCGCCGGGAGCCTCTAAAAAGTGAGGAGGAGCTTCGCTTTATCGTACCCGCAAAGACCCTTGGTGAGGTGGCAAAGCTGGTGGGGGAGGATAGCGAGGGTGTCTCGCTGTATGTGGGGCGCAAGCATATTGTATTCGATGTGGACGGCTATCATGTCATCTCCCGCCTTTTGGAGGGCGATTTTCTCGATTACCGCACCGCAATCCCCGAGGGCTTTGCCTCCAGGGTGCGCATCTCGGTGCGCAGCTTAAGCGACTGCGTGGAGCGCGCGTCCCTGTTGATTACAGACCGGCTTAAAAGCCCCATTCGCTGCATGTTCGAGGGCGATACGGTCAAGCTCTCCTGCGTCACCGCCATCGGGCGGGCATACGACGAGGTTCACTGCGAAACCAAAGGCTCAAAGGTAGAGATTGGGTTTAACAATAAGTTTTTAATGGACGCGCTCAAGGCCTGCGACACCGATGAAATATACCTTGAAATGAACGGCGCGCTTTCCCCTATGAAGATACTGCCCCCGCAGGGGGACGCCTTTTTGTTCCTTGTGCTGCCGGTGCGCATCCGCAGCGAGGGCATTGCGGGCTGATGTCGGGCGTATGGTTTATTGGAGTATCCCCCGTAACCCTAGCACCAAAATAGCCTTGTGTGGCTGGTCTGGGAAAAAAGGAAGAACTACAGACCAGGGCGAAATGCAAGGGCAAAATACGCGAGGCACCAGGATTTTGCCGGAGGGTAAAAACAATAAATAATTTTTGGAAAAAATTATTTATTGTTTTCGCAAGCGCGTAACGCAGCTACCCCACTGAGCTTTACGCGCTTGCGCCGAAGGTGCTTCGTCACACTAGCTATGCTCCGTTTGCCCTTGCTTTGAGCTGGGTGCAGGGTGTCCCTGCTTCGCT
>JAEZCT010000038.1 GCA_023433405.1 Bacillota bacterium | reverse complement strand
CGAAAGCTTTCACTGGCATTTGGACGTAACTTTTCGTGAGGATGATAATCATACCCTAGAAAAGCAGGCAGCTTTGAACTTGAATATCCTCAGAAAGTTTGCTATAAGTATATTGAAAATATTTGATATGGGCAACAAACCAATGAGCCTAAAGCTAAAGCGTTTTTCTATCGGTACCAACCCAGAACGTCACTTGGAGCGTATTTTGATGCTTTAATGACTTTTTCGGGCATTGTGTCCGGCTTTGTGTCCATACTCATTCATGCGTTTGGCGTGACCCTTTCCAATAGCGCGCCGCTCTTTGTAAAGAGTAGCGCGTACCACAGAGACTCCAGCCAAAGTTCATAGGGGGCCCGTGAGGAAGTATTGATAAGCAGCCTTCTACTGCTTATCAATGGAAAGCAGGGTTTTTAACAGCACATTTACGCCCTTAAGGCAGTCCTCGGTGGAGGTATGCTCCAGCTCGCAATGGCTGTGACCGCCCACGCTTGGAACAAATATCATCGCGGTGGGGATGACGTCCATCACATACTGCGCGTCGTGCCCGGGACCGCTGTACATGCGCTTGGCGGTGTATCCGTACTCCTGAGCGCTTCGCTCCACATAATCCACCAGATTAGGCGCAAAAGCGATGGACTTGCGGGACCAGGCCTCCTGAAAGCTTGCCTTGCACTTCTCCACTTCGGAGGGAATCTTGTGGATAATTGCCAGCACCTGCTTAAGCACATCCGGGTTTTGGTGGCGCGCGTCAAGGGTAAACTTAACCTCATCGGGGATGATGGTGTGAATGTTCGGGTGCGCCGATATCTTGCCGGTGGTGTAAACCAGCCTGCTGTCCAGGGTATCCAGCTCATCATGCAGGTATTGTATGGTTTTTACGGCGGCATACAGCGCATCCTTGCGGTAGTTCATGGGGGTTGTGCCTGCGTGACCCGCCTGCCCGACAAAAGTGAATTCATAGTTAATCATGCCGCAAACGCCTTCCACCACGCCGATGTCGAAGCTTTCGGTCTCCAAAACCGGCCCCTGCTCGATGTGAAGCTCAATGAGTGCGGCGTATTTTTCCGGTTTCATGCGGTTAGTCGCATCCCCAATCAAGCCGCTTTCCTTCAGCGCGTCGGCAAAGGTGTAGCCCGGGATGTCCTTTGCCACCGAGGCGAGCATCGTTTCCTTATCAAACTTGCCGCAGATTACGCCCGAGGACATCATGGCGGGCTCAAAGCGTGCGCCCTCCTCGTTGGTCCACACCACCACCGTAATGGGATGGCGGTGCGCAATCTTCTCCTTTACAATGGTTTCAACGGCCTCCATTGCCGAGAGTACGCCCAGCACGCCGTCAAAGTTACCGCCCTGCTTTACGGAGTCAAGGTGGGAGCCGCTTAGGATGGCGGGCAGCTCCTCGGTGCCGGGGATGGTAGCGTACATATTCGCCATATCGTCGGTTACAACAGTGGCGCCTATTGCCTCCATCCGTCTTTTAAACTCCGCTCTTGCGGCAAGTGCCTCGGGAGAGAGCGAAAAGCGCGTAATTCCGCCCTTGCCGGTATCGCCGAACTTGCTAAAGGTCTTAATCTTGTCGTCCAGCCTTTCCAAACTACAAGAAACCATAGTTATTACCCCCTTAGTGATACTCGTAAGTACAAATAACTGTAATAGTTGCGTCGCAAGCAACGCGGCGTTTTTAGCGTTTCTTGGGTACTCGAGTACCCGGGGAGATGGCGCGCATCGGACAAACCGTAACACAAAGGTGGCAGCCCACACAGTTTTCGGCAACTAGCACAGGTCTGCCGTTTTCCTCCTGCTTTAAGGCCTGATGCCCGCCGTCGTAGCAGGATAGGGTACACCGCCCGCAGCCAAGGCATTTTGCCCGGTCAAACTTGGGGTAGCATATGCTGCCGCGGTCAAGGTCGTCCGCCGATACCACCTTGGGTATCGCCCTGCCGACAACGTCGCTCATACGCTCATAGCCGTGTTCGCCCAGATAACGCTGCATTCCGTCTATCAGGTCGTCGATTATACGGTAGCCATACTGCATAATTCCGGTGGTCACCTGCAAATTCTCGCACCCCAGTGCGAGAAATTCCGCCGCGTCCCGCCAGCTCTCAATTCCGCCCATGCCGCTGATTGGAACATCCTTAAGCTGCGGGTCGCTTTTCATGGAATGGATAAAGCGCAGGGCAATGGGCTTCACCGCTTTGCCGGAGTAGCCGCCTACGCTGGTCACACCCTTCACATCCGGTCCCGATGCAAAGGTATCCAAATTAACGTTCATAATGCTTTTGATGGTATTGATGGCGGCAATACCCGTAGCCCCCGCCTTAATTGCGGCTATGGCGGGAACCTCCATGTTGCCAAGGTTCGGTGTCATCTTAGCAAGGATAGGGAGAGATGACCCCCTACGAACCGCACGAGTAAAGGAGGCGACAAGCTCCGGGTTCTGCCCTACATCCGAGCCAAGCCCATCCGCGGCCATGTGGGGGCATGAGAAATTACACTCCAGTATATCCACACCCGCCTCAGTCATAATGCGCGCAAGCTCTGTCCATTCCGCCTCATTCTGCCCCATAATGGACGCGATAATTACCTTGGTGGGGTAATCCCGTTTCAAACGTTTGAGGTAGCTAAGGTTATCCTCCAGCGTGTGGTCGGATATCTGTTCGATGTTCTTAAACCCCACAAAGGGCACCGATTCCTTGGTAAGCGCATCAAAGCGGGGGGAGACCTCTTGGGGCACAAAAAGTCCGATGGTCTTAAACGCAACACCCGCCCAGCCCATCTCAAAGGCCTTTGCAACCATTTCGTAGTTGCTGCACACCACCGAGGAGGAGAGAAAAAACGGGTTCTCACAGCGGATGCCGCAAAAATCAATCGACAGGTCGGTTACCCGTTTGTCACTCCGTGCGAGGGAGGAAAGCTCGGTCATAATCGCATCCACAGGAACCGGACGATTAATCTTTCCCTTCAGGCACGCCGAAAGGCAGGGCTTTTCGGCGCAGGTCAGGCAGGGCAGCGGGACGGGCAGGCGGTTGACAGCACCCGCCTTATTTTCAAACCGGTAGGAGCGAATGATAGAATCCACCTCAACACCGTAAGGGCACGCCTTGCGGCAGGGGGCGGGGCTGCACAAAAGGCAGGCGGAGGTTTCCTCCACTAAAGATTGTTCCTGATAAACGGGTTGATTCAAGGCAATCACTCCTTCGATAAGAGTCCACAGCTTGTAACTAAATTTTAAAAACCTATTTCTTAGGCTCGCGTTTTACATATTTTCCATAGCCAGGTGTGCCGACAAACTCGCCGTTATCATACACCAGCTTGCCCCTCACATAGGTCATGACTGGGTAGCCGTGTATGGTTTTACCCTCCCATATGGTGTGGTCGTAATCGGAGTGCATGTTGGTGACCGAGATGGTAAAGTCCTTTTTGGGGTCATAGATGACGATATCCGCATCCTTGCCCACGGTCAGCGAGCCCTTCTGGGTGCAGCCGAAGATCTGGGCGGGATTGGTGGAGCATAGCTCCACGGCGCGGCTGAAGGTGATTTTACCGTCGTTCGCGGCGGAGAGCATATAGGGGTACAGGTTTTCAATGCCCGCGCAGCCGTTGGGAATTTTGGTAAAGTCGTCCTTGCCCCAGTCCTTTTCGTAGCTCTGGAAAGGGCAGTGGTCGGTGGCGACGGTGTCAATACCGCCATTCCGAACCGCCTCCCATAGGGCGTCCTGACTTTCCTTGCCCTTCATAGGCGGCGAGCAGACGAAGTTGCGGCCGTCCTCACGCTTATAAACCTCGTTGGTAAACTCAAGGTATTGGGGACAGGTCTCCACATAAATGGGCGCGCCCTCGCGCTTTGCCTCCACGGCGGCCTCAAGCCCCTCCTTATCCGCCATATGAACAATATACAGCGGCGCGTTCACGGATTTTGCCCAGTGAACGGCACGCTTGTCGGCCTCCGCCTCCACAAACTCGGGGCGGCTGGCGTAATGGTACCAGGGAGAGGTTTTGCCCTCCTTCTTAAACTGCTCGATGAACATGTCAATCAGATCGGGGTTCTCAGCGTGCAGGTTGGTAATGGCGCCCGCTTCCTTTGCTTTGAGCAAAACCTTGACAAAGGTACCGTCGTCCACCATCATGCCCTCTTTCTTATACACAAAGAAGAGCTTGAAGCTGGTCACGCCGTAAGTCACCGCCTCGGGAATCTCATCGAGAATTGCGCCGCCGTTTAGGTCGGTAATAATGCAGTGAAAGGCATAGTCCACGCAGGCCTCGGGGGCACACAGCGCGTCTCGCCCCTTAACGGTTTCCAAAAGCCCCTTATCCTTGCGCTGCATGGGGTAGTCAAACACCGTTGTAACGCCGCCGCAGGCCGCGGCACGGGTGCCTGAGAGGTACCCGTCGGCTGACACGGTGCCACCGAAGGGCATGGCAAGATGGGTATGCACGTCCAGTGCGCCGGGCAATACCAGCTTGCCGGAGGCGTCCACCACCGCATCGGCTTTCACATCAAGGTTTAAGCCAATCAGGGCAATTTTGCCGTCCTTGACGGCAAGATCTGCGGTAAAGGTCTCTTGGGCGGTTACTATGGTACCATTTTTAATCAGTAGATCCATATAGGTATCCCTTTCCGGCGCTCTCCCAAAAGATAAAGAACGCCCATAAAAATCGTGTTTAGGCAAAACACCCCGAAAGGGGGAGCCGCACCGAAAGCCTTGGTTTAGTCAATCGAGGTCAAGGGCCAGCTCGGGGCAAAAAAAGCGGGGGGATGACCTGTTTGAATTTGAACAGTGAAACAGGAGAAGGTGAGTCGTTTCAGCCTCAAATTCAAACCATCGAGCAGTTTCGATGAAAATTGACTGCTTATATTACTAGACAAGTCGTAGTATGAATAAGCGGGTAGTTTAAATGATGATGGGTGCACTTGCGCGCACCCACATCAATCCAATTATTGCCTTATGGGGTGAACACCGAACAAGGTAAACTGATTTTGCGTTACTGGTTTACTTTGTAAACCAGTACAAGACCGGAACGCTGGAACACCTGAGCAACCTCAATCAGATCCATACCGCCTGCGTTAGCGGCAATGAGGTTGGAGACCCAGGTTACGCCAAAGTCAACCTGACCGGTGTAAACCGCGGTGGTCTCGCTGATATCGCCGCCGCCGGGGGTGATAGTCACCTTCAAACCAACCTCGTCGTAGAAGCCCTTGGCAGCCGCAACATAGTAGCCCATGAACTGAGCCTGGGGCAGCCACTTGAGCTGAACGGTAACCTCAGCCTTTTCGGGGGTGCCAAGGGTGCCGGCCATCGCGTCGGTCCAGTAGGAAGTGTCTCGGATGCTGTCCAGGGTGAAGCCCTTGAGCTTCTCAGCGGCAGCGGAGTCGTCCAGCTTAATGTAGGTCTTGGCAAGGTCAAGGGTCTGCTGCAGCGCAGCGTCATCCATCTTGCCGTATTCGGTAACGGTAGCGCCCTTGGTGTCGGTTTCAACCAGCTTCTTTACCTCGCTGGCCATGTAAAGCTGGTGCTCGGAGGAAACGGAGGAACCTGCGTCAAATACGATTTGAGCAGCCTCCTCGGGGTTTTTGCAGGCATACTCCCAGCCCTTCATAGAAGCGGCAATAAACGCCTTTACGGTGTTGGGGTTCTTTTCGGCAAAGGCCTTGTTGGTAAAGAGGTTATCCTCAAGCATCGCAACGCCTTCGTCATTCATGTCAATAAACTTTACGCCGTCGCCGTATTTGTATGCGCCGTCGTAGGAATTTACAACAAGACCAAGCTCGTTGTAGGTCATAGCGGACGCAAGGAGGATGGAGTCGTCGTCAAAGCCATCCATATCGAAGGCCTGGCTGAGGTAGGTGGTGGGCTGGCCGTACTTGGTAAGCAGTGCCTGAATCTCATACTCGTTGCCAAGACCCCAGTTGCCTACCTGTCCCTTGGAGGCGGCATCCTTAACGATGGTCTCTGCGGTAGCGTCAGCGGCATAATAATCGCCGGCGGGTGCTTCGGAGGGTGCTGCCTCAGAGGAAGCAGCCGCAGAGGAAGCGGCCGAGCTGGAGGGGGCGGGGGTGTTACTAGCGCAGCCGGCAAAGGCCATAACAGTCATGGCGCAGGCCATGACCAGCGCAAGGATTTTAGTAAGCTTACTTGTCATTTAAAACTCTCCTTTTCTTTCACAAAAATGTGTGCCTTTATCTTGGGAATCACCGACAGTCGGTGATTTTTATGAAATCCGCCGTTACCGACGGCCTTTCAACAATATGGATTCGGCAATCAGCAAAATAACATACAGCAAAATGCCGATGGCGCAGGCTACGATGATATAGGCCCACGCGGTGGCGTATTGTGCGAGAACGATGTTTTCGCGTATCTGCCGCCCAACGCCAATGATAAACTCCGCAAAGTACTCGCTTACCAGCGCGCTGATTACGCTTGCAGGCACGCTCACACGGAGCGCCGTAAAGACATAAGGAACGCTGTTAGGTACGCGCAGCTTTAAAAATATGGTAAGCTGGTCGGCTGCGTAGGACTTCATTAGGTCCAGCGAAAATGGCTTTAGCTCGTTAAAGCCCCGGTAGGCGTTAATGCTCATGGATACCATACAGATAAGAGTGACAACAAGGATTTTTGCCAGCATACTTCTGGTATTGGGGTCTTTGCTGAAATCCTTTGTGAGGTTGTTAATAATGGGCGCTACCGCAATGATAGGGATAGCGTTAAAGGCAGATACAACGGTAAGCCCCCCCGCGCCCCATTTGGGGAATACCGTGGCGATAATACCCAGCAGATACCCGAGAAAAGAGCCGAAAATCAGCCCGCCCAGCGCAACCGTTACGGTTGCCCCTACGTTTTTAAATATGGCGGGATAATTATCGCCGATGATGGTGAATATGCGCTTGGGCAGCGGCAGGGTAAAGGTATCGGCGCCCAGTATTTTATGCAGTATTTCTGTTTGCCATAAAACCACAACCAGCACGCCAAAGAGCACAGGGTACAGGATGGTCGTTACGCCTTCTTTGGTCAGCTTAATCTTTTTCAAACCATCAGTCCTCCAAGTCCACAGCGGCCGCGCTGTTTTTTATCACCTTGTACGGTGAAATGAGCCGTTCGAGCAGTGTCATCAGGTAATAGCTTGCAATGCCGATGATTGCGCTTAGGAACACGATCTGCCAGAACACATAGATGCTCATAGCGTGCTTGAGAGACTGCGAAAGCATACACCCAAGTCCGCCGCCGCCTTGCAGCGTATCTACAAGAATCGAGGCAGTAATCGCCATGGGGGCGGAAATCTTTAGCCCCGTAAAGAAATAAGGCATACAGGAGGGGATGAGCAGCTTGGTGTAAACCTCATATTTTGTAGCTGCCAGCGAGTACATCAGGTCATGCTTTTCCTTTACAACCGACTTAAAGCCCGCTAGGGTATTGGTAGCCACCGGGTAAAAGGTGAGGATTGCCGCGATAGCGATGCGGCTTTTATCGATATCCTTGGTAACCGCCAGGATAATGGGCGCCATACCCAGGATAGGGATCATCTGAATAATCATAAGGTAGGGGAAGGCGATTTTTTCCACGGCTTTGAGCATGTTCATAAGCAAAGCCAGAATAAAGCCCACCGCTACGCCAATGAGAAAGCCTAAGCCGGCTCTGAACAACGTAACCCCGGCGTTGCTTATTACAATCTGCAACGCGGTTTGCGTGCTGTTCACCAGCTTTTGGCTCACGATGGATTCCGCGATTTGGTAGAGGTGGGGCAGCACGTTTTCGGGGGTCCGCTTGGTGTCCTCGATGATAAACGCGCCAATCTCCCACACAATCACCAGCCCGAGTACCCAGACCAGCGTCACCAGCTTTTTGGAGGATAGTATTTTCTTAACTAATTTCATACTTCACATCATGCCTTTCCGGCGCGGCGCCACTCATTCAATAAAAAAGGGGGAATAACGGGGCCCTGCCAAAGCAAGTAAAACCGAGCTGCATCCAGATAAAAATCGTTTGAGTCAAAAGCGAGGGATGCCCGACGGCTATTCAATCCCTTCAAAGCTGCCTCGAACCTTTGCAACCAGTTCGCTGAAATGGGGGGTATTCTTGGCGGCAAGTGTTCTGGGTCTTGGTATGTCAATATCCACAATTGCCGATACGCGCCCCGGGTGGGGAGACATTACAACAACCCGGTCGGAGAGAAATACCGCCTCGGAGATGTTGTGGGTAACAAACAGTATGGTTTTATGGGTCTTATTCCAAATTCGCAAAAGGTCCTCGTGCAGCTTTTCCTTAGTAAATTCATCCAGCGCCGAAAAGGGCTCATCCATTAGCAGGATTTCAGGATTGATGGCAAGTGCGCGGGCGATGCCTACGCGCTGCTGCATTCCGCCGCTGAGCTCATGGGGATACTTCTTGCCGAAATCGTAAAGTCCGACCAGCTCGAGCATCTCAGTCACACGGGCGGTGCGGAATTTTTTAGGCAGTCCCATCAGCTCCATAGGCATACAGACGTTGCGGCGGACGGTTCTCCAGTCATACAAAACCGGGCTTTGAAACACAATGCCGTATTTCTTTTGCTTGCGAATCTCGGCGGGGGACTGCCCGCGCACCGAGATGGAACCGGAGCTGGGCTTTTGCAGGTCGGCTATCGAACGCAGCAGCGTGGTCTTTCCGCAGCCGGAGGGACCGACGAGCGAGATGAACTCGCCCTGCTTAATCTCCAGGTTGACGTTCTGCAGCGCAATCACCGGCCTGTCTCCCAGCTTGTCGGGGAACTGAACGCAAAGGTTTTCTACCATGATTTCGGTTTCCGGACTGGAAACGCCCGGCACTTCGCTTGGGTTTACGGATGTATTCATTTTACCCCTTCATCCCTTTCAACAATAAAAAATCAAAAATGGCGCAAGGCTTCCCGCCTTACGCCATTGTAATTCGTTCCGTTTGTGTTATTTGGTTCTTTACTTTGTCCAAAGCAGGTGATAGATGTTCACGAGATCCTGCTTTTGAAGCTCCTTGATGGTGTTGGAGGGGCTGCCGCTTGCCATTGCGTCCCCCGCCATCTTGTCAATCAACGAAAAATAGCGGTCCTCATCAATTCCATAGCCCTTCAGGGTGGGAATTCCTAGCTTTGCGGTCAGGTCACGCAGCGCCGAGAGGAAGGCCGCGGCGGCCTCTTTATCCGGGGTAGCCGTATCGGCCGCGCCAACAGCCCTTGCCATGGCGGCAAAACGGGGATAGCATCCATCCATCGCAAAGCTCAGGCATTCGGTGATTAGCATGGCGTTTGAAATGCCATGGGGAACATGGAACAGTGCGCCAATGGGCCTGCTCATGCCATGCACCAGCGTCACTGACGCGTTGTTGATGCATACACCCGCCAGAAACGCCGCCACAGACATCTCTTCCTTCGCCTTTTCGTCGTCCACTCCATTGTAGGCGGCGGGGAGGTATGCAAAGATGCGTTTAATGGCATCGAGCGCGTAAAGGTCGGCGAGGGGGTTGGCCTTGCGGGAGGTATAGGATTCCACCGCGTGGGTCAGCGCATCCATTCCGGTAGCCGCCACTACGTTTTGGGGAGCGGTGCGGGTAAAGGCGGCATCCACCACGGCAAGCTGGGGCATAAGGGCATCGCCCTTAAGCAGCATCTTAACATCCTTTTCGGTGTCGGTGATGATTGTGAACCGGGTGGTTTCCGAGCCCGTTCCGGCGGTGGTGGGGATGAGCGCCATGGGCGGGAATTTTCCGTCAATCTCCTTGCCCATATAGTCCGAGATTTTGCCCCCCAGCACCGACATTGCCGCAATCGCCTTTACGCTGTCCAAGGGGCTGCCTCCGCCAATGCCTATGAGAAAATCGCAACCGGATTTCCGGTATGCCTTCACCCCTTCGGCAATCATAGCCACGGTCGGCTCACCGGTGATATCGTTAAATAACTCCCAAGCAATGCCCCATCCGGTCAGACAGTCGGTCAACAGCTTGACCACGCCGGATTTGGTAACATTCTTGCCGGTCACAATCAGAGCCTTCGTACCAAGGGCCTTCATTGCGGCCTCGCTTGCCGAGAGGGCGTTCTCACCCAGAATCACCCGGTCGGGCATTTTAAACTGATATGCCATCTGTTTTCAGTACCTTTCTCAAACTTACCAATTTCGTTTCAAACGCTTTAAGCAAGCGCATAGAATCTCATGATAAACTGTGCGGCGGGAATACGCTTCGCTGCCATGCCGCATATCATGCCGGATTCTTTTTACAACGGAATTAGTATAAAAACAGGCGTTGAGCCGTACAGGCCTAGATGAAGTCCTTATCGACGATGGAAAGCACCTCATCAAGCTTTGCAAGCTCTAAAACCAGCTGCTCCCCGGTAATAATCAGCGGGGGGGCGACTATCACGCAGTTTTCATGGGTATAGGTCATGAAATTGCGTTCCTTTAAAAGTCCAAGCACCTTGCCCATTTTACCCTCGGGGTCTTTGCCGTAGGGAACCAGCGGCTCCTTGGTTTTCTTATCCTTCACAAGCTCCACGGCGGAAAACAGGCCGATGTACCGAACATCGCCGACGCAGGGGTGCGCGGCTTTGAGTGCCTCCAGCGCTTCGCCCAGAATTTTACCCGTCTTCTCTACGTTTTCAATTATGCCCGCCTTCTCATAGTAATCCACGCAGGCGACACCCGCCGCACAGGAAAGGGGATGACCGCTGTAGGTCAGGCCGCAGGAGAGAAGGTTGTCGTCAAAGTAATCGGCCACCTTTTTAGCCACAGCTATGCCGCCCAGCGGGATATAGCCGCAGGTAACGCCCTTGGCGAAGGTAACCATGTCGGGCTTTATGCCAAAGTGTTCAAAGCCAAACATCTTGCCGGTTCTGCACCAGCCGGTCATTACCTCGTCGCAGATGAGCAGGATGCCGTATTTGTCGCAGAGAGCGCGCACACCCGGCAGATAGCCCTTGGGGGGGATGATAACGCCGTTTGAGCCGGTGACGGTCTCAAGCACAATTGCCGCCACCGAGGAGGGACCCTCGTATTGCAGCTGCTCGTCGAGCTTAGTAATGTAGTATTTGGTTGCCGCTTCCTCCGACACAAACTCCACCGCCTCGCGGTATATGTAGGGGTCAAAAAACTTTACAAAGCCGGGAATACCCGGCTCGAGCGGGAAGCGCCGTGGCTCTCCGGTCAGGTTGCCCGCGCCGAAGGAGGAGCCGTGGTAGCTCCTGTAACGGCTGAACACCTTGTTGCGCCCGGTAAACATTCTGGCCATTTTCACGGCGTTTTCGTTGGCGTCGGCGCCGGCGTTTGTAAAGAAGACCTTGCCCATGTTATCGGGCATCAGCTCAATAATCTTCTTGGCAAGCGTTGCGCGGGGTTCCGCCCCATAAGAGGGGGAGACAAAGCAGAACTTGTCCGCCTGCTCTTTAATTGCCTCGGCAATGGCCTTGTTGCCAAACCCAAGGTTCAGGTTGACGAGCTGAGAGGACATATCCGAATATCGGTTGCCATCATAATCCCAAAAATAAATACCCTCTGCCTTTTCCACTGAGATGGGGTTAATATTTGCCTGTTTGCTCCACGATTGCAGGTTGTACTGCTTAAGCGTGCTTTTAATTTCATCGCCTGTCAACTTTATTGCCCCCTAAAAAAAAAGACGACAACAACAGAGGCTAGCTCCATTGCTGCGTCAATCAATTCGTTTTTTTGCCAACCACCCAAGAAGCGTTGCCTTCTTAACAGTATACAGCCGCCGTTCCTTGCGACTGTGTTAGCTTTGGCTATATTATAGCCGCCCGACTGTGGGATTGCAATTGACAGCAGACTAGGAATCTTTGTGCAGATGCACAATTGCCTGTGATATATCCTATAGAAAACCACAAAACACGCGGTTTATCAAGGGAAAAAGCACAAAAACCGTCGCGGTAAATATTGCACCCTTACCAAAGAGGATTAACCGGCTGGATACCTAAAGGATATCCCTGATATAAAAGCCCATGAAAAGCTTTACCTTGTCCTCCAAAAGCAGAGGGTCGTAGCCAATAATCTTCTCAATCTTTTTAAGCTGGTTTGTCACCGTATTGCGGTGTACATACTGCTCCTCGGATACCAGCTTGAGGCTGCCGTCGTTTTCGAGGTAGGCGCGCAGCAGCTGGGTAAGCTGGGTATGGTTTTCTCGGTCGTAGGATTCCAGCTTGCCAATCACCTCATGGTAATAGCTGCGCAGCACATCCTTATCGCCGACGGCATACAGCACCTTGTAAATACCCAGCTTATCGTAATAGCTGTACAGCTCGCCGCGTTTTCTCGCCATCTCCAGCGCGGAAATCGCCTTTTCGAAGTTCGTGTTTTGGTTGTAAATGCCCTCTTGAACAGAGCTGATGCCAAGGTTTGCAATAGCACCCTTAAGCTCCTGTTTGATTACGCGGGTAAACCGCGAAACGAAGGTCTCGGTTTCCTCTGGTGAATAATTTACCAGCACGAGCATTAGAAAGTTCTGGTAGGAGAAGGAGATAAACAGGTCGTGTATGTTCTTAGCAATGGTTTCGGCGGAAAGCTTCAGCGCATCCTTATACTCCTCCATATCCGCGCCGCTCACTCCCACCGCGATAAACCGGAACTGGCTGCCGCGCTGGTAGCCGTACCGCTCCATCTGCATAAACTGCGCATCGATATCTCCGATATTAAAGATGATATTCTTAAATTTGGTGGCGATGGTATGCTCCACATGCTCGTTGTTCATAATGCGGTGACAAAAATCACGCGTCATATCCACCATCTTGGTCTCCCAGGGGATGGTAAACAGCGGCATACCCACCTCGTCGCAGTAGGCCACTACCTCCGCCGAGATATCCTTGGTATGGGGGCCGATATTTACCACAAAGGCACTCACGCGCGTTTCGTACAGCTTGCGCGCGAAGTTTAGCAGCCATTCCTTGTGGCTGTTAAGAATACCTGCGGTAAAAACCAGCTCGTTACCGTGCAAAAAGGAGGTAACGTTGTCGTCTTCTATAATATGCACCCATTGCACTAGGTTATCCATCCCGTTCTTGCCCGCAATCAGGTTCATTTTATAAAGAAACGAGCCGTTTTTGTAAAGATTCTTTACCATGATGGACATAGCGGCATTCAACCCTCTCGATCTCGTGTTTTGCAGGATAGGTCAAAACAAAGGGTGGTAAATATCCGTAATATGGTTATCAAAAGAGAAAAAGGCGCAGTAATCACTTACAACGCCTTTGTTATCCTATCCGTTATTTATTTTCTTATGCAATATGTCGTGCCAACACACCGTTTGGTATTGGCAGTATTATAGCACATAATTGGCAAATACGCAAATCAGCTCATTTCTACACTTTTTGAGAAGCTTAGTACTTATCCCAAGCAGCCAAGGCGTTTGGCTTCACTTCTCTCCGTCTTTTCACCGGAGCGCAGGATTAGGAATGACTGGGAGGAACGCAGGATATACATTATACTATTCCACGATAAAAGTAGTATCATCTTCAAACGAAATCAGTAAGCGGTGATGGTTAATGCTGAGAGACATCGGAGGTAGAGAGGAGCGGCAATGGGAGTTATCGCACAACACAGCGCGTTTTTGGTGGCGACAGCGGCGGGGCTGTGTACGGGTATCGGCGGGCTGGCTGCGGTTTTTGCGAGAAAAAACAGCCAAAGGCTGCTGCCGTTTTCCCTAGGCTTTGCGGCAGGGGTGATGATTATGGCGTCTCTAGCTGAGATATTGCCGGAGGCGGCGGACTATATTGGCAAAAGCGCGAGCTTTCCCTTCGCGGGAATGCTCGCGCTGGGGGCGATGCTTGCCGGAATGGCGGTCGCGGCACTGGGGGAACAGCTGGTGCCGGAGCAGTTAGATTCAGTGGAAAGAGGGCAGGAGGAACGGGGAATTCTGCGGGTGGGAATGGTTACAATGCTTGCTGTCGTTATACATAACGTCCCGGAGGGCATAGCCACCTACATGGCGGGGTTTGGCGACCGTTCCGTGGGTGCGGCGGTGGCGTTTGCCATTGCGCTGCACAACATCCCCGAGGGAATATCCATTGCGGTGCCGGTCTATTACGGCAGCGGCAGCCGTAAAAAGGCTTTTTGGCTTGCGCTTGCCTCTGGGCTGGGGGAGCCCTTGGGTGCGTTGATTGCCGCCCTGTTCCTGCGCCCCTTTTTGTCGGATTTTTTGCTGGGCTCCGTGCTTGGCATGGTCGCTGGAATAATGCTTTATGTGTCCTTTGATGAGCTGATACCGACCGCGCTGCGCTGCAAAAGCAGGGCTGCGCTTCCCGGAATTTTAAGCGGACTTGCCATGATGGGCGCGGGGCTTGCCCTTTTCGGGTAAAGCGCCAGTGGTCTTGCTGTTTGTATATATTCTGCCCATTTTCCCTACAATGGAAGGGGTATACTGTTTTCGTTTGTGAATCGTTGGCATTGGCAACCATACAATACAAAAGAAATTAAAAAACACCTGACCGCTTGCGAGATTTTGCTTGTATCTTTTTGGTGCGGTTGCTATAATCGTTTTATACTTATCCGATTATAAAGAGTAAAAAATAAGTAAAAAGCCCTGGTTTATGGGCTTTCACGCGGATATTCATCTGCAATTCTACTCTTTTAGTGATTAGTATGATACTGTGCTTTTAACGAAGAATAGTCAGATACAGCTTGATAGCCCAAATACCGAACCATCAATATAAGGGGTGCAACTTTACTTGGTCAACAAAATCACACCGCCGGTCTATTGGCAGATTGCTTTGGATATTGCCCTGCGCATCGCGCGAGGGGATCTTGCGGAGAACACAAAGATTTACGGCCGCTCGGTTATGTCATCGGAGTACGGGGTTTCGCCCGAAACCATCCGCCGCGCAGTAAAGCTCCTTGAGGATATGGATATTGTAGAGGTGAAGCAAAACAGCGGCGTAACCGTGCTCTCGGCGGAAAAGGCAAGGGAGTATGTAGAGCGTTCCGGGCGGCAAAACGATATTCGAACCCTGCCCAAAAAGCTTTCCGAGCTGTTAAGCTCACAGCTGAATATCAACGAGCAGATTGCGGAGATTGCCGGCACCATTGTGCGCTTTAACGAGCACTTTTCACAGACAAGCCCGTTTCCAAACTACGAGGCGGAGGTTCCCGCAACCAGCGCCCTGATTGGGAAAACCTTGGGGGAGCTGATGTTTTGGCAAAAGACGGCGGCGACTGTAATCGCCATCCGCCGCAACGACCGCATAATCCTTTCCCCCGGGCCCTATGCCGCCCTGCAGGCGGAGGATATCATCATCTTTGTGGGAGATGTAAACTGTGTGATTGCGGTGAAGGACTGGCTGTCTCAATAGGGGCTAAGCCTAATGTTGCCTTTTCATGCTGCCTCTTTTAAAAGTTTTAGGCAAACACATAGATTCTCATGATAAGCCGCGCGGAGGCAGTACGTTTTGCCTCTGTGCGGTTTTCACTTTTTAAAATGGAATAATTATTTTTAAAACAGGCGAGGTAAAACCTGTACTCATATCGTAGCATTGTGTTTATATGGGTTGGCTTGTGTGTGCAAATATGGAGCCGGAGAGGTGGAGAAAGACGACCCCACCTCCGGTTCTTTTTGATTTATAAAAATTTTGTTAGAAACCTATAGAAAAATGTATGAAATATCGTGATATTTATTTATTATTACCGTCAATTCCATATATTGAATTGAAATAATTAACATAATAAATGGATTATTTTAACTAATGCGCCGCCTGTTGCTTTGACAACTGACAACTTGTATGTTAGACTAAAGTTGTTTATTGCGCAAGAACGAGTAAAAGCCTGTTTGCGTTTTTCCATTGCTGAGTGGTTTGAAGTAATAAAACAGCTGTTCGCGCAGCTGTTATGCACCCCAAAGGGTTCGTTTACTATAAGAGATTTCACCATCAGCCGGGACCTCAAGGAAGCCGCAAAGACAGGTTTGGTAAAGGAGTTATGTTATGATACGATTTGATCATGTGAGCAAACGCTACGGCAGCGCCACCATTCTCGACGACATCAGCTTTCAAATAAAGGCAGGCGAGTTTGTGGTGTTCATTGGGCCAAGCGGATGTGGAAAAACGACCACACTAAAAACCATTAACCGGCTGATTGAGCCGGATGAGGGAAGAATCTTCATCGACGGCAAGGATGTTACGGAGCAAAACCCCGTGCAGCTGCGCCGCACCATAGGCTATGTCATTCAGCAGATCGGCCTGTTCCCCAATATGACGGTAGAGCAGAATATTGCTGTAGTACCTAAGCTACTCAAATACCCTAAGGAAAAATGGCAGCCCATTGTCAAGGAGCTGTTGGCTCTTGTGGATATGCCCTATGAAGAAAACGCGCACAAATATCCCTCCGAGCTTTCTGGGGGACAGCAGCAGCGCATCGGCGTACTGCGTGCGCTGGCGGCGTCTCCACCCATCGTGCTGATGGATGAGCCATTTGGCGCGCTGGACCCCATCACCCGCGATTCCCTGCAGGAGGAGGTCAAGCGCATTCAGCGAAAGCTGAAAAAGACGATTGTGTTTGTCACACACGATATGGAGGAAGCGCTGCGCCTTGCCGATACCATTGTGTTTATGAATGACGGGCGTATTGTGCAGATGGCTTCCCCGGAGGAGATGCTGCATAACCCTGCCGATGACATTATTAAGAGCTTCATGGGCAGGCACATGAAAAACGATACCGCCGCAAGCCTGCTTGCCGAGGATGTTATGCGCACCCGGGTGCTCAAGGTCCCCCAAAGCCGTCACACCTTGGAATGCGTGGATATGATGAGCCGCAGGGATGTTAATTCCCTCATCGTTATCAGTGATGAGGACGATACCTATCTCGGTACGGTATCCATCGACCGCATTAAGCAGCAGGGCAAGGCCGGGCGCGCCATAGGGGAGCTGGTTATTGCCGAGGCACCTACCATAAACCGCAAAGCGGACGCAAAAGAAGCCTTCGACCTCTTGGTATCCTCCGCCTCTCACTACGTCGTGGTGCTCAACGACGATAACACGGTGGCAGGGCTGGTCACCAGCACCAGCACCGCTAAGGCGCTGGGTGAGGCATTGTGGGGTGAGCTGCCCGCATGACCTTTTTTGAATTTTTAAAAACCGGATATCCGCAGGTGTTAAAAAGTCTTTTTGAGCACATTCAGCTTGTGGCCATATCCGTATTGGTGGGCATAGTAATCTCCATCCCCTTAGGAATCTTCCTAACGCGGCATAAACGGCTTGCGGTCCCGGTGCTTGCGGTAGCGGGAATGATACAAACCATTCCCGGGCTTGTCATGCTGGGCTTTGCCCTTATCCTTATCGGTATTGGGCTTCTGCCCGCTTTGGTAGTCCTTTCGCTTTACGCTATTTTGCCCATTCTCCGCAACACCTATACCGGTGTAACCGAGGTGGAGCCAAGCCTGAAAGAGGCCGCGCGGGGGATTGGAATGAGCGGTACCCAGATATTGTTTCAGGTGGAGCTGCCTCTCGCGCTGCCTTCCATTATCAGCGGCGTGCGCATCTCGGCGGTATACATTGTAAGCTGGGCAACGCTTGCGGGGCTGATTGGCGCAGGAGGTCTGGGTGACCTCATTTGGACCGGACTGCCCACCTATAATGTTAACTATATACTGGCGGGTGCAATCCCGTCTGCTATCTTAGCGTTTATATTAAGCGGGCTGATTGGTCTGATGCAAAAGGCATTGACGCCCAGAGGATTAAGGAGGGGACGCTGATGAATTTTAACAGTCTCTATCCGCTCATCCTTGAGCATATGATGATTGTCATTATAGCAACCGCGGTATCTATTGCAATTGGGGTCCTGCTGGGGGTGGCGGCATATTGGACGAAGTATCTGGATGCCTTTATCCTGTGGCTGGTGGAAACGATTCAAACCATTCCATCCCTTGCGCTGCTCACCATTTTAATGATAGTGTTCGGCCTTGGGAATACCACTATGATTGTGGGACTCGCACTGTATGCGCTGCTGCCCATTGTGCGCAACACCTATACCGGGCTTGTGAGCATGCCGCCGCATATTAAGGAGGCGGCGCGGGGCATGGGGATGTCAAAGCTGCAAAGGCTGCTTAAGGTAGAGCTGCCCCACGCCTTTCCCATGATCTTTTCGGGTATAAAGATAGCGGTGGTCAACTCCCTTTCCATAGCGGTTATGGGGGTGCTTATCGGGGCGGGCGGTCTTGGCTATCCCATCTACCGGGGTATTCAGCAGCGCAATCTGGAACGCATTTTAATCGGCGCGGTTCCGGTGGTGCTGATGGCGCTTGCGTTTGACTACGGCATGTCGAAGTTTGAAAAACGGCTTATGAAAAGAGCGCATAAATAAGGGTTCCGACATCACTAGCCCCTTTGCGGCTCTTATACCATATTAATATAGTTAGAAAGAGAGGATTTATGATGATGAAGCTGAAAAAAAAGGTTGCGGCGCTAATGCTTGCGCTGACACTTTCGCTGGCTGTACTTCTTACAGGCTGCGGTGCAGGAGGAAGCGTGACAATTGGAACCAAGGATTTTGGGGAGAATATTGTACTGGGTGAAATGTTTGCCCAGCTCATAGAGGCAAACACCGACCTTAAGGTCAACCGCAAACTCAACATGGGTGGTACATTTGTTTGCTTTGAAGCGATTAAGAAGGGTGATATCGACATTTATCCCGAGTACACCGGCACGGGTCTGACGGCACAGCTAAAAATGGATGTCATCACCGATCCCGACGAGGCGTACAGCGTGGTAGCCGAGGAGTTTGATAAGCAGTTCGATATTCAGTGGCTGCAGCCTTTCGGCTTTAACAATACCTATACCCTTGCTGTCACCGACGCGGTGTACCAGCAGTATGGCGTTGAGACATACAGCGATCTGGCCCAGATCAGCGAAAACCTGGTTTTTGGCGCGGAGCATGAGTTCTTTGACCGTCAGGATGGCTTTGACGGACTGATTGAACGCTACAATATGACCTTTAAGGGCGATCCTATGAAAATGAATGTATCGCTCAAGTACGAGGCCATTGGCAAGGGCGATATGGATGTCACCGATGCCTTCGCCACAGACGGTCCCATCAAGCAGTACAACCTTAAGGTGCTCGAAGACGATCTAGGCTTCTTCCCACCCTACTATGCTGCACCCATCATCCGCAAGGCGACGCTGCAAAAGCACCCCGAGCTTGAGGGTGTGCTTAACAAGCTCGCGGGGCAGATTGACGACGACGCCATGACCGAGCTCAACTACAAAATCGACGTTGAGGGTCAGGAGATTGAGACTGTCGCAAGGGACTTTTTGCAGTCCAAAGGCCTTATTGGCTAAAAGGGCGCACACAAATTAGCTTATTTCTTTAATCTACGTCTATAAACCGGAAGTACCCGTCACTCATTTGAGCGGCGGGTACTTCCGGTTTTAAATTCTATCCCCTTAACCGCGTCACTGCTGCGCGTTCTTTAAAAGCTGGCGGATGTCCCCCCCCATAAAGCGCAAAACATTGTAATTCTTATCGCCCAGCAAGCGGGAGAGCACCTTTTCGCCGTAGGTATCACGAATTTGGGTTGGCGTGAGGTTGGTGCTGATGATGGTGGGCCTTGCCGAAAGCAAACGGGAGTTTACGATGTTGTACACTGCGGATATGGTAAAGGAGCTCGCAAATTCCGTGCCCAAATCATCGAGAATAAGCAGGTCGCAGTCTAATAGGGAATCAAGCGCGCCAAACTGCCCGCCCCGTGTAAAATGCTCCTTCTCTACGGCGCGTAGCAGGTTCTGCGCCGAACCGTAGATTACCCCCAGCCCCTTTTCGATAACCTGGGCTGCAATTGCAAGGGACAGGTGGGTCTTGCCAAGGCCAGGGCTGCCCATCATGATAATACTGGGGGAGCGAGGGGAAAAGGTGGCGGCGTATCGGCAGCAGTAGTTGTAAATCTCCGTCATCTTATCGCGCGGGATAATCTTGTTAGTGGGCTCGGGGTGGTCGGGATAATACTCCAGCTTAAACTGCTCAAACCCCGAAAGCTGAAGCGGAGACTGCTCGTTCAGGCGGCGAAAAGCCTCACCGCGAAGCTCCGCGAGCATACAGTCACACGGTCTGCCGTCAATGTAACCGCCGTCCTCACATTTGGGGCAGGAGTAAGGGATGCGCAGGTAGTCCTCTGAAAGGTCACAGGCATTTAGGATATCGCGCTTTATCTGCTCAAGCTCCGTCATACGGGCGGCAAGGCTGTCCAGTGCCGCAGAATAATCCGCGCCCTGAGAGAGCATCGCTTTCGCGGTGGCGGCACCTGTCAAGGTCATTTCACGCTCAATCTGCTCAAGCTGCGGCACATCGGCATACAGCTGCTGTCTGCGCTGCTCGCCCAAATAGCGGGCACGCTGCCTGCGCTGTGAGAAGATGTCGCGCACAGCATCCTGCACCTCTTTGGAATACCCCATACAACCTCCGTCCTTTCTTCTCTATTCGGTTAAAGCGGTGTGCAAACGGAAACCGCCGCAAGCTTGTTTAAATCTTTGGCGTATTATAGATGCTGTCGTTTTCAAACAGCTCAAGATTAAAGGAGGTGGAGGCGACCGCCTTCGCGGGCTTCGCCTGACTCTCTGAAAGCGCTTCTTCCAACGTTTTCACACCCTTATCATGCCAGTTGGAGAGGATGCGGTCAAGGTAGGCAAAGCTCAGCTTGCCGGTGTTATCCACCGTTTTGTCAAACGCCGCGCGGATAACCGGCAGCTCATAGCCGTATTCGTCAAACCACCGGGTTATTGCCTCCCGCTCTCGGGCGGAAAGACTTCGTCCTGAAATGCCAAAGGAGCCCTGCACCAGCGCCTCGCGGGAATGGCGCTCTGCCTGTCGTTTTATGTACCCATCGGCATCCTCGTGGGTTCGTATGCCAAGGTCTACCCAGGCGGTGCATTGCTTTTCAACGCTGCGCATATCGGTTCTGCCCTTGGAGGCGCAGTAGTCCGCCGCCATAAGAATAACATCCGGCGGCAGACCTACCCAGTCGTGGATGGAAACCAGCGCGGCCACATCGCTGCCCTGAAGCTCCCGCCCAAGAAGAATACGGCATTGCTCCACGAGAAAGCGGAGCTCCTCATTGCCTTCCATGCGCGTAAACGCCTCTTTTTGGGTAAAGCGATAGGTGTTTGTCAGTTTTTTTATGTTCCCGCTTTCCACCACACCGGTTTCGCGTAGAGCTTCCCCGCGAAGCGCCGTAGTATCCGGGGCGAGGTTCTCCGCCGGTGCAGGCAAAGGCTTTTCCCTCGGGGCGGCGGTGCTTGGTTCCGGCAGCACCTCGGGCTTTGCCAGCATACCCACCTCCGACCAGTAGTTAATGGCGTCGCGCACATCCGCGCCGGAATAGCCAAGCCGAGCCGACATTTCATCGCAATTCACGTTCTGCCCGCCGTGCCGCAGTAAATAAAGCAGTACCTTAAGCTGCGCCGCACCGGCAAGCTTAATGTGCTTGTCTACGACACAGTTTGGCACCGCGAAAACACCATCAAAAATCCCGCAGTTTACCATAAAATTCATAATTAACGTCATTTCCTTTCCGCGCATGATATCCTCAGAACATCAATTCCCGCAGAGAAATCCTATATGGGGAAGATCGGTCTTCCCCATAAACGCGAAGGAAGGCATTGCAGACCAAGTGCCTTTGAATATTCGCTTCGTATCATTTTAAAAGAAAAAATAAATTGCCGCCAAGATCTTTCTGTAGGTAACTATTATAGCACACATCTTTAACGGAATAAACGTCTTTTGCGTTTTCTCGCGGTCAGGGCGTAAAATGAAAAAGGAAATAACAGGATAATGCTCGGGCAAAAGGTGTTGACAAAGGTGTCTTGTTTTGTTAAAATAATAGGGCAGTTTAACCTGCGGGTTTAGCTCATTTGGTAGAGCGCCACCTTGCCAAGGTGGAGGTAGCGAGTTCGAACCTCGTAACCCGCTCCAAAAAAGTCGTGCGAGGGTTTGCCTTCGCACGACTTTTTTGCTATGGTATGGATGTGACCTTTTGTCGAAAACTGCCACAGGACAAAACGATGGGAAAGGGAATAGGGATAGGAAATGGGTAATGAGATCAAGGCAATCTTTTTTGATTTGGACGGAACACTCCTTGCTCCTAAAACAAAAAGCTACCATGAGGATGTGCGAAATGCCTTTCACACGCTGAAGGAACAGGGGGTTAAGCTGTTTGTTGCCACGGGACGTTCGGTGACCGAAATATTACCCACCCGCGTGGTGGAGGGGCTGGATTTTGACGGGTTTGTAACCTTAAACGGTCAGTTTTGCTTTAACGAACATCAGGTAATCTACCACAACCCCATCCCGGCTGAGGATATTACGCGCATTGTCGCGCAGCTCGACAAGCATCCATACCCCTGCCTGTTTGTGGAAAGCGACCGCATCTACATAAACGTTGTGAACGAAATGGTGTCCGCCGCGCTGGGTGAGGTGGGAATGAAACCGCCGCAGGTTGTGGATATCCACCGCGCGCTGGAGCATCCGATTTACCAGCTGGTGGTTTTTATTGACGATGAGGCCGAGCAGTATCCCTTTCAGGTGCTTCGTCACTGCAAATCCACGCGCTGGAGCCGGCATGGGCTGGATATCATCCCCGCCAACGGCAGCAAGGCGGCGGGGATCGCGCAAATGCTTGCCCATTATAACCTTCAGCAGGAAAACACCATGGCCTTCGGGGATGGTGAAAATGATGTTGAGATGCTTCGCTACGCGGCGGTGGGGGTTGCCATGGGCAATGCCTGTGCGTCTGCAAAGGATGCCGCGGACTATGTCACCCGCCATGCGGACGAGGACGGCATTCTCCATGCGCTTCGCCATTTTGGTGTGCTGTAAACTGCGCAGAGGACATACCCGCAAAAGAGTGGATTATAGAAAAATTTACATTCCGACTCTTGAACATTTCCTGTGTCCATGGGATAATAATGAAAAAAGCAGGCGCATAACTTTTCCATCACTTTGCAAGGGTCTAGGCGGGGTATTGGGGAAATGCGCCAATAGATGGAGAGGGAAAGAATAATATGAATTATGACATCTTCGGCGGTAACCTTCCCGCTGTCGCCATTCGGTTAGAACAGGGCGAAAGCATCTTTACCGAATCCGGCGGCATGACGTGGATGACCGACGGCATTGCCATGGAAACCAACATGAAGGGCGGCTTCATGAAAGGGCTTGGCAGGATGCTATCCGGTGAGTCCCTGTTTATGGCTACCTACACTGCAGCCCGGCCCAATCAGGAGATTACCATCGCGTCGTCCTTCCCGGGGGAGATCAAGTGTCTCGAGCTTATGCCTGGTCGGGAGTACATATGCCAGAAAAATGCGTTTTTATGCGCTCAGCCCACGGTGGAGCTTTCCACTGAGCTTAATAAAAGCGTAACCGGCGGGCTGTTCGGCGGCGAGGGCTTTATTCTTCAGCGCGTCAAGGGCAGCGGTCTTGTCTTCCTCGAAATCGACGGCAGTCTGCGTCAGATTACACTGGGAGCGGGGGAAAAGCTTAAGGTTGATACCGGCAACGTGGCAGCCTTTGAGTCTACCGTAAAATACTCTGTAGAAACCGTCAAGGGCTTTAAGAACGTGCTGTTCGGCGGCGAGGGACTGTTTCTCACGGTTTTGGAAGGCCCGGGGACGGTATTGCTCCAAACCATGACAATGCCAGGCTTTGCATCACGCCTCATACCGTATCTGCCCAAGAGCAGCAATTAAAGGAACGGTGCGTGTCCCGCGAAAAAATTCACCCTGTCAATAGGCTATGCTGCAGCCGTCCTGTATCGGGCGGCTGTTTTTATGTGTTACATTTAAAAATGGGATAAGTATTCGAAGCAAGCGTTCCTATTGACGAATTTGCGCAAAAATTGCAGTATATTTTGGCATAGATTGTGACATACGGCGTACTGTTTTTTTCTTTTCCTATGGTATAATTACCATGACAGACATCATTGTAATAGAGTCAGTTCCGACATTTTCTGCTTTCCGGTTTTTCACTTCTCAATGAAGCGGGTATGAAAAAATTCAAAAAGGGAGGGTGCGCTGTTTTAACCGCTTCTTTGGAAGCATTCCGCTTGGATCGGTTTTTCATCATTAACGTCATTGACTGCGGATAGGAATTGACCTCTCGACTATTAAGGCAGGTGAGCCAGGCTATGGTACATATCTTGTGCTGTGACAGCGACGACCTGCACCGTTTGCTGCTGGTGGAACAGCTTAACCAGTTCGCGACTGTGCACAATGCCGTGTTGGGAATATGCTTAAACGTGCGGCAGCTTGAGGAACAGACGGACATCTCAACCGACATCATTCTGTGCGATATCCCCTTCGCGGGGGAGAACAGCATTTACTTGATGAAGAATATACGAAAGGATTACCCCCATATCCGCGTCCTATTCATGTCCGAGAGCCTTGAGTACTGCGAGGAAATCTATGCCGTGGAGCATGACGCGTTTTTGCGCAAGCCCTTGACGGCGGAGAAGCTTCATCCCGCGTTAAAAAAGGCTGTGGAGGAACGGGCGCGCGGGAAGTATCTGCCCGTTATTTGCAAGGAGTTCTCAAAAACAGTGCCGTTTGAGGATGTTCTCTGTGTGGAAAATAAGAAAAGGCACATAAACATCATCACGGTGGATAATTTTTATATGGCAGCGACCAAATATGATACGATTGTTCAAACTCTTGACGAACGCTTCGTTACCGCTAGCGGTTCATGCTGTGTCAACGCGCAGAAGATTATGGTTTTACAAAAAAAAGCCCTCACCCTATGTGACGGAACAATTGTCGCCATAGAGAGAGGGCGTTATACGGCGGTACGCACCGCGTACCAGCGTTATTTTGGGTAGCTTTTCACGTTGCGCTGTTTACAGCTCTGTGAGCATCCTGCTCAGAATGGTGTCTCCCGCTTCGGGTAGAAATTCATGTCCGTGGTCGGGGTAAATAAACATTTCCTTCTCGCAGGTCAGGTTGTTATATAGCGCAAACTGGGTAGACGGCGGGCAGATCAGGTCGGAAAGACCGGTGAACATCACGAGCTTTGTCTTAATTCTCACCGCGAGATGGTGCAGATCTATGTAACCAAGCTTTGTGAAGATTTCATCCTGCCGCCGGTGCAGCGGGTCCCGTTGGCGGAAGAAGGACTTAATTTCCTTGTAGGCGCTGGCGTTAATGTCCATATCCTCCCACACCCGCCGGTAGTCGGTCAGAAACGGGAAGATAGGGCAGGCCAGCTTAATACGGGGTTCAAGGCTTGCGCAGGCAATGGTAAGGGCGCCGCCCTGCGAGCCGCCGGTGGCGCCCGCGCGGGCCTCATCGGTATACGGCAGGCTCAGCACAATACGCGCAAGCTGTGCGGTATCTAGGTATACGCTGCGAAAAAACAGCTTTTGCGGGTCGCTGTCGTCAAGTCCCTTGATAATATGCCCCTCCAAGGTTTCGCCCTGAACGAGAATGGAATCCTCCGAAAGTCCTCCCTGACCCCGAACATCCAGCGCGGCAACCACAAAGCCGAATTTTGCGTAAGTAACCTTATCAAACCAGTCGCCGCTGTGTCCGTGGTAGCCGTGAAACATCAGCACAACGGGGCAGGGTTTTTCTGTACTAGCGGGCTTTACTAGCTTTGCATGGATACGGGCGTTGCCTACACCTGTAAAATAAAGGTGATAGCATTCCACTCCCTCCGCCTGAAAATCGGCTTTTTCCAAGGTATAATCAAGGCCTTGCTTATCAAGCTCCGCAAGCGCCTTGCCCCAATAATCGTCGAAATCCGTCGGACGCTCGTTTTTCCCCTTATATTTTTTGAGTTCTTCCAGCGGCATATCAATATTTGGCATATCCATTCTCCTTCAACTACTATAATGAACCGCGAATGTTCTTTTATTATAGTGCGCAAAGGGCAAAACATCAAGGCTAATAAATGCCGAGGGTAAAATATCTGCGAAACCTTATCCCGATTTTCAGAAGGGTGGCATGTTTTATGGTTTTTTTCATGGCAGCAAAGACGACTCCGGGCGCGGTCAAAACGCTTGCGGTGCTGGGCGCAGTCTGCCTGCTCGCAGCCTGCTCGATTATACCTTCCGCCCCCGGGAGCGTCGCCCCCGCCACCCCCGCCCTTGCCGAAGCGTCCTCTGGAGTGTCCTCATATGCGACAAATCCCTTTGCGAGGGAGGGAGAATGGGATAGCCAAACAGTCTCACGCAACCGCTCTTTTGCCGATTATATGACGGCGGAGCGGTATGATGTGCTATTTGGCACCGCGGGAATCCTGCCGAGCAACCCCATCCCGTCGCCGGATGGTATGTGCATTGCGTATTTTTACCCCGCGGAATTTGAGGAGCCCACCACGTTGTTTAAATTTGACCTCACAACACAGATATCGACCCCGCTGCTGACGCAGGATGATATTGGGCAGCAGAAAACCGTAAAGGCGGTAAGCTGGCAGGATAAGGACTCCTTGCTGTTAATCATCGGCAACCGCTATGGAACCATCTCGCCCGGCGGTTGTGTCTATCTGCTCGATCTTTCGGAGGCGCCCAAGGCCCGCCTTTTGTATGTTCCCGAAAAAGAAACCGAGCAGGTATTAAGCGCAATGCTTGCCGACGGGCAGCTAAGTATGACCATTGCGGTATTTGACCTGGAGTTTTTAGGCTATACCGAGCAAGACCTTGCTGTCCCAGTGGAGGTAAGCACAATCCAACCGGCGGATATCGCGCCAAAGCCCTGATTTGCACGGTTAAAGCATACTATTTTGTTGGCATGAAAGGAAGAACCGACCTTATGAATATCGCGGTCATCTACGGCAGTATGCGCCATGGCACCACCTATCATTGTGCGGAGTCGCTCATCGAAGCCTTATCCGGTTATGAGGAGGCGGAAATCTCGCGTTTTTTTCTGCCCCGGGATATGTCCGAGATGTGTCAAAGCTGCTACTCCTGTTTTTTAAACGGTGAGCAATCCTGCCCGCATAACGCACAGGTTAGGCCCATTGTGGACGCGCTTGAGAGGGCGCAGGTGATTATACTGGCCTCGCCGGTGTACGCCCTTGACGTATCGGGCCCCATGAAAACGCTGCTCGATCACCTTTGCTACCTATGGGTTACCCACCGCCCAAGCCCGGTGATGTTCTCAAAAATCGGGGTCGCTATCTGCACCACGGGTGGGGCAGGGCTAAACCATACCGCGAAAACTCTGACCAACAGTCTAAAATTCTGGGGAACCCGCAGACAGGTCGTTATGAAAAGGGCGGTAGGCGCATCTAAGTGGGAGGAGGTCTCCCCCAAAAACCGTGCGTGGATCGCAATCAATGCCCACCGGCTTGCCGCACGCATTGCAAAGGCGGTCAAAAAAACGGAGAAGCTGCCCGTATCGCCGTTTATGCAGGGCTTGTTCTTTATCATGAGCAAGGTAATGAAGAATAACACATGGAGCCTGCGGGATAAAGAGTACTGGGATGAAAACGGCTGGCTTGCCGGCGGCAGGCCGTATTAAATCATGCAAAACGGCAGGCGCGATTGCGCCTGCCGTTTTGTGAAATGTATGGTTGCGGTGCGGTATTATCGTTGTTTACTCTGTATCCTCGGGGCAAAATACCGTTTCCACCACCTTTGGGCATCCCTCGGGGGAGTACAGGAAACGGTCGATATGCCCGCTGGTCAGGTAGTATTGAAAGGATGGCGTATAGCAATCCGGCTCAAAGGCGTCGACGATGATGAGCTTTACCTTCATCTTTTCAGGCAGCAGCGATTTTATGTATACACTGGCGTGCTGACCGGCTCGTACCTCACCCTTCAGCTCGGCAAGCCCCGCGAGGTTTGGGGTAAGCTCCACAAAAACGCCATAGTCCTCAACCGAACGGATAATGCCTGCCACCGTCTGTCCCGGTGCGAAACGTGCTGCGTTTTCCTCCCAGGTGCCCAGAAGCTCCTTGTGCGAAAGGCAGATGCGCCCGCTGTCGTCTATGGCGCGAACCACCGCGTAGATATCCTGCCCGGTGCGAAACCGGTCCTTGGGGTGTATGATGCGAGAAACCGAAATGCTGTCAATGGGAATTAGCGAGGAGATACCGCAGCCGATGTCCACAAACGCGCCAAAGGGCTCAAGGTGCGTCACCCGGGCGGGCAGGATGTCGCCGCATTGCAGCAGTGACAGATAATATTCGGCGCACTCCTCCTGGGCAAGCCGCCGCGAGAGCATGGCTACCGGCGCGCCGGAGGCGTCGGCAGCAAACCCTGTAATCTTAAAGCAAACGGTCTTATTCACCCGTGATATGATGGCAATATCCTTCACACTGCCGTCGGCAATGCCTATGGCCCCCTCCTCTCGGGGAATCATGCCGCGCATACAGCCAAGTTCTACAATCAGGTTGTGGTCGTTATCGCATACCAATGCGCGCGCCTCCAGTGTTTTGCCCAGCGCGTAGGCCTCCTGCAAGGACGCGGAGCTTTTCAGCCACTGCCGATTCTCCGCGCTGTCCCATAATAGCCCCTCCGGTTTAAAGCCGCTCATTTTGTCGCAGACCTCCCATTTTGTTGTCCCAGCCACCATGCCGAAAAAAGTGCGCGTCATTAAAACTAGGTGGGTCCCATGAGCAGCCTCAAGGCGTCGGCAGAGCCTGCGTCGGCACTGTTGTCGCGGTCCGCGCGGTACCGCCGTCTATTCGGTTGGGGCTGATGTGGCTGAGCCTTCCAGTAAGTTTGTTGCCGCTGCAAGCCATAACAATTAGTAAGCGTGGAAAACGGTAGTTGTACTATTATTTATATGAGCGGGGCAAGGGGTATTATACTACTCCCGTTTTAAAAAGAGCCGCCTGTTGGCGCAAAGAAACACGCCGGTTTTGTTAGCGTTTGAGTGGCTGTCATACTATTCTTGCAATAAAGGCTTCTGTTTCTTGTTTATTACCGAACGAACATAATCTCTTGCCTATAAAGGTGCGGTGAACTAACCTGTTTAAAGTCAATAAACCATAGATAAAACGATTATTAGGCAAGGGTGAGTATCAGTATACTGTAGTGTGCGTGCCGCCCGCGTTTACAATAATGGCGCGAATCTGCTCCTCCGCATATGGCTTTGCCACAATCTCCACAACCGCTTCTGCACTGCGAAGGTCTTCGCCGCCTCCCCGGTCGGTGTCCATATTAACCAGTGGCGCGAACAAGCCGCCGCCGTACCCAACCGAGCCGGGAGAGACAGAGTTAATAATTGGCAGAATGCTGGGACGAAAGTCTCCGCCCCCGCGTTCGGGAGGAATCAGCCGGATTTCGATAACCGGGCAGTTTGCCTCACGAATACGCTTAACACATGCCTCAGCCGCCTCAACGCGAGGAAAGTTTGATCTGATCAGAATATCCATATGCTACCTCCTGATATTTCAGTCCGTATTTCGGACCTCTTCCATACAGCATATTTTGCCCTGCAGCTCGCGCTTTACTATGGCAATCCATGTAAACGGCACTGCTTGCAATTAAGTTTTACGGCGTCAAAAAACCGAATAAGGGAAAATATTTGATTTATAGGCCTTGAAGGTGGTATAATATATTGACCATTATTATGGAAACTGCGGACGGAGGAAGCGGCTGTGGACGTAAGACCCGGCGACATCCTTGAGATGAAAAAAAACCACCCCTGCGGCGAGAAACGCTTTCTCGTCACCCGCTCGGGCATGGATTTTCGGATACGTTGTGTCAAGTGCGGGCGCGAGGTACTGGTGGCGCGTTCAAAGATTGAAAAGAACATCAAGCGTATCATCCGTGAACCCGAACAGTGACGCGGCAAAAACGGAACGGGGTTCCTTTAGGCACAGTAAAACACGCGCGTAATTGCTCGCGCGGCGACTCAATAGGGAAAGGCATGGCTGTAAAATGTTTGATAAACTTAATTTTGTGGAAGAACGCTACGAGGAGATTAATCAGCGTCTGATGGATCCCAATGTGGTTAACGATCAGGAAAGCTACAAGACTCTGATGAAGGAATATAAATCGCTCACCCCCATCGTGGACAAATACCGAGAGTTTATCCGCGCAAAGGAGGAGATGGAGGAAGCCAAGGAAATGCTCGACGCGGGCGGTCTCGATAAGGACTTCCGTTCGATGGTAGAGGAGCAATATGAGGAGGGCAAAAGCACCCTCGAGTCCGCGTCGGAGGAGCTGCGTCTGCTGCTTCTGCCCAGAGATCCCAACGACGACAAGAATGTAATTATCGAGATACGCGGCGGCGCGGGCGGTGAGGAAGCCGCGCTGTTTGCCAATTCTCTGATGCGCATGTATACGATGTACGCCGAGCAGAAGCGCTTTAAGTGGGAGATTCTCAACATTAACGAAACCGAGCTTGGCGGCATTAAGGAGGTCAGCATCAACGTAGAGGGCGATTGCGCCTATTCCCGCTACAAATACGAAAGCGGGGTACACCGCGTACAGCGCGTGCCCGAGACCGAGACCCAGGGGCGCATTCACACCTCCACGGTTACCGTGGCGGTGCTTCCTGAGGCGGAGGAGGTCGAGCTGGAGATTGCCCCCGGCGACTTGCAGATTACCACCTGCCGGGCCAGCGGCGCGGGCGGTCAGCACGTTAACAAAACAGAGTCCGCCATCCGTATCGTTCATATCCCCACGGGGCTTGCGGTAGAGTGTCAGGACGAGCGCAGCCAGCACAAGAATAAGGATAAGGCCATGAAAATTCTGCGCTCCAGACTTCTTGAGGAAAAGCAACGTGCGCAGGCAAGCGAAATCGCCGCCGAGCGCCGCTCTCAGGTAGGCACCGGCGACCGCTCCGAACGCATTCGCACCTATAATTACCCGCAGGGACGCGTAACCGATCATCGCATCGGTCTGACCCTTTACCGGATAGAAGAAATCCTAAACGGCGACATCGACGAGCTGGTGGACGCTTTAACAACCTACGATCAAACCGAAAAGCTCAAGGCCGCGGGTGAGGATGCCTAAGCCGGAAAGAGCATCAATGCAAATGGATGTAAAAATGATAACGCGACTGATTGCGATAGACCCCGTAAGCCCCGAATACGCCCTGCTGGAGGAGGCAGGGGAGCTGCTTCGCAGTGGCGGCCTATGCGCCATCCCCACAGAGACGGTTTATGGTCTGGCAGCTAACGCGCTGAATGAGCAGGCAGTGGCTGGTATATTTGCCGCAAAGGGTAGGCCGCAGGATAACCCCCTGATTGTTCACATCGCGGACAGTGAGGGACTTGCGCCGCTGACGGCAGAGATACCCAAGGAGGCGCAGGTCTTGGCTCGGGCCTTTTGGCCCGGCCCGTTAACGATGATTCTGCCCCGTTCCGCCCTTGTACCCTCCATAGTCAGCGCGGGGCTTGATACAGTTGCGGTGCGTATGCCGTCTCACCCCGTCGCACGCGCACTAATACGGGCGGCTGGGGTACCTCTGGCAGCGCCCTCCGCGAACCTTTCCGGCAGCCCAAGCCCCACAACGGCGGCACATGTTTACGACGACCTAAAGGGTAGAATCCCTATGATTATCGATGGCGGTGCATGCTCGGTAGGCCTTGAATCCACAGTAATTTCGCTGGTGGGAGAGCCGTCCTTGCTGCGGCCGGGCGGGATTACCAAAGAGGAGCTGGAGCGTGTTATCGGTGCGGTGCGGGTGGATAGCGGTGTGCTTCATCGGGTCGCGGATACCGCCAAGGCGGCCTCGCCCGGCATGAAATACAAGCACTATGCCCCAAAGGCCAAAATTATTATGATAGAGGCGGCGAGCGACGCGTTTTGTGAATACGCAAACAAGAATAACGGGATTTTCGCCCTATGCTTTGCGGAGGATACCGCAAGGCTTACTACCGATTATGTGGAATATGGTTCTGCGTTTGACGCGGCTTCCCAGGCGAATCGGCTGTTTGATGCGCTGCGGGAGTTGGATCGGCGGGGTGCGCGCATGGTTTACGCCCACGCTCCCAAGCCGGAGGGGGTGGGCCTTGCGGTGTACAATCGTCTTTTGCGTGCCGCCGGCTTTGAGAAAATAAGCCTGCAAAATCATTGCGGGCAACCGTGATACTTTTTTGGGGGTGCGCGCTTTGACAAAACCGATGGTGATAGGTCTTACCGGACCCACGGGAGCGGGCAAGACCACCGTTTCGCGCATCGTGCGGGACGGTGGATATCCGGTCATCGACGCGGATATTGTTGCGCGGCAGGTGGTGGAGCCTGGCACGCCCTGCCTAGAGAAGCTAACCGAGATTTTTGGCATGGGTATATTAAACGCAAACGGTGCGCTTAATCGCACGGCACTGGGAGCCGTCGTTTTTGCCGATGAGCAAAAGCGCGCGCTGCTAGAGGGCATCATCTACCCCGATATCATCGGGGAGGTCAGCCGGCAAATTGTCCGCCTTGGTGAGGCGGGGGAAGCGGCGGTGATTCTGGACGCTCCCACCCTGTTTGAAAGCGGCGCGAACAGCATCTGCGACGCAATATTTGTGGTGATGGCACCCTGGGAGCAGCGTCTTGACCGCATTATGCGGCGGGATGGGCTTACCCGGGAGAAGGCACTGTTGCGTATGAGCGCGCAGAAGAAGGACTCTTTCTACACAGACCGGGCGGATTTTGTCCTTTATAACACGGGTGCTTACCCCGACTGCGCCCCCCTGATGCAATGGCTTGCGCGTATTACCAAGGGGGAATAACCTCCGAAAACGGCTCTTATTAGCGCTGGTATTTCGGGAAAGGAATGGCATAATAATGGTAGTGCAAAGAAGCGGCGCAATGCGCGGTAAAACAGGACTGAAAATCCTCATGGCTGTTTGTGTAGTCATCATGCTGGTCAGCGCGGCGGTTATGCTGTTTTTGCGCTCCGCCTACTATAAAAGAACGGTGTATCCCTTAAAATATGAGGATATGGTTACTCGCTACGCCCAGGATCACGGCGTGGCACAGCCCCTTGTTTACGCCGTCATCTACACCGAGAGCAGGTTTCAGCCCGACGCGAAATCCCGCGTTGGTGCCCGCGGGCTGATGCAGCTTACCGAGATTACCTTTGATTGGGTGAAGGGAAAGCTTGGGGATCCCGATGAGGTTACCTTTGACGCGATGTACGACCCCGAAACCAACATCCGTTATGGCACCTACCTGCTTGGCTATCTGACCCGCCGATTTGAGGATAGGCAGAATGTGCTCTGCGCATACCATGCCGGAATTAACCGTGTGTCCGGATGGCTTAAGGATGAGACCTATTCCAGTGACGGCGTCCATCTCGATACAATTCCCTACAGCGATACGGCGCATTATGTGTATAAGGTGGAAAAGGCGCTGACAGTCTATGAAGAAATGCTGTAGCAATGCGCGACCTAAGTAATAAGCGTTTACAATTAGTGTCTTTGGAGCAAAAAACGACGGGCAGCTTTCCCGGGTACGCTTTGCGCTGCAACGATAGACAGCCTATATCAATCCCGTTTAAAAACCTCACCCTGCTAAATGGAATATTGCTTTAAACGGGAATGGTATTCATGACACTTTAGCGGCTCTGTGCCATCACGGCGTTGTCGCAATGGCACAGGGCAACAGGAAAGGATAGGTAAACAGTATGGACGAAAGTAAGAAAAGCGCGGCCGAACAGCTCAAAGAAAAGCTGTTTGAGGACAAAAAGCACGGAGGTCTGGTGCTTAGTGAGGAGGAGCTTGAAAAGGCAATCACCTTCAGTGAGGATTACAAGCGATATTTAGACGCTTCTAAGACCGAGCGGGAGGCGGTGGAGGAAACCGTCATGCGTGCCAGGGAACACGGCTTTGTGGAGTTTGTGCCGGGCAAGCGCTATGCGGCGGGTGAAAAGGTGTACATGGTTAACCGCGGCAAGGCAATCATCCTCGCGACCATCGGCACCGAGCCCATAGAGAAGGGTGTGCGCATTAACGCGGCCCACATCGACAGCCCAAGGCTGGATTTAAAGCAGCGCCCCTTATATGAGGAGGCACAGCTTGCGCTGCTCAAAACGCACTATTACGGCGGTATAAAAAAATACCAGTGGACAGCGGTTCCCCTCGCCCTTCACGGCGTGGTTGTTCGCCGGGACGGCACGCTGGTGAAGGTTTCGGTGGGTGAGGATGACAACGACCCCATTTTCTGCGTTACAGATCTTTTAATCCATTTGGCCGAGGAGCAGATGAAGCGCCCGCTGCATCAGGGTATCAAGGGCGAGGAGCTTAATATTCTGGTTGGAAGTATGCCATTCCGGGATGATAAGGCCAGCGAGCTTGTCAAACTAAGTATTTTAAATATTCTGCATGAAAAATACGGGATTGTGGAGGAGGACCTGCTCTCCGCAGAGCTTGAGGCAGTCCCCGCTGGTCGCTGCCGGGACCTTGGCTTTGACCGCAGCATGATTGGCGGCTATGGTCATGATGACAGGGTTTGCGCCTACACCGCGCTGATGGCAGCCATAGACTGCAAAAAGCCCGCCTACACCAGCGTGACCATTCTTGCGGATAAGGAGGAAACAGGCAGCGAGGGCAACACCGGTCTGGATTCGGCATACCTGCGCTATTTTGTCGCAGACCTTGCCGAGGCATACGGAACCAACGACCGCACAGTGCTCAGTGTCTCCAAGTGCCTTTCTGCCGATGTTAACGCGGCGTTTGACCCAACCTTCCCCGATGTTCTGGATCGTCGTAACTGCGCCTACCTTAATTACGGCGTTTGTGTCACCAAGTATACGGGCTCACGGGGAAAAGCGGGCACCTCCGATTGCTCGGCGGAGTTTTTCGGCGAGATTCGCTCCCTGTTTGACCGGCAGAAGGTGCTGTGGCAGATTGGCGAGCTGGGTAAGGTGGATGTGGGCGGCGGCGGCACCGTTGCCAAGTATATCGCGGGTCTTAACGTAGATGTGGTTGACGTGGGTGTACCGGTTATTTCCATGCACGCACCCATGGAGGTTGTCTCCAAGGTTGACGTGTACAGTGCTTACCGCGCCTTCGTGGAATTTTTATCCGCTCAATAAAAAATTATACCGAATAAAAGGAAACTTGCCGCTTCACGCTTATAACGATGAAGATAAAAAAGGTTTAGGGCTAAACGAACGGGAGCCGCTTCGCATCGCGAAGCGGCTCCCGTTCAATTGAGTAAAGAATAAAAGAAGTAAGCAGTTTAACGTTTGATACTGTTTGCGTATAATACTAATGCGAATCCCATCAATAAACGCATAATTGCAGATAGAAATTCGCGTGGAAACCCATAAATCAGGGCTTATCATACTAATCTCCTCAAAAAGAGTCGATAAAAATCCGCGTGAAAACCCATAAATTGAAGCTTTTCACTTGATTTTTATACTCTTTTAAATCGGATATTAGTATCACATAATTTTATGCATTATGCATTATACACTATACTCCTACAAATCGGATATTAGCATTGGAGCTACAGGATATAAAGGTAAACCATCAAAAAGTGCATGAGACTTCCCAGCATTACAAAGATATGAAACAGCTCATGAAAGCCGAATCGTTTGCCGAAGTTCGGGCGTTTCATTCCATAAATTACTGCTCCGATGGTGTAAAATAAGCCGCCAAGGATTAAAAACAGCCGTCCGCCAAAGGGGAAACGTGCGATAGAAGGAATATCCAGAATAATCGACCAGCCCATGGCTAGGTAAAGAATTACTGAGATTATCCGCGGGCAGTCAATCCACAGAACCTTAAAGGCCATTCCGGCAAAGGCCGCCGCCCATAATCCAAGGCAAAAATAGATCCCCTTGGGTTGCTCAAACACGCCGAGACAAACAGGGGTATAGGTGCCTGCTATCAGGACATAGATCATGGCGTGATCCAGCTTGCGCAGCGTAACGCGGCGGTCAGACTCTATGTTTTGGTAGTGGTATGCCGCGCTGGAAGTGTATAACGCAACCAAGGCAAGGCCGAAAATTAGTGCCGCCACAAGCTGCCGGGCAGTAATTTCCGGTATAAAAAACGGCTTTATCATAAGCAAAACAATTCCTGCGCCGCTCATAAGCGCACCGATATAGTGCGTTAAAAAGCTAACCTTATCATTAGCCCTGTTATACATAATTAAAGAAACCCCCTAAAAGTAAACAATAATACGATATCTAGTAATCAAAACTATGTGTTGGCTTTATTATATCAATCATCCTGTCAAAAATCAAGTATCTTTTTGTATTGTTTGAGTTAAGGCCGTGTTTAGTCTATGAAACGCATTAGTAGGCTAAAGAAAGCACCGCTCCAAGACGTGAGTCAAGCTAAAACAGAAGATATTTGGATTTCATATACCAACCGATCAGGAAACGGCATACTATGGAATGATTGCCGAAGGCTGTTGTGACAAGCTGCGGCCAGCGTAGAGCCAATGATTGCTTTCAGGCAACTGCGGTTGCCGCGTGTTTACTTAAATTGAATAAGGAAGGTGTTTTAGTAATGCAAAATGATTTTAAATCGGCATATGCCGACGCGTTATCCAAATCGGACGAGATGCTAAGCGGACTCAACATAATTATGAACCCTGAACTCAAGCAAAAACTAACGGCTGCCCTCTCGGCGGTCAAGGAACAGATGGGTGCGGCGCAGAAGGTGGCATCCCGCGCAATGAGCAAGGCGCAGTACGAGGCCGAGATGGCAAAGCGAATTGCCGAGATGGAGCAGGTACTTAATCTGGTGACGGTTATCGCCAAAAAAAGCGCGCTGCAGGCGCGTTTGGTTGCGCTCACCAATAGCATCAGTCAAATCGGTGCCGCACTGCCCACGGTACAGCCCCAACAGCAAAACAACTATCGCAGAGGCGGTATGGCGAGACCAATTAACGGGTCGAAAAATCTCTGATGAATCTTTACATCCGACGTATGGAAGGGTATACTTTAAAAGAAAACGCCATAGCCGGCGACAGTAAGCCTTGCTAGTAATACGAATCTCCTCGTAAAAGAAAGGAATGTACGATGCTTAGCGTGGAAACGGAGCGGCTTCTTCTGCTGCCCATGACGTATGATTGTATGACCGCACTGCTAGAGCAGAAAGAAACGGAGCTGGAACACCAGGGCTATACCCTCAGCGAGGATTGGATTACGCTTGAGGTACTGCAAACTCTTGATATCTTGCGTTCGCTTATGCCAAAGGATGCGGCGCCCGACGGGTTTTACACATGGGCTGTCATCGAGAAACAGACAAAGCAGGTTATTGGTGACGTAGGGTTTAAGGGAAGGCCCAACGACCTTGGCGCAATCGATATTGGCTATGGTCTGGCCGAGAGCGCAAGGGGTAAAGGCCTTGCCACAGAGGCGGTGCTTGCGATGGTTGAGTGGGCGTTCTCTAAGCCGGAGGTTCGCCGGGTATCGGCGGAATCTTTGCATGGTAACGCCGCCTCCACCTGTATTCTTCAAAAAATCGGAATGAGGCAGATGCTGCGGGACGGAGACACCGTATATTGGGAGATTAAAAGAGAGGTTTATGAGACACGTTAACCGGTAGGTTAGAAACGAACACTGTATTTTATACGAATCCGGTTATAAAACGGGGTTCGTATTACAACCCGTCCCTGAGGTTTTTGAAAAAAAGCCACAGGGTCGGGTTGTGTTTTTTTAGAGAAAACGCTAAATTTCCGTGTGATTGTGCCGATATAAGTTATAGTGAAACCTCCGGCGTTTCGTCCGCCGCCATTTCCTATGACCGAAAGGCGGATCGGAGCACCGCGACGATCGTCGATAATAATACCATAACGTATAAAAGCACCATCATATAAGGGGGATATTTTTATGTTCAGTTCTGTAGCGGGTTTGGGGACCAATTCTTCGGCCAGCAGCTCAAACAGCTTTAAAAACGGCATTGGCGGTCTTGTTTCGGGTGTTGATACCAGTAAGCTGGTTAAGGCTATGACAACAAACGCTCAGGCGAAGATTGACAGCGTCAATCAAAAAACACAAAAGGTTGGTTGGAAGCAGCAGCTGTACCGTGATGTTATCTCGCAAGTCGTAGATTTTAAAAACAGCTTTTTTGATGTTCTGAGCGATACAAACCTTACAAGCACCTCGGCATTTAATGTTTGGTCAGTCAGTTCGTCCTCTTCCGCCGTTACGGCGACCACGACCGCCGCCAATACCGGTGCGAAGCTGATTATTAAGTCAGTGGACAGCCTGGCGACCGCTCAGACGGTAAAGAGCGCTTCTACCGTTTCGGGTGGAATTGCTTCTAAGCAAAGTATCGATAGCTTAAAAAACAAGGAATTGTCCATTACCTTGGATGGGGTCACGAAAAATGTGAGCTTTACGGAGGTAGAGGGTCAGGACTTTGCGACGACCGCACAGAATGCTCTTAATACGGCATTCGGTGCGAATCGAGTAAAAATTGGCGGAGCTGCCGCCGGCTTTGAGCTGTCGGTGGAGGGCTCGAGCACGCTTTCGGTTACGGGTACTTCGGCTACGCTTTCAGCGATTGGGCTTTCGGCTGGTCAATCCAACCGCGTGGATATTACAAAGACTCTTGCCAACACTTCCTTTGCCACAGAGCTTGTGGGGGATACCTTTGAGTTTACCATTAACGGTGTGGACTTCAGCTTTAGCGCCACATCTTCGGTTATGCACGTTATTAATACCGTCAACTCCAGCAGTGCGGGTGTAAAGCTGAATTACTCGGATATTGACGATAAGTTCACCCTCTCCTCCACAAAGTTTGGCACCGGTGAAAATCTGACGGTAAGTCAAACCAAAGGCAACCTGCTTTCTTCCATGCTAGGCTATGACTCTTCAGAAATTAAGCAGGTGACGGGCAGCGAGCGCTACTCCTTTTACAGTGCTTCTGAAAAAAACGGTACAGATCTTGAGGCAGTGAATTGGGCGGATTTATCGGGAAAATCATTTCAGGTGTCGGTGAATGGCGTTACGAAAACAATATCTTTAGCCGATGTTAATGAGGAAATAACCGAACCGGACGCAATACGCGACGCGGTGATTAATTCGCTTAACGAGCAGCTCGCCACCGCGTTTGGCAATAAGGACGTGGAGTTTGTATTAGATGAAGGGGGCAACTTCTCACTGCTCATAGCCGGAAATAAGCAGGTCTCCTTCTCAACGGTAGATGAAGAGGGTGCAGAGACAGAGCTACTGTCTGCATTAGGCTTTTCGGCAGGTAAACTCAATGAACTCAGTACAGCTTCAACACTCTCTTCCTTTGGCGTAACAGGCGGAAAATTAGCCCTTGGTACCGGCGGGAATGAGGTCGAAATCACTTATGAGGCGAGCGATTCAATCGAGAGCTTACTAAATAAAATTAACGCGGTAACCGGTACTACCAATGTTGAGGCAGGCTTTGAGAATGGTAAGTTTACAATAAAGGGTGCAATCGACGGGGAGCCTTTGGCCTTTTCCGATACCGGTTCATTTTCAAAAACGGTGTTTGGAATATCCGCTTTTGACAACTCAAAGCAAGCAAAGATTGAATCTGCCGGCAAAAACGCCACCATTACCCTTGCCGACGACACGAAAATAGAACGTTCCTCCAACTCCTTCGCTGTCAATGGCGTCATGCTGCAGCTTAATGAGGTATCGAAGGCGGCAGAGGGAGTAACGCCCGAACCAATTACAATATCCTCCGCGCAGAATGTGGATAAGGTAGTGGAAACCTTTAAGAAGTTTACAGAAAAGTACAATGAAATTATAACAAAGGTCAAAGGCTTGCTTACCCAAGAGGTCTACACCGCATATCCGCCGCTCACCGACGCGCAGCGCGCGGAGATGACCGAAAAAGAGATTCAGCTTTGGGAGGATAAGGCGAAAAGCGGTATACTCAAAAACGATGATCTGCTTAACGATATGCTCATTGAGTTTGATAACCTGCTTATTGCCGGTTCTGAAAATTCATCATACAATCTGGCCTCTTTGGGAATTGACTTTAACACCAGTATTACCGAAGGAACCAAGCTGGTATTTAATGAGGAAAAATTTAGAAAGGCAATCTCTGAGGATTTTGCGGGTGTTACAGCCTTCTTTACAGAACCGGATGCCGGTCTTGCCGACAAGTTCAACGCGCTGATAGAAAAATACACCAGTTCCAGCATTGGCGCCCCGGGCAAGCTGGTTGACGTATCGGGAACCACCTCTTATACCGACAGCCAGCAGGCCAAAGAGCTCAAAGAGCTTACCGAAAGGCTTGCGAATTTAAAAAACAAGCTCACCGAACAGGAAACAAGGCTTTGGAAGCAGTTCTCGGCTATGGAAGAAGCGCTTGCCTCCTTAAACTCTCAAAGCTCTTGGCTTACCTCCATGCTGGGCTCTAGCAACTAGATTTTTTAACTGGTTTCGCTTATAATATGGGTAAGTTAAAAATATGCGTCCGCTTTCCGGCGTGGGCGGCAGATCTTTGTTGTAGCGATTATTGCGCCGGAGAAATTGGTGAAGAAACATGAATACCACCGCTTATGACCAGTATAAGCAGCAATCTATCGTAACCCTCACCCCGGGCGAAATGATAGTAAAGCTATATGACGAAGCAATCAAGCGCTGCAATTATTCCGTCATTTATCTGGATGACAAGGATTATGCGGCAGCGAACATAACGCTAAAAAAGGCGCAGGACATTATTTCGTATCTTAACGTGTCGCTGGATGAAAGCTACAGCATTTCCGGCGACCTGAAAAAACTGTATGAGTTTATGCACAGCGAGCTAGTAAACGCAAACATTCGTAAGGATAGCTCAAAGCTCGGCGATATTGCTGAGATGCTAAAGGAGCTGCGCGACGCGTTTTCTGCTGCCGAAAAATCCGTGCGTCAGGGCTGATGCCCCATGGTGTACAGCTACAATTTCAGGGAGGATCATGCATGAGCGTATCGAGCGGCGATATTATGGTATTGACCGAGGAATTCTCCTTTATGCTCTCGAGGATGCGGGAGTATAACCAGTTGACCGTGGAGCTGCTCAATTGTGAAATTGACGATGCCCGTCCGCTTTTGGAGGAACGTCAAAAGCGCATTGAAGAAATTAGTACCTCCGACAGCAGGGTTCAGCAGGTGCTGCGCCAGGCTTCCGGTGCGCAGACCGGCGACAGCTTTGGGACCGCGCTGAGGCTGTTGGTTCGTGACCAGCGCGAACCGATTTTGGATGACGCCATACAGCTTGCAAAACAGCTGTTAGGGTTGTTTCAGGATACTGCGGTTCTCGAAAAGAGACTGCTTTCCGATGTACAAAAGCAGCGGGAGGCGATGCTGCAGGACCTAAAAAGCGTAACCGACCAGCAGCGTAAGGTAACAGGAACCGCCTATTTTACGCAGGGCAATTCGATGATAGGCTCATCATACGACCGTAAAAAGTAGTTTCTTTTTTATTTTGACCGTCGTTACATAACAAGAAAAGATAAAACTGAAAGCGTGCTGACTCCATTTACTATTTAACCGATTTAAAAGAGTATATAAATCAAGTGAAAAGCTTTTGCTTATGGGTTTTCACACGGATTTTTATCTGCCCTTTTTGAGAAGATTAGTAATAGAATCAGCACGCTTTGTGTTGGAGATTACAAGGTGCCTTCTTAGGGTACCCTATAATATGCTTTACCACATTTTAAAACCACATAAAACCTACAGGCAAGAATACCGCTTGAAAAGAGCAGGCAATAAAAATTGGCTAGAAGGAGCAATATCATGCTAGATCAAAGATGGGTGTTTCATGAAGATACAAAGCCGGTTGATTTGAACAACGGCGTGATCAGAAGGGTGCTGGCATATGGCAAGGATCTGATGTGTGTTGAGAATACCTTTAAACAGGGCGCAATCGGTGCGCTGCACCATCATCCCCATACTCAAATTACCTATGTAGTAAGCGGAGAATTCGAGTTTGAGATTGACGGAGTGAAAAAAACCGTCAGGACAGGGGACACCATGCTAAAGCGCGATGGGGTGGAGCATGGCTGCACCTGTATCCAGGCAGGAGTGCTGCTGGACATTTTTAATCCTATGAGAGAGGATTTTGTATAATTTAGTATAAGCACAGGTTGTCAACCTCCGCGACGGCGAGTTTTAAGCCGTAGCGGGGGTTTTTCTCTTTTTCATCAGATAAAAATGCTCAAAGCAGAATATGTCACCGATCTGAACATTCTGTAAATGATCCGCGCGAGGACTTGATTTATATTGCTAATACTATTACAATACTAACACAGTTAGTTATTTAATAGGGAGGTGAGCAAAAGACATGGATACGGATTACAAAAAGCTGGCATCTGAGTTTATGGGTAAAATGTATATTTTAAATAAGGCTAGACCGCACCGAAAGCTCAATGAATCGATGCAAGGAGAGACGTTTGTGCTTCACTTCCTTGCGCATCACGAAAGCTCCGCGCTTCCCAGTGAAATCAGCAGTTTTATGGGTATCAGTTCCGCTCGCATTGCCGCCGCCTTAAACAGCTTAGAAGGGAAAGGACTGATAACGCGACGCATCGATGCCAGTGACCGCAGAAGAGTTTTAGTTGACCTTACCCCAGAGGGGCAGGAGCTGGCAAAGGAACACTACCGGGAAATGCTCGAAAAAATATCAAAGCTGCTTGCCCTGTTAGGGGAGCAGGATGCCAAGGAATATGTGCGCATAACCAGCAGGCTGGCGGAAGTTGTGGCGGAGTTTAATGATATCAAGTAAATATCGAGAGCCGCCTTGTCTGCCCGTTTTTTACTGTAAAAAGTGCTAAAGAGCCAACATTATCAAAAAACTGTTAAGCATACTATTCTCCGGGTTAAGTTTTGGCACGCATTCACTTTTACTCGGGTTACAGTATAAATCTTCAAAAGATGGAGGATCATTCTGTGTTTAAAATTTTAAAACGTCTTAACGCGAAAGAATGGCTGCAAGCCGGTATAAGCCTTATCTTTGTAGTCGCACAGGTTTGGCTGGATTTAAAGTTACCGGATTATATGTCTGAGATCACAAGGCTTACCCAAACTCCGGGCAGTGATATGGCGGATATTTGGAAATCGGGCGGCTATATGATGCTGTGCGCCCTTGGCAGCTTTGCCGCGGCAATCGTCGTGGGCTTCTTTGCCTCCCGCATCGCTGCGTCGTTTTCCAAACGGTTGCGCGGTCAGCTGTTTTCCAAGGTGGATTCCTTTTCGCTGGAGGAAATTAGCCGATTTTCCACAGCCAGCCTGATAACCCGCTCCACCAACGATGTTACACAGATTCAAATGCTCATTACAATGGGGCTGCAAATTGTAACCAAGGCTCCAATCATGGCAGTCTGGGCTGTTACCAAAATTGCGGGTAAGGGTCTGGAATGGACGGCGGCAACGGGCGTCGCACTTCTTGTGCTGGTTGTTTTAATCGCCATACTCATGCTGCTGGTACTGCCCAAGTTTCGCAGGATGCAGACGCTTACCGATAATCTTAACCGTGTGACCATGGAGAATCTGACGGGCTTGCGGGTTGTCCGCGCCTATAACGCGGAGGATTATCAAAAGGAAAAGTTTGAGGCAGCAAACAAGGAGCTGACGGACACCCAGTTGTTCACCAGCCGGGGACTGGCGGTGCTAATGCCGGTGATGTTTACGCTGATGAGCGGTCTTTCCCTGGCTATCTATTGGATTGGGGCGTATCTTATCAACGAGGCGCAGGCCATGGATCGGCTCACCTTGTTTTCAAACATGGTAGTTTTTCTGTCCTACGCCATGCAGATTATTATGGCCTTTATGATGGCGGTGATGATGTTTATCCTCATGCCCCGCGCCGCGGTATCCGCTAAGCGCATTAGCGAGGTGCTCGACACCAACCCGACGATTATAGATGGTGAGGAAACCGAGGGCAAGCCGGGCGTTCAGGGAGAGGTGGAGTTTCGGCATGTCAGTTTTCGGTATCCGGGTGCGGCCGATTATGTGCTGCGCGATGTAAGCTTTAGGGTGAATAAAGGAGAAACCGTCGCATTCATAGGCTCCACCGGCAGCGGCAAAAGTACGCTCATCAATTTAATCCCTCGTTTTTTCGACGCGACCGAGGGAGAAATACTGGTGGATGGGGTCAACGTAAAGAATTACACGCAGGAGTCGCTTTACAATAAAATCGGCTATGTGTCTCAAAAGGCCGTGTTGTTTAAAGGCTCGGTCGGCTTTAACGTGGGCTATGGCGAGAATGGTCAAGGCGCCCCGACGGAGGATGACATTAAGCGCGCGGTGCGAATCGCGCAGGGGACAGAGTTTGTGGAGCAGATGGATGGTCAGTATCAGGCGGATATATCTCAGGGCGGCGCCAACGTGTCCGGAGGACAGAAACAGCGCATTGCCATTGCCCGGGCGGTCTGCCGCAAGCCTGAAATATACATCTTTGACGACAGCTTTTCCGCGCTGGATTATAAGACCGACCGAGTGCTGCGCTCGGTGCTTAAAAAAGAAACCTCCGGTATTACAAGCATGATTGTAGCGCAGCGAATTGGAACCATTATGGATGCCGACCAGATTATTGTGCTGGATGAAGGTACAATAGCCGGCAAAGGAACACACAAGGAGCTATTAAAAAGCTGCGAGGTATATAAAGAGATTGCCATGTCGCAGCTCAGCGAGGAGGAACTTGCGGTATGAGTGAAAATACGATGGAAAAGAACCAGACGGCAGGCAGAATGGGCGGACCGATGGGAGGCAGAATGGGTGGCTCCATGGGCGGAATGCGCGGAATGGCAGGCCCTACTGAAAAACCCAAGAGCTTTAAAGCAACAATGGCAAAGCTGCTGCGCTATTGTAAAAGGTTTCTGCCGCTTATTCTGGTTGCCCTGATTGCCGCCACATTCGGCACAGTGCTGCAAATTATAGGCCCGGATAAGCTAAAGGACATGGCCAACGAAATCGCAAAGGGCTTGCCTGCCCTGGTTAACGGGGTGCCGGTTCTAAACAGCATCGATTTTGACGCGGTGGCAAGCATCGCGTGGACACTGGTGTTTTTCTATGCCGGTTCCATGCTGCTCAACTACTCGCAAAGCTTCATTATGGCAACGGTTACCCAGCGAGTTGTTAAAAGTATGCGCGCCGACATCTCACAAAAGATCAATCGTCTGCCGCTAAAGTATTTTGACCAAACAAGTCACGGCGAGGTGTTAAGCCGCGTAACCAATGATGTAGATACCATTGGGCAGACCTTAAACCAAAGTATCGGCTCCCTTGTAACCTCTGTTACCATGCTGATCGGTTCCTTAGTAATGATGTTCTACAACAATTGGATTATGGCGCTCACAGCCGTCGGCTCCAGCGTAATTGGTTTTGGACTTATGATGTTCATTATGCAATACTCTCAAAAGCATTTCAGCGCGCAGCAAAAGGCGTTGGGTGCCCTCAATGGTCACATAGAGGAGATTTATACCGGTCACAATGTTGTTAAGGTATATAATGGCAGCAAAGAGGCAAAGGAAACCTTTGAGGAAATTAACGGAACGCTTTATCACAGCGCATGGAGAGCTCAGTTTTTATCGGGACTTATGATGCCCCTCATGGGCTTTGTAGGCAATCTCGGGTATGTTGCCGTATGTGTTGTGGGCGCTACCCTGGCGCTAAATGGCTCCATCAGCTTTGGCGTAATCGTCGCGTTTATGCTGTATATCAGGCTGTTCTCACAGCCGCTGTCGCAAATTGCTCAGGCCTTTAACAGCTTGCAGGGAACCGCCGCTGCGGGAGAGCGTGTATTTGAGTTCCTAGCCCAAACAGAGCTTTCGGATGAGAGCCAAAAAAACGAAAGACTTGGTGCGGTTAAGGGTGAGGTCGAGTTTCGGCATGTGAAGTTTGGTTATGTTCCGGAGAAAACCATTATTCATGACTTCTCAGCAAAAGTAAAGGCAGGGCAAAAGGTAGCCATCGTCGGGCCGACCGGCGCAGGAAAAACAACAATGGTAAACCTGCTTATGCGGTTCTATGAGTTGGACGACGGAGAGATTCTGTTAGACGGCAAACCCATCCATCAGGTTCCCAGAGAAAACGTACACGAACAGTTTGGTATGGTTTTGCAGGATACTTGGCTGTTTGAGGGGACGATTAAAGAGAATATCATATTCAGTAAGCAGGGTGTTACCGACGAGCAGGTTGTTGCCGCCTGCAAAACGGTGGGCGTGCATCATTTTATTAAAACATTGCCCGAGGGCTACGAAACAAGGCTCAATACTACGGCAAGCATGTCCGAAGGTCAAAAGCAGCTCATTACCATCGCGCGCGCAATGATCCAGAACGCGCCGCTGCTGATTTTGGATGAGGCAACCAGCTCAGTCGATACACGCACCGAGCGAATTGTTCAAAAGGCGATGGATAAGCTGACGGAAGGCAGAACCTGCTTTGTAATTGCGCACAGGCTTTCCACCATTAAAAACGCCGACCTGATCTTGGTGATGAAGGATGGCGACATAATAGAAAGCGGCAGCCATACCCAGCTGCTTGAAGGCAGAGGGTTTTACGCAGAGCTGTATAACAGTCAGTTTGAGGATGCCGCCTGATCGTGTGCGCTTTTTCGCAATTTTTTTTGGCGTGGATGAAATACCCCTGAAAAAATACGAAAGTAAATTAACGAAAACCCGAAATATGTGACAGTGATTCTCTTGTTGTTTACCCCTTAAAACGCTGAAAGAGAAAGATGTTCGGATATAATACCCCGCTAAATATCAAGGAACATCGGCTTTTAGAGAAATATTTCGTAATATCATGATGTGGACTTACGCCAAAAGGCGTAAGTCCTTTTTCTATCGCATTTTGTGTGCTATACTTAATCTGGCGTTTTGAGTCAATATAACACGAAAGAGGCAGTATAAAGTCATATGTTGTGACATATTTGAAGAATTATTTAATATTGTCCGAATTTGATTATATGCGTGATATTGTATTGATATTATCAAAGCAAAATCCTTAAAGTAAATATACTAAATCAAAATTGCGTTAAATCACCGATAACTACTGAAAATGTATCGGTGTTTATGGAAGGAAGACGGCAATGAAATCGCTGCGCAATAAACTGGGATTGTTTATAATAGCACTAATGCTCTTTACCTGCATCATAATTACAGGCTCGATTCTTCTGGTTTTTTATCAAAACATGAGCTCCCAGCTGCAGGAGGACGTCAATGCCCTCTCTGCCTCCTATAGTAAGGCGGTGGAGAATCAAATTCGGGTATTTCGCAATGAAATACAGCTTGCGGCCTCAATCAATGGCATCACCTCATTGGAGGGGCAGCAAAAAGACGAGCTACTTAAAAGCCTTGCTGATAAGACCGGCTTTGAATACCTCGCAGTCGCCGATGCCACGGGTCAAACCTCACGCAATAGCGATATTTCCAAACGCGAGTATTTTCAAAAGGCGCTGGTAGGCGAGACCTACATGTCAAGCCCGCTCGTTAACATGGTAGACGGACAGGTAACAATTATGATGGCGACACCCATTGATAACGGCTCCGGCTTTCGCGGTGTTTTGTATGGGGGTATTCTCTACGACACATTCAGTCAGAATATCAGTAATATTAAGATTGGTGAGGGTGGCTACGCGTTTATCATTGATAAAGTTGGTGTAGTCGCCGCCCATCCCAACGTTGAGCTGGTTAAGGGAATGGTAAACTACATAGAGGAGACTAAGTCCGACAGCGCTTACCAGTCGGTTGCTGATGTCATCAGTCGTATGAGTCGCGGTGAAAGTGGAGTAGACTATGCGGACTATAACGGCGAGCGCAGGCTTTATGGGTTTACACCCATCAATGGACCCGAGCAATGGGCGATTAGCGTATCCGTACCGGTTAGCCAGATCATGGCAAATATTTATAAGGTCATGTTTATCGGCCTAGCTATCGGGTTGGTACTGATGACAATCGGGATATTTTTTGCGCTAGCGTTTGCTAAAAATATAACAAAGCCCATTGTGGCGGCGACGGAACGGATAGAACGGCTTGCCGTCGGTAACCTGAGCGAGCAGGTTGTGGTATCCAAGGGAAGGGACGAGCTTGCCAGAATGACGGGCGCGCTGCACAGCACCGTTCTTGGGCTAAACAGCTATATTGCGGATATATCCGGCGTGCTGACCGCTTTATCCAACAGTGACCTGACTGCGGAGAGTGAAGTGGATTATCAGGGGGAGTTTTCACCAATCAAGGAATCCCTGATCCGTATCTCCGATTCTCTCAACAAAACAGTCTCCATCATTATCACCTCCACAGAGCAGGTGAACACCGGCGCACAGCAGATAGCTGCTGGCGCGCAAAACCTGGCGTCCGGCTCATCCCAGCAGGCTGCATCCATTGAGGAGCTGTCTTCAAGTATTGAACGCATATCCGAGCAGGACGCGAAGAATGTGGAGTACGTCAGACATGCGGTTAGCTATATGAAGGAGACAACTTCCGTCGTCCGCGACTGCACACATCAGATGGAAGTATTATCTCGGGCAATGGAGCGCATTTCAGCTTCCTCAGGTGAAATTAGCAGTATTACAAAGGTAATTGAAGAGATTGCCTTCCAAACCAATATTTTGGCGCTCAACGCCGCTGTGGAGGCGGCAAGAGCGGGAGCTGCGGGTAAGGGCTTTGCCGTGGTCGCCGACGAGGTGCGCAATCTCGCGGCAAAATCCGCCCAGGCAGCAAAGCAAACTGCGGAGCTGCTGGAGGGCTCATCCGAGGCGGTAATACAGGGCTCTCAGGTTGCAAGCAAAACGCAGGAGCTGCTGTTGGATATGGCGCAAAAAACCGATCAGGTCACCGAGAGCATCAGCAGGGTGGATACCGCGTCTGCACAGCAGGCCGAAGCGATTTCGCAGGTTGCGGAGGGGATTGCGCAGGTTTCAGCCGTTGTTCAGGTAAACGCCTCTACTGCAGAGCAAAGCTCGGCAGCAAGCCAGCAGCTGTCGTCACTGTCGTCGCTCTTGCGTGAAGAGGTTGCTCGGTTTAAGCTCAAATGAACGAAAGAGGCTGTTTAAAAACAATCTGCAATATAAAAACCCAAAAACGGAGTTAGCATAGGCAAAAATTGATTAGAATCGACAATATTCGCTTGAAAATAAGGAACGCTGACTGGTATAATACCTTCGCGGAAAATCAAGAAAACTAGCCTGATTGATATTTTCCGCACAGTTTATCTCGTAATGATTATCAACATCTACTCAACTGAGGTAAAAAATGAAAACGCTACGTGTACCAACCTCTTGCGGAGAAATTCAGCTATCCAAGATCGTTCTGGGCAGCTCAAACTTTGGCACGCGAATTCACGAAGACGCCGCGTTTATGCTACTTGAAACCTATGCGCAGCACGGGGGTTCAACCATCGATACCGCAAGCGTGTACGGCGATTGGCAGGATGAGGGCATTCACCCCAGCGAAGCCTGTATCGGCAAATGGCTTACCCAGTCGCATTACGGCAAAGAAATGGTCGTCATTTCAAAATGCTGTCACCCGCTTATTCTGCGTCCCGGCAGTAGGGTAGGCGCGGAATATATAGCACATGATTTGGAACATACCTTGCGCAGCTTAGGGCGCGATTGGGTGGATGTATATCTTTTGCACCGCGACGATACTTCCGTGCCGGTTTCGGAGATTATTGATACCCTGCACAAATATGTACTGGCGGGGAACATAAAAGCGATAGGCGCTTCCAACTGGTCGGTTGCCCGTTTTGACGAGGCAAACCGGTACGCGACGGATAAAGGCTTAACCCCCTTTGCACTGTCTGAGATGGAATGGGGGCTTGCCCACGCAATCCCCCATCCAAACGACCCAAACGCGCTCCCCATGCTGGAGAGAAAGGATTACGAGTACTACTATTCACATGGCATTCCTGTCCTCGCGTATTCCTCTCAAGGCGGCGGGGTAATTGCAAAGCTTGCCGCGGGAAGGGAGGATGTTATTGCCCCGCGGTTTCGTGAAAAGTACCTTAACGGAATCACCCGCCGCAGGATGGAGAACACGCTTCGCATCTGCAGAGAATATGGGATTACGCCTACACAGGCTGTGCTTGCGTACATTACCTGCAACGCCTTGCCGGCTGCCGCGATTATTGGACCGGGCAGCATGAGCCAGCTGTTGGACTCCTTAACGGCGGCGGATGTGTATCTTCCTCCGCATGTAATGTGCGAGCTGGTTCGGCTGTAGAAAACAGCCCGTAAAATTTTTATAGGCATCAGGTTCGTGACTGTATGCTTTGAGCTTATTTATACTATTGCTCCTGAACTACGTTGCCGCAATCCGGTTTTTTTAATAATCAAAGCAGGGTTTCTACTTCTGCTTTTTAATATTAGCCGATTAAAACAGTATAAAAATCAAATGAAAAGCATTCAGGCCTAAGAGAACTCGCAGCAAAACCACGCAGTGTGCTTGCCATTTCACCTTACCTATAGTATGATAAAATAAAAGGGTAAGTAAAGTGTAAATAAAACCAACACACCGAGGAGATTGCATGAGTATTAACGCGTCAATAATTAGAACCGCGCCCAAAAGGCGCAAGGGTAAGAAGGCGGCGGCAGTTGTTGCGGTTGTTCTGATTTTAATCGTCATCGCAGGTCTTATCTGCATTCCGTTTGGTGTTATGCCAATGTTTTTGGGGCAGAGGTATGAGCAGAAGCAGCATGACGCAACAGATTTTGGTGTTGAGGCGGAGCGCATCACCTTAAATACAGACGACCAGCTCGCGCTTGCCGCGTGGAGAACCCGCGCCGATAAACCAAAAGGTACGGTTATCATTCTGTCAGGGATTGATAATCCATCTGTCACGGCTTTTTTTGGCTACGCAAAGATGTTTGCCGACAACGGGTGGGACAGCCTGCTGATTGAAATGCGTGCTAGGAGCCTAAGCGAGGGCGAAGAAATCGGTTTTGGTATGACCGAATGGCGCGACGTGAAAGCGGGAGTTGATTACTTATCCGCCGACCAGAGGGCGGGAGTGTTGCCGATTGTTACAATGGGGACATCAATGGGTGCGGGAACTGTAATTATTGCCGCAGGGGAGCTGCGGCGTGTTGACGGAGTAATTACCCTCTCGGCCTTTTCCTCTTGGAGTGATTTGTTTATTGATAATATGGCAATGTTCGGTATGCCAAAGTTTCTCGGCGTGATGGATATGCCCTTTATTAATCTGTTTCTTGGTCTGCACTTCGGCTTTGACGCGCTAAGCTACTCGCCCGAAAACGGGATAGCCAAGCTGGGCGACCGTCCAATTCTGCTCATGCACTCTACTGGGGATACTCAGGTGCCGTTTAGCCAGTATGAGAAGCTATCCCGACAGGCGCAAAAATATGGGGTAAACATAACCTCCTTTATCCGTGAAGGGGATGAGCATTTTATTTGCTACGAAGCTGATTTCAAAGAGCCAACCAAAGATACAGAGTTCAGCGGTGCGATCTTGACGTTTTTAAATGATAACTTTTCTTAATCAGAGCATAAACAGTATATTAAGAAAACCTGCATGGGGAGATATCCCCATGCAGGCTTTTTGGTTTGTGGTTTTTTTGTAGAGCCATAATGGTTGCACAACCGCACACCATGAGGTTTCACTATTCACCGGGACTTGTTTTATACTTTTGAGCTATGCCGTCAGTGCGGTAACCCAGAAGCAGACAGAAGTGACGACAGACAGAGGTCCGGCAAGGAAGCGCTCCTTTTTGCTATTAGACAAAAAATTAAACAGTACATTAACAGAGATGTAAACCGCGAAAAAAATGCAAATTCCGCGGGTCACTCCCGCCGATAGGAATAACGGCACAAGCCCTCCGGTTTGCAGCAAAATAATGATAGCGAAAACCTGAATAAGTACCGACACCACACAAGCCGCCCGCAGCTTAGGGGGCAACACCTTGTATTGTCCGCCCATCGCGAATTCACCGAGAGGGAGCCCAAGCGCCAGCAGAATGTACAAAATAGCCGCAGCCCCAAAGGCCGTGGATCCAATTATTGCAAACATGGGTTTTCTCTTTCCGGCGGTTTTGCATACGATAACTGCCTAGCTTTGATTAATAGTAAACACTATTAATACTGTACCATATTTAATTTATTAAGACAAGTTTGTTAACACAAATATTACAGTAGCCGGAAACCCGGAAAAACCGGCATGAACAAAGAACTTAGTTCACGCGCGTGATATATGCAAGCCTCCAGACCGTCACGATTGCGGCGGAAATACCGATAAAGAATAGAACGACCAGCGAGAGTGTGCCGTGATTTACATCAAGACCATACGCAAGCCCCATAAACGCCCGTAACGCATGGGTGGCGGGGAAGATAAGCCCCAGCAGCTCCAAGGGCTTTGGCAGCATATTTGCGGGAAACATAACGCCGCTGAGCATCAGCGAAGGCAGAAACACCGCCTGCGACAGCATCATTGCCATGGCCTGATTCTTTGCGGTAGCGCCGATTAGCAATCCCAAAGCCACGCCGCAAAATAGTTGTGCAAGCAAGACCAGCATAAACCCGGCCAGGTTTGAGGGAGGAGACGCACCAAACAGCAGCGGTGCGCTCACCGAAATAACGGCAGATACAACACCAACGTGAAGCAACGCACTGACTCCAAGACCCGACAGCACGCCCGCCGAAGGAATTCCGGCCGCGCGGTATGCCCGTAATACCTTGGTCTCCCGCAGCTTTACAAGTGTTGGCGGAAGACCGATGACAGCGCCCATGGTAATGGCGTATATTGTCATGGTAGCCGCTAAGGAGTGCTGCATATCGGGGTTAATGGAGGAGAATACCGCCCCCATCACCCCATAAAACGCGAGGGGAACTATATAGAAAATCACCAACGTAATCCGATCCCGCGCGTCAAGGCGCAATTGGATGATTGTCTGTCTTACATATGCGCTCATGCGCTTTTACCTCCCACAACAATTTCTATAAAGCGTTCTTCCAGCGTTGGGCGTTCCACTCGAAGGTCCTCCACGGTGTCTCCGGCATCCATTGCCGCGCGCAAAAGCTCCATCACCGCGTTTGCGGTGTCACTGCACAGCCACAGCGCGTAATCATCCGTATTCTTCATAAAGCGCGCATACCGGACGTTCCCTTGGCAAAGCAGAGTCCCCTTTGCTGTTTTTATCGTCACGCGGGTTTGGGCGCTGCCTGCCGACGTCACCTGCTCAGGGGTTCCCAGCACCGCCACCTTACCGCCGATGAGGATTGCGATGCGGTCGCATAATGACTGTGCCTCGGCCATGTCATGGGTGGCCAGCAGCAATGTAATGCCGGATGATTTCAGCTCCCGGATATATTTGTGCAGCTCCGCACGACCCTGAACATCCACACCTGCCGTAGGCTCATCCATCACCACCACCTTAGGACTGCCCGCAAGGGCAAGTGCCAGCTGCAACCGTCTTTGCTGGCCGGTGGACATCTGCCCAAACCGTTTACCTGACAGGGGAGCCAAATGAAAACGCTCCAACAGGTCTTTTCTGGGCTTGCAGCCATGCCACGCGCAGACCATGGCCATCGCCTCTTCGGCGGTAATCTGTTCCGGCAGGGCGGAGGATTGGAGCTGGACGCCCAGTACATCCTGCATCCTGCGTTTATCCTTAATAGGGTCTAATCCGCAAACCCTTACAATCCCATGGGTCGGGGCGCGCAGCCCCTCAATACACTCAAGTGTGGTGGTTTTGCCGGCGCCATTCGGTCCGAGCAACCCAAACACTTCTCCCGCTTGCACCTCAAAGCCAATGCCGTCTACTGCACGAGTGGGACCATAAATCTTTGTAAGGTCTTGGACCATCACTGCTGGGTAATTCATAAAAAAAATCATCCTCTCTTTTATGTGCTGCCATTATCCTTCCGGCGGCTATTCCTGCGGCAAAGTAAGGCCGCTTTGAGCCATGTAATGCCCAAGTGCCGGTGACAAAAAATCTTCCAGCGCCTTTTTGGTATCCTCAACATCCTCCGGCCAGTCGGACATATCGCTGCCCGCCTTCACCATAACCGAAACCAAATCTTCGTTGCCTCCCGTTATACGAAGGACCATATCCCACCACGCTTTGGCGAACATCTGTCCCTTTTCACCGTAGGGGTCTTCTCCCGCGCTATGCAGCTCTTTGAGGCGGCCAAGCAGCTGCACCCAATCGGTGGAGGTAATTTCCTGTGCCGTTATCGGGTTGGAGTGTTCCATCAACGCCTTAATCTCGTCCCACTCAAACTGCTTGAGGGCGAAGCCCAAAAAGCGGTCATGCTTTGCAAGATACATCATGGGGGAGACAAGATCAATCGAAACCTCCTCGCTTTGCTCAAGCTCTCTTACCGTTTCATCTATCTGCGCAGCTGTTTGGGTTAGGAACACTATTTGCTGTTCAATCGTCGCTTTTTGCTTTTTCAAAATCATCGCAAAATCCTGCACGTTGTGGATAGAGAACAGCCTGTCTCTAATCTCATCCAGCGAAAAGCCAAAGCTTTTAAAGAACATAATCTGCTGCAAACGAAGCATATCCTCTATCCCATACAAGCGCCGCCCCCCTTCCGAGCGGGTGACGGGGGAAAGCAGGCCGCTGCGGTCATAAAATTGCAGTGTTCGTACGGTAACACCACAGTGTTTGGCTAGTTCTCCCACGGTAAAGACTTTTTGAGCGCTCATTCTTTTCACCTCACAGATATTATAACTCGTGACGTAACGTCACAAGCAAGTTTTTTATAAAAGTATTATTTTACTCATGGCTATCCCTTTGAGTAAGCCGAAAAAGAGGTGACTAAGGCAACCGCAAGTCTGTCAAAAAGGGAAGCACCGAAATATCGCCTGCTGAAACGAAAGCAAAACTCATCCAAATAAGACTGTTGATACGCTTTCGGCAAACCGTGATAGGTGCCAAGAATAAAAGCCTTTGCGTTACTAACACTAATCCCCTCAAAAAGAGTCGATAAAAATCCGCGTGAAAACCCATAAATTAAAGCTTTTCACTTGATTTTTATACTCTATTAAATCGGATATTAGTATAATCATAATGTGCAGCCAATGAAGGGAACCTGAATCAGGCTTGTAGACTTTATGCTCATGGACAAAGTCTTTTAGTGCCGGGAGATAACTTCGATAGCCGTCGCTGAGAATTTTATTGCCTTTTTCAACGGTATTCTCAGTGAATTTCATGACGGAAGTCTGCTTAATATTCTGTGTAATCCTCATTTTGAGAAATAAGGGATTACCTTATCTTTAATTTATGGATTTTGACGCGGATGTTTATCCACACTTTTATCGGAGAATAGTATTAGTACCTGTTCTCATAAGTGTGAAATACCATAGAGACGAGAAATTTTTTAGCCAGACAAGGCGAAAAGCGCAGGAATACTTGCCGTATCCCGAGCATTTTCAACGCAGTATGGCGGAAAATTGCCGTCTAAATGGTATTGCAAGCTATGAGAACAGGTACTTAGTATGTACCATTATTAATATTAGAAAAAAAGGAACCTTTCGGTCACTCAAGAGGCCAAAAGGTTCCTTTACTTATATTTTAGTTTAATAAACATACGAATAGGCTGCGCAAACCCACAGTTTAAACTTGCGGCTGTATTAAGCCAGCATCTTCAAAAGGACATCAATATCCTCAACCCAGCCAAGAATTACAAGGGTGTTTTCTTCAAGCTTTTGTTTGTCTTTTTCGTAGCCCTTCAAAAGATTGAGTTGATGCTGCCAATAATCCTTTAGCTTAGTAAAAAAACTTTTTTGCGCCACTACGGCGGAGTAATCGGTTGGTAATGCCTGCAATAATAATCCCAGCAGCTCCTTGGCCTGCTCTGCCGAGACTGCCGTGTTCTTCTTAAAGTCACGCAGTACCCACTGACGCTCAAAGATATTCATCCCGCTCCAACCCGAATACTGTTGTTCATAGGTGTCCTGAATCCTTAAGAGCACCCGGCGAAGCTGCTCGGTATCCAGCGCGCCTGGGGCGGTTGTAGCGTCCGCTGCGCCGTTTTCTGCGATCAGGTCATAATCCATCAGCACTTGAATCGAGCCAATCTCCTGACCATGGTACCGCTTGGCATTTAACGCAGCGAGCGCAAAGCCAACGCCCGCACGTTCCGCGTCAATGATGTGTTGTCCGTTCATTTCGTAGAACGCGTCAAGACTCATTCCCATCTTACGGGCTACGATCCCAATGGCATTCATCGCAGTTTCGGTTTTCACCAGTCCCGGACCGATGGTAAAGGTATAAACACCGCTTTCCTCCAGCTCCATTGCCAAAGTGTTGGAGAGCTCAACCTGCGCGGTTTTGAATATCTCATAGGCCCCCATATAAGGGGATGCGCCGGAGGAGGATACAAACACCACCGTGCCGCTGTTGCACTTCTTCATTTCGGGCAAAAAGCGCTGGGTAAGTATCAGCGGGGCACGCAGGTTTACCGCATAGCTTTTATCCCAAAACCCGAGCTCTACCTCATCCACCGCGCCCATTTTGGTGATAGTCGCGTTGTGAAACAGAATATCGGGGCAGCCATAGTCATTGTAGACTGTGCTAATTAACGCGCTGAGGCTAAAATCATCCGAGAGATCCACCTCAATGAATACGGCAGGCGCTCCCGGAAAAAGGCGGTTAACTTCTGCCTCGGCAAAACTGCCCTTTTCCCGGTTAATCTCCGCAATCAGCACTCTTGCGCCCATAAAGGCGAATGCCTTTGCGGCCTCAAAGCCAATTCCGCCGCCTGCGCCCGTAATGAGTGCTGTTTTGCCCCTTAATGCAGTATGTAGCTCCGGCTTGCTTTGTAACAGCATTTTCTCGCACCTTTCCCGTTTCCTACTGTTTGTGTAATCGCCATACTAATTTCATACAGACACGAAGTTAGTAGTAATCCTTGTTTTCACACCTGTAGTTATAGTCTCTCGCACAAAAGACGAATGCCGTCATCAATCTGCTGTGGGGTTAGGTGCCCATACCCTAGCAGCAGCTTGCCGGGGTGGCGTCCCTTTTCAATGGCGTGGCTTTCCACCGTGGAAAGGATGATGCCTCTGTCGCGGCAGCGCAGTACAAATGCGTCATCAAACCGCCTACCTGGCAGGTCTATGGCAAGGTGCAGCCCCGCGGCGTCACCGGATACGCCCCATTCTTCCCTTAAATGTTTTTTTAGTGAGGACAGCAGAGCGAGCCGCCGCTGTCCATACAACCGCCGCATACGGCTTATATGCCGGTCAAGCCCCCGCGTTTTTAGGAACCGGGCTAAAACCTCCTGCTCATAGGGCGGGTTTTGCACATCGGTACAGATGCGAAGGTCTTTCCATTTTTCATGCAGCAAAGGGGGCAGAATCGCAAAACCGATGCGCAGGGCGGGGAACAACGCCTTGCTGAAGGTACCCACATAGATAACCCGCTGGGGGTCAAGAGAATAGAGCGGGGCAATGGGTGCGCCGCTGTAACGAAACTCACTGTCATAATCATCCTCAATGATATAAAGGTTTTGCTCTCTCGCAAAACGAACCAGTGAAGCGCGCCGGGAAGCGGGCAGAATCCCTCCCAAGGGGAATTGGTGCGAGGGGGTGACATACACCCCGGCGGCGTGATTTATCCCAGGCAGGCGGTCGGTTTGTAGCCCCTGCTCATCCGACATGACGGGAAGAACGGAGCATTGCTTGTTCAGAAAGGTGTGAAGCATTCCCTTGTGGCAGGGGTCTTCGATGATTATGCCTCGCTTGTCGCGGCATAGCAGCTCGGCAATTAAATGGAGTGCATTGGTCGCGCCGGAGGTGATGAAAATATCCTGCGGCAATACGGTCAAGCCGCGGCTTCGGTACAGCCATGCCACAATTTCCTCGCGAAGAAGAAGCGCACCCTGCGGGTAGCCATATCCAAACCGGTTCAGCGGCATATCCTCTGCGGAGCGGGCAAGAAGCCGGTGCCAGCTTTGCCATGGGAAATAATCCAAGGCGGGGCGTCCGGTGCTAAAATCCGCGTTTACCGGCACCGGGGAACGCGGGAGGGAGGGACGGGGGGCGGGGGCGGGCTGCTCCACACACAGCCCCGGCGCTACCCGCGTGGGAGAGCCTTGTTTGGTGATGACAAAGCCCTCAGCAAGCAGCATCTCGTAAGCCTCGCTGACGGTATTGCGTGATACGCCAAGGTCATTGCAAAGCTCCCGGGTTGAGGGCAACATCTCCCCGGCGTTTAGCTGTCCGTTTGTAATGCGCTCCTTAAGCTGCTGATAAACCTGTCTTTTCAGCGGCAGTTCACTGTCGCGAATGAGCGTAATTCCCAGCATAATGACCTTCACATCCTTTTAGTGGGTACAAAACAGGGCGTAACAAGACCAGCGCGTCAACTGGACCGCATAAAACCGCACCTTACTGGCGCTTTACGGCTGCCTGTTACCGAGATAGTATGTACCTATTGTGCAACAATGGTCCTTAGTGACCATTGCATTACGGAGCATGGGAGGAAGATACAATGCGGTCAAGGAACTGGGAGGGTCCCGCTTTTTTGTTGGCGGCGTTTTTTCTGGCGGGCACCAGCGTGGTGGCGGTGCGGTTCATTGAAGGATATCTGGGTGCGTTTACCATCACCGCAATCAGTTTGCTGCTTGCGGCGGTGTTTCTGCTGCCGCTGTGTCTGCGCAGCCTTTTGGTATTTATTCAAAGACTTAGCCCTAAAATTCTATTGCTGGTTGTGCTGCAGGCGTTGTTTGGAATTTTTTTGTTTCGCCTTTGTCTGTTTCAGGGACTCATGCTTACCAGCACCGCCGAGGCCGGTGTTATGACCGGAGCCTCACCAGCAATAACCGCACTGTTAGGGATCCTGCTTTTGAAGGAGCGCCCGAATAGAGCGATGGTCGCGGGTATACTGAGCACTGTCGCTGGGGTATTGCTCATTCAAGGACTGGGTGCCGGAGGTCTTAGCCTGTCATTGGGGCATCTTGCAGGGAACCTCTTGGTTTTGTGTGCGGCGGCATGTGAATCGATATTTAATATCCTCGTCAAGATGATTCATCAAAGTAAAAAGGATGAGGCGATTCACCCCATGGCTCATACAACGGCGGTTGTTCTGTGTGCGCTGGTGTTATGCATTTTGCCGGCAATGCTGGAGCGGCCCTTTGGGCAGTTTGCTGCGCTTGGGTCGGTGCAGTGGCTGGCGCTGATCTGGTACGGTGTTTTTGTCACGGCCTTTGCGTTTGTTTTCATGTTTGCGGGGGCAAAACGCAGCGGCGCCTTCGCGGTGGCGGCGTGCTCAGGTATGATGCCCTTTGCCGCTATGCTGTTGTCCCTGCTGCTGTTGCATGAGGCAGTTGCGTGGCAGCAATGGCTGGGTGGCGTGTTTGTAGCCTTGGGCATGGTGGTAATCGGTTCGGGTAAGAGTGCCATAGCACAGAATACATAGAGGTGATGGATTAAACTGTTATCCGATATTAGTGTTGATGAATTCTGCGTCAAACCCTAGAACTTTTGACTTGATGTGTCTGCACGTTCAAAGCAATATATGTAAAAGCAGGAAAAGGAGATGGAATGCTATGCTTACTATCAAGATAAAAAACACAGGGGCTGCCTGTTCATTGGGTGTGTTGATTATGAGGGGAGTAGACGTCGTTACCGATGCCGCGGCTTTTTTTCGGAAAAAAACGCAGACGGAAGAATTATTGCGCATCCGGTACGGAGGGTATGGCAGGGATGAGCTGAAGGCGCTGCATCCCATGGATGTTTATATCGCATACTATAAGCGGTTCGGTTCCACCTATCACGTTCTTCCTCAGTTGGAATCGATCATCAAGGGGAGAGAGATACCAAGCGTGCTGCCGCCGGTCACGGCAATGTTCATGGGGGAATTAAAAAACATGCAGCTCACAGCGGGGCACGACTTGGATGTGTTACAAGGAGCCTTAACCCTGCGAAGATCCTCAGGAGGGGAGGAATACACCGTGCTGGGAGGAAAAGTGTTAAAGCCCGTGGAATCAGACTTTTTGCTGGCTGATGAAAAAGGTATCGTTTCCAGCATCCTGAGAGGACCGGATGACCGTACCGCCATTTCGGCGCAAACCCGCAACGTGCTTTATACCGTCTATGCCCCAAAGGGTGTGGACGAAGGGGAGGTAATAAGTCACCTGCGGGATATTGAAGCGTCGGTGCGCTTGTATGCGGGTGGCGCGCAAACGGCAGAAATGCGGTTTTTTCAGGAATAACCGATCCATAAACTTTCAGAACCTGTTCTCATAGCTTGCAATACCATTTAGTCGGCAATTTTTCCGCCATACTGCGTTGAAAATGCTCGGAATACGGCAAGTATTCCTGCGCTTTTCGCCTTGTCTGGCTAAAAAAATTCTCGTCTCTATGGTATTTCACACTTATGAGAACAGGTTCTCATATCGGTGTGCGTACTTCAAACCGTGCGGTAGCAGTCCGTCACGCGCAAGCGCGGTTTGACGAAGGGCTTCTATAAGAAGGCCTGGTTTTATAGCTTAATCTTAGTCCATTTACCGTGAGAAAAACGAATATAGCTGAAGGTCAGCCGCACCATCTGATCAATCATCAGTGAAAACCACGCGCCGATTACCCCGAGACCAAGGGTATAGCACAACAGCCATGTGACCACAGGGCGTACAACGCCGATGGAGACAAAGGAGATAAACGCGACATACTTTGCGTCCCCCGCGCCCCGCAGGCAGCCGGATACCACAACGTTTGAGGTCTGAAACGGGGAGGTAAACGCAATAACAATCAATATGGATACGCCCATGGCGATAATTTGCGCGTCATTAGTAAACATGGCCATAATGGGGTAGCGCCCCGCAATAAAGATGATAAACAGCACCGCCGAAACGCACACGGCGATGCGCTGCGTCGCCTTGCCGTAGATAATCGCAATATCCGACCGCTTCGCCCCTAGGCTTTGCCCTACCAGAGACGCGGCGGCAATGCTGAGCCCGTCACCGAAGGAGAAGGAAAAGTTGATAACGTTCATGCAAATTTGGTGGGTAGCAAACGCCACCGTGCCAAGACCCGCTACGATAGCGGCGTAGGAGAAGAAGCCGATGCGCATAAACACCTGCTCCACCAGCGCACTGCTGCCAAGCTGTGCAAGACTGAGCACGGTTTTTTTATCAAAACGCCAGCCGTCCCGTGAATGAAGGCTGATAAAGCTGTCGTAGTGCAGAACAGAGTATAGCGCAATTCCAAGACCGGTCAGCCCGCCGACGGCGGTTGCGATGGCCGCTCCTTTTATGCCCAGTGCGGGGAACCCGAACCTTCCGCCTATCAGTAAAAAATTCAGGCAGATATTTACGAGGTTAGCCGAAAGATTGGTCTTCATGGAGATTCGGGTGTTGCCCGAGCCCCTTTGCGCGGCGGTTAGGGTTAACCCAACGCAAGTAAAAAAGTTACCGATGAGGATAATACTAAAATAACTCACCGCGTCGGCTATAAAATCCTCTTTTGCGCCCGCCAGCAGTAAAAGCGGCTCTGCAAATATAAAGCCGCACAGGGAAGCGGTGGCGGATAACAGAATACTAAGTAAAAACGCCTGTTTTAAGCAGCGGTTTGCGCCCGCCACATCGTTTTCTCCCCTGCGACGCGCAACAATTGCCGTTACACCGAGGTTTAAGGAGAAGATAAAAGCCATCAGCAAGAATTTGGGTTGATTGGTAATCCCTACGGCAGCGATAGCGCCCGGACCAAGCGAGGACACCATAATCGTATCCATAGAGCCCATCAGGCTAACCAGACCGGCCTCCAGCGCGCTGGGCCATGCCATGCGGTAAATAGACTGGTAGATAGACCGTGAGGAGGGGGTAACCCCCAGCGCTTGAGAGGGCTTTATCATCGTATCGACGCGAAAAAAGCGCTGTAAAATTTTCGTCATGAAAACCCCTTTCGTGGTAAGTTTAAAGTACGGGGAAAGGTGTGTCGGCATAACGTCGGATATGCACAATGAGCGCGCAAGGTTAACCGGGCGCAGAGTCCCTAAGGTTGCTGATGGACCAGACTGTGACCACGAGCACCACAAGCAGCCCGCCGGCTATCGCAAAAACAGAAGGTACCTCGCCTACACCAATAAATACCCAAACGGGGTTAAATATTGGTTCAAGCAGTCCGATCAGCGAGCAGACTAAGGGTGGTGCGTGCCTGCTGGCCCGCCCGTACAAAATATAAGGGACACCAAGCTGAAACACGCCAAGGATTACAACATACAGTATTGGCTCTGCCGTAAAAGTGGGCGGGTACAAAAAGAAAAACGGGATAGAGAACAAGATGGTTATGCTGTGACCTATGAATACCGAGCTAATGCTGTTATCAAGACTTGAGCTTCTGCTGCCCAGTACAAAAAAGATGGAGAGCATGATGCCGGACATTACGCCAAAGAGATCGCCAAGCAGGTTGCCGTTGCCTGAAAACTGGTCCATAAAGCATAACAGCATACCGCCGGTACACACAAGCACGGCAAACAAATCCTTATTGCGTGGTCTTTGCTTATACACCAAGGCGTTAATAAGAATAATAAAGATAGGCGCACAGTACTGCAAAACTATTGCGTTGGTAGAGGTGGTAAGCTTTGTTGCCGACACAAAAAAGGCGAGGGTGAGGAATAAAAACAGCCCCGTGAGTACAGTATGCCTGTTTATACGGAGTTTAAGCCCCGCAAACAGGATATAGCAGGCTACCACCAACAAAGCAATTAAGCTGCGTAAACCGGTTATAATTAGGGAGTGCCAAGGGATAAGTTTAATAAATAGACCGCTGATGCTCCAAAGCAGACTGCATACCGCCATGTAAATAACCGCCTGCTTGGTATCAAGCGGCTTCGCTAGGTGAGAGCCTTTCATTTCTTGTCAGTTTCTCCTTTTGACATTTGACCTAGGTGGCAGGGAAGAGAGCCCTTTTTCATTTCGATCTTTATAAAGCGCACCTTATAAAAGGACGGTTTTACTTAGTGGCACCCACCCGACGCATTAGCCTATGTACGATTCACTTTGTACTATAAAACGACGCGTTACTATTTTACACCAATCCGTTTCGGAACACAAGGCGGGTATTGTCGTTGATGGGCGGAAAATGCTGCAAAAGGGTTAAGTGCCGCCCAAGAACTCGCCAAAGCGAATGATCATTAAAAATCTTGTAATTTCTCAAATTCGACGAAATAAAAGTATTGACAATGCGATTCGCTTATATTATAATATAATTCGCTCGGTGCTCCCAGGTGAGGGAATAAAAACCGGCAAATGCATATGGCGGTATAGCTCAGTTGGCTAGAGCATGCGGTTCATACCCGCAGTGTCGTTGGTTCAAATCCAACTACCGCTACCATAGCTGTTAGCCATCAATATCGGCAATCCGTTTTCTTGATGGTGCCCGCCGTCCAAGTAGGGCGGCATTTATATGGCCCGGTGGTCAAGCGGTTAAGACACCGCCCTTTCACGGCGGTATCACGGGTTCGATTCCCGTCCGGGTCACCATAATACCTTGTCACCAGCCTATGCTGGTTGACAAAGGTGTTATATTGTAGTAAGCTAGCATAAAAACTTGGGAGCATAGCTCAGCTGGGAGAGCATCTGCCTTACAAGCAGAGGGTCATAGGTTCGAGCCCTATTGTTCCCACCAAAAAGCGGCCTGGTAGTTCAGTTGGTTAGAACGCTAGCCTGTCACGCTA
>JAEZCT010000057.1 GCA_023433405.1 Bacillota bacterium | reverse complement strand
CCCTTGAAAGGCTCCGCGCGCTGGACGACGCGTCGTACCTTAAGCTGATGAAGCAGCGCCTGATCGCCTGCGCGGCATCCGGCACAGGCGGCATCGCGGTCGCTCCGGGCGAAACGCGCCTGAACGCTGCGTTTCTGGCAGATGTCAACGCGTGGCTGAAGCAGTCGGCTGGGCAGGGAAGCGTCACGCTGCTGCCGGACACGCGCGATATCGGCGGCGGCTTTGTGTACGTCAGCGGCGGCATGGAGATCGACGTGTCTCTGGAAGCGCTGCTGGACGAAGCGTGGCAGCAGTCCGAAACGGACGTCGCCGCGGTATTGTTCGAATAATATGTGATGGGATAAAAAATGGCTGAAACAAACAGCAGCTATCCTTTCGCCTCGGCTCGCGTCAAGGCGATCGAGAACAGGCTGATCACAAAAGAAAAGCTGAACCGGCTGATAGAGTCCCGTGACTACGACGCCGCCATGCGCCAGCTCGCGGAGTTCGGCTACGGACAATCCGCCGGGGCCGCGGGCAGCGGTTCCTTCGAAGCGCTCATCAGCAAGGAACTCAGCGAGACGGGCGCCTTATTGGAAGCGCTGTCTCCGAGCGACGTGTTCACCCGCATCATGCGCGCCGAAAAGGATTATTACAACATCAAGGTGCTCATCAAGCTGCTGATGCAGGACAAGCCGCTGGATTCCGTCGCTCTCGTCCCTGGCAACCTGGCCGTGGACACGCTGCGGCGCTCCATTACCGAAAACAACTACTACGACCTGCCCGAGATGACGAAGGAAGCTCTCCAGTATATCGACCGCCAGTTCACTGTCGCGGCGGACGCGTCCATCATCGGCATCGCGCTGGATCGTGCATACGCCAAAGAGGTGGACGCGCTGGTCAAAAAGATGGGCAATCCGCTGGTCAGTGCATATTTCGAAGCGTTTTTAGATATCACCAACATCATTGCGCTGATGCGCGTCCGCGCCGCGGGGCTGCCCAGAGAGAGCTTCGAGCGCACATACGTGCACGGCGGCAGCATCGACAAGCGCACGCTGTCCGATGCTTTTGACCTGTCGGACGAAAGCATACCGTCAGCTCTAGCCAAGGGTGCCTATTCCACAGTGCTGTCCGCCGCGTTCGACGATTATATGAAGACGGGCAGTCTGTACATGATGGAGAAGTCGCGGGACGATTACCTGCTGTCGCTGCTGCGCGAGCAAAGGCATGACATGTTCGGCATCGGCCCGCTGATGGGATACTATATCGCCAAACAGCGTGAAGCGGCGGCGGTACGGCTGGTGATGACAGCCAAGCTGGGCGGTATCGACGCAGAAATCGTCGCGCGCCGGCTCAAGGACCTGTTATGATGAGGGACATACTATGAACAAGATAGGCGTTGTGGGAGATTCGGACAGCATACTCGGTTTCAAAGCCTTAGGTCTGGATGTCTATCCCGTCTCCGGGGGAGATGAAACTTCAAATACGATATTTCAGCTGGCTACCAACGGCTATGCAATCATATTCGTCACGGAGCAGGCTGCAGAGGCCGCCGCTGAGATGATCGAGCGCTACAAGACGTCGCCGTTCCCGGCCATCATACCGATACCCGGCAACCGCGGCGCCACCGGCATCGGCCTCAAAAACATTCGCGCCAACGTTGAAAAGGCCATCGGCGCGGACATACTGTTTCAGGATGAATAATACTTTTACGAGGGTGCTGCCCTCGTGCTCCCGCTACTTTTATTAAAGAAAAGTAGCAAAAGAAAGAGGAAATGTTTCACATTTCCCAGTAGAAACAAAGCAGGTTTATATTATATCCCGGGAAATGCCGTATGGCATTTCTCATTGGGATTCCAATGGGGTGTATCCTTTTGGCGGTGGCTCGGGGTCCCCGAAAGGACGAAGGCTTTTTGGGGTGAAGGTTCGGAGGCAGAGCCTCCAAATAAAAAGGAATACAAGTGGTCATCAGGGACTTTTCCCGCGCTGACCCACCTTGCGGGTTTGCATGTTTCGAAGCGCCTGGAGCGCGAGGAACGCCGCAAAGCCGGTAATAAACTGGCTGAAAGACGAAGACTTTCAGCCAAGGAGGAGACGACATGGAAGGCAGAATAGTCAAGGTTTCCGGCCCGCTCATCGTGGCCAGCGGCATGGGCCAGTGCGAAATGTACGACGTTGTCCGGGTCAGCAGCCAGAAGCTTATCGGTGAGATTATCGAGCTTCGCGGCGACATGGCCTCCATTCAGGTGTACGAGGAAACGAGCGGCCTTGGCCCCGGTGAACCCGTCTATTCCACGGGCAGCCCTCTTTCGGTGGACTTAGCTCCCGGCCTCATCGCATCGATATTCGATGGCATACAGCGCCCGCTGGACAAGATTCGCGACATCGCGGGCGACCGCATCAGCCGCGGCGTGTCCGTCAGCGCGCTGGACACCGAAAAGAAATGGGATTTTGTGCCCACTGCCCAAACGGGGGAAGCCGTCCAGCCGGGCGATATACTGGGCTACGTGCAGGAAACCACGCTAGTCAGGCATTCCATCATGGTGCCTCAGGGCGTAACCGGAACGCTGGAATGGCTGGCCTCTGGAGAAGCAAACATCACCGAGCCCATCGCGAAGGTCAAATCGGACGCAGGGGAGACCAAGGACGTTGCCATGCTACAGCGCTGGCCGGTCCGCCGCGGACGACCATACGCCGAGAAGCTCCCTCCGGCTGAACCGATGGTCACGGGCCAGCGCATCATCGACACGCTCTTCCCCGTCGCCAAAGGCGGCGTGGCCGCAGTGCCGGGTCCGTTCGGCAGCGGCAAAACGGTGGTGCAGCACCAGCTGGCCAAGTGGGCGGACGCGGACATCATCGTGTACGTGGGCTGCGGCGAACGCGGCAACGAGATGACGGACGTGCTGATGGAGTTCCCGGAATTGAAAGACCCGCGCAGCGGTGAACCGCTGATGAAGCGTACAGTGCTCATCGCGAACACATCGGACATGCCGGTGGCCGCGCGCGAAGCATCGATATACACAGGCATCACGATCGCGGAGTACTTCCGCGACATGGGATACAAAGTGGCAATCATGGCGGATTCCACGTCTCGCTGGGCTGAAGCGCTGCGCGAGATGTCGGGCCGTCTCGAGGAGATGCCGGGCGACGAAGGCTATCCGGCTTACCTGTCCTCGCGCCTCGCGGGCTTCTATGAACGCGCGGGTGTGGTGAAAACGCTGGGCAAGGACGGACGTTTCGGTGCCGTCACCGCCATCGGCGCGGTGTCACCGCCCGGCGGCGACATTTCGGAGCCGGTTTCACAGGCCACGCTGCGCATCGTCAAGGTGTTCTGGGGCTTATCGGCTTCGCTGGCTTACAAGCGCCACTTCCCGGCCATCGATTGGCTGACTAGCTATTCGCTCTATTCCGACCGCCTCTCCGCATGGTTTGACGGCAACGTCTCGCCTGAGTGGGAGGAGTTGCGCACACGCACGATGCAGCTGCTGCAAGCGGAAGCGGAACTGGAGGAAATCGTCCGGCTCGTCGGCGTGGACGCTCTGTCGCTGTCCGACCGGCTCAAGCTGGAAACCGCACGCTCGGTGCGCGAAGACTACCTGCATCAGGACGCTTTCCACGAGGTGGATACCTACACCTCGCTGACCAAGCAGTTCGGCATGCTGCGTCTGATCTTGAAATGGGGTGAGCTGGGTGAAAAGGCCCTCGCGTCCGGCGCTCTGTTCTCCAAGCTGCTGGATCTGCCGGTGCGCGAACAAATCGCCCGCGCCAAATACACTGCCGAAACGGAACTCGAAAGCCGTTTGAAACAGATCGAGCAGGATCTGGAATCGCAGATGAGCGCGCTTTATGAGGAAGGGGAGATGAGCATTGCTTAAGGAATACCGTACGATACAAGAAGTCGTGGGTCCGCTGATGCTGGTGGAAGGCGTCAGCGGCGTCAAATACGACGAGCTTGTCGAGATTGTTCAGGAGAGCGGCGAGACCCGCCGCGGCAAGGTGCTCGAGATCAACGGCGACAAGGCGCTGGTACAGCTGTTCGAAAG
>JAEZCT010000033.1 GCA_023433405.1 Bacillota bacterium | reverse complement strand
CGGGCGAGTCCCAGTGAGATAAACACGGTCATTGCGGCGTACAGCGTTTTGGCGTCGGCGTGGATGGCCTCTGACAGTGTGGTGGTCGTGTACGGGGTATCATCGTTTGCCCGCAGGCGCCCCGCGCTGGCGGCGCTGGCGGCCAGCAGCTTGATGTAGATTAGTACATACTCGCTGCCGTGCGGCTCGGCCTCGATTGCCTTGATTTCCGCCCGCTCAAAAAAGTCGGGGGTTAAGTGGATGCTGTCAGGCTTGCTTTTCCCCATTCATGATTTCCTCCTTTCCTGGCCACGCTTTTGGCATATCCTGCGGCAAGAGTTGATATGCCAGCAATCCGCTTTTTGTTGTCCCAACTGGGCGAAACCCCGCAAGCTCGTATGTACGGCCCCACGTTTCGCGGCCATGCGTTATTGTCGGGCGTACCTTGCGTTGGTCGATAAAGGTTATCATCCCATTTGGCGGCGGGTCTCCAAAGTACGCGCGAGTTAAAGCTACCGCCTCACATATCATCTCACTGGCTATCCCCGCGCGCTCGTTGCGAAATGCGGAGCATACCCAAGCACCAGCCCATGCATGCCTCACGTATTGCGCAAATGGCCATGACGTTACCCAAAAAGCCCGCCCGCTCTCTGTCTTGGCATAAAGCACTAAACATCGACCGGGCGGCACAAACTGAGGCGTGCCCGGCTTCTGCCGGTTGTAATGTCTATCGGCCAGTTCACGCGCCTTTGGGTCTGCTCGGTTTGATAATTCCCATATCATTTAACCGCCCTCCCGCTCGAGGAAATAGATTACCCTACCATCAAACCGGCGGCGGTACTGTTGCACGTCTGCCGGGGTGATGTATTTACTCCCATAATTAAGCTTCATGTCGCGCCACGTTGACCATGGGATGCAGTAAAACTGCTGCATCCCGAACGAGACGAGCACAAAGCAATCCGCTCCCATTTGCTTGTACCGGTTGATGGCGTCCGTTTGCTATTGCGTTACCCTGTCCTGTGTGATGCGGTCGCCGTCTGTGTGTTTAGCCTCAAACACAACTGCCTGCCCGCTCATATGGCAGCCTTTGAAGTCCGGCTGGGCTTGTTTGGCATAGTTGCCGAGGAACTTGCCATTGCCGCAGGAGCGTGTGACATGGAAAGGCTCCGGGGTTTTTTCGATGTGCGCGATTCCTTTTTCGCGGTAGTGGTCGCAGCTGGTCATGATGATTTTTTCAAATAGTTCACCCTGTGCGCGGCTTTGCATGCCGCGCAGGATGTTTTTAGGGTCTTTGCCGCCGTATATGTCATATCCCGCCATGGCTTAACCCTCAAGCTGTTTAAGGAGCATTTCGAGCAGCTTTCGGACTGCGCCTTTAAACTTTGCCGCGGCATCGGTGTCTGCCTCGGCGCCGGAGGTCTCCAGCTTTTTAATGATGCCCGTCATGCGGTTGTAGATGCTCTGTATCTCGTCAAACAGATGTTTGATAAGGACAGTATCCGGATTCGCACCGAGGGAGAGCTGTTTTTCCATTGCCTTTGCCCGCTCGAGGGCGGCGGCTTTCTCCAGCTCAACTGCCTGCAAGCTTGCTTGTAAGGCTTCCTCCGCTTCCTTCTTTGCCTCCTCCTTAGCTGCCTTGATTCTCTCCTCGGCGTCCTTGGCTGCCTTCTTTTCGGCTTTTTCCACCGCTTTTGCTATGGCTTCCTTCTGATTCGCGGCGGCGGCTTTCTCGGCTTCCTTGCGGATGTTGGCAAGCGTTTCAATGGAGGGTTCTTCGACAGCGACATCCACCGGGCGGGTTTCAAGCTGCTTAATGCGTTTTTCGAGCTCTATTTTTTCCTCCTGCAGTCTTTGCTCCCGCTCGGTTACTATGCGGTTATCCTCCTCAAGGTCTGTTTTCTTCTCCTCCATCAGGCTGAGTTGCTCGCATGCCTTGGTGTATTTTTCGGTGAGCTCCTTCAACTCGCGGGTGGGGAGGTCTGCGACATCGTTTTCCTGCATAAAGTCCTCGCGGTCATAGACCGGTACCGCCTGCAGGAGGAGTAGTTTGCTTATACCGAGGTCTGCGTGGGCGTCGATAAACTTGGGACCGTAGGTTTCGTAGATGGATATGTAGTTATACGCCTGACGCTGCTTGATGTTAAGCATGTCCTCGGTGTAGGCTTCAAAGGTTTCGTGCCCGAGTTCTAGGTATAGCTTGCTGTCGCGCATCTCCTTGAGGCTGCGCCCAATCTCGCTGATTGCCTGCCCGGCTACGCGGGCTTGGGCGATGATGTACTGATGCAACTCGTAAGCACGGTTTTGCGCGACGCCTATCGGCGTGGTATTGATAAGCTCTGACATGGTCTTGTCCTCCTGTTTAATTTCAGGTTGCTGTAATGCCATCTGCGGCACCAACTTTTCATACATTATTTGCAGGTTGGCAACGGTATCATGGTTGCTTTGCGGGTTTTGCCCGAGGTGTTCAAGCTCCCGAAAAAGATATGGGCGACACGGGCGAGAACAATACGCACGATCCGGGGTATTCTCCACGCACATTTTAAGGCGAACCTCGTAGTTATCCTTGCCTTGGTCTGTTTTTGTATCATAGGAAAACGTTACATTGCCCCTGGTTTCTGGCTCTCCGCATTTGATTTCTGCTTTTGTGTTGGTTAATAAAGTTCCTTGATAGTATGGACACTTCAACTATCCCACCGCCCTTACCCGCTCTCGGGACTGTTTCTTTGCAGTTGATTGCAAATTCTTAATTTTTTCGCGTTCTTTCTTTTTCTGCCACGGATTGACCGCTTTTTCATACCACTCCGCTTCAAAGTCTTTGATTTCCTTCGGGCGGGTACCGCCGGGCAGTTCGCTATCATTTTCATAGCCATGGCACTCGATATAATTGAATTTAGGTGCTTTGCTGGTGTTCAGGGCATAGTATGGCACGTTGGGCTGGTCTGCTTTGCGTATAAACCAAATGATGCTTTCTCCGCGCAGCATATTGTCTGCATATCTTGCGATGCAGTGATGCTGCACTTTGCCCTCGGTGTTGATTTCCCCCCTGTTCCGCGCCGGACGGATCAGCAGGGTTCCGTTGGTATACTCCAACGTTTTTAGCTTGTTGTACAGCTTGTTCCACTGCTTTTTCTCCGCTATGGCTTTCTTCGCGGCTTCCAGTTCTTTCATCTTGAGTTGGAGTTCTGCGGCGTGGTCATGGGCTTTTTTAAGGTTTGGCGGCATTAAGTAATAGCTGTTGTTGAGGTCATAGCCCAGCTCTCGCGCCATGCTGTGGTAGTCATGTAGTTCGGTCCAGATGGTGCGATACGTTGTTCCGGCAGTGTATGCCTTGCGATACTGGTATTTGAGATACCGCACTGTCTCTTTCAACCCCCACCGTTTGGCTACCGTAAGAGGACGTTCTTCCGCGTCTCTGAGATGATACCAGAGCACTGCAAAAAACTCTATTAGCGGTTTATCCTCTGCACTTAGCGTAACGCCGACCGGCTTGAGGGTTTTATACGCTTCGAATGATGCACAGTACATATCAAGCGCTTTAATCTGCTCAAGCTCCGGCTGCGACACACCGAGCATATCGCGGGGTCGTGTGGCTTTCCAATTTATCGCACGGTTGGCGGCTGCGTCATGATGTACCCGTGCCTTCACAAACCGGATTAGACCGGCGCCGAGCAGATGCTCAATAGACGGCTCCCTGCAATAACAGGCGAGGTACTGCATCAAATATGCGTATCGGTCCGATTTGCCTGCTTGTCGAATGTAATCGTCAAGGTGTGCGTGCTCAAGGACGGTGTCGCGAAATAGGTCTTCCGTGTAAGGGTAGAAATTGTAGTCGTATATGTCCTCGTTGATGCGGCGCTTCACGTCCCAGTTTTCTCCGATATATTTTGCACCGTAAAAATTCGACCAGTACCGGGTCAGCTTATAGGCTGCTCCCTCGGTAAAGTAGTAGCGCTCAACCTCGGTCATGTCGGTTGTGATTTTTTCTAGTTCACCGCTGTAATCACGGGTTATCTCATAAAACCTTGCAAATACGTTGTGTCCGGCCGTTACAAATACAGCGTATTTGCATTGGGCTTTTAGCTTTGAACGACCAAGCCCCCGCTTGTAAGCGATTGCCTCACATTCACACTCAGGGCACCGGCACGCCCGCTCTTTGTGTGTCGGCTCATACATGAGCTCATACTCCTCCATGCAATTGGAGCAAAATCCATATACCCTGCGCTCCTGTAGCCCTGATAGTGGGTTGCGAACTTTTGATATGCGGTAGAATATGTAGCGGCTGTCGGCGAGAGGTCCGTCGAGGATCTGTCGCTCAAAATCATCCGGTAACGGCGGGAGCTGGTTTTCTACCGCCTCGATTATTAACCTGTCCTCCGCGTCCCGTGTTTTGGCTTTTGCGCTCTGCTTGTCACTTTTGATATTGCGTTGGATCCGGTATAGCCTATTTATGGCGTTTGTGTCGCTGTATTTGTCTTTGAAAGTGGCATTTACTATTTTTTGTGCTTGTGGTGTAACATGGGTGTATGCACTGTGTGACAGTGACCACCATGACCCGTCGAGATGTAACCCATCTAGTGTTGCCGCGCTCCATCGGCCAGTCTCGCATAGTTTTGTTGTGAAGGCATCCTTGGTTAGGTATACCCGGCAGTATGGCTGCTTGCTTGTGACCCGATAAAATGTGACCGCTAGGATTTTTGCGTCTTGATAGTTCACCCGCTCTGCGAGCATTACAAGGTCGTCGTTGCCCGGTTCGCATTTGTCCGGATAAGGTTTGTACGGTATCGCGTCGAGTTCTTTCTTAATCCATTTCATGGTGTGTCCCCCCTAGATGAGGTCGAGCAGTGATATGACCGGACCGTTTGCAGGCGCCGGAGTTTCTTCCGGCTTCGCTATGCCGTAGAATTCACGGATGAGCGCATCCGCTTCGTTTGGCAGGATGCAGGATTCTCCGCCCGTTTTTTTTGATGCAGCGAATTCGTCAAACTTCTTCTTAAGGTGTTCAAGGCTCATTTCTGGCACGGCCAGATCCTGGGCTACCAATTCAGCGGCACCCTGCGTGGTGCGACAGATGTCCTTAAGCTGCTCTCCCATAAGCCAGATATGGCTACGCTCCGATGCTTTAGCCTGCTGTGCCTCTATCATTGCAATTGCTGTATTAAGCATGATTGTTACTCCTCTCAAAATCTTTGCATTTGACTGCAAAATGCGGGGTAGCTTTGTGATGGCCTGCCGTATATCACGCAGCACCCTCTCCTTCGGCGTACCCTTGCGCAGCTCGGCGGATATCCGCTCCAGAAGCGGGTCGGTATTCTCCGCTCCATATAGCGTCCGCAGCTGTGGGTAAGTGTACATCATATCAACACCTCCGGTTTTCATTTTGCCTTTTGCGTTTGGCGGGAGCCGTGGAGGCTGCTTTTGGTGCTGCCTTATTCCGCTCCCGTGTTTTTTTCGCGGTATCGTCCAGGGCAATCATTCGGTAAAACTGATATTCCACCCCGGTGCGTGGGTATTTAATGTTTTGTACACTACCGGGGTCAATGTAATAGCCCGCCTTGGGCACCGGCTCCCTGCGCCATTGCCTCGCGCTAACAATTTCGGACTCTGGTTTCGGGCGAACCAACCCTTTACTTTGTGCCCAGCGTTTTTTACAAATGCTTTGGGCGCTCCGGAAAGGTGCGGTCTGTCTCTTTCACCAGATATTCCGCAAGCTTGGAGTAATCCTTTTTATCATCCAGCAGAGAAATTCGAATGCGTCCCCACGGCCAAAACCCTGTGAGGATTTTAAGCTCCGCCGCCCTAATCACAAGATGATGATGAATGCGCCTTGACTGATACTCGGTCACGGCTATATAGTCAAATTTTTCATCCCGCGCTTCATAGAAGCGGCGCATGTCCTTTTGAAATTTCTCCAGCCTGGTTTTTGCCTCCTGTGTTGTTTGGGGCAAGTATTCGTTGCTGTAGGTGAGAATCACATGCAGGTCTCCGGGGTGAAAATTTGCGTTGAGCAGCCAGGTTAGCTTGCGCGCGGCATTTTTGAGGTTGTTCGCCTCAACATCCTTAGGGGTCTCATTGACATTCTCACCGCGCGGGATTTTCCGTCCGATACGGGCTGACCTTGTTTTTTCCACCTCTATCGTCGCTCCCGCGACAACAGTTTTTTTAATGTAGTACAGCATGGCATTCTTTCCTTTCCTTTATGCCGTTTGCTATCCTGTGCGATTTATACTATATGTAATATTTTAAAGGGTACAGGACAGCGTCAGGCGGTTAGATAATACCTTTAGCGAGGTCGCAAGGCGCATCACCGCGCCGTTTTTCGCTTGACTACTGTCCGTAATTTTGATATACTAAAAACGGTATTTCAGTATAGATTGCGAACAGCAGTCTTACACTTGACCGCCCTTGGTGCAAACAAGGGCGGTCATTTCTTTTGCAGGACGTTGTATGCGAACTCCTCTGCCCGCCTTTCCTTTCGCAGGCTATCCATGGCCTGTTTGTGATTCAATTTAATTATTGCTAGCCGCTTGCAGGAGCTTTGGCACAGTGTGCGGCGGTCTTGGCAATCCTTGCAAACGTTATTTCGCACGGCGGTACACCCCCTTGTCCACCTTAATGCTGCGCTGCGGGGCGTAACGATCGTTGGCGCGGTCGCTTCCGGTGCGCCAGCGGGTTAGCGTCTCCTCCGGGATTCGGCTTATTATTAGCCACAGCACCGCCCCGGCGGGTACAAAGACTGCGGCGAGGATTGCGAGGGTTATTGCGGCGTTAATCAGGTCGTTACCCATTACGCATACGCCTCCACTACCTCTCCATCTGGATGGAGCGTCAAGGTCATTATCCCGCCGACACCGTCCGCAAACGCGACGGAATTGTCGGTCGGAAACGAAACCTCAAACTCCCCGAGATCAAGGGCCTGTTCCTCTACATGGCGCAGGATTTTAAACTGTGCGATGGTTTTCGCTTTTGGCAGCTTCATTGTTCGGTTTCCTCCTCTTCTATATCCACACGCACAAACTTTACTCCAAGCTTTTTCCCCGGAAGCCCTTTGCTTATTGCGCTTTGGACGTAATTTTTTGTTACCCCAAATAAAACCGCGAGAGGCAGGGCGGCATCTGCTACCGCTATGGGCAGTTCCAGCCTATCCGGCGTTACCGCCATGTATATCCTCACGATGCAGCCTCCCCTCTATGTCCTCCTTGGTGATTTTTATGGTGCAGGTGCTCCCGTTACCGCCCGGCAGTTCGCTTGTTATGATGATTTTAACCTCTGCGAGGTTTTCCGGCGCCGGGAGCAGCGTCGTGTCAATTTTTCGGGCGATTGCTGCTTTTACGGCGTCGGCGAGCTTATCCACGCTTACCGCCT
>JAEZCT010000073.1 GCA_023433405.1 Bacillota bacterium | reverse complement strand
TTCATAAAAGCCGGGGATCAAAGAATAAGGCGCATAAAGGAATAAGCCCACGCCGAAAGCAAAGGCATGAGCTTAAACGCTTATATTGTTGATTTGATTGATAAGGGTATGAGCGGGGTCGGGGAGTGAGTTCTCCGGCCTTTTTTTGTGTTGCTTTTTGTGTTGCATAGTGTGCGCAAATGCATCACGGATTGCATTTTATCGTAGGCAAATGCATTAAAAATAATGCGGGCCATCCCTTTCGAACCCGCATAAACAAGCGAAAAACCCGCCATTAAGCGGGTTTTTCATTTTAATTATTTGGCGGAGAAGGAGGGATTTGAACCCTCGCGCCAGTTTCCCGGCCTACTCCCTTAGCAGGGGAGCCTCTTCACCACTTGAGTACTTCTCCATTGGTGAAAATATCATGCTTGCTATATATTTCAAAAGCTCGGCGGTTGCCTTCTTCGCCCCGCCGAAAGCCGTTAAGCATTGGCGGAGAGGAAGGGATTCGAACCCTTGGTTCTTGCGAATCACTGGTTTTCAAGACCAGCTCCATAAACCACTCGGACACCTCTCCAACTGTGACGCAATATATGATACCATATATATCAGTATCCGTCAACCGTTTCGCGATACTTTTTTGACCGAAATATACATTTTTCCAGGTCGCTTCTGTGCTGTAATAAATCGGCAGAGCATTCCGATTTAGCTAGGAGCATACGTTAAGCGGCCTTAGCCGCGGTTGCGATTTAGTTTAGAACAATACCGTGCCTGACACCGTTCAAAAAACGGCGTCAGGCTGCGTAATGATTTCATCTCTTGCAATAGCGCTTTTTTCTATTTTTGCTCAATCCGGGGGCAATTTGCAAGTTTTCTGCGGAGGCCCTTTTATTCTTCAGCCGTTCCAGTTGGGGTTTTGGCAACGGTGGTTTGCGCCGCTCCCTTCCCTCTTGAGAGTTTTGTTTTAAGCAACAGCAGGTGCAGGCCAACTCCATACAGCACAATAATACCAAGGGAAATAAAATACATTAAATCCGATTGAGGCGCAAGCCCCACAAACGCCAGCAGCGGAATCCCAAACAGGATTGCAAAGCTTGTTCCTGTTACAAGGTTGTTTGTCGCAGGTGAGGAATAATCCGGGTCAACCTCACGCAGCAGCAAAATTCCGGTGCTAACCGTGCCCGTGAGCATTCCATACAGTGCAAAAAAGTTTTCATAGTAAAAGGAAGGATACAGCCTTTTACAGATCCATTTTAAATAAAATAATGTGACAACGCCACCGGCGGTGCTCAATAAAATCAAGGGAACCCATAATCCTTTTAGATCATTAATGTTAATTGCGCTGATTCCCGCAATAATCATCACATCAAAAATCATTCCGGATATCCGGTTTAGCAGATAATTATTAGGGTACTGGCGAGTCATTACCTTTTTGCTTCGCAGGGCATTTAAAAGGTTTCGTAAAAGAAGAGCAAGCAGCGAACCAATCACGAAATTAAAGCCCCAAACCAGGGAATTGAGTGTTTGAGACATCCCCGAGAGCGCAGGTATCGCCGACAATCCGTCGGTCAGAGCTAAGGAAACCAGATACGTCGCAAAATAAACCAGTAATACCAGCGCAAGCTGGATGGTCATGCGGTCTACGGATTCCGCCATAGGTATCTCATCATCATCCTGAAAATGGCCAATCGAAATTCGCAGCTCTTTATTGCGTTCCCCTGGCACAAGCATCCTTTTTCGGCGTATCAGAATATTCATATAGATTACGCCGCCTATACATGCCCATAAAAAGCCCATGGTTGCGATAGCAAGCCCAAACGAGGAACCACCCGTGAAGCCATAGGAAAGCTCATAGGTCGTACCAATATTGTTTGCCTGCCCCGGCCCCTGCCCATAGCCCATGGGCAGTAAGATGCCAGAGGCCTTAAATAATCCGGGCATAAAGGTATAGGCAAGCGTCCCGGTAATGACTAAGCCAACCACTGCCTGTATGAGATATGTAGCCACAATCAGGATGCCGCTTTTTAAGCCTTCCCTGCTATGCTGGGCATTCTGGTCTTGTTTTGGCAGCCGCAGTCCCAAGGCAATAAATCCAAGCGCAATTGTGTGGTAGGTGATATTCTCCATTAAAGCTCCGTCAATCTCTAAAAGGCCAATCGCCCGCAGGATAAGCGCTATTAACCCGCCCAGCACTGCGGTGGGCATAAGCAGACGGCGGATGAACACCACCTTGCGCTGAAGAATATTAGATAGAACTAAAACGGATGCCAGCAATCCAAGCTGCAGAATCGGATGCCACAACTCCGTATTTGCTGCTGAAAATCCCATATCAATGCCCCTACCCTTCTTTTTAGTACATTCTTATACAATCCTCGTATTAAAGCGCTTTTAGTAAACTCATAGAATCTTATCACAATCCGTGCTACGGCGGTGCTATTCGCTACAGGGCGGTTTACCGGTTTTGATTCTATAAAAATGCGATTCACATTTTAGCGTGGTATGGTTATTCGTCTTTTCCTTTTAAAAGGTAGTAGGCTTGCTGATACTTGTAGGCGGAACGCGGATCCCTGGTTTTAACCTCAAAAAAACGTCCGTCTGTTAGCCCAAGCTGTAATGTCATCCGGCTCCAGATGGAAATGCGCGAAACCTCGTCCAATCGAAACGTAAAGGCTTCCTGTTCTCCTTCAAAGCAAAAGCGGTCGAAAAACAGGCTAAACGTTCCTTGTGCCACAAGCGTAGCCTTTTTGGCGCGGGTAAGTCCATACAGCAGCTGGTTTTCATCCGAAAAAAATGCGTGTGACTGTTTGTCTTGCTCCGCCTTTTTCAGCTGTTTACGCAAATGCTCTGTCTGCCAGTGGTTCCATTCCTCCAAAGTTTGGTATGGCGCACCATGCAATAACCCAAACGAATCATACTCAAAACTAAAACCACAGCCACAGCCCGCCCGGTTGCCTTTGGAATGTATGGTTGCCAGTCCCCCGCAGTGAGGACATGCATACAGAGCGATTTCAATATTCTCCGCAAGATTTTTACCGCGATAGGCCACAAGCGCCAGCTTCTGGTCCTGCGCCGCGCTGACGTGTAAATCCTCACGCACCTGCCTGTTTATCTCATCAACACTCATCGTTTGTATCTTCTGTGCCGGCAGGACGCGAACCAGTCGGCATTCAATTTTCCCCCGGCGGTCACTGCTGGCCCAACGGGGGCTTGCGTAATATGCGCCGTGGATGCGGCAGACTACCAGCGGCACACCCAGATGACGGATGAGCTTCCCGATGGCGGGGGATATCTCCTCTGTTTCCCCGCACCAGGAACGATTGCCCTCGGGGAACACCCCCACGCTGGCACCGGAGCGCAGCGCGGCCTTCATATCTCGAATGGTGCGAATATCGCTGGATATCTTCAACTTTGGGATGGGCGAAAAAAAGTACTTAATCAGCTTACTGAATATGCCCAGACGAAACAGGTTGTCGCTGGCCACATAAAAAACAGGGAATGGAACGCCCATGGAAAGAAAGACAGGATCCAGATTGGTTGTATGGTTTGCAATAATCAAGCATGGGGTAGGCAAATTTTTGGCTTCCTCAAAGCCCTGGTAATGAATATTGTACGCCAACCGGCAGAACAGCCGTATTAGCGGGCGAAGAATGATGACAATCATCTTGTGTCGAAAACGAAGCTTCAACTTTGCACCTCCGTTTTAACCGTTTTGATTTGGTGATAAGCCCTAATTTCAGCGTAGCATGATATGATGCGGCAAGTCAATACAGCTGCGGCGTAATTGTACTCTCTATTGCGCGTCAATACCAGAAAGGATACACCATTTGCGGTACATTAATTATAAAGCATTTTTTGTTATGATGCTACCCATATGTTTATAGAACATATAACGTACATTTTGTATTTATGTAAAAAGCACGATGGCCAAAACCAAACGCTTCGGGAGTGCTGCACCCCGCGTTTGGCGCCTGTCACCTTTTGCAAAAGCTGCTTGATTTCATCGAAAGGAGTATAATTATACAAATTTATTCTTGACAATCCGGCACGTTCATAGTATTGTAATAAATAGATATATGATATATAATATTTTTCACGTTTTTGATAAAATTCGGGTCGATGGGGAATCGAATTTTTATACGCGTTTTCCAATATTCGTTTGCACTCATTCAGTTTGCCGTCGAGTCGTTTTCAGAGTTTAATAATGTAAAGCAATGGAGCTTCTGTTAAGCCTAGTCCTATTTGGCTTATCAGGAGTTTTATTTTTTAAATTTTGATCCGGACAGCAAAGACCCATCGTTCGGCAAAAAGGAAGGTAAATGGAATGAAAAAAAGAATTTTTGCTATCCTGTCAGTACTGGTGTTACTGGTAACCTTGTTTGCTGGCTGCGCAAGCACTCCCTCGCCAAGCGCAACCTCCTCGGCGCCCAAAGCGGACAGCTCGCTCAAGGTTATTAAAATTGCCAGCGCCACCCCCCTTTCCGGTTCTCAGTCCGCCCTTGGTGAATCTATTAAAAACGGTATTGAAATGGCGCTCACAAAGCGCATTGAGGAGTTTAAGTCTCTGGGCTTTGACCTTCAGTTTGCGCCTCAGGATGACCAGGCCGACCCCAAGGTTGGTGTAAGCGTCGCGCAGCGTTTGATTGAGGACAAGCAGATTCTGGCTGTCGTCGGTCACTACAACTCCGGTGTGGCAATTCCCTCCTCTGAGGTTTATCTCCAGGGCGGGCTGCCCATGATCTCGCCGGCTAACACCGCAACCGATGTCACCGACAGGGGTCTTTCCAACGTCAACCGCATTTGTGCCCGTGACGACGCACAGGGGCCTGCCGGCGCAGACTTCCTGTTCACCGAGCTTGGTCTTGACAGCGTTTTCATTATTCAGGATAAAACCGCTTATGGTCAGGGCGTCGCGACCGAATTCCGCACCCGCTTTGAGACAATTGGCGGCAAGGTACTCGGTTATGAAGGCATCACTGCCGGTGAGGCGGACTTCAGCGCAGTCGAAGAGATGGTTCGTGCCTCCGGCGCTAAGGCTGTATACTTCGGCGGTATCTACCCTGAGGGCGCGCTGCTCATCAAGCAGTTTGCGGAAAAAGGCATTGCTATTACCTTCCTTGGACCGGATGGCATGGACTCTGCGGAGCTTGTAAACATTGCGGGCGAGGCAGTCATCGGTCACTACTACACCTCCGTTGCGGCGGATATCTCCAATACCGATGCCGGTGCAGCATTTGTTAAGGATTATGCCGATAAATACGGCAAGCATCCCGAGGCATTTGCGGCATATGGCTTTGACGCCATGAATGTTACACTCGACGCGGTGAAGGCTGTTATCGACGCAAACGGCGGCGCGGCTCCCACCCGCGAGGCAATTGCGGAGCAGGTTCGCAAAACCAGCGGCTTTAAGGGCCTTGCCACCAATGTCACCCTAAACGACATTGGCGACAATACCGAGGCTACGGTTTATGTACTTGGCTTTAAGAAGGCGGCTTATCCTCCCGAGGTCATTACTTCCGTCCCTGTTGCGGATTACCTGAAGTAACTGACAGACTGCTTACAGAATTAACACAATACCATACATTTAAAACGGATTGCATACAGGAGGGAGGCGAAGGCCTCTTTTCCTGTATTGCAATTATAGAGAGGTGGTCTGCGTTATGGATGGATTACAGGCCATGACGGGAATCATTCCCCAGCTGTTGTCGGACGGCTTGGCGCTGGGGTTTGTCTATGCTATTGTTGCGCTGGGTTATACCATGGTATATGGCATATTGGAGTTTATAAACTTTGCGCACAGTGAGCTGTTTATGTTCGGTGCCTTTGTGGGAACAGAGGTATTGCTTTTAATGCAGAGTATGGGGCTTCTTACCGGGCTTCCCGCTTGGGCGGCCTTGCTGATTGCGATTTTGGTTGCTATGGTGATGAGCGGCTCCTTGGGTATGGCGGTAGAACGCATTGCCTACAGGCCGGTTCGCAGCGCCCCGAAGCTGGTGCCATTTATTTCGGCTATTGGTATTTCCTTTATTCTGCAGGATGTGGTGCGCTTGGTGGAGGAGCTGAAAAACGGTTCGTTCTTTCTCTATGCACCCACCCTTTTTACCAACAGAATACAGATATCCTCCTCGATGGTTATTCCCGAAAAAACGCTTTATATTGTAGGCTTGTGCATCATTATCATGCTGGCGCTGCATATTTTCGTAACCAAGCACAAATGGGGTAAGGCCATGCGGGCCGTTGCCCAGGACCGTGCCACCGCGCAGCTCATGGGCATTGATGTGGATAAGGTTATTTCCCTTACCTTCTTAATCGGTGCCGGCATGGGCGGAGCCGCTGGCACCCTGTTTTCTATACAATACGGCTCCATATCCCCCTATTCCGGCTTTATTTTGGGCATGAAGGCCTTTACCGCCGCGGTATTCGGCGGCATAGGCAAGATTCCCGGCGCGATGCTCGGCGGTATTTTGCTGGGCCTGCTCGAAATGTTCGGCGCTGCGTTTTTGGGCGTGCTTACAAACAATATGTTCGGCTCGGAATATAAGGACGTTTTCGCGTTTGCCATATTGATATTGATTTTAATCTTTAAACCCAGCGGTTTGCTTGGCAAGCCTGTCGCGGAAAAGGTGTAGCATATGGTAAATATAAAAGAAAAGCTTAAAACATACTTTGAACCCCTTGATTTTAAGGCGCTAACGGTAAAACAGCGGTACTTTTTAATCATTCAAGTTGCCTTGATTGTCGCGGCTCCCGTGATTTTACTGTTAAACCCCGTAAACAATATCGCGTTTATCTTTTTTCTGTTTACACTTTTGCTGGTGCATCGCTGCAAGCTTTCTACAGGGATACGCATGTGCATTGCGGCAGTGGATCTTGCGTTGGTCATGCCCGTCATCGGCTCGCAGTCGGGAACCTTTTCCTATGTCGCGACCATGATCGGCATTTATGTAATTTTGTCCCTTGGGTTAAATATTGTCGTAGGCTTTACCGGCCTTCTTAACCTGGGCTATGCCGCGTTTTATGCGGTGGGCGCATATACCTACGCGATTTTTGCATCCAATCAGGGGGCAAATTTCATCCCGTTTATCAATTTCCCTTTGTCGGGTAATTGGTTCTGGCCCTTTTTGGTTATCAGCCTTGTGCTGTCCGGCGGTGTCGGGTTTTTACTGGGACTACCGGTTTTGCGCCTTAAGGGAGATTATCTCGCAATTGTAACCTTGGGGTTTGCCGAGATTATTCGTCTCCTATTTAACAACCTGAATACTCCGGTCAATATTACGAACGGGCCGATGGGCATCACCCCCATCCAGGCGCCTATGATCTTTAATATAAGGCTTAACCGTCCGGTGCATTACTATGTAATTGTGCTGGTACTGGTGGTTTTGACTGTCATAGTCGTAAAAAACCTTGAGAATTCCCGCATCGGCCGCTCCTGGGTGGCCATTCGCGAGGATGAGCTGGTTGCCCGCACCATGGGGGTTCCCGTCGTGCGTATGAAGCTGCTCTCCTTCTCCATTGGCGCGGCGCTCGCGGGCATGATGGGCGTCGTATTCGGTGCCCTGCAAAGCTACATAGACCCCACCAGCTTTACCTTTATGGAATCCATTGTTATCCTTTGTATGGTAATCTTGGGCGGCTCGGGCAACAGCACCGGCGTAATCATCGGCGCGCTTGCTGTGGTGGTCTTGCAGCTGCAAATCCTCAAGGATTTGTCACAGTTTTTCAACACCCTCAGTCAATCGGGTGTCCTCCATTTACCCGCACAGCTTAACCCGGCAAAGTATGAGCGCCTGATTTTTGGTCTTATTCTTGTATTCATGTGCATCTTCAGACCCAAGGGCATCCTGCCGGAAAAGCGCATGCTCAACATCAAGGCCCTGTTAGGCGGCAAAAAGCCGGAGAATATCTCTAAGCTTCCGGCAGTCCCGCCGGAAACTATGGGAGGTGAATAGGATGCCTTTACTGGAAGTAACCGGTCTTACCAAGACCTTTGGCGGTCTGACCGCCATAAACAGTGTGGATTTTACCATGGAAAAGGGTCAGATTGTCAGCGTTATCGGCCCAAACGGAGCGGGAAAGACCACATTCTTTAATATGATAAGCGGCTATTATCCCGTGGACAGCGGCACGATTGTATTTGATGGGCACAGCCTAACCGCCCTGACCCCCGAAAAGGTTGCGTCCTATCAAATCGCCCGCACCTTTCAAAATATCCGCCTGTTCCAAAACATGCTGGTGGCCGAAAACATTTTGGTGGGCCGCTCCATGCACCTAAAGGCCAACATGCTGGATATCATCTTCCGCACGCCAAGAATGCGCCGGGAGGAACGGGATGCCTACCAAAGGGTTCTGCACCTTTTAGAGTATGTGGGATTAGCCGGCAAAGAGCAGGAGCTTGCAAAGAACCTTTCCTATGGTCAGCAGCGGCGCCTGGAGATTGCCCGCGCATTGGCGCTTGACCCAAAGCTGCTGCTGCTGGATGAACCGGCGGCGGGTCTTAACCCCAAAGAAACAGAAGAAATGAAGCATTTTATTCTGCAATTGCGCGCCGATTTGGACACCACAATTCTTCTCATAGAGCACGATATGAAGCTGGTCATGGGGCTATCCGATAAAATTACGGTTATCAATTACGGTACAAAGATTGCGGAAGGAACCCCCGACGAAATCAGAAGCAACCAAGCTGTAATAGAAGCCTATCTCGGCGTGGAAGGCGACGATGAGGACGCGTAGTCTTTTAAGCCCCCTCCTACGGCAAAACAGCACCACAATTTTCATGGTGTTTTGCGCCCGCGGGCGTGACACCGGAAAGGCATGGACATCATAATGCAAAACGATACGATACTCGCTTTAAATAATGTAAATGCCTCTTATGGGCAGATACATGCGCTGCGAGATATTTCCTTTGAGGTGAAGCGCGGAGAGATTGTAACGCTGATAGGCAGCAATGGCGCCGGAAAGACTACAATACTGCGCACCATCTCCTCACAGCTTACCCCTGTTGGTGGTGAAGTTCTGTTTGAGGGACAGGTCATCAGCCGTTTGCCCGCCCATAAGGTGGTTACTCTGGGCATTGCCCACGTTCCGGAAGGCCGCAAGATATTCCCGCTTCTTACCGTGGAGGAGAACCTTGAAATGGGCGCCTTTCGTTTAAAGGACACACATAAGATTGCCGAGAACATGCAGCGGGCGTTTAAGCTTTTTCCCCGTTTGGAGGAGCGCCGCAAGCAGCGCGGCGGTACGCTAAGCGGAGGCGAGCAGCAGATGCTGGCTATGGGGCGCGCTTTGATGAGCGACCCCGTGATGCTCCTTATGGACGAGCCGTCAATGGGTCTTGCGCCGATGCTGGTGGAGGTGATATTTGACTCCATCCGCAGGCTTAACGAGGAGGGAATCACCATCCTGCTGGTTGAGCAAAACGCAAAAAAAGCCCTGAAAATATCGAGCCGCAGCTATGTTCTGCAAACCGGCTCCATCGTGCTAACCGGCACGGGCAAGGAGCTGCTTAAAAACGATATGGTTCGTGAGGCGTACCTGGGTTAAGTACTTCACGCGCCAATGAGACCTTGCCGCAACCAAACGCAAAACGCTAAACCACAAACAGTCAATGACTCAAACCTTAGTGGCTTGAGTCATTGACTGTTTATGCTAACTTCGTATCAGTATTAATACGATTAACAGGCTTAAAAAAGTATTATGTATAATACTAATCTCCTCAAAAAGAGTCGATAAAAATCCGCGTGAAAACCCATAAATTAAAGCTTTTCACTTGATTTTTATACTCTTTTAAATCGTATATTAGTATAAAATCAAGTAAGGGACTCGTATTAACACGCCTGCGCACGGATTAGGCTGACATTATCAAATACACGAAACTGCCCGCCCTGCGTATCCTGGGTGTTTTTTAATTGGAAATAGGCCTTGCGAATCCTATCCGGGGTCATATGCTCCGTCACGGCAAAGCCGTGCCGAAGGAGTGCCGCTTCCAGAGAACGGTAGGAGAAGCCCTGCCTCATCACCTCGCCGAAGGAGGCCGTAACCTTTGCTACCAGCATAAAGTCCTTGGTTTGGGCCTCCGGTCGGTGCGTTGTTTCGTCAGGGTAGTCAAAAACCACTGCGCTCCCCTCCCCTGAAAGAGCGGCAATGCTTTGCAGCGTCTCCTCAAACACCGGCAGGGTAATATAATAGGTGACACCAAGAATGCTGAAGAAGGTTTTCTTTTTCGGGTCAAGACCCGCGCCCAACAGGGCATCCCGCAGGCTGTCGCACTCAAAGTTAACCGGCACATAGCATACGTTTTCGGGTATACTCCACTCAAGCTCGGCAATTCGCCTCAGCTTGTAGGCCTGCGTGCTGGGGTGGTCTATTTCATAGATTTGAATATCCCGGTTTGTATTGCGAAAGGCGAAGGTATCCATGCCCGCGCCGCAAATAACGTATTGGCACGCTCCATGCCGCGCGGCGAAGGAATGCAGCTCCTCCTCGGCATAGCGAATGCGGGATAGCGGGATGGAGCTTACATTATCTATCACAAACTGCCTGGCGGCATCGCTGTTAGCTTCCGTTTCACTGTTTGAAAACATGCTGTGAATCAGGGCCTCTATCTGCTCGTATTCCTCCTTCCCCATCATCTCATAGGCCAAATAATCGTCGAAAACCTTGTTGCGCGCAAAAATGGAATGATACGCCCGAAGGTAGGAGCAGATTTTTGCCGTAACGCTCGCTTGAGTGGCTATCATAGGAATCCCTTGCCTTTCCGGCGTATAAACGCCTGTCGCATTTGGTTGTATAAGAATTGTCGCAAAGACACGCCCGGATGCAAAAAAGCGGCGCCGTTTTATACGGTGCCGCTTACCATAATGCTGTTCCTTGACTTTTTAGGGGAAAGCGCCTGCGCTTTTCCCCCTCCCTGTCAGGTTTAGCACGAATAAGCCGTACCGATTGTGCTGATGCAACAACACACGGTACAGCAACAGAAATTAGGAAGAAGCAGATCTTGGGCGTTTGCATAATGGCCGATGCCATGTTCAAAGCGTCGCATGTCTTTAGGCGTGTTACCCTCGCTTTGCAAAATAATCGTTCTCCCTTCCGTTTTTGCCATATCATAGTATTTATATTTGTATAGTATAATATGTTATTATCATACCGAAAGGTTCCGTTATTGTCAACAATAAATTCCGGGCGTTGGCGTTTAAGCTAAAAATGGAGCCTCCTCGTGAATATTCCTGGGGCATAGCTACAATTATGATATACCTACTAAAATAATATGATAATTTGATTGACGAACGGGAAACAAGATGCTATAATGCATTTAATTCATATAAAACATATATGGTTAATTGTAATCAGGAGGGAAACCAGATGACGTCCGCTAACACGGGAATGAGCAGAGCAATATGTTGTAAAATGGCTTGTATGCGAATGTTTGCGGGCCGGGCTTTGCGCTGCTTTGATTCTATGTACCGATGTTGACGCGGGTTGGCAAAGGGTAAAACAAAGGCACCACAAAAGACACGGTGCTTTTGGCATAGCAAGGAAGTGAGAAGCTTGTCGAAACGATAAGGCTTCTTTATTTTTTACCGTTTTGAATGAGGAAAGGATTTGTTTACCATGATTAAGAAAACCCTAGCCGCACTCTTGGCAGTTGCGCTTGTGCTTGCCTTTGCGGGCTGCGCATCCGCCCCCGCGCCCGCCTCTTCCGCCGCCGCTCCTGAATCCTCCGCCGCTGCCGGCTCCGATGCTGCCTCGTCCGAAGCGCTTACCGACTTAAAGGTAGGCTTCTGCCCCGGCCCCTACGGCGACCTTTGGAAACAAGCGATAGCACCCCAACTGGAAGAAAAGGGCTACAAGATTGAGTACGTCGAGTTTAGCGACTATGTGCAGCCAAACCTTGCCCTTGCCAATAAAGAGATTAACGTCAACCTGTTCCAGCACTCCATCTATTTAAAGAATTTCTCCGAGGAGCACAAGCTGGAGCTCAGTCTTGTCACCGAGGTTCCCACCGTATCCATGGGCATCTGGTCTAACACCACCACAAGCCTTACCGAACTGAAAAAGGGCGCGGTTGTGACCATCCCCAATGATGAAACCAATCAGGCGCGCGGATTGCGTGTGCTCGAAGCCGCCGGCGTAATTACCCTTAAGGCGGGTATCGATAAATCCAAGGCGATTCCTGAGGATATTGACGCAAACCCCTACGAAATCCAGCTGGTACCCACCGAGGCTCCCCAGATTCCCCGCACGCTCGACAGTGCCGATCTTGCGGTGGTTAACGGCAACTTTGCGGTAGCAGCCGGGCTTGACCCCGCAACCTCCCTTTACAACGAGGTGCTCGCCGAGGGCTATGTTAACGTCATCGCCGTCAGAACCGAGGATTTTGAGAAGCAGTTTGTCAAGGATATCAAGGATGCGGCGACCAACGACATCTTTAAGGGCATTATCAACGACCCTGCCAATGGCTACAGCGGCTTCCAAAAGCCCGGCAACTGGTAACTGTCGGCGTCTTTTGCTCACTTGCAAGAATCACCACAACAGGGCACAATGGCTGTGCCGTACTGTTGTGGTGTTCCTGCTCTAAAATCTTTTGTGTACGCTATGCTTTACTGCCAATATTCATATTCAATAAGCAAAAAAATCTTATGCAAAAGCCTTATGCCGTCAAAAAGAATCGCTGTCACGCGGTTTTTGTGAGATTCTTTCCTGTCTGCCGGGATGTTTTAATGCTAATCTCCTCAAGCGAGCAGAATTTGTAGATGCAAATGCGCATGAAGACCCATAAACTAAAGCTTTTTACTTGATTTTATACATAATACTCTTTTGAATCGGTTTTTCGTATAGCGCCAATCAAGTATCGTGCGATTTCGTTTTATGTAAACTTTTGCCCTTATGTGGGAGTTGCCGCCCAGTGGTTTTAACGGCGACACGATGTGTATCGCTTGGTGCCGTTTTAAACGAGAATAGTATAAGAATGGAATGACTAACTATGATACGGTTTGAAAACGTAAGCGTCAGCTTTAAGCAAAAAGGCGGCGAACTGCACGCGGTAAACAATGTAAGCCTGCACGTTGATAAGGGTCAGATATACGGGCTGGTGGGAGCGAGCGGCGCGGGTAAAAGCACCCTGCTGCGCACCATAAACCTGCTGGAACGCCCCACCTCCGGTGAGATTTATGTGAATGGTGAGCTGATTAACGGGCTAAAAGGCGAGACGTTGCGGCTTTTCCGGCGAAACATTGGCATGATCTTTCAGCACTTTAATTTGGCCTCCAGTAAAACGGTGCGGCAAAACATTGAGTTTCCGCTAAAGGCCGCCAATGTGCCGAAGGCAAGGATAAAGGAGCGGGTAAACGAGCTGCTGGAGCTGGTCGGGCTTACGGATAAGGGTGACATATACCCTGCGAAGCTCAGCGGAGGGCAGAAGCAGCGGGTAGGCATTGCCCGGGCGCTTGCCAACAACGCGAGCATTTTACTGTGCGATGAGGCCACCAGTGCGCTTGACCCTGAGACAACGATGTCCATTCTCAAGCTGCTGGAGGATATTAACAGGCGCTACGGCATCACCATTGTCATCATCACACACGAAATTGACGTGATAAAGGCGGTCTGCACCCAAATGGCGGTGATGAACGAGGGCAGGGTGGTGGAATACGGCAAGGTACTTGACATTCTGTCCGCACCTCACAATGAGTTTACCAAGAAGCTGATAGCCCACACCGCAAATTTTGAGCTGCCTAAAAAGGTGGCGGAGCTGTTTCGGGACGACAAGCTGCTGCGCATTACATACCTGGGCGCGGACTCCACCAAGCCGGTGCTTTCAAACGCCATTAAAAATTACAATGTGGATATCAGTATCCTTCACGGCAAAATCGATTATGTGGACCATACCCCCATCGGCACGCTGGTTGTCAGCGTGAAGGGTGAGGCGGGCGATGTGGCAAATGCCATCGACTATATTCGCAGCAAGACGCTCAGGGTCGAGCACGAAGCGGTTTAATACTATTCTCCTCGTTACGCGCAAAATTGCAGATTAAATACGGCTAAAACCCATAAGCCAAGGCTTTTGACCCATTTATTAAACTTTTTTATTATAAAAAGATTAAACCAAAGAAAGGGTGTGCCCAATGAACTTTAATCTCCAACAGGCTCTCACCACCTCGCTGATGGAAACCCTGCACATGGTTTTCTGGTCACTGCTTATCTCAATCATCGCGGGCGGGATTCTGGGACTGTTTTTATACCTGACCACCTCACGGCTGTTTTTTAAGAACGTAATAATCAACCAGATTTTCGGCGCCATCGTCAACATCGTCCGCTCGGTGCCGTTTATCATCCTTCTTGTGGTGCTCTTGCCCTTTACCAAGGCCATTATTGGTACGACCATCGGCGCCAAATCCGTGGTGGTTCCGCTTACTGTGACGGCTATCGCCTTTTATGCCCGGCTTGCCCAGGCAGCCTTTGCCGAGGTGGATAAGGGTGTGCTGGAGGCCGCCAGTGCCTGCGGCGCGCACCCGCTTAAGATTATCTTCGGCATACTCATCCCCGAGTCGCTGGTAGGGCTTGTCAACGGCATTACCGTCACCACCATCTCACTGCTTGGCTACTCCGCTATGGCGGGTACGGTGGGCGGCGGCGGCATCGGCGATCTTGCCATCCGCTTTGGGTACCAGCGATATCAAACAGAGGTTATGTTTGTCTGCGTCGCAATTTTGGTAGTCATCGTTCAGCTTATTCAGCTTTCCGGCGACCTGATTGCCAAGGCGGTGAATAAACGGCAGTAATGCTAATTTTGCATTGAAACAAGGTTAGTATAAGCTTTGCCGCAAAAACGAAGGAAAGAGGTGCATGTTATGCTTTCTGTGCGCTGGCATGGCAGGGGAGGTCAGGGTGCTTTTACGGCCGCAAAGCTGTTGGGCGCCGCCTATACGCTGGATAGCGGCGCGTATGCGCTGGCCTTCCCCTCCTTTGGGCCGGAACGGCGCGGCGCGCCGGTACGGGCCTTTACAAAGCTGGACACAAAGCCCGTTGCCGACCGCAGTGAGATTAAAACCTGTGATTATATAGTAATTTTAGACGACACACTGTACGACCCCACCTTTTTAACAGAGCTCCATGACGGCGGCCGGGTGATTGTCAACTCCAAACGGGACTTTGGCGACGAACGGGTATTGTCGCTGGACGCGCAAGGTATAGCGCAGGAGGAGCTTGGCAGCCCCATGACAAACACCGCCATGCTTGGCGCACTGCTGGGCGTTTGGGGTAAGCTTACGGAGGAACAGGCGCTGGAGGCGGTAGCAGGCTGCCTGTCGCCAAAGATTGCGCATAAAAACCGCGGCGTAATTCTTCGTTCGATTGCCGCCGCAAAGACCGCAAAGGAGGGGGCGCGCGTATGAAGCCTACGTTAAGACCCTTTCAAAAACCAACGAAGTTTTCCGACCTGCCGGACGGCACCTATTACGAGGCCGGGCATTTGGTGACCAAAAACGCGGGCTGGCGCACTGTGCGACCGGTTATTAGCCTTGAAAAATGTATCGGCTGTTTGCAGTGCTACCTGTACTGTCCCGACGGTGTAATTTACAAAACTCTAAAAACTGAGAACGGCGCTAAGGTGGCGGTGGATTACGACTTTTGCAAGGGCTGCGCGATTTGTGTAAAGACCTGCAAGGTTAATGCGATAGAAATGGAGGCGGAACGCTGATGGCAAAACGATTCTTATCGGGCAATGAGGCGTTTGCTTATGGTGCGGCGCTCGCAAGGCCGGACGTAATATCCGCCTACCCCATCACCCCCCAGACCATCGTGGTGGAGCGTCTCTCCGAGATGGTGGCAAACGGCGAGCTTGACAGCGAATTTATCCATGTGGAGTCGGAGCATTCCGCCCTTTCCTGTGCCATGGGCGCAAGTGCTGTGGGTGCGCGCACCTTTACCGCCACCTCTTCACAGGGGCTTTTATACATGGCCGAATGCCTGCCATACGCGTCGGGCGGGCGGTTTCCCATCGTAATGATGAACGCAAACCGCTCCACCGCCCTGCCGTGGAACATCTACGGCGACCAGCGGGATTCTTTGTCGCAGCTTGACAGCGGATGGATTCAGGTGTACGCCGAGACTGCACAGGAAAGTCTTGACCTTGCTCTCATGAGCTTTTATATCGCCGAGGACAGCAAGGTATCCACCCCCGTGATGGTCAACCTTGACGGGTTTGCCCTCACCCACACCTACGAGCTGGTGGACGTACCCGGGCAGGAGGACGCGGATGCCTATCTGCCCCCCTTTGTGACCGAAAACAGGCTTGACCTTGAGTCCCCCAAAAACCTGGGCTTTTCGGTGGGGCCCGACTTGAATATGGAATTTAAGGTCAAGGAGCATATGGGCATGTTAAATGCCGTGCCAGTCATTGCCCGGGCGGAGAAACGCTTTGCCGAGCTGTTTGGCAGACAATATTCAGGGCTGATTGAGCCCTATCGCTGTGAGGACGCGGACTATATCCTCATCACCCTAGGCTCCATTACGGGGCTTTGCCGCGAGACCGCCGACGGGCTGCGCGAGCAGGGTGTGAGGGCGGGCGTGCTGCGTTTGCGCTACCTGCGCCCCTTTCCAAACCGGGAGCTTGCCGCAATCCTTACAAACGCCAGGGCGGTTGGTGTGCTGGAAAAGGACATCTCCTTTGGCAACGAGGGGACGGTATATACGGGCGTTAACTCCGCGCTGCACAAGGCGGGGCTTTCTCTCCCCTCCTACAACTTCATTGGGGGACTGGGCGGCCGGGATATTACCCGCGAGAACATAGAGAGCATTTACTTCCACCTGCAAACCGGCGGCAAGCCGGTGAATTTTATAGGATTGGCGGTGAATGAGGTTGAGTAACCCAACGGCGAAAACCCTGCGGGATGACGAGTTCTTTTACGGTCACAAGGCGTGCGCCGGCTGCGCGGGCAGCCTGGCGGTGCGCATTGCCCTCAAGGTGCTGGGAGAGCGGGCGGTGACGGTGCTGCCGGCGGGCTGTATGTCGGCGGTGGGCTTTAACTTTCCCCAGCTGTGCTTCGCCAACAACGCCATCATCTCCACCTTTGCGGGTACGGCCTCCATGCTCACCGGCATTGAGGCGGGGCTGCGCGCCAAGGGGGTAAGGGACTTCGTGGCGGTAGGCTTCGCGGGCGACGGCGGCACGGCGGATATCGGCATTCAGGCGCTTCTTGGCGCGGTGGATCGGGGGGATAACATCCTTTACATCTGTTACGATAACGAGGCCTACATGAACACCGGCATTCAAAAAAGCTCGCTCACCCCTCTGGGCGCTAAGACCACCACCACCCCTGCGGGCAAGAAAACCGGCGGGAACCTGAGAAGCAAAAAGAACGTGTTTGAGATTGTGGCGGCGGCGGGGCCCGCTTACGCGGCGACCGCAAGCGTCGGTTACATAAACGACTATATGGCAAAGGTACAAAAGGCATCGGAACGCAAGGGCTTTAAGTACATTCATGTAATGGCGCCCTGCCCCACCGGCTGGGGCATAGAAACCGATGAATCCATCGAGTCCGCAAAGGCGATGGTGGACAGCGGGCTTTGGGCGCTTGCGGAATATGAGGAGGACACCTTCTATTTAAACCAGCCCCCCGTGCAATTTGCCGATGCCGGCATGTATATCAAGGGGCAGGGGCGCTTTTCTCACCTCTCGGACGGCGATATTGCCAACATTATCGCACAGCGCGACCATAAATGGGAGCTAATGCGCAAGCACTGGCAACAGCGGCCGGTCTGAGTCCTTCACAACATTTAACCAAGGAGGAGTTCATCATGAGCGAGCAGCGGTTCTGGGACGAAAAACTCGAGACGATATCGAGGGAGGATTTAGAGGCCTACCAGCTGGAGGCGTTAAAGGAGATTGTGAGGTTTTCCTATGAAAACTCCGTTTACTATAAGCGTGCCTTTGATGAAGCGGGGGTAAGACCGGAGGATATTCACACCCTTTGCGACCTTGAAAAGTTCCCCTTTGTGGATAAGACCACCGAGCGGGAAACCCAGGGCGTGGGCAGTATGCTGGGCGAGATGTGCGCGGTGCCGGAGGATGATGTGATCTTTGTGTCCGCCTCCAGCGGCTCCACCGGTGTGCCGACCTTAAGCCCCTTTAATAAACAGGATTTTGACGAGTGGCAGGAGGCGGAAAGCCGCCTGTTCTACGCGGCGGGTATGCGTAAAAGCGACCGCTATGTTCACGCCCTTAATTTTACCCTGTTTGTGGGCGGTCCCGACGTTATCGGCGCGCAGAACCTTGGAGCCCTGTGCATCTGGGCGGGTACGGTGCCTTCCGACCGTCTGCTGTTCATCCTTAAGGAGTTTAGACCCACCATCATCTGGACCACGCCGTCCTACGCGTGGTATCTGGGCGAGACTGCAAAAAAAAGCGGCATTGACCCCGCTAAAGATCTTGCCATCGATAAGATTATTGTCGCGGGAGAGGCGGGCGGCTCCATCTCGGCGACCCGCGAGGCTATCGAGAGCCTATGGGGGGCAAAGGTATTTGATTTTTACGGCATCTCGGATATCTTCGGTGCCTGCGCGGGTATGTGCGAGGAGCACGACGGGCTGCACCTTGCCGAGGATCATATTCTTGTGGAGGTTATTAACCCCGCTACCGGCGAGATACTGCCCCCCGGCGAGCGCGGTGAGCTGATTTTAACAACCCTGCGCAAGCACGCAAGACCCATGATTCGCTTTCGCACCGGCGATATCGGCTACATCAATAAAGACCGCTGCGGCTGCGGCAGAACGCACACCAGAATCTACATCGTGGGCAGGAAGGACGATATGTTCATCGTCTCGGGGGTTAACGTATTCCCAAGCGACGTGGAGTATGTTATCCGCGGTCTTGCGGGAATAACGGGGGAATATGTCATCCGTATATTTGAAAAAGATTATACGGCGCGTTATAAGGTTGAGATTGAGAAATCCGAGAATAATACCGAAAGCGATGAGGCGCTGGCGGAGCGTGTTTCGGCGGCCATCAAGGCGAGAATTGGCGTAAAGCCAAGTGCCGTAACGGTGCTTAAGGACGGCGAGCTGCCCCGGGCAACCCATAAGGCAAAGCGGCTTATTGACGAGAGAACCATTAACTACTCCATCTAGGTCCTGTAAATATAGACTTTTGTTTATGGTTTCTATATCGTTATTTTTCATTGCTTTGTAGGCCAAATACTGATATCCGATTGAAAAGAGCAGGTGGGTTTTTTTACTCTTTGAGGAGATTCGCTTAATACTGTGAAGGAAAAAGGAGCAGACAATGCCAGCATTATCAAATAGAACAGCATCATTCACCGACTCGGTGATTCGCAGGATGACGCGGATCTCTAACCAATACGGAGCGGTGAACCTTTCTCAGGGCTTTCCCGATTTCGACCCGCCCAAGGCGATTCTTGACCGTCTTGCCGAGGTGGCGGCTGCGGGACCGCACCAGTATTCCATTACCTGGGGTGCCGAGAATTTTCGCGCCGCCCTTGCCGAGAAGCAAACCCGCTTGATGGGGCGCAAGATTGACCCCGCAACCGAAATTGTAGTCACCTGCGGCAGCACCGAGGCCATGATGGCGGCGATGATGACGGTGACAAACCCCGGCGACAAGGTCATAGTATTCAGTCCCTTTTACGAGAATTACGGGGCGGATACCATTTTATCGGGCGCGCAGCCCATCTATGTGCCCTTACGTCCCCCCGCCTTTGATTTTGATGCGGCGGAACTGGAGGCGGCGTTTAAGCAGGGTGCAAAGGCGCTTATTCTGTGCAACCCCTCGAACCCCACCGGCAAGGTATTTTCGCGGGAGGAGCTTGAGACCATTGCGGCTCTCGCAATAAAATATGACGCCTTTGTGATTACCGACGAGGTGTATGAGCATATTGTTTACGCCCCCCACGAGCATGTGTACATTTCGTCGCTTCCGGGTATGTTCGAGCGAACCATTTCATGCAGCTCGCTTTCCAAGACCTACTGTATTACCGGCTGGCGGCTTGGCTACATTATCGCCCCCGCGCAGATTATCGACGTAGCGCGAAAGGTGCATGATTTTCTGACGGTGGGCGCCGCCGCCCCCTTGCAAGAGGCGGCGGTTACAGGGCTTCGCTTTGGGGCGGAATACTATGAGGAGCTCCGGAAGGTGTATACCGACAAGCGCGACCTGTTTTTAAGCGGGCTGGACCGTCTGGATATTCCCTACACCACTCCCCAAGGCGCATACTACGTCTTGCTGGATATTTCGGAGCTCGGCGGCGAAAGCGACGTTGAGTTTTGCGAGCGGCTTGCGCGTGACGTGGGAGTAGGCGCGGTGCCGGGCTCAAGCTTTTTTAAAGAGAGCGTCAACCATCTTATCCGACTGCATTTCGCGAAGAAAAGCGATACGCTCATCGAGGCGCTGAACCGGCTTGAGCATATGAAGACAAAAATGAAGAAATAGGAAAACTATTTTCGGGAGGCTGCCATGAAGATAACATCCAAAGGCAGATACGCGCTGATTATCATGATAGAAATTGCAATGTGTTATCAGGAGGGTCATGTATCACTGCGCAGTCTGTCTGAAAACCAGCAAATATCCCTTAAGTTTTCGGAGCAGATTGTGCGCGGTCTGTGCAAGGCGGGGCTTTTAACTAGCGTGCGCGGCTCACGGGGCGGCTATATGCTGGTGAAGCCGCCCTCTCGCTATACGGTAGGTGAAATACTTCGCACCACTGAGGACAGCCTGGTACCCTCCGTGGAGCTTTCGGTCAGCCCATGGCAGAAGCCCAGCGCTTACGACAGCGTTGCCATCAGCTTCTTTCGCGGTCTGCACGAAGCCATTAACCGTTATGCGGACAGTGTTACGCTGGAGGATTTAACGGAGCGGTATCGGGAGCAGTCTGCAAACGATTATGTAATATGAATTTTCCTCAGGCACCGATTGAGACCGGAGGATCGAACAGCAACCATCAATAATTTGTAGGAGGAATTACCCGTAATGGACATGCGAATGCGACAGATTGAATCACAGCTAATTCACGGCGGCATCTCGGTCGATCAGGCGACCGGTGCGGTCAACGTCCCCATCTATCAGACCTCAACCTACCAACAGAGCGATATTGGCGTACATAAGGGCTATGAATACTCCCGCACGGGCAACCCAACCAGAGAGGCGCTTGAAAAACTCATCGCCGAGCTGGAGGGAGGCCTTGCGGGATTTGCTTTTGCCTCAGGAATGGCGGCAATTACCGCCGTGCTCACCCTGCTTTCGCAGGGTGATAGGGTCATTATCTCCAGTAACGTTTACGGCGGCACCTTCCGTGTACTCGATAAGATATTCAGGCATTTCGGTATCTCCTATGAAATTGTGGACACCACCGACCTTGCGCTGTTTGAGGCGGCGCTGACCAAGGAGGTAAAGCTGGTACTGCTGGAAAGCCCCGCTAACCCGCTTATGAGCGTCACCGATATCGCCGCGCTTGCGTCGGCTGCCAAACGCCACGGCGTGCTGACGGTGGTGGATAACACCTTTATGACCCCTTACCTCCAGCGCCCTATTGAGCTGGGTGCGGATATTGTCGTACACAGCGCCACAAAGTATCTGGGAGGGCACAGCGACCTGGTTGCTGGGCTTGTGGTGGTCAACAATAAGGAGCTTGCCGAGCGCCTGCATTTTATCCAGAACGCCACGGGTGGCATTCTTCAGCCGTTTGATTCCTTTTTGCTCATCCGGGGCATTAAGACACTGGGCGTGCGCATGGACCGGCACACCGATAACGCCCTGGCCGTCGCCCGGGCGCTTAAGGAAAACTCGGCGGTTGGGCGCATCTATTATCCCGGTCTTTCCGACGACCCCGGGTTTGGGGTGAATCAAAAGCAAGCAAAAAACGGCGGAGCGATGATTTCGTTTGAACTGGTTGCGGGCTATGATTACCGCAAGTTCTTTACCTCTCTCAAGCTGGTCGCCCTTGCCGAAAGCCTCGGCGGCGTGGAATCGCTCGCCTGCCATCCTGCCAGCATGACGCACGCCTCCATTCCGGAGGATATCCGCAAAAGGGTGGGCATTACAGACGGGCTGATTCGGCTTTCGGTGGGCATTGAGCATTTGCGGGATATTCTTGACGACGTCGAGCAAGCCATCGAGTCCGCAAAGGGGTGAGGCACATGAAGTATTATAACTCTATGCAGGAGCTTATAGGCGGCACCCCCCTTGTAAAACTCGGGCAGCTCGGTGTAAAGGAAGGGGTTACCCTGTTTGCGAAGCTGGAGCTCTATAACCCCTCGGGCAGTGTCAAGGATCGAATTGGGCAATATATGCTCCGCGACGCGGAGGAAAAGGGGCTGCTCACACCCGGAGCCACTATCGTGGAGGCGACAGCAGGTAACACTGGCCTTGGCGTTGCCTTTGCGGCACTGGGGCGCGGCTATGACATCATCTTTGTGGTGCCGGAAAAGTTTTCGCAGGAAAAGCAAACGCTGATGCGTGCACTGGGCGCAAGGATTGTTAACACACCGCTGGAGGGCGGTATGCTGGGCGCGGCGAAAAAGGCGGAGGAACTGCGCGCGACAATCCCCAACGCGGTATCGCTCAAGCAGTTTGAAAACCCCGCAAACCCCCTTGCCCACTACGAAACCACAGGGCCGGAGATTTACGACGCGCTGGGTGGCGAGGTGGATTATGTGGTTGCGGGTGCGGGCAGCGGCGGCACTTACACCGGGGTGCTGCGTTACCTAAAGGAGAAGAATCCCCGCGTAACCGGCGTGCTTGCGGACCCGGTGGGTTCCACCATTGGGGGCGGAAAGCACGCGGACTACGACATAGAGGGTATAGGCAACGATTTTATTGCCGAAACAATGGACATCACGCTTGTGGATGAGGTAATTAAGATAAACGACCAAAATGCCTTTGACGGAGCACGGCTGTTGGCAAAGCGGGAGGGTATCTTTGCGGGTTCCTCCTCGGGTGCGGCGGTTTTTGCCGCGTTAAGGCTGTGTGAGAGGCTAACGGCCGGCAATGTGGTGGTCATTCTGCCCGACCGGGGTGACCGGTACTTTAGTAAGAAGCTGTACGAATAACGCAGCTTCTTATAAATTCGAGCAAAGACAAAAAAACACACGGCAGCGTGGAGTGTTGCCGCCGCGCGGTTTATCCTTTGATTTTGCAAGCTTACTTTTAACAATTGAAGAAATTAGTATAAGCCGGGGCTTGCCTTCAAGCCCCGGCTTATTTGGTTGCTGTAAATAGTTTAAGGATTTAAGAACCTGTTCTCATAGCTTGCAATACCATTTAGACGGCAATTTTTCCGCCATACTGCGTTGAAAATGCTCGGAATACGGCAAGTATTCCTGCGCTTTTCGCCTTGTCTGGCTAAAAAATTTCT
>JAEZCT010000071.1 GCA_023433405.1 Bacillota bacterium | reverse complement strand
GCAAGATTAAAGGCGGTCGTCGTTTTTCCGACGCCGCCTTTCTGGTTCGCGATAGCAATGACCTTTGGCATAGTTTTTGTCCTCCTTAAAATATTAAACGGGGCGATGGTTAATCGCCCCGTTGTTGGCATATAGAAATACAAAAACGGCTGAGGTTATATAACCGCAGCCGTTTATTTAGTATCTAAGTACTGCTTTACATCATCAAGATGTGTAGCCAGTTTTGCAATAAAAGCTTTTTCACTCATTTCAGCGTCTGTTGACCGCCGAAAGGACTTTACGTCTAGATATTCATCGATTCCGCTTTGAATCAGTCCTGTAAGCACAGAGGGGGTAAGAGAATCCAATTCCCAGCATTGATCTCCATACCTTCTGATGTATTCATGATATTTGCTATCAGTTACTTTTATGGGGTGTTGTAGCGGTTTATATTCTTCTATCTGATTGGAATTTAGAGCTAGGCGCTTGAAAATTGGATTGGCTCCAAATTGACCCAACCGCTCGAAGATGTCCCTGCTCATATCTAACCCAATGGGATCGTGATCTCCGAGATGGAAAATGACGACTTGCCTTTCTGTAGATATTATTCTCATGGCAGCTGCCCATATTTCTGATTGAGACACATATCCGCGACAAGAAAAACAAGGAACATCCCACCGAGAGCATATTCGCTGAACTAGCCCCATCAAAGTGTCCTTTTGTACCCATACCTCCAGATAATATGGTTGATAAGCCCATTTATCAATTACCATGCTGCCCATGGCTTTCTCAATCAGATCAGAAGCACTTTCACAATGAAGGGTACGCCTTAAATGACGGGTCTGATCTACTACAGCATGCCAATCTATCAGGCCTGCGCTGCGTCCATTGTTGACAAGGGTACTGATATTGTTATAGTTGTAAACTGTATTAGTAATTATGCTGCGTGAAACAAGCTGATAGTACAATTGCCTGATGGTCAATTGATATCCCTGATCCTGAAATTCGTCAATAATTTCATTCACCGCGTAAATGACCTCTAGAGTGCTTTTCTTAAAAGCACATTGCTGATATGCTATTTTTGGCAAGGATATCACCTCCTTAATAGTAGAACCATTTAAAGTTATCAGATATAATTATTGTTACTATTAGCTTATATCTGAAAAGGAGACTTACAAGTGGAATTAACAATGAAGATTGAGACAATGAAGCAACAGTACGGGAAAAGTGTTTTTGCTATTGATGAGGCTGCTAACTACTTAGGTATAACTAAGCAAGACATGAGTGATTTAGTAATTAATGGGGATATTAGAGTTTTCGGAAATAATCAAGATAAAATAAGATTGATCGATTTAGTAAACTTTGAAACAGGGAACACTAATAATATTGCGAGTTGTTATTGCAACGATTTAAAAATTAACGATTTAATCAATACATATTTTGAAAAAATGAATGGTGTAAACCAATCAAGAACATTTTGCAGAAATTTAACATTATCAAAACATATTTCTGTTGGATTAGGAGAATACAATATTCATAAAATAAATGGAGATGTCTTGCAACAATTTATAAATAGCTTTTCAAACGAGAAGTATAAAAGAGGTGGGAAAATTAGTTTCTATAGCCAAGACACAATAAATCGGGTATATAATCTTCTACACACTATTATTGTAGAAGGAGTTGACCGAGGTTATTTTCCACATGATTTAATGCATAAAATAAGAAAGCCGAGCACAAAAAAGTGCACAGAAAGCAAAAATAAAGCATTCACTGATAAAGAAGTGAATATGATAATAAACTCTGTTAAGTCAGATATTTTTCTTAAAACTTACATACATATACTATTATATACGGGGATGCGACCTTCCGAAGCATTGGCGATAAAGATACAAGATATTGACTTTGAAACAGGAACTATAAGTGTTAATCGTACATTAAGCTTTTCCCAAAAAGCAGATATTAAGAGCAAAAAAGTTGGGACACCCAGTCCAATTATCAAAAACCTTAAAAACGAAAGAAATGGTAAAAAATTACTAAAGAAAAGAGTCCTTAAAGTAAGTGATACAGTGTTGAGAGTGATAAGGGCATGGATTTTACATGGGCAAAATGATTTATTCAACGAAAAAAAGAATTTAGAGGGTTCTCAAGACTTTTTATTTTGCGGCATTAATGGGCAATTTAAAGAACCCAATTATTATTTTCTTAAATTTAAGCGTCACATAGAGAAGCAAGGTCTCAAATATCAGCAGTATAATCTTTATCGATTTCGACATAATTTCTGTACAAGATCTCTTCGTCAGGGTTTTGACCCAAAGATTGTTCAAGCTTTAATGGGAGATGAAACTCTCGAAATGGTTCTACGCGTATATGCATCAATAAATGAAGATGAAGTGATCAAGGCCAGTGAAGAATTCTCCCAGAATATGGACTACACGTTGGAATTAGCTGATGATAAATAAGCAGAGCACTTCCTTGGTAAGGAAGAGGTCGTCAGTTCGAATCTGATCATCAGCTCCACAAACAGAGTTAAGCTACGAAAGTGCTTTAAAGCTATTTTGTAGCTTAATTTTATTAATTAACACAACGACATGATACAGGTTTATTTTTAAGAGTAGTTAACTATGCGACATCATGCGACTAAACAGCATATACGCAGATATGTAAACCAATACCCTACATGATTAAGTTTTTTTAAGGGTTATAAAAATAATTAATACTTTGGCATAGACGTTACGTCTATGCCTTTTTTAGTTGGGGAAATTATGAATTTTTTATATTATCATACTTTTTTAATGAAAATTAAAGGAATAAATTGTATTATAATATGTTTTTGTTTGGTAACAATGTATTTATACGTATAGTATGTTATTATTAAGACTATTATTTTAGTTTGGGATGTGATAATTCTTGATGTCTCAAGGAATATTAGTTTATTACAAAATAAATTGTCGAAATATTCATGTTGCTTTTGCTATTACAACTGTAATTAGTTGTATGGTTATTTTATTTTTACAGCTCCCATATATCAATATGACGAATAAGGTTCGTTTGGCTGCAAATGTAGTAACGTTATTTTTCATATGTATACTAATATTTTTAATGTTCAAGTTTGTGTCACAAAGGGGAAGAAAGACTATTCGACGCAATAACCTAAAACTCTTTTTATGCACTTGGACTTTAGCGATTATCATTCCACTTTTATTTAGCGGTATAGCAAGTGCTCTGTTGTGGTTAATGGTTACCACCTGGTCAAAATACAACTTTGTATTGGAATTAGCGAAATGGGTAAATGCTTTGCTTAGTGTGATGCTATATCCTGTTGTTACCATTTTGATACTGCTTCCGATAATATATGATCATTCGGTCAAATTGAGTTCTTTGCTGAAAACACTCATGACTAGAAGTTATCTATGGCTATTATTATGTTGTGTAATTGCAGCTATACTAAGTAAAGCCATTGTATATATCCCAAGCCAGATAACACAGATGATATTGTGCGGATTTATCGTATCCCTGCTGTGGACCGTAACTACAGAAGCCTTACTCTATTTCAAAAATAAGTCAGAAGAAAATCTTTAAAAATGCACATATGAGAAATGCAAATTAGAAGGGGAATAAAAATGCCCAGAAGATTATTTGCCTTATTGTTAACACTAATTATTCTTCAGCCAGTACGGCTTTTTGCCGCAAACCGATCTGTCCTGATAAAAGAGGGAAGCAACTCATATGAAATGCTTGAGCAAACACCTATGACTGAAAGTGAAATGGATATACTGCTACAACAACTTAAGGAAGAATATACTTTGATGCCCCAAACAATACTCCTTTGAGCTCCGAAAAATTAAACACATCTACCGCTCTGCAAAACACAACTGGAAATAAAGATATCACCTCGAAAGAAGCATTTTATAAAATCGAGACAACCATGTTCCGTTTATATCCTATTACAGAAGTGATACTCTTTTCATCGGTATAAGTGAGCTTATGATTCATCTTATCATAGGTATAGGACAAGACATTTCCATCAGGCAGTATTTTGCTCAGAATATTGCCCGCTGAATCATAGGTGTATTTTGTTATGCGGTTGAGTTTGTCTTTTTCTTCGATAACTTTATTTAATATTGCGTGGTATAGATAAGTTTTTGAATATCCCTCGCCATCTGTCTCCTTGGTTACCCGACCTTTTTTATCATATTCAAAAGAAGTAGTTTGATTTGTGGGATCAGTTTGACTGACCATTTGGTTATATTGGTCGTAGATATAGGTATCACCGGATATAGGTATCACCGTTAGAATTTGTTTCGCTTTTTAAGTTACCGTTCTCGTCATATGTATATGTTATCGTTGCATTATCAGTGGCAATAATTTGAATTATCCTGCCGTTTTCATCGTATCGAATTCCCGTGTGGTTACCGCTTGGGTCTTTTAAGCCTGTGCTGTTTCCTGCTGCGTCATATTCATATACTTCAGTTGTGCCATCTGGATTCACCACTGATTCCAACAATCCGTTATTAAAATATGTGTATTCAGTGACGTCGTTGCCATGCTTCGAGGTGAGCATACGCCCCAAAAAATCGTAGGTGTAATCCGTTGAACTACCTCTTGCGTCGCTAATTCTCGAAATCCCCGTCGCGTAGCCACTATAAAAATACTTTATAGTCTCACCTCGCGGGTTTGTTACTTCCGTCAGACGATTCCTGTTATCATATGCAAAAACCTGTGAAGTATCGTCTGGATATATAATTTTTGTGTTATTATGCTGTGCGTCGCACTCATACTTTGTTGTTCTCTCGTTCTCATCTGTTTCGCTGAGCAGATTATTTAAACCGTTATAGAGATACCGAATGCTTTTCCCATCAGACAGAAACTCTTGGGATATGCGAATGACGAGAACAGTAACATCACGCGCATAGACCGAGCGGATGGCAGTACCACCGAAAACACCTATGACGCGGGAGACCGGCTTGTGAGCACCGAAAACCGCGGCAGGGACGGCACGGTGATTTCCGGCTACCGGTATACCTACGACAACAGAAACCGAATCACCGGGGAGACGGTGACGGACAAGGACGGGGAAAGCGTCCGAACCTATGAGTATAATCTAGCGGGAGAGCTGGCAAGGTACGAGGAGCAGGGCGGACAAACGCAGACTGTTATCCGGTACGCTTTTGACGTGTTTGGCAATAAGGTGCGGGAATCCCTGTCCAAAACCGGCACGGCGGAGGTTGTGACCGAATACCTCTACAATGAAAAGACAGGCCGTCTGTATGAAAAGAGGTCCGGCGGCAAAACAGCTGCCAGCTATACCTATGATGCGGATGGCAACCTCATCGCGGTAAAGGAGGATGGCAAAACCACCGAGTATACCTATACACAGAACAACAAGCTTGCCACCACAACCGTGAACGGCAGGCTTGAGAGCAGTGTGTTCTATGACGGCACAGGGATGAAGGCCTTTGAGCTATTGCGCAAGGAGTATCGCTACAGCTCCTCGGGCGAGGAGAAGATAGAGATAGTAGAAGAGAATACCACCCGCAGGGTGACCGAGAGATACGCCGCCGCAGAGCCCGCGGAGCAGGAGAGTGGCACCGGACAAGCGGAGTTGCGGGAGGGTACCTGGGAGCGTCAGAGCCAAAGGGAAGCGGTGGAGGCGGATCGGCAGACCGCCATGGGATATTATGCCCTGACGCAGGTTCCGGTGGTATTCTTCGCGAGCTTCGCTCCCCCGCTAATCTGGGAGCTGCAGCGCGCGGCGGAGGACTTTTGGCGAGAGCTGCTTTCCAGCCTTGAACAGGTAAAAGATGTATGGTACACTGTGTTCAAAGCGGACACGCAGCCGTCTGAGCAGTCCTTGCCCTCAAACGAGGAACCCGTTTCCGACGAGCCGATGCTGACGGAGCAGCGCGCGAAGTACCTTTCCGGCAAAAAGTACACCGAGATACTGGACAGCACGGACGGCACAAGCGGAACCGCAAGCTACTTGGAGCCCACGCGCTACCTGTACGACATGACGCAGGAAAATGCACAGGTGCTTGCGGAATACGGCAACGCCGACACCCCGCGCACGGTGTACGCCTACGCGGCCAGCGGACGCGTAACCAGCGAGCAGAAGGGGGCGGTGGGCTACTACCTGTACGACGGGCGGGGCAGCGTCAGTGAAACGGTGGAGAACGCCCGCATAACGGCAAGCTACCGCTACGACCCCTACGGCAACATGACCAAGGGTGAAACGGGGCAGAGCCCGGTATATGCGTACAACGCGGAGCAGTACATTCCGCAGACGGGGCTGCAATACCTGCGCGCCCGCAATTACGACCCGAAAACGGGACGGTTTACGACGAAGGACAGCTAACTTGGCAGCCTGCCCAATCTGGTGACGCAGAACCGCTATACCTACGCGAACAACAACCCGGTGATGTATAACGACCCCAGCGGGATGTTTGGCAACTGGTTTAACGACCTTGCGAAAGCGGTGTCTGATGCGGTAAACAAGATTGTGGAGACGGTCAAAACAGTGGTAACCAATGTAGTAAAACTGTTTCAAGCTGGTTAACAGCGACGACTCCGTCTACTCCAAGCAGTCCCAAGCCAACAACCACCAATAGTGGCTCGGGCAGTGGATCCTCAGGCAGCGGCGGCTCCTCCTACGGTAACGGGACAACATCCAACCGCCAAACCAACAGTCCAAAGCCTACAAACTCCGGTGGCTCAGCTCCTATCACCTCCAGCAATTATTGGGGCAGCGACGATTACGGCTCTTCAGGCTCCGGTTCGGGTGGTTCTGGGTCAAGCGGTTCGGGCTCATATTATGTGCCGAAGGTGGTTTATCGGTATGACAACGGGGCAAATCCTAGTGCGCTTGCCCGGGAAGTAAAGCAATATGGAGCTACAAACAGCTCAATACTCAATTGGCTTCAAAATGCAGGGGAATGGATAAAAGCAAAAGCAACGCAAGAGATATGGTGGGTAGAAATAGGTAAGGGAATGTGGAACACAACAGAGCAGCGGTCAAATGCCATGTTGCAAAATCCTTCCCTTTACTCAGTGGGGAACTGGTTAAGTTTAGGTGCAGTTGATACCGTAAAGGGAGCAGTTAACCCAGAAAAACCACTATCACTTCAGCATTGGCTTGACAGTGCCGCTACAGTTGGGATGTTGATTCCAATTGTAAACGGAATAATTAGCGCGGCAGGGAAAAGTGCAGCAAGTACTATTGGACGGCAACCAGCCGCAACTTCAGCATCTCATTTTTCTGATGATGTGGCTGGGGCGGTTAGTAAGGGTGGGACTAAAGGACCTATACAAGTAACAGAGGATACAATAAGGGCGGCAATGAAAGAAGCACCTTTGAAAACACAACAGGGAGCAGTTAATCAGCCTGCAATCCAAAGATATGTTCAGAAATTAGAAAGTGGTGAAATCGCCCCTCCAATTAAAGTTGATAATGGAATAATTGTAGACGGCAATCATCGATATGTAGCGGGTAGAATATTTGGCCAAGAGCCAGCTCAGATTCCATGGACAGGCGGTAACCCAAGTAGGGTTATTGACTGGAGCAATCTGAAAATAGATCCATTTGATTGGGGAAATAAGTAATTGTAAGGATGGTAATCTTGTGATTAAAATTGAAAGTCTTGCTAATGATCCTATGGAGTTAGATTTGGCAAGCTTAATTAATGCGAATTTGAGTGGATTAAATTTACACAGAGCATTATTATCAGGTATGAACTTAAGTAGGGCAGTAATCGAAAAAACGGATTTGCGTTCTGCTGAAATGGAAGGTGTAAATTTGAGCTATGCCAACTTATCAGGTTCTACTTTGATTAATGCATGGCTACTAAATTCGAATCTCAGCAACGCAAGGTGCGTAAGTGCTATGTTCAATGGTGCAAATTTAGAAAATGCATTGCTAATTGATGCTGACTTAACAGATGCAGATGTATGGGGTGTCAATTTTAAAAATGCAAAATTGAATGGTGCTAATATGAACTGTAAAAGAATTGAGGAAGCCGATTTCAGCGGCGCACAATTTGATGAACATACCAAATGGCCACCATCATTTAATCCAGCAGAAAGAGGAGCAATAATCTCCAAATAAGCTAAGGTGGTACCATATATGAACCTCGAAAATCCCTGAATAATCCGGTTTATGAGCATTGCCGACCATCTACTTGACACACAAAGGATCATTTTGACCACGTAACAAGAATCGTTAAGTCATTGGCCAATCGGCGTAATCCACTGAAAGCACGATAATAGATTAGTGAATGCAGAACTATTTTACCAGATTTTTTAAGAGATAGGGGTCAGCAATGACTCCTATGGGCTCCTTGATGAATATGGTAATTAATGACTAGAACTCGAGTTGCAATCCGGCAGTTCGGGTTCAAATTCCAAGGCCTTTTGGAAAAGCTCAAAGATGGAGCGTAAAATTTTAAAGAGTCAGTTGATAAAGCAAGCAGGACAGGCAATCAGCGGCTACTATAAAGAAAGCGGGCTTTGGCCTACGGTAGGAGAAGTAGCCAAGGGAATGGGAATGGCGGTTTTGGAGGACACGCTCGTTTCGACCGCTTACCTAATGGACTGCGCGAACAAAATGTTTGGCATATATTCACCGGCGAATTCCTTTGCTTTAAGAACAACGGCCGCTTTTGAACATTTCGAGCGCAGTGTCATTGGCGAAGGGTCTAACGCCTACTATGGCGCCAAAGCGCTTACGAACATCACTAACGCGGCAATCGGCGCCTTTCAGGCAGCGAGTGGCGCACAGTTAGTAATTCTGGGTGCCACAGGTGAGTTAGTCGGCGGCGCGATAACGACTAGCGGAATAGGCGCAGCAGTAGGCGTACCGACAATGGCGGTTTCGACTGTTGCGGTAGCGGCGGGCGCAGTTATGACTGGGCAAGGCGTCTCCATGGTTAAGACCTCTGCGGAGAATTTTCAGAATAATGTTAGTAAGATTAGCTCTGATTCGCAGGCGGGTGGGGGTAGTCAGGGCGCGGGGAATAAAGCCAATCCAAATGGTACCTTTGAAAATGCCCCATATCACGGAAAAAATGGGAATTCTGTTAAAAGCAAGGCGCCAATTGATGGGCAAAGTGCATTAGATAACTCCGTATCGATTGGTGAAAATACTACACGTAGGGTTGGTGTAAGTAATGGCGAAATTGTAGTTTTAGATGAAACAGGTAATGGGATGTTTCATGGGCATGTTCGCTCGTGGAGCGATTTATCTAACCAAATGAAAAGTGCACTTATAAAAGGCGGCTTAGTTGACAGGAAAGGGAATATAATAAAATGAGAAATATAATTGATTTTCAAATTAATCAGAAAACGATATTCAGGGTGGTTGGGAATGATGATTTTACTTCGTTTAGTGAGGTTGAGATTATATATAATATGAATAATGAGATAATTCTATTTAAAGATTTTTTAATAGAAGGGATTAAAGTTTTACGGACAACATTATATAAAGCCATTGAGTCCAGACTACAAACATTTGATTTAGGAGAGCGGAAAAGTATGGGCTTTTTGTGGAATGATTATTGCAGCAAGCTAAATACTGGGAATCAAGGCGTTGATGATTTAGTAACACCTTTTCATCTTTGGTCGACCAATAGTACATTAGGATTTGATACATGGATATATAATATAAGTGATAAAATATTTATTGAAATAAGTCCAACATATAAATGGCACTTTGATGAATTACCAGGTTCAAATTATATAACATATGATCAATTTATCTCAAAATATGCACCAATCGATATATTCGAAATAGATAAAAGCACCGCTAAAGACTGGTTTAAAATATGTGAAGATACCTTGAGTCATCTTTAATACAAATCAACAGTTTAAATAGAGTCGGACCTGTCCCACTTTAAGGTGGTTTATCGTTATGACGCCAGTTTAAACCGCAACATCAGAATGAAAATTGGGATAAAGAGGGTTGAAGCGACAAGGGTTGATCCCAGAACAGGGCTGATTTCAAAAGGGGTGCTGGAGGGGTCGAACGGTATCTTAGACAATGGCGGTATTCTGGGGCAAAAACAACCTAATTACCGAGACATTTTTAATACATTGACGGCAGCAGTTGCGATTGGGTTTATAATAGGCGCATATTTCTCCACAGCGCCAGTGGCTGTGCCTGCAACCGTTGGGGCAGCCTTAGTTACAAATTATCGATGATATAAAAATTCCAAAGGGTGACTGGGGAAGAGCATCATATTTAGAGCCGTTAACAAAAGATTTTATGCAATATGGTCCTGGAAAGGCAACACAAGTTATAACAAATAGCCCTGTAAACGTTTCTGATATTTATAAATTGAGGTGATACGAGTGAACGAAAGAATAAGTGACTTAATAATTCTTCAGTTAAGAAATGAGTTGCCTAAAGGATTTGAAGAAAAGATTAACGAATTCGAAGAGCTGGTCAATACAGAAAATTATCGAGCAGCATTTGCAGTATTGGAAGAGTTAAAGCGCATCAAGGGGTGGTCTCCATCTTCAAAACTATTAGGTTATTATGAAAAATTTTGGTGGGAACTAGCTAATTAATTATGCGGTGGTAATCTTATAACCTCCTAGAACGGCTTGAAATGGCGGTTGTTAGCCTATGCGTACGACGAGAACAGCGCAAGACCGAGCGGATGGCAGTACCACCGAAAACACCTATGACGCGGGAGACCGCCTTGTGAGCACCGATAACCCGGTGATGTATAACGACCCAACCGGAATGTTTGGCAACTGGTTTAACGACCTTGCGAAAGCGGTGTCTGATGCGGTAAACAAGATTGTGGAGACGGTCAAAATAGTAGTAACCAATGTAGTGAAAAGTGTTGTAGTCAAAGCGGTTAGGGGTACTATTTTGTGATCTCTATTTTGTAAACAAAGTATAATAACAACGCAGCTAATAGAATATTTATGCAAAACCATTTTAGGAGCTTTGATAGTAGGGTGATTAAGTATTAAGTTAATTTAATAATTGGTTAGTGAAAAATCAAGCTAATTAAATAATTAATTAGCTTGATAATTTATTAAAGTAATCCATAGGAATCAAGATTTTTCATGCAAGTAATATACAATATTAACAAAATAAGCTTCAAATGTCATCTTGCTTTTCACATTATGTTGTATTGATTTACAGGCTGCAAGGCAATTTGCTAATTCATAGGTATATGGGTTTATGAGTTGTTTTATTTCGGCGAAATAATCAATAATTAAAGTGAATGTTTGGTCAATTTCACATGACTAGGGAGCAAAAAATAAAACTAGTAACAAACCATGTGCTTGTTAAACATATAATTAGTCAAATAATACTTAAAACTAGACAAAACGACGAATAAGCACATATAATCGCCCAAATAAAGTCTAATTTAGTGATAATGTGTACTTTCTTTCGTTCTAAATGAGTCCTTAATGAATGTTGACAAATTCTATCTACATGACTAATATATATTGCAATACTTGTTTGGTACTAGTTAACAAAATAATTAGTTTTTTTATACAACGACGCGTAAGAAATTTGGAATTTCATGCGCTATTAGTGCATGTTATGTATTCAAGGATTTTCGTGTGTTCACCAAGAGTTTGTCTAAGGCTATTTTGTTAAAGTGTATGTGGTTGATCATGTCGCGAAGGATTAAAAAGGATGCGTGTAGTTCATGAAATCCAGAAAGTATATGAAGGATTATAAGCTGGTTCACGCTATCAGACCAAATGGCAGCATTGCCACCTGTGCCGAGTATACCGGAAAATACTATCGCTTTACTGCAGACAGTAATCGAATAAATCATGCCCGAAAGCTTTCTGTCATTTTCATAGCGCTTAGTTGGGCTACATACCTGATTGCGCTTTTGCCTGCAGCCTATGTGTCCCGCGTAATTTATGTAATCGTTCCCTTTGTGTCCACTGCAATCCCGCTGGTATTTTTATCCGATTCCGTCTTAATTTTTTTGCGCGCAAAAGCGCCGCTGAAACGAGAAACGGCGGATCGGATATCTCAGGGGCTTCCTGCCCGCTCAATGATTGCACTGATTTTCGCGTCTTTTTCCTTTTTGTCCTTTGCTGTGACCGCGGTGCTTTCACATGGTGATATGCGTTTTGGGGATATTGCTTTCGGCGTTTCATCCTTGTGCCTGTGTGCGTTTGTCGCTTTCATATTTCGACTGAAAAAGGACGTCCGCACCGCTTTGCTGGACTAGTTGTTATTATGCACCTGATGTGCCTAATATAAAAATGTGTAGGAGGAAATAAAAGTGAATCAAAATCTTAAAAAGCTGTTATCTGCGGCGCTTGTTTTGGTGATGGTTTTCTCTTTGGCGGCCTGTAATAACACAGGAACACCAATTGAGAGCTCATCAGCGGCTTCTTCGGGTACCCCGGAACCGGAGGGAAGGACAGATACCCTCGTGGTCGCCTATGACTACTTCTCACAGAAGTTCAGTCCTTTCTTTTCTAAGACTGTAATGGACACAGAAGCGCAAAAAATGGTCCATGCGTATCTGATGGATGTTGACAGAGAGGGTAACCCTGTGCTCAAGGGGATTAAGGGCACAACGGTTCCGTTTAATGGCAAGGATTACACCTATTATGGTTTATCCGATATTGATATCGTTCAGAATGCGGATGGAACCGTTGATTATAACGTTACCATTCGCGATGATGTCAAGTTCTCCGACGGTACACCGCTCACGATTGACGATGTAATCTTCAATCTTTATGTATACGCCGACCCCACCTATGATGGCAGCGGTACCTTTAGCTCCCTGCCCATCGAAGGCATTGAAGCATACCGCAGCAGCATGACTGCTCTTAATAAGCTTATCCTTGCCGCCGGCGAGAGCAATACGGATTTCTCCAAGTGGACGCAGGAGGAGCAGACCAAGTACTGGACCGCATTTAACGCGGCAGGCGAGAAGTTTGTGCAGGAAATCGTTGATTACTGCCTAACAAATATCGGCGCTTCCGATGAGTTTTTCAAAAGTGATGTCGCCTTCGGCATGGCCAACTGGGGCTTTGGCACCAAGGATGACAAGGGCGTATTTAAGGCATCCGAATCCGGTAAGACTTATGACCTTGCCGCGGGCACATTCCCCACACTTGCGGATTATTGGAGCGAGATTGTTGCCGCCTATGGCTATGACCTCAGCGACGCGGGTATTAACTATGAGTCCGCCGGCACAGCGATTTCGGACTTAATCGATACCGAACTTGGCGAAGCAGCGGAGTCCTATAAAAAGGGTATTACCGTCGGCGAAGCCGTTCCCGCCATTTCCGGTATTAAGAGAACGGGCGACAATAGTCTGACCGTTCACTGCACGAAGTTTGAGGCAAGCTCAATTTACCAGTTAAGCTTTGGCGTAGCCCCCCTGAGCTACTATGGCGACCCCGGCAAGTATGACTATGCAAACAACTCCTTTGGCTTTACAAAGGGCGACCTGTCTGTTGTAAAAGCAAAAACCACCACGCCGTTTGGCGCAGGCCCTTATAAGTTTATGTCTTATGAGAACGGTGTTATTACATACGAGGCAAATGCCGGCTACTACCTGGGCGCGCCCAAGGTCAAGTATCTTCTGTTCCAGGAGACAGGAGAGGGCGACAAGCTTGCCGGTATGCTTTCGGGAAGCTTTGATATCGCAAACCCGTCGTTTAGCAACGACATTGTAGAGTCCGTTAAGAAAAGCAACTCAAACGGTGAGCTGGTGGGTGACGTCATTACCACTAAAACCGTAGACAACCTTGGTTATGGCTACATCGGTATCAACGCGAACATTGTCAAGGTTGGCACCAATACCTCCAGCGCGGAGTCTAAGGCGCTGCGTAAGGGCTTGGCGACCGTCCTCGCCGCGTACCGCGACACGGTTGTCAATTCCTATTACGGTGACCGCGCAAGCGTCATCCAATATCCCATCTCAAACACCTCTTGGGCTGCTCCCCGTCCCGCGGACGAAGGCTATGAGATTGCATTCTCAAGGGATGCCGACGGCAACTCCATTTATACTGACGGCATGACGGAGCAGGACCGCGCCGCTGCTGCAATTAAGGCGGCTGTATCCTTCCTGAAGGCAGCCGGCTATACCTGGGACGAGGCGTCCGGCAAGTTCACCGCGGCACCCGCCGGCGCTGAGCTTTCTTATGAGATCATCATTCCCGGCTATGGCGAAGGCAATCACCCCTCCTATGGCATCCTCACCGCGGCTAAGGATGCCCTCGCAACAATCGGTATTACGCTTGAGATCAACGACCCTGCCGATGCCAATGTGCTTTGGAATGCCCTGGAGGCTGTTCCCTCCACAGCGGAGCTGTGGTGCGCAGCCTGGCAGGCTACCCCGGACCCCGACATGTATCAGGTTTACCACAGCAGCAATGTTAACGGTGCCGGCGGTACCGAGTCCAACCACTATTATGTCACCGACACCAAGCTGGATGAGCTGATTCTTGAGGCGCGCTCCTCCGCCGATCAGAGCTTCCGCAAGGCTACCTATAAGCAGGCTCTTGACATTATCATCGACTGGGCGGTAGAGATTCCTGTATATCAGCGTCAAAACGCCTTTGTCCTATCCTCCGAGCGTATCAACCTCGACACACTTACTCCCGACATCACCACATATTGGGAATGGTTTAGAGAAGTTGAGAAAATAGAAATGAAATAGCTTTATTTCAAAATATAGACCCTTTCTGTCAGGCCGCGGGGATTTTTCCCCTGCGGCCTAGAAGGGGTCTATCATTATTATAGGATAGGGTGGTGTTAATTTTGGGAGAATTTATTCTTAAACGGCTGCTGCTAAGCCTGTTAATATTATTTTTTGTTATGTTTATTGTTTATGCACTAATGTATTCGCTGCCCACAAGTTACATTGAGACAACTGCGCGGGAGCTTGCCTCTAAGCCGGGGAGCCTTAAAAGTGCCACGGAATGGATAAGAGATTTAAACATTCAATACGGCTTTGATAAAGGCTTGGTGGGAGGGTATTTTCAATGGATATCCACAGCCGTCCGCGGGGATTTTGGAGACAGCTGGAACTGGACGGCACCTGTTACCGAACAGTTTAACAAGACCATTTGGCAGAGCTTCTCTCTTTCTACGTCCGCGTTTATTTTAGAACTGCTTATCGCAATTCCGGCCGGTGTAATTGCCGCAAGAAAACAGTACAGTATGGTGGATTATTCGATTACGGTAATTGCCCTGATCGGTATTTCTCTTCCCACCTTTTTTACCGCAACAATTTTAAAACTTATTTTCGCCGTAAACCTCAACTGGTTTAATATTGGCGGAATGCAGAGCAGAGATTTTGTTATGCTCAGCGATTGGGGAAAGTTTATTGACCAATGCAAACACTATGTGTTGCCGGTTCTTACTTTGACAATTGTAAACATTGGTTCACTGATGCGATATACCCGAACAAATATGCTGGAAGTTTTAAGTTCCGACTATATCAGAACCGCAAGGGCAAAGGGCTTGCCGGAGCGGCGCGTCATAAATCACCATGCTTTTAGAAATACATTGATTCCTCTTGTGACAATACTGGGCACCTCGCTGCCAAACCTGTTTGCCGGCGCGTTAATTACCGAAACGCTGTTTTCCTTCCGCGGCATCGGCTACACCTCGTATTACTCCATGATTTCCGGAGATATTCCCTTCACCATGTTTTTTTTGATGTTCGGTTCAATCGTAACGCTGCTGGGGAACCTGATTGCGGATGTGCTTTATGCAGTCGTTGACCCGCGCATTCGAGTACATTGAGTGAAAGGGTAAATGAAAATGCAAAAGAATATAGAAATGAATTCCCTAAACGAGGAATTAAAACGACGCGACCAGCAAAAAGAACAGTTAAACTCCGATAACTCACAGTCCGGGATGGTAGCCTTGGATGATACACAGCGTGTCAAGGTTCTCTCCCCAGGGCGTATTATCTTCAAGCGCTTTTTTAAAAACAAGCTTGCCATTATCGGCTTGGCTATCCTTATTACCATGTTTGTTTTTTCTTTTCTGGGGCCTTTCGCATACCCCTTTTCGCAAACCCAAATTTTTTACAAGTACGATTACCTCAACATCAACTATGCAAGCGCCTCCGAACGCACCGAGGCAGTGATATATAAGGTGGGTGACAGCAGGGAGCTCAGTTCCACGGTAGTAAACAGCATCAATTCCTATATCACCACAATGACGGGGCAGGGTAACACTGAAATGGTGGTTACCGACAAAGACGGCTCCCAATACATCCTGCAGGAGCTAGGAGATGAGGTCTACACCGTTACTGCGGATGATTTAACCCCGGTTGCGATGTACTACGATAACGCCGTAATCGGTGAATACAATAAGATTACCAAAAAATTAACCGGCAGCGCACAGGTGCTTTCCGAACCCGAGTTTTCTGAGTTGGTTGCGGGCGCCGCCGATAAAAATGCCTCCACCTTTTCCTACAACGAAATTGATTTTAAAATAGAAACCTATGCCAAAAATCAATACCGTATCTCCCGCATGTCCTCCGAGATAGAATATATGGGCGAGGAGCTGGGTGAGGATTTTGCCGCCGTTGCGGCGCGTAACCTGGAGGGAACAAGCTTTCAATACAGTGGGGCAGCCTATCGGGCGAGTGCCGGCGCCGACGGCGCGTATACCATCAGCGCAATCGGCGATAAAACTGTCGTGCTGGTGGCATCCCGGTTTGTGTTTAACCCGACTCAAATCGGCTCCGATTTTTCAGAGGCCTTCAAGGCCAATTCCTTGCTTGCCTTATACAGCCGGGATACGTTTACTGAGAATGGGAAGGAGTATACGATTATTCAGGATAAGGATGGCTTCACAATCAACGATGCCGCAGGTGCCGAAATTGCCTCTGTGGGTACCTTTGTAGTCCGTCGCTATACGGGACAGGACACGCTTTCTTTAGACTTTAAGGAAATAGCACAGGAAGAAATCGCGAAAATGAAGGCATCAAACAGCCTCACCGGATCGTTTGTTTACAGCCTGCCTGAGATTGACAAAAACGGAGACTTCGTAAAGGATGAAAACGGCGATTTTACTTACGCCGATACCGATATCAACATCATTAACAAGGGTAAGGAGTATGTTCTTACCTGCGAGCAAATTACCTATTTGATTGATATTTTCAGCGCGCCCACATCCGAGCATATTTTCGGCACGGATGGTGACGGCATGGACATTTTTGCGCGCATGATGTATGGCGGAAGAATTTCTTTGATGGTTGGCTTTGTGGTTGTTCTTTTGGAAACCATTCTCGGCGTAATCCTTGGCGGTGTTGCGGGCTTCTTCGGCGGCTGGGTGGATACGCTTATAATGCGGCTGGTTGACATTTTTTATTGCATACCGAGTATGCCTATTTTAATTATTATGGGCGCGTTTTTTGATGTGATTAAAATGACCCCATACGAGCGGCTAATTTGGCTGATGATTATACTCGGAATATTGGGCTGGGCAAGTGTTGCGCGGCTTGTACGCGGGCAAATTCTGTCCCTGCGCGAACAGGAGTTTATGGTTGCGCAGGAAGCTACCGGCATGAAGGCGCAAAAGCGGATATTTAGGCACCTGATACCCAACGTTATGCCTCAGCTGATTGTAAACGCTACCATGGGGCTTGGCTCGGTTATTATCACCGAATCCACCCTGTCATTTTTAGGCCTTGGCGTCAAGCATCCTCTGGCGACCTGGGGAACCATGATTAACTCGGTCACCAATTCCGCGGAGAGCATGGTCAAATACACCTACATTTGGCTGCCGGTAGGAATGCTAATCTGTCTTACCGTAGTGGCGTTTAACTTTGTAGGCGACGGTCTCCGCGACGCCTTCGACCCCAAAATGAAGCAATAGTCAAAAGAGCGAACACCTCCCGCCCAATGTGGTGCAACAGGGTCGTTTACTGCAGTAAATGGCTCGCTTACTTTTGATTACACCCAGCCGGTCCCAATAGAGGATGATTGCCCCGTTCGGGCGGCACCCTTCGGCGCAGAGCAGCAAGAATAGTATAAGGAGGGTACAACGATAACATGCCTAAAAATGCCAGCAAGAAGAATTCGTATATTTCCGGCCGTGAATCGCAGGCAATATCCCGGTTTAACCGCACTACCATCCGAAAAATTGAAAAGAAATATAAAAAGGCCAGCAGCAACCCCCAATATTCTAAAACCGTAATGAAGAATCCCGATAACATTGTGGAATTTGATAACGTATGCACATGGTTTTTTACCAATGTGGGTACCGTTAAGGCGGTGGACGGAATCTCGTTTGACATCCCAAAACGAGCCACAGTGGGCATAGTAGGGGAATCGGGCTGCGGTAAAAGCGTTACCAGCCTGTCGCTCATGCAGCTGCTGCAGCGCCCTCAGGGGCAGATTGTGGGCGGCGAAATCCGTTTTAACCTTGGAGACGGCGAGGCGCTTAACATCGTCAATACCTCCAATGACGAGATGATGCAGATTAGAGGCAACCGGGTATCCATGATTTTTCAAGAGCCAATGACTAGCCTAAACCCGGTGTTTCGGTGCGGCGCGCAGCTTGACGAGGTAATCTGCAATCATTATCCCGATATGTCCAAAGCGGATGTTGCTAAACGCACGATTGAAATGCTTGATTTGGTGGGAATCGCAAACAGTGAGGGCGTTTACAAAATGTATCCCCACGAGTTGTCCGGGGGTATGCGGCAAAGGGTCATGATAGCAATGGCGCTGGCCTGCTCGCCTCAGCTGATTGTTGCCGACGAGCCCACAACCGCCCTGGACGTAACCATTCAGGCGCAGATTCTTGAAATACTCAAGGACTTAAAGGAAAAAATAAACAGCTCCATCATGCTTATCACTCACGACCTTGGGGTTATCGCCAATATGGCGGATTATATTGTGGTGATGTACGCGGGAAGAATTATTGAAAAAGGCACCACCGAGGATATTTTCAAGAACCCCTGTCACCCCTACACATTAGGCCTTATGCAATCCAAGCCGGTGGTAGGGCGCAAGGTTGAGGAGCTGTATAATATCCCCGGAAATGTTCCAAACCCGGTCAATATGCCGAATTACTGCTATTTTCGCGACCGCTGCGAGCAGTGTGTGGAAAAATGCAGCGGCAGTTATCCTCCCGATATCAAGCTGTCTGAGACACACGTTGTTGCCTGCTGGCGGTTTGAAGCGGACGGGCAGGTTCTGGGGTACCCTAAATCGGTAGACGTGGAGGATATATAAAATGGCAAGTTCCACAGTGCAGGAAGCGGGGCAGAAAACTGACTACCTGCTCGAGGTAAAAAACCTCGTCAAATATTTCCCGATTAAGTCAAGCTTTCTCCGACGTGTCATCGGTAATGTCCGCGCGGTGGATGATGTGTCCTTTCAAATTAAGCGCGGGCAAACCATGGGGCTGGTAGGGGAGTCCGGCTGCGGAAAATCCACAACAGGCAGAACCCTTTTAAGGCTGATGGATAAAACGTCCGGTCAGGTCTGGTTTGACGGCCAGGAGATTTTTTCGCTCTCGCAGGAAAAACTCCGCCAAATCCGCCCGAGGATTCAGATTGTGTTTCAGGACCCCTATTCCAGCCTTTCTCCCCGCGTTCCTGTGGGGGAGATTGTCGGCGAAGCGGTGCGTGAGCATAATATCGTTCCCAAAGAGGAATTTGACGATTACATCTCCCGTGTTATGAAGGCATGTGGCTTACAGGAGTACCACAAGGATCGTTACCCCCACGAGTTTTCCGGCGGGCAGCGGCAGCGCATTTGCATTGCCCGCGCGCTTGCCTTAAACCCCGACTTTATCGTATGTGACGAGCCTGTATCCGCTTTGGATGTATCGATTCAAGCGCAGATTATTAACCTGCTAAAACAGCTCCAAAAGGACTTTGGGCTAACATACCTGTTTATATCTCACGATCTGTCGGTGGTCGAGCATATTTCCGATACGGTTGGGGTGATGTACCTTGGCTCGATGGTTGAGTACGCGGAGACGGGCGAGCTGTATTCGAATCCTTTGCATCCGTACACAAAGGCACTGTTTTCGGCAATCCCCATCCCCGATCCCGATGTTAAAATGAATCGTATCATTTTAAAGGGAAGCATCCCATCTCCGGCAAATCCCCCAAAAGGGTGTAAATTTCACACACGATGTGAGTCCTGTATGGATATTTGCGCACATGCCGCTCCGGAGAATGTGGAGATAGCCCCGGGGCATTGGTGTGCCTGCCATCTTTATAACGACGCCGCGCGGCAAGAAAAGGCGGAAAAGACCGTGAACGGCGGAAAGACAAAGGTGAAACATGCTGTTCACAAATAATAAGGAACACCATACTCCCATAGTGGATAACGATGACGGACGTGTTATCGCACCCATGAATGTCGAGGGAATGCCATGGTATGTGTCTCCTAAGGGAAAGGACGACTCCGCTTCGCCAGGTGGTGCGCCGCTACAGCTTACCCGAGCGGAACGGCGTGCTGCGGGGTGGGGAATATTCAAGGCGGTATTTCTGGTCTCCTCAGTGTTTATTCTCGGCTTCTGCGCCTTTATCCTTTTTTGCACCTTAGTTTGGTTTCGATAGAGAAGTAGCAGATAGTTATTAAAAAGAAGTTAACAAAGAACGGCAGAGATAAAAGAATCTCTGCCGTTCTTTGTTATAGCAAAATAGAATTTCACGCAATATACTGCCGCTGAATGTTTTTTCACGATGCACTTTTTTCATGCTGCGAGGCTTCACCAGGATTTTCATCATTTGTTCCGAATCCGCTCCAGCTTTCTAACCCACTGCCTGCCAAAGACCGCTAAAAAAAAGATGTTAGCCGCCGCGTGAAGGGTGTTAAAGAGAAGCCCGCCCGCAAGAGCCGCCGCAACCGCGGTTTGGGTGGGCGCAACATAGCCAAGCAGGTGAAACGCATCCACCACAATGCCGTACAGGTAGCCTGCCGCGCCGCCGTACAGGCACAGTTGCAGCCGTCCGCGCAGCAATCCAAACCGGGCGAGTACGCCCGCAAGCGACCCCACAAGCCCGAAGCCAAGCATCTGCCACGGCGTCCACGCGCCCTGACCAAACAGCATATTGGAGCACAGCGCGCTAAGTGCTCCTGTCGCAAAGCCCGCCCCCGGCCCAAACGCCACTCCGGCGACGATTACCACCGCCCCCACGGGTTTAAAGTTTGGCAAGGGTGCAAACAGCGCCCTACCCGCCACCGCCACCGCCGACAGCACCGCGACCGCCGTCAGCGTTTTTGCGCTCGGACGCGAAAACTCAAAGCTTACAAGACCCGATAGCAGAAGCAGCGTAACCGCGGCAAGGGTCATAAACTGTCCGCTGACCCGGCCTGTGAGGTAGGCGACAAGAATAAGCGAAAGCAAAGCCGCCGCACAAAGGGCTGCGGCGAGCCGTTGGATTTTTTGAGCGATCATGACCAGATATTACCTTTCCGGTGCAAATTGCCTAACGTGCATCGCCTTGTTTACCGCAAAGCGCACGAACCTCCTCGCAGGTGACAGGAAGCCGCGAATACACCGAGGCGATTCGGTTTGCGGCGGTGGTGTAGAATACATTACCGCCGAAGAAGCCCCGAGGTTCATCAAAACAAGCGACGCGCCCGTCAAACAGCAGCGCGCAACGGTCGCAAAACCGCGCGCAAAAATCAGTGTCATGGCTTGCCATAATAATCGTCGTGCCGTCTGACTTTATGTCTGCAAGCAGCAGTGCCAGTCGCTCCTTGGCTTCGGGGTCCAGCGCCTTGGTGGGCTCATCCAGCAGCAGCAGGCGGGGGCGGGCAAGCAAAACCTTGGCAAGGGCGGCACGCTGCCGTTCCCCCTCGCTCACATCAAAGGGGTGATGGTCAAGCACTTCCTCAAGCCCTAGTGCGCGTATCAGCCCGGATACACGACCTGCGGCATCGGACGCGCCGAAAGAGCTCGCGGTTTCTGTGAGCTCCTCCCGAATGGTGTCTAAGGAAAACAACGCGCGGGTATTTTGGGGCAGCAGCGCGGCAATTCCTCCTGCGCCGCCCGGTTTTAGGCGCTGACCGAACAGGGAGACATTCCCGCGGCGGGGACGATCGAGCCCGCACAGAAGCTTTAACAGCGTGGTTTTCCCCGAGCCGTTATCGCCCATAACCGCCGTGAGCTCGCCCTCATAGGCGGTAAAATCCAGCCCGTTCATAAGCAGGTGCTCTGTGCCGTCATAGGCGAACAGCACATCCCGCACAGCGGCGGCGGCCATTTTTTCTGTGTGCCTCACACGGGGCATGACAGGCGGAAGGGGTATGCCCCGTGTCTTGACCGCAAGCAATGCGCGCCCCTCGCCCACGGTCAGAGGAACGGGAAGCTCCTGCCCAAAGATCTGCGCGGCGGAGGGCAAGAGCCTTCTGCCTGCCTCCCCCCGCGCAGACATCCAAAAGGCCGCCTCCCGCGGCGCACCGTCAAATACCGCCTTGCCGTCCTCGATATATACTATCCGGTGGCACAGACTAAACAGCTCCTCGGTGCGGTGCTCCGCGATGATTACGGTGAGCCCAAGCTCCCGGTTAAGCCTTGCAAGCATGAAAATAAATGCGCTGGCAGCCACGGGGTCAAGCTGAGAGGTAGGCTCATCCAGCAGTAAAAGGCGGGGGGAAAGTGCCAGAACAGATGCAAGGTTCACGCTTTGCTTTTCGCCGCCCGACAGACTGTTCACCTTTTTGCTTAAAAGTTGTCCAAGACCAAAGAAGCTTGCCATTTCGGCGACCCTACGGCGTATCACCTCCGGCGGGAAGCCCAGCGATTCAAGACCAAAGCAAAGCTCGGCACGCACTGAATCGGTGACCAGCTGGGCCTCCACATCCTGCAAAACAAAGCCGATATCGCAGGCGGCTTGCAGCCGGGTGAGATGTTCTACCGCAATCTCGTCAAACAGCACCTTGCCGCTTCGTTCGCCGCTTCTGCGAAGCGCGGGCTTGATATTTTCAAGCAAGGTGGATTTTCCTCCACCCGAGGGGCCGCACAGCAGGATGAATTCACCCTCTTCCACCGCAAGATTAATCTCATGCAGGGCGCGGCGCGGGGTGTTCGGATAGCTGAATGAGAAATCCTTGAGGGTCACGAGTTCCAACGTATGGCCTCCCATCCGTCGCTGAGCAGCGGTACTGCCAACAGCACGGTATATATTATATAATGCCCCATCGCCCCCAAGGATGCCCTCAGGGGTGTCATAACGGGGTAAAAGCGAAACGCCAAGCCATAACGCCAATAAAGGTAAGCCATAGACCCTCCGGCAGCCAAAAGGAGCCCCACGCACACGCCGTCGCGCAACCGGAAGCGATGGCTTTGGCCGGCGGTGCGCTTAGCCGCGCCATATCCCCGGGCGTTCATGGAGCGCGCGGTATCGAGCGAGTCCTCCAGCGCACAGCTCAGCAGAACGGTATAGGTCTTGCCAAGAGCCGCCGCTTTTTGCCCAGCTGCCCGGATTCCCCTCCGAGATAGGGAAGGAGAGGGGGAGATTAGTGACAGGGTCTCGCCTATCTCCTGCTGGCGGCGAAGGAGCATGGGCACAAGGCGAAGCGTCATGCTAACCGCAAGCCCCACGGAGGAGCCGCCAAACAGGGCGCGCTGGCGGTCTTCGGTGACGAGTTGAGAGAACAAGCCAAACCACAGCAGCACCGCAAACAGCAGCATTCCCGAAACCAGCCCGTACAGGAGGGCCTCCAGTGTAATGACCTTGCCAAACAGCCGCAAAAGAATATACTGCCCGCGATGGTTCACAAGAGGGTTTGCCAGTGTAACCAGGATTAACAGCGGCAGCCCCACACGAACCAGCCGGCTTAGCTCCGCGTCCAGGCGGTAATACCGGTAAAGCAGTACCGCACACAGCATACTCAGCGCCACCATAATCGGGTTCATCGCAACAAGGGGAGGCAGAGCCGCCGCAAGAAAGTAGCAAAGCTGGGTGAACGGGTGATATGATCGAAACCCTGTTTGTCGTACCATCATCCAGCCACCCCCGTTTTTTAACAATATCCGCCCGAACCCTCAGCGGTTATTCGTTTCGCAGCAAAAAGCATAACACTATCATAATGCCCAAATGAGTCCGGGTCAATATACTTTCGCAAACAGCTGTTCTTTTTCGGATAAAATAAAAAGGGACCCGAGCCGAATGCATCGGCCCGGGTCCTTAAAGCTATAATACTAATATCCGATTTAAAAGAGTATAAAAATCAAGTGAAAAGCTTTAATTTATGGATTTTCACGCGGATTTTTATCGACTCTTTTTGAGGGGATTAGTATAATCAGCCCCTCATAAAATCCTGCAAAGTCGCCCGGATGCGCTCTATGAGCGGGTCAAGCGGCGATGGCGAAGCGGGGGAGAAATTACTGGTTTCGATGGCTTTGCCGGTAAAAAAGCAGTACCACAGTGCGCCCACGGCATAACGCCCGACTGTCTCGTGCAGGTGAAAGCCGTCGCGGCACAGGCTTTGCCCGCCGTTTTCGGCATTAAATTCCGGCAGAGTGCGAAGCCTTGCAATCAACTCCCCCGAGGGTATGACGCGCAGCCTGTGGGCTTGCGCCGCCCGGCTGTAAGCGTCTGCAAGTGCCGCATGCATCAGGGATTGGCTTTTGCCGTAGGCGACAAAGCCGTCGTGGGTGCTGTTATACTCATACGCCCAGGTCTGGTGAAGCACCTGCTCGGCGTTTGGCGCAAGACCCCGTACATACCCGCAAAGCTCGGTAAGATAAGGCTCGTAGGTTTCTGCAAATCCGCTGTCGTGGCTTGCCTGCTGCATCGTCACATAGTCCCAGGTGTCGGAGCTCAGTGCTTGGGCTATGCTTACCCTTCTGCCGGTATCCGCGCCGTTTTCCTCCAGCATGTACTCCGCCGCGTTGCCTTTGGCATTCTCCCAATGGGTTTTAAGGGGGCAGCCACCGATATACAGGTTTTGCAGCAGAATATCCGTCCCACCCGCAGCCGCAATATCCTTCACATAACGCTGCGCGTCCTGAGAAAAACTGTTGCCGATAGACAGGATTTTTATCATTTGTCGCGTCCTCTTTTCTAGACCTTGTTCGAAAAGTGAGATAGAGTTATGGCGGCGCCCCATAATCGGCGGCAATGCCTTTCGACGCTGTGCGGTCTATTGTTATTATTTTTAGACATGATTCGTCTGACGGAGCCGGTCAAGCCGACGGTTGCGAAGGTATAGCGCAAGATCTGCGGATACCATCACCAGATTGATGATATAAAACACAAAAACATAGGTGATGGTTCCCTTCACCAGCTTGGAGCCGATGCCAAACAGATACCCTGCTAGGATAAAGCATAAGAACAGCACGCTTTTACCCTCGGCCGTTCTCGCGGTATAGGATTTATACAGGGAGGTAGGCCACGAGATTCCAAAGCTAATCACCATCAGCATTTCCAATAGTTCAGACATGGCGTGTTACACCCCCGTTTTTTGAGTACCACCAGCAGGCTGTCGTAATCCCCTGTCAGCGGCAGCTGTAATCCCACCCGGTTTAAAAATCCGCCGGTGTGGGTGTATTCCTGTTCGCCTAACGTGAAGGTATAGCGGGCGGTGTCCTCCAGCCCGCGTAGGCATACATGGTAGAACTGCTTGGTGTAATGGATGTGATCGAGAAACGCAAACAACACCGTTTGCTCCTCGTCGGAATATTGCACCGCGTGAAAATCGTCCCGCTGCAAGGATTTGAGGCGGTACAGCGTGCCCAGCTGTACGGTTTTGCGCACGGTTTTGTACAGCGCGATGTACTCCGTCAGGAGCGACAGGGTCTGCTCATCCGCCTTCACAAGGTTCGAGCAGATTCCCAGTACGCCGCACATCGCCCCCAGCATCTTAAACCGAAAGGGTATCTTGCGCCCGTTGAGGCCCGGGTCGTCAATGTACCATGCGCGCATGTGCTTTACGGGGTACATCAGGCTGTAATTCTCCTGCAATACCAGCCGGTCCAGCGCGTCGGTATTGTCGCTGGTCCAGTATTCGTCAAAGTAACGCATCGCGCCGTAGTCCACCCGGCCTCCCCCCGAGGCGCAGCATTCAAACTCCACCCGCGGGTGCCGCGCACGCAGCCTTGCCACCAGGTCGTATACGTTGGCGGTGTGTCTAACCCATATCTCACGAAAACGGTCCTTGTCAAGCGCCGGGGACGCCGCCTCGGCGGTGTAGCGGTTCATATCCCATTTTATGTAGTCCACCTCATTTTCGCTGAGAAGCTTGTCAAGGCAGGCATACAGGTAATCCGACACAGCGGGGTTGGTCATGTCCAAAATGTACTGGTGGCGGGTCATCAGCGGCTCACGGGTTTCATAGCGGTATATCCAGTCGGGATGATCCTTGTATAGTCTGCTGCCGGGGTTGACCATCTCCGGCTCCACCCACAGCCCGAAGCGCATCCCCAAGCCCTTGACCGTGTCAATAACGGGTCCCAGCCCCTGAGGGAACTTGTCGGTATCTACAAACCAGTCCCCAAGACCGGCAAACTCCGTTTTACGTCCCGAGAACCACCCGTCGTCGATAACAAACAGCTCTATTCCCACTGCCGCCGCCCGCTTTGCAAGCGCAATCTGGTTCTCGCTGTTTACATCAAACTCGGTCACATCCCATGAGTTGTAGAGAATGGGCAGAATCTCGCTTGAGCGTGCCTTAGGCATTACCTGGGTGCGGGCAAAGCGGCTCATGGTATGTGACATTCCCGTAAAGCCCTTTTGCGTATAGCCGCAGTATACCGGCGGGGCGCAAAACGTGCCACCCGCCCCAAGCGTCCAGCAAAAATCGGTGTCACTCATGCCGATAAGCAGGCTGAGGTACTCAAAGGGTGTGGGCTCCGCCACAATCTTGAAATTGCCCGACCACGCAAGCGCGCCAAAATACACCTCTCCCATGGTTTCATCCGCGTTTTTGTGCAGAATAAAGCAGGGGTTTGTGGCATGACCGTTTACGCCGCCCGTACTCTCGTATACCTTCTTTCCGGTGCCAAGAGGCTCCTCATACCGCTGGAACTCGGCACCCCAGCGCCCGTTAAAATTGATGGAGCGCCAGTGGCTGCCCGGCAAGCCGAATTCGGCGGAGTAAAAACGCTCAAGCAAAACCGGTTCTGTTCCATGGTTTTCAATTTCGCGCCATTTCTCGATGATATCCAGCTCAGGATACAGTCGGTAATGCAGGCGCACCCGCAAGGGGTAGTGAATATCCTCCAGTGTCAGCACAAGGTGCTCCCCATCAATTTCACTGTCGCTCACACGGTAGCGAAAATCGCGCACACCGTCGGCATACGCAAGCTTTAGTGAGGCTTCCTTTAGGCGCAGACAGCCGAAAGAGGAGCATTCCTCCCGCACATACTGTACCGGCTCTCGGCTGTGAACCTGCACCGGCACATAGTGCTCAAAATCCTCGGGGGTCGTAATGGCCTCGCCCCAGTAGACGCAGCGCAAAAGCCCCTCCGCGCCCAGATGCACGGCATAGGTGGTGGAATTGGTTTGCAGCAGGTAGGTGGTTTTGGTTTTAACAATCGGCATAGTGTCCCTCCGGTTTTTTGCCATTTTGATAGTGTGACGGGGGTACCCCGAAACGCAGACGAAACATTCTCGAGAAATTGCACACACTGTCATATCCCACACGGGTAGCCGCCTCACCCGGGGCAAGTGCCTTACTGGCGAGCAGGTATGCGGCACAGTCCAGACGGTAATCGATGATAAACCGCTGAGGCGACTTGCCGGTGTGGGTTTTGAAAAGGTGGCAGAAGTAGCTGCGGTCCAGCCCCAGCCGTGAGGCAAGGCCGCTTACCGTCAGCTCTCCCATGTAGTTGTGTTGGATGTATTCGAGCGCATTGCTCACATACTCCGCGCCCGCATCGTACCGAATAGCCTGTGACAGCGCAGTGCCCTCAAGAAGCGACAGCAGCTCATACACCCGCGCGCACACCGCCCATTCCCGCCGCCCTTCGGGCAGATGCTCCTGCGAGAGGGAAACAAACAGCGGCTTTGCGGCGGGCAGCCGGAACACATCCCTTGCAAGCTGTGGGAGCAGCGCAAGGCCGCTTTCAAAGCCAATCCAGTAATACCGCCACGGCTCGGCGCGGTCGGCGACATAGGTGGTAATCTCCCTAGGACGTATTACAAAGATATCCCCCGCCGTTGCCGAAAACGTGCCGCGTGGGCTGTGCAGTACCCCACGGCCTGAAACGACATAATGCAAAAGAAAGTAACCCCGCGCCGCCGGACCGTAGGATTGCCCCGGCGCACACTGCTCGGTGCCGCACAGTACAGGGTTAACATCGGTAAGATGCAGGTTGCAAAGCTTAATTTCCGGCATAACTAGAACCATGTCCTTTCCGGTACCCTGCCCGACCGGCAGGAAACCCATTGCAGGCATAACAAAAGGTATAAGAACAAGTGTCTTATACCTTTTGTTTCAGGCTGTCGGGAACGATTGGTGCTTCGCGTGCTTATTCGACGCCTGTGAAGGGCATTATTTTGCGGCTAAAAACGCGTCGTACTGGGACTGGATGTCGGCAAGAACCTTATCCCATCCGCTCTGGCGCATCGCGTCAAGGAAGGCGGGGAGCTGGGAATCGGGATCGACACTGCCGGTAACAAGCATGGGCAGATATTGGTCGCTTATCTGGGTCAGGGCTGCGATCTCACTGGTCATTTTCTCCGCGTCGTACTGGAAGCCGGTGCAGTTGAGGATGGTAGAGGAGGCGTTGAAGGCCTCAATGGTTTCCCACTTTTTAGGGTCATCGCCCACCTTGGGCAGCAAAAGGAAGTTGTTGCCGAATTCCCAAGCCACAGAGGCATTGGCGTAGTCGTTGTTTTCCACGGGTACAACAAAGCCGTTGGAATCCATGTTGTAGTGCTGGCCCTCTACGCCGTACACGATCATATTCATGAGGGTATCGTCCGAGTACATCAGGTCAAGCAGCATCAGCGCGCGCTCGGGATTTTTGGAGGTGTTGGACACCGCCATCATCGAGCCGCCGATATCCATGTTGCTTGTCTGCACCGGGGTCAGTTCCTTCTGAACCCATTCTACCATGTCGGTCTTCATGCTCACGTCCTTGCCGGGCAGGAGCTGGGAGGGGTACGCAAACACCATGCCAGTGTTAACATATTCACCCTCGGAGGTAATGGTCGCGGCATCCTTGAGAATGTAGCCCGCCTGGTACCATTCGCGCATGGTGGTAAGGTACTGCTTAAACTCCTCGGTTTCATAGCGGTTGAACACCTTGGTGTTGGTGGGGTCGTTGTTTGCGTAAATTACGGCGGGAATCTTCCCAACGCCGGATACCGGCTCAAAGAAGCAGGCGGATGTCATCATCGCGCCGCCGCTGCGATTAGCGTAGTAGGGGATAATCTCCCGCTCGTTGTCCTTGATGGTTTTGAGCAGGGGGGTGAGATCCTGCATCGTTTTCACGGCAGAAATATCAATGCTGTACTTGTCAACCAGCGCCTTGTTAAACAGTACGCCGAAGGTGTGTGCCTTCTCTTTGTTGACGGGCAGCGCGTAAACCTTGCCATCTACCTTCGCGCCTTCCAGCACGCCCTTGCCAACCACATTCAGGGCGTTGGGGGCATAGGTCTCCAAACGCTCGTCGGTAAGCTCCCAGAACGCGCCCTTTTGTGCGTTCATGCGGTAGTTAAACGCCCAGCTGCAGGTAAAGGTGATGTCAAACGGCTCGTTGGCCGCAGCCATTGTAGTCATTCTGGTGCTGAAGGAATCCCAGTCATACTGGGTCAGCGTTACGGTTGCGTTAATCTTATCCTTTACATATTCGCTGATGGCAGCATTGACGGCATCCGCACCCGCGGGCTGTCCGTCACCAATGTAGTAAGCGGTCAGTTCCACCGGCTCAAGCTCCGGTGCGGAGCTGGGCGCTTCTGAGCCCTGAGAAGCGGCGGAGGACGAAGCGGCGGAAGGAGGTGTGCTTTGGCAGCCTATCAGAGAGAAGATCATAAGTATCGCGAGAGTGGCGCAGGATACACGGTACAGATTTTTCATAATAACCTCCAGTTTCTTCGATTTCTATCACTAAGCCGTTGCGGCGGCAGAACCGCCGCAACGGGGTTAGCCCTTAACAGCGCCTACCGTAAGACCTTTGATAAAGTATTTTTGCACAAAGGGGTAGGCGATAATAATGGGACCCACTGAGACAACACACATGGCCATGCGAATGGTTTCCACCGGAACCTTTGTTATGGTGACACCCGACGACGCCATTTTGTCAACGTTTTCGGCAATATACTGCGCACTTCGCAGCGCCGAATACATGGAGTATTGCAGGTTGTACATATCGCTTTTTGTAATAAAGACCAGTGGCGTATACCAGTCGTTCCAGAAATGGATGGCGGTAAACAATCCGATTGTCGCAAGACCGGGCAAGGAAAGGGGCAGAACTACCTGAAAGAATATCGTCATTTCGCTGGCGCCGTCAATCTTGGCGGCCTCGAAAAGTGACTCGGGGATAGAGGTGGTAATAAACGTTCGCATAACAATGACATTCCACGCGCTCACCAAGAGGGGAATGAGGTAGATCCAAATAGTATTTTTCAGCCCCAGAAGCCGCGCGTACACCATATACCACGGCACCAGGCCTCCGCTGAATATCATGGTAAAGAAGATAAAGAACGAGAACTGCTTGCGAAAGGGAAAATCCTTTCGGGCAAGGGGGTAGGCAAACATGGTGACAATCATCACACTCAGAAGCGTACCCGCCACGGTTACGAAAATGGATATTCCATACGCGCGCAGCAGCGCCTTTGAGGTGGTAAGCAGGTATTGGTAGGCGTAGGTGCTAAACACCTTGGGTATGAGGCTGTACCCGTTTAGGCGGATAGAAACCTCGTCGGTAAATGAGACAGACAGCATTAAAAGAAACGGGAAGATGCAAAATGCACACACAATAAACAGCGTGATGCTGAATATGCGGTCAATGCGCGGTGAAATCTGGTTAATTTCCTTTGGTTTTGCCGCTGCGGAAAATCGGTTCATATGTAATCATCCCTTTTTGTTGGTAATACTAACTTCGTTTAACCGTTTTAGGCAAACTCATAAAAACCTATGCCAAATCATGCGGTATATCGTTTTGTTGCATGAATGGTCGGGCTTTAAAATAAGGCGCTTGCTTTATCTATTTTGCGAACAATCAAGTTGACGGTTACCACAAACACAAAACCCACCAGCGACTGGTAAAAGCCTGCCGCCGCCGCCATATTTGTATCTCCGATACCGCTTGCCATAGTGCGGTACACATAGGTATCTATGGTGCTGGTTACCGGATACAAGGCGCCGGAATCCATGGGCACCGAGTAAAAAAGACCAATGTCGGTGTTGAAGATTCTGCCGATGGCAAGAAGCGTCATGATGATAATGATTGGCTTTAGCAGCGGAAGAGTAATGCGGCTAAACTGCTGCCACTTAGAGGCACCGTCAATAAAGGCGGCCTCGTACAGCGCGGCATCCATATTGGTAATGGCGGCGAGATAAACAATGCTTGAGTATCCCACCCCGTGCCATGTGTTAAAGAAGATGAGCAAAAACGGCCAATACTTCTGTTGAGTATACCATGACACCGGTTCAATGCCCAAAAGCGGAAAGAGCTGGGTGTTAATAAAGCCGTAATCGCTGCCAAACAGCGAAAACACAATATAACTCACCACCACCCATGACATAAAATAGGGGAGCAGGATAATCGTCTGATAAATCTTTTTGGCGAATTTGTTGCGCAGTTCGCTTAGTACTGCCGCGAAGAACAGCGCGACCAGGGTTCCTACCAGAATAAATGCAAGGTTGTAAAGCAGGGTGTTTCGCGTAATCAGCGCCGCGAAATCGGTTTTAAAGAAGAACTCGAAATTCTTAAGGCCGACAAAGTCACCCCCAAAAAGTCCTTTGCGGTAATCACTTTTTTGAAAAGCGATTACGACGCCTGCCATAGGCAGATAGTTGTTAATCAAAAGTATGATGGTGCCAGGCAGCAGTAGCAGAAGCAGTCCCCTGCTTTTAACAACATTTGACCAAAACTGATTTTTAGTCTTTGCCGCGTGGTTCTTTGCTGTAAGCTGTTTTACGTTGTGTGCCAAAATTGCCGCTCCCCTCTCGTTGTTTGCAAGTATTATTGTAACGGTTTTTTGGCGGCCAAGACAGTGTTTAACTATATGCAACCGCACACATATTATATATTTGCGCGACGAAGGGCAAAAATATTGTACCCTTTACCCAAGTGACAATTTATATACCTATAATTTATACCAAAACACAAGGCCAATGGGGATAAGTTCGCAGCTTTTTCCCCCTTATAGCCCCTAGTTTTGACTTTTTTAAATCGGATATTAGAATAAATCAGTAACTTGTCACTTGAACGCCGGCGGGATATCGAATAAGATGGTACTATATGAAAGCAACAGCCAAAAAACCAGGAGGCAAAGCCGACAATGAACCGATATCAACACGCCATAAGGAACATGCCGCTGCGTTCAAAGCTGCTGCTTGCCTTTTTGTTTGCGGTGCTTATGCCCGTCATCCTCATCGGTTACTTTTTCGCCAGCAATATAATGGAGAGCCGCAAGGACCAGGAACGTTACCTGCTGCAAAGCGGGTTTGAACAGACGGCGAATAACATCTATCATTTTTTCGGGGATTATATCGATCTTTCCAACAACATCCGCTATGACAGCAACCTCACCTCCTACCTGCAAAAGCAATACGACCCGGATACGGATTATTCCGTCAAGTATTTTGATTATTTCGGTATCTCCAGCACCTACAAGGCGCGGCTTGCCTACCAAATCATCAAGGATGTTACCGCCGTAATCTATACCGCAAACCGGGATGTGCTTACCGACGACTCCTTAATTATTGCCATAGATGAGGACGAGCTGGGCGCCGCGGTTCACGCGGGTGCCCTTGCCCACACGGGGGAGGGTTATATTGGCAAACCTATTCCCGTTCGCAGCCAGTTCATCATTCCGCTGGAGCAGGTGCTTTTGGAGCGTCCCGCCCCGGGCATCCTGCGCCTTAATATCCCCGAGCGACTCCTGTACCGCCTGATTGAAACCGCGGACGAGACCAAAACAACACTGGTGCTCAACCCCGATTACGATATCCTTTCCAGTACCGACAGGCGGTATGTGGGCAAAAACCTGAGTGAGGCGGCGCCTTACGAGTGGCTGCGGGAGTATCTGCACGACGGAATGCAGAGCTTAGAGACAAATGAGGGCTCGGTGCGTATCAGCCCGCTTGCGGATACCGGCCCTCTTTCCCGCTGTACCATCATCGAGATATCAAACACCCGGCCGCTTAATGTGCAGGTTACCGGCACCATTGCGCTAAGCCTCATCATCTGCCTTACCGCCGTGGCGCTGGATATCCTGCTTATTGTGGTGTTTACCCGCAAGTTCAGCAGGCGCGTGAACCGTCTGATGCGGCGCATGGATTCGGTGCGCAATGATGACTTTGAGGTAAAGCCTGCGGACGACGCAATGGATGAAATCGGGGTGCTCTCGCGCAGCTTTTCCGAAATGCTTGAGCGCATCCGCGCGCTGATTGACGAGGTGTACCGTTCCCAGCTTCACGCGAAGAATATGGAGCTAAAGGCAAAGGACGCGGAGATAAAAGCGCTGCAAAGCCAGATGAACCCGCACTTTTTGTTTAACTGCCTGGAATCCATCCGCACCAATGTGCTCAAAAAAAAGGACCACGAGACCTCTGACATTATTGTCAGCTTCTCGCGGCTTATACGCAAAAGTATTGATTGGAAAACCGACCTCATCGAGCTTTCCCAGGAAAAGGAGCTGGTGGAGGATTACCTGAGGATGCAAAAGCTGCGCTTCCAAAACCGGTTGAGCTATAATATTAGTATCCCCCAAGAGCTTGAGCGGGTGCATATTCTTAAGTTTACACTCCAGCCGTTGGTGGAAAACGCGGTACTGCACGGGGTGGAGGCCTGCGAAGGCCATGGAAGGATTGAGGTCGCCGCCCGGCAGGTAGGAGACACGCTGCATGTGACGGTGGGCGACAACGGCGCGGGCATGTCCTCTGAGCGCCTGCAAAAGCTTCGCGCTACGCTTGCGGGGGAACAAGGCGAAGGCACAAGCATTGGAATCCTCAACGTACAGCATCGGTTACGGCTGTATTATGGCGAGCGGTATGGCTTAAGCATTCAAAGCACTCCCAATGAGGGGACGACCGTGCTGTTAACCATGCCGGTGGGGTAACAGCGGAGAAAAGGGGTCATCCGAATCCCGAGAATACAGGGACTTGGTTTTTGGCAGTCATATTTCTTCGCTTTGCACCGCCTCATCATAGTCCTTTAGAAAGTGACGCAACTCACCTCCCTTTTTATAGGCAATCACCGTGTCCAAGTTCACATTGTGCAGGCTGTGAAAGATGTTCTTATCAAAGGTCCCGTTCATCTGCCGAAGCCGCTTGATAAGTGTTTTCATCTCCTGACGCTTGGAGCCTCCGCCCCCGTTATCGCACATGGTGCAGTTTTCGGTAAAGCGACAGGCGCACTGGATGAATTGCAGGTCGTTGTAATTCTTCCAAGCAAGAATATCCGCCTCCCGCACGCAGTACATGGGGCGGATAAGCTCCATGCCGGGGTAGTTGGTGCTGTGCAGCTTTGGCATCATGGTTTGAATCCGCCCGTTGTAAAGCATACTCATTAAAACTGTTTCCACCACGTCGTCAAAATGGTGTCCCACCGCAATCTTGTTGCAGCCAAGCTCCTGAGCATTCTTATACAGGTGCCCCCGGCGCATCCGTGCGCAAAGGTAGCAGGGGCTTTGGTCGATATCCGCAACAATATCAAAAATCTTGGTTTCAAAGATATGAATGGGGATGTTTAAAAGCGCCGCGTTACTGACAATGGTCTGGCGGTTGACGTCGTTGTAGCCGGGATCCATGACCAGAAACACCAGCTCGAAATGGAATTTATTATGGCGCAAAAGCTCCTGCATACATTTTGCCATGAGCATGGAATCCTTGCCGCCCGATATGCACACGGCAATGCGGTCGTTTTCCTGTATGAGGTCGTATTCCTTAATCCCTTCAATAAAACGGCACCAGATGGTTTTGTGATACTTTTTGGTGATGCTTTTTTCTACCTGTATATGCTTTTCCATTATTTCTCCGTTATCCTTTGGTTAACTCATAATAGCACGCGCCAAATGCGGTGAAAAAACCATCGATTTCTTCGGCGGTGGTCAGGTGACTCAGGCTGATGCGAAAGGAGGATAGGGCGTTTTTTTTGTCCCCCGTAACCGCGTACACCGCGCGGGAGGGAGTGTTTTCGGTGGAACAGGCCGATTTTACCGAAACGCAGACGCCGTATCGCTCCAAAGCCTGCTTAAATAGCGCTGCCTTTACGCCGTTCACGCTCAGGTTAAGGATATAGGGGGAGCCTTCCCGCTGACTATTAATCCGAACAGCGGGGTAGGCGGTCAGATGATTAAGAAGAGAACTACGCAACATTTGTACGGTCTCATACCGTTCCTCCATAAAGGCAAGCGCGTTTCTCAGTGCCGCTTCCATCGCGACTGCATGAGCGACCGACGGGGTACCCGCCCGAACCTGCTGCGAACCCGCGCCCCCGTGAATGAGGGGGGTAAGCACCGTGGTGGGCTTTTTAACCAGCCCGCCCGAGCCGGTGAGGCCATAAAATTTGTGGGGCGCGAAAACCGTGCAGTCCGCCGCGTAAAAATCCACAGGAATCTTGCCTGCCGCCTGGGTGGCGTCGGTGTGAAAGCGGCAGTTCGGGTATTCGCCCACAAGCCTTGCAATCTCATCCACAGGCTGTATACTGCCAAGCTCACTGTCCACGGTGCAGATGCTAACAAGAATGGTGTCCTTGCGAAGAAGCTGACGCAGGTGGTCAAGCCGCACCCTGCCGTCCGCGCCGATATCAACCAGCTCCACCTCGTACCCCTGTTCCTGCAAATAGGTGAGGCAACCACTGACGGAGGGGTGTTCAAGGCAGCTGGTAATGATATGCCTGCCAAAATGCCGGTAGGTATGGGCAATCCCTTTTAGCGCAAGGTTATTCGCCTCGCTTGCCCCGGAGGTTAGTATCAGCGCATTCTGCTCCACGCGGAGCAAGGATGCGATAGCCTTTGTACACTCATCCAGCCTTTGCCGCGCGGCAGCCCCCAAGGGGTGTGACGCGTTGGGGTTTGCGAAATAATCCCGTTCGGTGTTTGCGTACCGGGTCAGCACCTCCTCCAGAACGGGGGTGTTCGCCGCATAATCCAGGTAAACCATTTCTGCTCCTTGCTCCTGCTAAACCTTCGGCAGGTGCTACTTTGCTCTCTATCATATTAACATAATTGTCAAGTGATAAAAAATAATCTCCCGTTTTTTGTACGGAGGATAATCCCCTGCGGGGAAAAACCGCGGCACTTTGCTTAAAATGTAGCATTCGGCATTGTTGCCGGTCGGGCGGCATGTCGCGGGGGGCGGCTAAAGAGCATAAGATGAGGATGTAAGAGGATCAAAAGGGCGCGCCGGCACGGGGGTAGGCTGTCGGCTGTTTGCGGGGCTGACGCCGGATGCAGCGGGAATACGCCGCGTCCGGCTATGGGCAGGCTGCGCAAGCCCGACCGCAGGGGAGCTGCCGGGCAAGGGCGCAGGTCTTTTGCCTCTTTGAAATATATAAGCCCCCGAATGACCTTGGGTCACAAAGACCATGCCGCAGGACCGCGCCTTGTTAAGGCAACAGGGAACACTTCGGTCAGGCGTGGGCTTTGCCGCCGGTTTTTCATCCGGCGGTTCGGCGGCTATATATCGTTTTATACTAATATCCGATTTAAAAGAGTATAAAATCAAGTGAAAAGCTTTAATTTATGGGTTTTGACGCGGATTTTTATCGACTCTTTTTGAGGGGATCAGTATTACACTTTTGCTGTAAAAGCAAGGATTAGTGCAATCTGTTTCTTCTTAAAAGTGGGAGAAACGTAGAACGCGACCTTCAAATAGCAAAAGGGTATCGCTCCGTTTGAGGAAGCGGTACCCTTTCTTTTTTGGTTACCCCGGAAGGAGGAGTTCTACCCGCGTACCTCAGCCTCAACGGTGGATTCCAACACTGTCCGGCCTCTCCCGATTGTATAGCGTACACCGGGAATCAGGGTGTTGGTAAACAGCAGGCTGGTATTGGGGTCGGCGTTTAGAATCTGTGGGGCTGCGTCCGGTCCCACACCGGAGACCGCGCAAAAATACTTTGCCGTGCGCACCAGCGCCTTGTGTTCGGTCAGCTCCTGCGCGGAGCCTTGGGCGAATTTGGGGACGGCAAAGCCGTAATCCACCGCAATACACTGGTATTCGCTCTCAATTTCATGCCGGCGCACATGCCCCGATGGGGTGGGGGTGACGGTGGTTTTCACCGAAATGCCCGGGAAGGGTCTCCACTCGGAATATACATGGTCGGAGGATACCTGCCACACGTCACTGTTCTTGCGTACAAACACCGTGTCGTCAATTACAAACGCCAGCATACAGTCCGGGCAAGCCTCATTAAGCACAAAGGAAGAGCGCATGACGCTGAAGCCGAATGCCGTGGAATAGGCAAACTTTGAGTATTTCTCCACGAGATGCCCGTGACCGTACAGCTCGCATACACCCGGCGCGTAGGCCACGGTATCATTTTCGCGGCGCTGAATGAGCAGCTCGGCGCGGGGCAGCGCCTTAACGGAATCCAGCTCAGGTAGCGGCGCGGCGTCTGCTGTCCAAAAGGGGTGGTCGTCCGGCAGGGCGAGGAGTAAAAAGGATTTCATGGACCAATAGGGGGAACCGGGCGCGTTATAGCGTTCGGCCATAATCAGGTTCGGGTAGGCGTAGCCGATGGTGAGAATGCCGTCCCGGTCAAACATCCTTTGACCGAGCCAGTACTCAAAGTGACGCGTGATAATGCCCTTCATCACCGTGACCGGGAACGGCTCTATGCCCGCGAACAGGCAGGCTGTCCAGAACGAAGCCTGTGCAAAGCGGTAGGTCAGCGAGCGGCCGAAGGGCAGCGCCGAGCCGTCGTCGGCAAACCAGTAAATAAAGTCCTGCGCAAACTCCATCGCCCGCGCCTTATACCGCGCGCTGCGCTCGGGGTCGTCCTTCTCTAAAACCTTTGCGTATACAAGCCCATAGTAATGCAGCGCAAAGGGGACGTAATAATCCTTTTGGTTGGATACCCCGTCCTTATACCAGCCACCGCCAACGTAGTAGCTCTCAATCTCGGCTAGGCTTTCGCCCAGCTTTTGCTCATTATAGGGCATACCGAGCCTTTTGAGTGCAACATTAACCAGCACACGGAAGAACTGCCAGTTGCACAAAGGAACAAAATGCTCGTTAATACCGTTTAGCCAGCTCGCAAGCCGTTGCCTTTCGCCATCCGTCAGGGGCTGCCACAGCCGCTCGGGTGCAAACAGCAGCCCGCAGGCAATGGCCGCCATTTCCACAAAGCGCTGATCATAATCCCCAAAGCCGCCCCAATATTCCGTCGATTCGGGGTCTGCTCCGGCGGCAAAGCCCTTGCGGTATACCGTCTCAAAGGCTTCATCCCGCCCTCCGCCCATCCAAAACGGCACAAGCGCCCACAAGGGGCGTGAAAAGGCCTCAAAGTCGATGGTCTGGCGGGGATAGGTGGCGCCGGTATCACCGAGTGAAAGCAAGGCGCCGCCGGCGCTGTAATGGGGAAGCAGCGGGTCTAAAAACAGGTGCATAAGCGACTGAAAATCCTGCTTGGAATCAAGCTTCATTACCAATACATCTCCCAATTTTTATCAAGACGGGTTAGGGCTTCCATATAAAAGTAGTCACCCCAGCTTGCGCATTCATCCACGCCCTCGGGCGTGCAGGTGTTATAGGGAGACTTTTTGCTGTAGGTAGCGTGAAGAACAAGCCCGTTGGAAACCTTAGGGTCTTTGACGCTGTAGCCGTCAAGCAGGGCTTTGAGCATCTTTCTGGCGATGGAGCGGTAGGTCTCCGCCTGCGTGTGATCCACATGCTTTGCCATCTCCAAAAGACCGCAGGCTACAATGGATGCGCTGGAGGAATCGCGGGGCTCCTCCCCCTCAACGAAGATCATATCCCAGTAGGGAACCATATCATCCGGCAGACGGGTAAGATAAAAATTTAAAACCCGCTCAAAGGCCGTCAGGTACTCGGGCCTTCTGGTGTAGCGGTAGCTTAGCGCGGTGCCGTATACCGCCCAGGCCTGTCCTCTTGCCCAGTCGGAATCATCCCGATAGCCCTGACAGGTAGCGCCGTGGCTGAAGGCACCGGTCTCCGGGTTCATAAATACGGTGTGAAAGGTGCTGCCGTCCTCGCGAATGGAGTATTGCAGGCAGGTGGTAATATGCCTTTTGGCAATTTGCGCATACCGGTCGTCGCCGGTTTCACCGGTTGCCCAGTAAAGCAGGGGCAGGTTGAGCAGACAGTCGATAATATAGCGGTAGTTATCCTTGGCACCCAGTGTACCCCATGCCTGTATAAACTCCCCCACCGGATGAAACCGGCTGATTAGCTGGTCGGCGGCAAGCAACGCCGCCTGTTTTGCTTCCTTGCTGCCCGTCAGCTTATACGCGGCGACACAGGAGGGGGAGTACAAAAAGCCCATGTCGTGGTGGTCAACCTCCACCTTGTTGATAATCCGGTTTAAAAAACTCCGCGCCAAAACCTCTCCCGAGCGTTTAAAGGCCTCGTTGCCGGTATGCTCGTAGGCAAGCCATACCTCACCCGGCCAAAAGCCGCAGGTCCACTGGTTGTTTTCGCAGGCGGGGTAAAAGTTATTTACACTGGTGTGGTTTTGGCAGCTCTCCGTAAAATCGGGCAGGTTGCGAAGCACCTGTCCGGCGGCGGTATCCAGCGCCGATTTCACCTCGGCTGCCGAAATCTCCGTTTTATTGAAAAACAATCCGGTCATATACACATCATCCCTTCAATCCGGCGCTGGCGACACCTTGTACAAAATACTTTTGCAGGGTTAAAAAGATTACAAGCACGGGAATAAGCGCAACGACGCTCGCCGCCATAATCAGGCCATACTCGCTGGAATATTGCGCGATAAACATGCGCAGACCAATCTGGATGGTTTTCAGCTCGGTTTTGGTCAGATAGATTTGCGGCCCGAGGAAGTCGTTCCAAGTATTTACGAAGGTGAATATGGTAAGGGTCGAGAGCGCGGGCTTTGAGAGCGGCAGCATAATTTTAGCCCATATTCCATATTCGGTCAAGCCGTCAATTCGCGCGGCCTCGCAAAGCTCGGTGGGTATGCTCTGATAGAACTGCCGCATCATGAACACGCCAAAGGCCGAGAAGGCCTGCAGGCAGATCATGGAGAGGTGGGTGTTATTAAGCCCCATCTGCCGCATCATGATAAATTGCGGCACCATGTACGCCTGCCATGGCACGGCAATGGTGGCGATGTAGCCTAAAAACAGTGCGTTGCGCCCCTTAAACTCAAGCTTTGCAAAGGCATAAGCCGCGAAGCTTGAGGTAAACAGCTGTAAAAAGGTTATGATAACAGACAGCTTAGCCGTATTAAAGATAAAGGTTCCGAGCGGAATTTTGGTCCAGATATCCTGAAAGTTCTGCCAGCGGGGGTTCTCGGGAATCCACTGCATGGGAAAGGTAAAAACGTCCTTGCTCAGCTTGAGCGACGAGGAAATCATCCACAGAAAGGGGACGATCATAACCAGCGCTAGCAGTATAAGAAGGATATAAAGAACCGTAGAGGCGATAAAGTGTCTTTTCTTTTCTCCAACCATTGTTGACCCTCCTAACTGCCTAATTTCGCTTCGCCGCGAAATTGAACCAGTGTGATACCGAGTACCAGCGCAAACAATACCATAGCCTGCGCACTGGCATACCCGAAGTTGAGCGAACGGAATGCGGTGTTATAGATTTGGTATACCATAACGCGGGTCGCGTCGCTTAACTGGTTGTCGCCGCCCGCAAAGAGGTTGATGAAGATGTCGTAAACCTTAAAGGAGCTGATAACCAGCATGATGGTGACAAAAAAGGTGGTAGGCGCAAGCTGCGGCACGGTGACATGGCGAAAGCGCTGCCAGCTGTTCGCGCCGTCTAGGCTTGCGGCTTCGTAAAGCTCCGGGTTAATGCCTTGCAGGCCGGCTAGGTAGATGACCATATAGTAGCCCATGTTTTTCCACACGCTGAACAGGATAACGGTCACCATGGCCCAGTCCTTGCTGGCGGCCCAGCCGGGCAGCTGCTCGATGGGAATGCCGGTGATGATGTTTAAAATGCTGTTTAAAGGGCCCTTGGTGGGGCTGAAGATAAAGTTCCACACCGCCGCCACCGCAACCAGCGAGGCAACGTATGGAAAAAAGGAGACGGTGCGAAAGAAGTTGCGCGCCACAACCTTCTGGTTTAGTAAAATGGCGAGTATTAAAGCCGAGATTAACGTAAGCGGCACCACACCTACGGTGTAGGCGACCGTATTCCAAAGGGCTCTTTGGAACTGCTTATCTGTAAACAGACGGGCAAAGTTATTAAGCCCCACAAATTTCATAGGATTAGCGCCGTCCCATTCCAGCAGGGAGAGTACCAGCGCGAACACGAGGGGAACCAGTGTAAATAACGCAAAGCCGATAAAGTTCGGCAGTATAAAGCTGTACGCGATGAGCTGATCCTTCATCTTTTGGGATAAGCCGCGTTTTTTTGGCGTTGCTGCCATCGTAGTATTTGGCATACCTTCTCAACCCTTTCCCGATTTATAGTATTCCCACGTCAAACCCCTTGGGTCAAGGCGTGTGAGAGGATCTACACGATGCAATCTTCACGACTTCATCCAAGCTACAATAAATAAGGGGCGGGCAGATAGCCCGCCCCTTGAGCGATCCGGCTGAGAGTAACCTTTCAGCCAAAGGAATCAATTACTTATGCGGCGAAACTACTGTGCGAGAATCTCCGCTATACGGGTGTTCATGTCGGCAATACCCTGATCGATGGTGGTGTTCTTGGTCATAATATTGTCGTGTACCTCGTTAAGAACGGTTTCAATATCCGCGCTCTTTTCGTGAATGGGCATCTCAAGATAGGTCTTGAAGGTGGAAAGAGCAGCCTTGCTGTTATCATCCTGGGGGAAGCCCTCGATGGAGGAGATGGTGGCGATAACCTCGTCGTTCTTAATGGCGGGGATGGTGCCGGTGCCTGCGATAACCGCAGCGCCTTCGGGACCGGTTACAAACTTGGTAAAGTCAAGCGCCGTTTCCTTGTTCTTGGAATTTGCGTTGACGGAGAGGGAGGTGATGGTGCCAAGGGTTGTGCCGGCCTCTACGCCGTCGGGATGAGGATACTTGACAATGCCCCAGTTCTTGGAGAGGGACTCGCCGCTTGCTACCTTCTGAATCTGGGTGGAGATAAACCAGCTGCCCATATTCATCATAGCAACCTGGTTGTTGTAGAATACGCCGGAGTAGTGGGTGCTGGAGGTCTTAAGGGTGGCGTAATCCTGAACAATACCGTCGTCCTGCTCTTTTAAAATCTGCTCGTAGTACGGCTTTAAGAAGTCGTACTTGCCGTCAACGATGGTGTTTTTACCGTCGAGGATACCAAAGAGCTGAACCGCGCTGCGCCATGTGTGGTAGTGTGCGCCGTAAACCTTTTCCGCACCGCTGCCGCTGGTCATTTTGCGGGCAAGCTCATCGTACTGGGTAAGGGTCATATCGTTGGTGGGGTACGCGACACCCGCCGCGTCAAACAGATCCTTGTTGTAGTAAACAATCCAGAAGTCGCTGCGGAAGGGCAGCGCGTACAGCTCGTTGTTTACCTGAATCTGCTCCGTGGTGCCGCCGTACAACGACGTATCGATGCCCGAGGAGCTGATGAACGAGTTTAGGGGCTCAAGATGGTTCTGCTTTACAAGGTTTGCATAGCCGGGAATGTCCTTGATGGTCAGCACGTCGAGGTCGGCGCCGCCGGAAAGCTGGGTGCTGAGCATGGTCATAAAGTCTGCCGAGCCGAGATCGACGAATTCAATCGTCACGTTGGGATGCTCGGCGGTGTAGGCCTCTGCGAGGGGCTTATAATATGTGGTGGCTTCCAAATCCCAAATGGCCCATTTCAGGGTGACGGGCTGCGCGGTAGCCTCAGAGGATGCGCTCCCCGACGAGGGGGCAGCCGAAGAGGCTGCCGGCGCGCTGCTGCAGCCTGCGAAAACACTAAGAAGCAATACAGCCGCTAAAAGTAAGGATAAAACTTTTCCGGATTTCATTTTGTTACCTCCTGCAATTTTGTGATGGAGTAGGCTTGTAATACGATTACCCCTTGTAGGCATGAATAAAATTTTTGCCAAAGCAAGCGCGGATTCTTATTTTGCGCTTTTTAAAGAGAATAGTATTACAACGCTAATTATAAACCTTTCAATGCATATGATAATGAAAAACTAAAATGTATTCCTGTAAATTTTGTATACATTTTTATTCTCGCCCCGTCAACCTGTATTATTTTTAGGTTAACCTGTATAATTTTTTGAACGTTGCCCGGAGATACCTTAGTTTTGCAATCCGCCGCGTTTCATGGATTGACATTGTCTTTCTTTCAGGCTAGAGTTTAGAAAACGGCAAACACGAGAGCTTACGCAAAGCCGCATTGAAAAATTATAAGCAGGATGATTATTATATCGCGTTACCCGGGAGGAACACAATATGCCGGACCGATTTCGCACGGTAAAAAGCAGGGTGATAATTTTAATGATTCTGTTTGCCCTGTTTGTAACCATACTGGTTTCCGCTTTCAGCTTTTACCTTATGTATATGTTTCAGCTGCGCACAGCCGTGCAGTCTGCGGAGTTTAATTTGCAGCTGGTGGCAAGCGTAATCGAGCAGGATCTGCGCGACCTGACGGCGCTTGGAAAATGGTGCGGCGTCAGCAGCTACATCTCCGATTATTTTCTCTCGGATAATAACGTAAAGCCCAAGGCAATAAGGGCGTATAACCGCATGAACGAGGAGTTTATGAACAACCGCGCGCGGAGCTATGTGCGAAGGCTTATCGTCGTGGACGACCGGCTGGAGAAGATTTTGCAGGTGGGCAACTTCGCGGGCTCCTCAGAGCCGGTTACCATCTATAGCATTGGCAAGCTGGAGGGAATCGAGCTCGGCCCCATCTCCGAGTGGGAGGCGATGATCTCCGACCCCTTTTATCTCAGCAGCGAGCCATTCGTGCTGCCGCTTCTCTGTCCCGTCTACCATTCCGGCGACCGCAGCACCATCGGGACGGTTTTTCTGGCGGCTTCCACCTCGGTAATTACGGATAAGCTGATTGGCTACAGCCTAAGCGACGACGAAAGCCTGTACCTGACCCTTGGCAGCCGGAGCTATCAAATTGACGGCCGGAATTTTACGTTTGTCGAGCCAAGCGCCCAGTTTATAAGCTACAACATCGCCGACCCTACCAGTGAAAAGACCGTTGCGGGTATTGTACGCGACCAAAACGGCGAGGAGCGCACGGTGGTAAGCTACCCCATCCGCGACGGCATAATCCTCACCCAGGTGCTGTCCAACCAGAGTTTTTTTCCCCGGCAGGGGGGGTGGATATGGATGTTTATCGCGCTTTGCTTTATGATTCTTTTCCTTTCCCTGTTTATTACCTACAGCATGGATAAAAACATCAGCCGTCCGGTGCGGGCGCTGCGCAAAAAAATAGACGCGATTGCCAAGGGCGACTTCTCCTTCACCCCCGACATCGAGTCGGGCAATGAGCTTGGTCAGGTGGGCAGGGGCATCAACCTCCTCTCCCGTGACGTAGTCGCCCTGATGGAACGGCGGGTGGCGGATGAAAAAAACAAGCGGGAGCTTGAATACCGTATGCTGCAAAGCCAGATCAACCCTCATTTTCTCTATAATACCCTTAATTCTATTAAGATGATGGCGACCATACAAAAGGCGGACGGGATTGCCGAGATGACCACCTCGCTCTCCCGCCTGTTAAAAACAGTGGCGAAGGATATTCGCAAGGTCGTGCCCCTGCGCGATGAGCTTGCCCTGCTGGATGACTATATTGTAATTCAAAAGTACCGCTACGGCGATTCCATCACACTGCTAAAAGAGGTTGCGGGAGATTCGCTGCTGGACGCACCCATCCCCCGCTTTACCCTACAGCCGATTGTGGAAAACGCAATCTTTCACGGGCTGGAGCCCAAGGGAGGGGGTACCATTCGCCTGGTGGTGCGGGCATCGCAAAGCCATGTGCTGTGCTCTGTTACCGACGACGGCATCGGTATGAGCCGCACCGCGCTCAAAAAAATACTGGAGGACAGCACCACAAGCTCGGGGATGCTGGGACGGCTTGGCGTTCGCAACGTTGACGAGCGGCTGCGCTATGCCTTTGGCGCCGATTACGGCCTGATGATACGCAGCAAAGCGGGCAGCTATACCACTATGACCATTCGCCTGCCGTTTTTTGATACAGGAATGGAGGAACAGCAGTGATCAAGCTACTAATTGCGGACGATGAGCCGCTGGTTTGCGTGGGGCTTCAGTCCATGCTGGAATGGGGGAGACTGGGCATCGAGGTGGTGGGCACCGCCCGCAACGGAGAACAGGCCATGCAGTTAATTGAGCAGCTAAGCCCCGAGATTGTCATCACCGATATCCGTATGCCGCTCAAATCCGGTCTTGAGGTTGCCGAGGAGTGCGCCGAAAAGTACGGTCGGATCCCCCTGTTTATTGTCCTTACAAGCTATGAGGAGTTTGACCTTGTGCGCAAGGCAATTAAGGTGCAGGCGGTGGATTATTTAATTAAGCTGGAGCTTTCCCCCCAGTCGCTGGAGGAGTCGGTCAAAAAGGCTCTTGCCATAGCGGGGGAGTACCGCCGGGCGCAGGCGCCGGTGACGGCACAGCGCAGCGGGCTGCAAGCCATGCGCGAAAAGTTTTTTATCAGGCTCTACAACAACCTGTTTGACAGCGAGGAGCAGTACCTTGCGCAAAAGGAGGATTTGGCGATAGATTTCTCGGTAAAGGCCTTCACGGCTGTTAACTGTGAAATCGTAGAGCCGGAGAATGCGCAATACAGTGCGGAAAAGCTGCTATCCATGTGCGGCGGCACAGTGCAGATGGTGCGGGAAACACTGGGCAAAACCCATCGGTGCTATATCACAACTATGGACATGCGCCATTTCAGCATAGCCTTTTGTCTGGAAAGCGGCGAGGATAGCCAGCTGAAAGGCCTGGAGGCAAGCCTGCAAAAGACAGTGGCGCTGGTGCGCAGCTACTTCAGCATCGCCCTTCACATTTCCGTGGGAACGATTGTGGAGGACCCGCGCGCTTTGAGTGAAAGCTATCTGGCCGCACGCCGCACCGCACACCGGGCAAGCGAGCTGCTGCCGGTGGTTTTCTCTGTGCCGGCCGGCGGGGAGGGCGGCGAGCCAGAAACGGAGTTTGAGTTTTCCACCATACGCCCCGATATCCGCCGCGCCTTTGAGGAGCTGGATACCGCCGCGCTGTATACCGCCCTGTCGGGCATATCGCAATACTATGCCACACAGCCGCAGCTGCGTATCCAAGCAATGGACGCCGCCTGCAATGTACTGTATATGGCCATTACCCTGCTGCCGGACGGACAAAAAACCGTAGACCATATTTTTCAGGATAACCCCGAGGGCTATCGGGGCATTTACCGACTAAGCTCCACCGAGGCAATTGTGTCGTGGCTAGACCGTCTGCGGGACGGCTGCTGCGAGCTGCTGTCCTCCCGCCGCCAGAACTACCGCCAAAAGGTGATAGCGGGGGTGCAGGAGTATATCCGCCAAAACCTCAATAAGCGGCTCTCCCTCAACGATGTAGCCGCGGTCTTTAACTTTAACCCGAGCTACCTGAGCCAGCTGTTTGCAAAGTATGCCGACTGCGGCTTTGTGGAGTATATCACCACCGCGCGGGTGGAGGCCGCCAAAGAGCTGCTTGCCCACGGCGACGGGCGCATCAATGAAATATCCGAGCAGCTTGGCTTTGAAAGCCCGTTTTATTTTAGCAAGGTGTTTAAAAAATACGCGGGGGTATCCCCGCGCGATTATCAGCAAAGCCTGTAATTTTTTCTGCGTCAGGAAAGCGATATGCTTAACAATAATTACGGTCACAAGGAGAAACTCACTATGCTTCGCACCTTTCAAACCCATCACATCCGTCCCCAAACCGAGCTTACCTGCCTTTGGAGCTTTACGCCAGAAGGCGGCGCACAAAAAGGCAGGAGCATGGCCGTCGCGGTGCCAAGCTGCTGGGAAACCTATCCCGGCTTTGCAGGCTATCGGGGAGAGGCGCTGTACGAAACCTCCTTTCGCGGCAAGGGCAACCTGCGCGTTGTGTGCAAGGGAGTAAGCCACACCGCCGACGTTTTGGTTGACGGAACACAAATAGCGCACCATTACAACGCCTACACTCCGTTTTCGGGGATATACCGCAATGCGCAGGACGGCGAGCACCGGCTGCAGGTTCGGGTTACGAACGCGTTTTCCGAGGACTCGGCCCTTCATATCCCCAACGACTACATGTCCTACGGCGGCATTACCCGCCCGGTAGCCGTAGAGGAGGTGCCAGACACGTATCTGGAATGGGTGCACGCAACCCCGGTGCGCGAGGGGGAGGGTTGGCTGCTGCGCATCGAGGCACTGGTGCGCAACATCGGCGACGAGACACACACCGTAAGCCTTAAAACGCATATCGCGGGGCAGTGCTTGGCATTGCCTTCTCGGTCAATCCCCCCGGCGGGGGAAGGCATATTTACAGGGGAAATGCGCATGAAGCATGTGGCGGACTATTCCCCCGAGTCCCCCACACTTTACCTGCTAAACACCCTGCTGTACCTTGACGAGGAGGAAAAGCCCGCCGATGACCTCATTGAGCGGGTGGGCTTCCGAACAATTGCCGTATCGGGCAGCGATATTCTGTTAAACGGCAGGCCTCTGCGCATCAAGGGCTTCTGCCGCCATGAGGATCACCCTCATTTCGGCTGCGCTTTGCCCTTTCAGGCATTGGATCAGGACATCAATATCATGCGCGACCTTGGTGCCAACGCGGTGCGCACCAGTCATTATCCAAACGACGAGCTGTTTCTTGACCTGTGTGACGAAAAGGGGCTGCTGGTTTGGGAGGAAAACCACGCAAGGGGGCTGGATGAAAAACGGATGCGTAACCCAAACTTCCGCCGCCAATGCGAGGACTGCATCCGCGAGATGGTGACGGAGCACTACAACCATCCCGCCATTATTATCTGGGGCATCCTCAACGAATGCGCAAGCGACACCGACTACGGAAGGGCTTGCTACGCCGAACAGTTTGCACAGATAAAATCCATGGATTCCTCCCGCCCCACCTCCTTTGCCTCCTTCCAGTTTTTTAAGGATATCAGCCTGGGGCTGCCCGATATCGTCAGCTATAACATCTACCCCGAATGGTACCACGAAACACCGGCGGCGGAGTATCTCGACAGCCTATATGACTGGGTGCAGAAAAATACCGAGGGCGCGGGCAAGCCCTTTCTTATCTCCGAGATTGGCGCGGGGGGCATATACGGCACCCGGAGCGAGACCTGCTGCAAATGGAGCGAGGAGAGGCAGGCGGAGATTTTGGAGCATCAGGTGCAGGCGGTGCTGCAAAAGGAGGGGTGCTCGGGCATCTTCATCTGGCAGTACTGTGATGTTCGCGTCAGCGACGAGTGGTTTGCGGTGCGCCCCCGCACGATGAACAACAAGGGAATGGTGGATGAATACCGCCGCCGCAAGCTTAGCTACAAGGTGGTAAAGGCTCTGCTCACAGAACAGGAGAACTACTTTTTATAGTCCGACGCAGGAAAAATGACGCGAAACGAATTATTCTATTATTCGATTAAAAAGTGTATAAAAAACAAGTCAAAATCTTTAATTTATGGATTTTGACGCGGATTTTTATCAACACTTTTATCGGAGAATGGTATTACACCGGAATAAGAGGTTTTAACCTATGCTGGAAGGATATCGGCTCCCCCATAACCTGATGGATTACACCCCCTTCCCCCCGGCGCATGACCGCGCCGGATGGGCGGGACTGCCCGAGGATACCCGGGCCGCGTTAGTGAGGCGGGGGGAGGAATACCTGGGCTTCTCGTGGCCCGCTATCACCGCCGCGGATTGGCTTGCCTATACACGCACCGGTAACCGTGTGGATTTTGAGGACAAGTACTTTGCCCGCCGCAGGGCGCTGTGCGCCCTTATTCTCGCCGAATGCGCGGAGTATCAGGGTCGGTTTCTGGATGAGGCGGCCAACGGCATCCTGCTCCTGTGCGAGGAAAGCGGCTGGCAGCTGCCCGCCCACAACAGCTATATTCGCAATACACCCGCTCTGCCGCTGCCATGCCCCACCCGCCCGGTGCTTGACCTGTTTGCCTGCGAAACCGGTACCCTGCTGGCCACGGCGGTCTATCTGCTGGATAGGGCTCTCGCGGAGGTTTGTCCCATACTGGGTGAACGGGTGGGGTATGAGCTGGAACACCGCATTGTTACCCCCTACCTAACGGAGTGGTTCTGGTGGATGGGCGGCAGGGGGGAGCCTACCCTAAATTGGACGGTGTGGTGTACGCAAAATGTTCTGCTCGCCGCCTTTCTCGGGCATTTTTCCGGAGATATCCGCCGGAGGACAGTGCTTAAGGCGACGGAAAGCCTGGATGCGTTTTTGCGCGATTATGGAGAGGACGGCTGCTGCGACGAGGGTGCGCAGTATTACCGCCACGCGGGACTGTGCCTGTTTGGCGCCCTTGAGGTGCTTGACCGTGTGACGCAGGGACAGCTCGAGGCGGTGTGGAAAGAGCAAAAGATTAAAAACATCGCGCACTACATCCTGAATGTGCATGTGCAGGACAGATATTATGTTAACTTTGCCGACTGCTCCCCCATTGCGGGGCGGGCGGGCGTCAGGGAGTACCTGTTTGGCGCACGGTGCGGCGACGGTGCGCTGTGCGACTTTGCCGCCGCGGACTGGCAGAACATAGAGCACAAAGACCTGCCGGAGGAAATTAACCTGTTTTACCGCGCGCAGGCGGCCTTTAGCGCAAGAGAGGTTTCAGGGCATAAGCCGGCGGGGGTACGGCACTGCGAGGTGTATTACCAAAGCGTGGGGCTTTTTGTCGCGCGGGATGACACCTACTGTCTGGCGGTCAAGGCCGGTGATAATGACGACAACCACAACCACAACGATACCGGCAGCTTTACCTTGTACAAAAACGGCAGACCCTTTGTCATAGACGTTGGGGTGGAAAGCTACAGCGCAAAGACCTTCTCCGGGCAAAGGTATGAGATATGGACGATGCAGTCCTCCTATCACAACCTCCCCGATTTTGACGGGGTAATGCAAAGCGCGGGCGCCCAATTCCGGGCGAAGGAGGTACAAACCGCCTTTGGAGAGCGGGAAAGCGTGATATCCCTGCGGTTGGAGGACGCGTGGCCGAAGGAAAGCGGGCTTTTCTCGTTTGGGCGAAGGGTAAGGCTTTTGAAAAACCGCTGCGTCGTTGTGGAGGATTGCTGTGCCGGAAGCTTTAGGGCATCGGTACTAAACCTAATGTTCTGTGAAAAGCCCCTCGTCTCGGAGGGCAGAATTATGCTTGAAGGGCTGGGAGAAATTCTGCTGCAGGGGGCGCAGGACGTGACCGGAGAGGAGATACCCATTACCGATGCAAGGCTCCTAACGGCCTGGCCCAAAACACTGTACCGGGTAAGGGTGATGTTTGACGGAGCTTTGCGTTTTGAAATTTATTAGGGGCTAGGTCTTGCTTAGTATCAATACTCCCCTGTAGATTTCATCGCAAAAAAGAAAATTAAGATTAAGAACCTGTTCTCATAGCTTGCAATACCATTTAGACGGCAATTTTTCCGCCATACTGCGTTGAAAATGCTCGGAATACGGCAAGTATTCCTGCGCTTTTCGCCTTGTCTGGCTAAAAAATTTCT
>JAEZCT010000031.1 GCA_023433405.1 Bacillota bacterium | reverse complement strand
ATCTGGGCGCACTACTGCGAGACCCAGGGCGTACCCGCCGGCAGCGAGTGGTTTGACGCGGTGAAAAAGTATGAGCAGGATGTTTTATTAAAACGCTCATAGCTCCCAAAGCTTTGCAAGAGCCGCAGAAAAAAAGCCGCGCGGCGGCAAATGATAGTTTTATACTCCCTTATGCTAATAACCGTTTTAAAAGTGTATAGAAATAAGATGAGAAGCTCTCGCTTACGGGTTTTTATCTGAGAATTTTACACTTTTTGAGGGGTATAATGCCCTGATAACAAAAAAATCAGCGATAAGTGAGGTGCATCCCTGTGACCTTCCCTTCTCTTGAAAAAGTGCGGGTGAACGACCCGTTCTGGTCCCCGGTTCAGGAGCTTATTCGTGACGTCGTCATCCCCTATCAGTACGATATCCTCAGTGACCGTGTGCCGGAGGCGGCTAAAAGCCACGCCATTGAGAACTTTCGCATTGCAGCGGGGGAAAGTGACGGCGAGTTTTACGGCATGGTGTTTCAGGACAGCGATGTCGCCAAATGGCTGGAGGCCGCCGCCTACTCGCTGGCGCTAAAGCCCGACCCGTCGCTGGAGGCGCGTGCGGATGAGCTGATAGACCTGGTCGGGCGCGCCCAGCAGCCCGACGGCTACCTAAACACCTACTTTACGGTGAAGGAGCCCGAGCACCGCTGGCAAAACCTTGCCGAATGCCACGAGCTGTACTGTGCGGGGCATATGATGGAGGCCGCCGCCGCGTATTACTTTGCCACCGGCAAGACACGGTTGTTGGAGATTATGCGCCGCTACGCCAACCTGATTTGCTCCCGCTTCGGGCGCGGGGAAGGGCAGGTGCGGGGCGTGCCGGGTCACCAGGAGATCGAGCTTGGGCTCTTAAGGATGCATGAGGCGACGGGGGAGGCACGCTACCTGGATACGGCGCAGTATTTTATTGACGAGCGGGGGAGAGAGCCGGAGTACCTGACCCACGAGACTCTTGCCCGGGACTGGTACCATTGGGGCAAAAAGCCCGCCGAACCGGAATACAACCAGCGCCACGCGCCGGTACGCGAGCAAACGGACGCGGTTGGTCACAGCGTGCGCGCCGGTTATATGTACGCCGCCATGGCGGAGCTTGCGGGAGACAGCGGCGAGGCCGCGCTTAAAAACGCCTGTGAGCGCATATGGTCAAGCATTGTAAATAAGCGCATGTACATCACCGGCGGCATCGGCTCCTCGGCGCTGGGGGAGGCCTTTACGGCGGATTATGACCTGCCGGGGGACCTTGCCTATGCCGAAACCTGCGCCTCGGTGGCCATGGTGTTCTTTGCCCGCCGTATGCTGGAGCTTACCCCCAAGGGCGAATACGCCGATGTGATGGAAACACAGCTCTATAACGGCATCCTGGCGGGAATGCAGCTGGATGGTCGGCGTTTTTTCTATGTTAACCCCTTAGAGGTTGTACCCGGGGTTTCGGGCGTGGTGCCCGCCTACCGTCACGTCTTACCCAAACGCCCCGCGTGGTACGACTGCGCCTGCTGCCCGCCCAACGTCGCCCGCCTGTTCGCCTCACTGGGACGGTACCTGTGGGGGGAGCAAAGCGGCACGGTGTTTGTGCATTCCTATCTGGGCGGCTCTTATACCGCAAATAACGGCGCGGTCATCACCTGCCGTTCCGCCTACCCCTGGCAGGGTGAGGTGGAGTACGAGGTTTCACCCGGCGGGGACGGTCAGGCATTTGTGCTTGCCCTGCATATTCCCGCCTGGTGCCGTGATAAAACGGTATTCCTAAACGGCAAAAGGCTGGAGGGGCTTGAAAGCCTCGTCCGTGACGGCTATCTTTATCTGGACCGTACCTGGCAAAAGGGTGATACCCTGCGCCTTGAGCTGGAGCTGACCGTACGCCGGGTATACGCAAACACCGCCGTGCGCGCGGCCGCGGGCTGCACCGCCCTTTTGCGGGGGCCGGTGGTTTACTGTGCGGAGGAGGCCGACAACGGCAAAGACCTTTGCGCGCTGCGCATCAGCCGCGCGGCGAATATCGCCGCCCTGCCGGTTTGCGATGAGAGCTTGGGTAATATTGTTTTGCTTAAGGCGGCGGGTGTACGCCTGCAAAGCGACGGGGGGCTGTATGCAGAGACTTTGCCAAAGCAAATCCCCGCCGTCATCACAGCCATACCCTATTACGCATGGGGCAACCGCGCGGAAGGCGCAATGCGGGTGTGGCTGCTTGAAAACGCGCAAGACTAATTTAATATATTTTTCATCAACGCTAGATAATGGAGGCAAATGCAAATGAGTAAGCTTATCATCAACGGCAACCGAAAGCTATCAAGGATCAACAAAAACATCTACGGGCATTTTTCCGAGCATCTGGGGCGCTGCATCTACGGCGGTCTGTTTGTGGGCAAGGACAGCCCTATCCCCAACAAAAACGGGATGCGCACCGATGTGCTGGAGGCGCTTAAGCACATTCGCATCCCGGTGCTGCGCTGGCCGGGCGGCTGTTTTGCCGACGAGTACCATTGGCAGGACGGCATAGGCCCCCACGAGCTGCGCAAGCGCATGGTTAACACCCATTGGGGCGGCGTGGTGGAGGATAACTCCTTTGGCACCCATGAATTTATGGAGCTTTGCGCACAGCTTGGCTGCGAGCCGTATGTAAACGGCAACGTGGGCAGCGGCACCGTGCAGGAGATGCAGGAATGGGTGGAGTATATGACCTTTGACGGCGTATCCCCCATGGCAGCGCTGCGGGAGAAAAACGGGCAAAAGGCGGCGTGGAAGTTAAAGTATTTTGGCGTAGGCAATGAAAACTGGGGATGCGGCGGCAATATGGAGCCGGAATTCTACGCCGATGTATACCGCCGTTACCAGACCTATGTGCGAAACTACGGCGAGAATAAGATCTACCGTATTGCCTGCGGTCCAAACGGCGATAACTACCGCTGGACCAAGGTGATGATGGAAAAGGCAAAGGCTCATATGGACGCCCTGACCCTGCACTACTACACCCTGCCTACGGATAACTGGGCGGATAAGGGCAACGCCACCGGCTTTACCGAGGAGGAATACTACACCACCCTCAAAAAGGCCTACCGTATGAATGAGCTGGTGGAAAATCACAGCCGTATTATGGATTACTACGACCCCGAGAACAAGGTGGGCTTGATTGTGGATGAGTGGGGAACCTGGTATAACGTGGAGCCCGGCACCAACGCGGGCTTTTTATACCAGCAAAACACCATGCGCGACGCAATGGTCGCGGCCATTCACCTTAATATCTTTAATCGCCACAGCCGCCGTGTGGTTATGGCAAACCTTGCCCAGACCGTCAATGTCCTGCAAGCCGTCATTCTCACAGAGGGCGACAAGATGGTGCTTACCCCCACCTACCATGTGTTTGACCTGTATAAGGGGCATATGGATGCCACTCTGGTGGAAAGCTATGTGGAAAGCGCCGATGTGGGAACCGACAAGGCACAGGTTCCCCAGCTTGACGTAACCGCAAGCGTAACAGACGACGGCAAAACCCACATCACCCTCACAAACCTCTCCGTCGATACGGCGCAGGATATTTCGTGCGTGCTTGCGGGCGTTGCGGGTAAAAAATTCACCGCCCGAATCCTCAGCGGCGGGATGGACGACAAGAACGATTTTAACAGCCTCACCGCGGTTAGCGTCAAGGCGTTTGATGAGATTAAGACCACCGCCGACGGCTTTACCCTGACCATTCCGGCCTGCGCCGTGATGGAGATTGTGGCACAATAGGATGCAAGAATCCATAAACGCCCAAAACGTCTGCCGCCGCTGTCTGTTAGCCGATATGCAGGAGGGCAAAGAGGCGGAGTATTACCAAAGCGTGCTGCGCTACCGCAAAAGCCTGCCCTCACGCGAGGGTGTGACCGATGATGAATACAACACCCGCCTATCGGCCTGCCGCGCCTGCGACGCGCTGGTAAACGGCATGTGCAGTCATTGCGGCTGCTATGTGGAGATGCGCGCCGCCGCGAAAAGGATGTGCTGTCCTAAGCCGGGCGGCGGGTGCTGGTGACAAGACCGTATTTGCGTAGCACAGCTAGCAAGCTTTGGTTTTCAGTAAAAGCAAGGGTGTACCCCCGCGATTTTCGCGTCTTGGGTACGCCCTTGAGGTGTCCGCAGCCAGCGGGGGCGGGAGCTTAATACTAATCCCCTCAAAAAGAGTCGATAAAAACCCGCGTGAAAACCCATAATTTAAAGCTTTTCACTTGATTTTTATACTCTTTTAAATCGGATATTAGTATAAAAAAACGAGCCAACCACGAAAGGAGCATAAACCATGGATAAGATTGCTTGGAAGGGTCGCATTCTTGACGGCAAAAAGGCGGAATATATCAAGCGCCACGACGAGATCTGGCCGGAGATGGCCGCCGTGCTTAAGGAGGCGGGCATCTGCAACTATACCATCTGGTGTGACGGCATGAATCTTTTTGGGTACTATGAATGCGAAAAGGGCGCGGCCTATGCTCTCGAGTATCAGGCCTCAAGCCCTGTGGTTGCCAAATGGAATGTGTCTATGCAGGGCATTATGCAGATGGAGAAGGATCCCGCTACAGGAGAACGGATTATGCCGGAAAGGGTCTTTACGCTCGATTAGTCCTTGCTTCTAAAAAATATAAAACCGCACACCGGCAAAACAATGCCGCTGTGCGGTTTTTAATACTAGGCCCCTGAAAGAGTTTATACTATTATCCGATTAAAAAGTGTATAAAAATCCGCGTCAAAATCTTTAATTTATGGATTTTGACGCGGATTTTTATCAACACTTTTAGGAGAATAGTATTAGTATAGCTTATTGGAGTATCCCCGTAACCCAGCACCAAAGTAGCCTTGTGTGGCAGGTGTGGGGAAAAAGGAAGAACTACAGATCAGGGCAAAAAGCAAGGGCAAAATACGGGGGGCATCAGGATTTTGCCGAAGGGTAAAAATAATAAATAATTTTTGGAAAAAATTCTTTATTATTTTCGCAAGCGCGTAACGCAGCTACCCCACTGAGCTTTACGCGCTTGCGCCGTAGCTGCTTCGTCACAAAAGCCATGCTTCGTTTGCCCTTGCTTTGAGCTGGGTGCAGGGTGTCCCTGCTTCGCTTTTGCTTACTTTTCTCGAACAAGAAAAGTAAGCCGCCTGTCGGCGCGGGAGCCGACG
>JAEZCT010000012.1 GCA_023433405.1 Bacillota bacterium | reverse complement strand
CCTATATAACTTGGATGCCGATAATCAGGCACCATTGAAAGTCTTTCTCGTATTAATTCCATTCTTATCACCCTTAGTCATTATATCCTATCTGGTGACAGTTGAAAAGTTTATGAAACGCACGTGTGGGGTGAAAAAACTTTGAAGATTGTAAATTTTGTTTTTTGATATTTATTCCTACAAATTAATATTTTAGGAGTTTAATCATATATTAAAAAATTAATTGTATTTTAACATTTAAGGCAATATTTTCTGATATTATAAATTTTAGAAGGACTTGGCCATCCTTTCGATTGTTGGGCTCAATGAAAATCTGTAACTCCCGTGATGACAAAATTCAAGGAGGACAACAATTCATCCGGCACATCTTTCCGGAACCGTTTATAACAATTATTTGTGGTGCGAAGAATATGAAAATGGCTCTAACACTTTTCATGAAGGCGTTGATGTGTATAGGGGGCCTGGTAACACACTCAAAAGTATCGCACCCGGCAGAGTTATCCAAAAAGTTTTAGGGAGTTCCGCAAATATCTCAAAATTGCTGGTATATAACGAGACTTTAGAGGTAACCGTACAGTACTTGCATGGAAATTGGACTAATGCGCCCGGAGTATCACAAGAGATCGAAAAAGGCGACACAATCGGAACAGAGGATAGGCGCGGAACCAATGGATATCATACGCACATTCAAATAATGGACGAAGAAACTACCTTTGTGCCAACTGAAAACCCAACAATTGAGTCGTTAAACCCCTATTCATACTTCTGGTTTTGGTGCGCATAGCAATCTGATTAGCTAACCAAATCAAATTCAGGGCCGCTGCGAATGGCGGCCCTGAAGAGTTTATTGAAGGAGTGCAGCATGTATATCAAACTACTATCTCATGGGCTTCTCGTCGCGTCAATCAGTTTTATACTATGCTCGTGCGCATCTGCAGACACGCATACGGCTGCCAGAAAATCCGACATAACATCGCCAGCCGTCAACTCCGAAGAATCCTCCGCATTTGATTCGGCAAGCGAAAACGCGGCAGCATTGCCAAAGGTAACGTATGACGCGGAGATAGCGGAGGGCTTTACCGCCTCAGTCACGGAGCTTGGAGACTACGAACTTCCCCCGATTTATTACGGGATCGGCTTTGAACGCGGCATACGGAGCATGAAGGTGAACGGTAAATCGGCATATGTGGACCGGGATAAAAACGTGCTGCCCTTCGATGACATCAGATGGTTTGCGGAACCTATACCGTTCAGCGTTGTTCAAATAGATGGAAAATACGGTATTGTAAACGCGGATTTTGAGGTGATTGTCCCCGTTGAATACGACCAAATCTTTCGGGCCTATCAATTTGAAAATAACACCGAACCCACCGACTCCGTAATATATACCTTAAAAAACGGCGAGTGGTCGGCAATCGATATCGAAAAAAGGATACAGATTTTCTATACGCCGAAGGCGCGCGAGGACGCTGCCGCCGCTTTAAAGTATTTTGACGCGATGATTTATGACGGTGAAATCGAATATATAAAATATCACGGCAAGCAGACCCCGTATGCCGTAGAGCTGCTCTTGCCGGCCTTCGACCGGAAGACTTTCAAGCTTTACGCCGGTCCGAACTATATCGGAGACTATGAGGCGCGGATGATTGAAGGACCGTATGGAGACTTGATTTTATTTGACTTTTATGCGGGCACAAGGAGATATGACCTGAACACGGAGGGTCATGCCACCGCAGTTATAGGAGAGATGGAACCCGTACCGATGGAAAGCATAAGTGCCGAAGCCGTTATGAAGCATGTACCAGAGTCGCAAGACGAAAGCCTAAACACCGCACTGCCGGTGCAGGCCTTTGAGCTCGTCGATACCGGGATATCCCTTTTAAGCTTCTATGTAACAGATACCGAGGATATCAACTACCATATTTACGCCGCGTATACGCCAAAGGATGGTTATCGGGAGGTATGGCGCGGGCATCTTTCCGGCAATATCAATCCGGAAAGCGAGGTCTTGTTCATCGGAAGAGATCGTAACCAAGCATACAGTGCCATATTCCGCGTATCCGGCAAAATGCATGGCTATGTCGACGTATTTCAATTTGAATAAACAGACTACTTCATTCTGTTTACCGCCTCAGCCGCCAGCAGCACGCCGCATTTATTCAGGAAGCCGCAGTACTGCTACAACCTCACCCTCGCACACCTCGCCGTTTTCCTCAAAGCCCATGGAACGATAAAGTGCTTTTGCCCCTTCGTTCTCCGGCTCGTAGGACAGCCAGCAGTATTGTGCCTTTCCACAGGGGGAAGAACACATATAATCGATTGAAGCCTGCAACGCCTGCCTGCCTAATCCTCGCTTTTGATATGCCTTGTCAATCATAAAACGCCAGATGCAGTAGTTTCCAATGGCGAATTGAGGTAATCCCACTTCGCCGTTTGCGTCATAACCGAACATTACAAAGCCAACGGGGGTATCGTCCCTATATATCCCAAAAGGCAACGCAACACCACCTTCTGTTACCGTAGTGTATGCCTCTATAATACTCTGCGTATTCGTTGCCACAAACCCCATTTGATCATCGTTAACTGAGAGCTTAATGATTTTCCAGACATTGCTTGAGTCGACTTTTTTCAATGTAACCATATTTTATCCCATCCTTATGCAGAATATATTAAGAGGGGACTATTTCGCATTGCGAACCGCCTCAGCCGCCAGCAGCACGCCGAGCTTTGCGGAATAGTAGGTAAGCCCACCCTGCATCCATACCGCGTAGGGCGGACGCATGGGCGCGTCGGCCGAAAGCTCGATGGAGGCCCCAAGGGTAAACGCCCCCGCCGCCATGACCACCGGGTCGGCATAGCCGGGCATAGCCCACGGCTCGGGCACTGCGAAGGAATCGACGGGTGAGCCCTTCTGGATGCCGCCGCAGAACGCCACCACCGCCTCGGGCGTGCCGAGCGTGAGGGCCTGCACAATATCCGTGCGCGGCTCGTCCCAGCGCGGGTTAACGTTATAGCCCATATCGCCGAACAGGCGCGCGGTGAATACGGCGGTTTTAAGGGCGCTCTCCACCACCGTGGGCGCAAAGAACAGCCCCATGAGCAGCTCACGGGTCATGCCCAGGGTGCAGCCAATCTCCTTGCCGGTACCCACTGTGGTCAGGCGGTAGGCGCACAGCTCCACCAGACGCTTTTTACCCGCAATGTAGCCGCCGGTGCGCGCAATGCCTCCGCCGGGATTCTTAATCAGCGAGCCGACGATGAGATCGGCGCCCACCTGGGTGGGCTCCTGCACCTCCGCAAACTCACCGTAGCAGTTATCCACCATAATAATGGCATCGGGGTTCGCGGAACGAACCGCGCGGCACAGCTTCTCAATCACCTCGATGCGCAGGGAAGGACGCAATGCATAGCCGCGCGACCGCTGGATGTAGCAGACCTTTGCGTCCCCCGCGCGCGCCGCGATAGCCGCGTAGTCGGGTGAGCCATCGGGCAGCAGGTTAATCTCCTCATAAAGCACCCCGAAATCCCGCAGAGAGCCGTCGCCCGGGCCGCCCTTTTTCTCATCAATGCCTATGACCCCCTGCAGGGTGTCATAGGGTCTGCCCGCAATGCTCAGGAGCAGATTGCCGGGGCGCAGTATGCCAAAAAGAGCCACCGAAAGGGCGTGGGTACCCGAAACAAAGTTGTGCCGAAGAAGCGCGTCCTCCGCGCCCACAATCTGCGCGAAAACCGCGTCCGCCACCTCCCGTCCGGCATCGCCGTAGCCGTAGCCGGTGCTGGGAACAAAATGGGTTTCACTGACGCGGTTATCATAAAACGCCTTCTGCACCTTCATCTGATTGTATTCCGCGGTTTCGCGCAGGCCCTCAAATACAGACGCGCAGGAACGCTCCGCCTGCCGCGCCTGCTCCAAAAGCTCCTGCGAAAGGGTAAAGGGGTTCGTATTCATCGGTAATCTTTTTCCTCTCTCCATATTATAACGTGCCGGTTATGTTTCCTGCTCAAAGGCAGCCCATGCGGAGTATGGCCGGTAGCCTGCCTTTTGGTACAACGCGTCCGCCTGGGGCGAAACGCTCATTAGGTAAGGGGTTTTTCCCTGCTTTGCCAGCGCGTCGGTTAAGCTGCCAACCACCGCGCCCCCATAGCCTTTTCCTCGCCGGTCGGGTAAGGTACACACGTCCCTCACCACCGCGTTTTGTCCCGCGCAATAGCCGAAAGCGCAGGAAACATACAGCCCATCCGCCTTCACCGCCGCCGCGTATGCCCCGCCGTGGCGCATACGATAGGAAATATCGGTTAGCCACAGGGAGTAATCGGCGCGTTTGCGGTAATCCTCGCTGCATTCGCACAGCAGCTTAAATATCTGCGCAAGCTCCGGCTCGGTGGTAAGCGTCTCGCCCTCCCGGAGGTGTGCCGTCGCAGGAGGGGGCAGCTCCAGCTTCATTACGCTTCCGCTCATCAGCTGCTTTCCCCGCAGGATACGCTGTGGCAGGCTGTGAACCAGCCGGCGCGGACCTACCAGCCTTCGCCAATAGGGCGCTATGGATAAAAACGCGGCGAGTATCTCGCTGTTGTCGTCCTCCTCATCGCAGCACACCGTCAGCGTCTCGCGAAACAGCTCAACGACCATATGGGGCTTTGCCCGCCAGTTGTAGACCAGCCACACGTTTTCGTGGTTATGGTGGTCGCCATAGGCCTCGTAGTTTGCCAGTATCGCGGTGCCATAAGAAGGGTTCAGGTTCAATATACGCGCAAACTCCTTTTTATTGTGTTCCTCTACCGCGCGTACCATCACACATCCTCCTGTTATTAAGTTTGCGGTTATTATTTATACTAATATCCAATTTAAAAGAGTATAAAAATCAAGTGAAAAGCTTTAATTTATGGGTTTTCACGCGGATTTTTATCGACTCTTTTTGAGGGGATTAGTATTATAAGCAGCCTTAAGGCGGCTTATCCTTTTTTAATTTGTACCCCAAAGCGCTGTTTCACCATATGGAGCATGAGACCGCACCCGTTGGGGCTGCGGTCTCATGCTTATTATAGTGCAGATGAAAATACGCGTGAAAAGCCATAAACGAAAGCTCTTCACTTAATTCATATACGCTTTCAAATTAGATATTAGAATGAGATAAGAATTTAACGCGCCGCAAGCTCCGCCGCCACCGCCTTGGCCAGCGAGAGGGTGGAAAACAGGTCGTCCTTTTGAATGACGCAGGAGGGTGAATGCAGGTAGCGGCAGGGCAGTGACACCGACAGTGTCCTTACTCCGCCCCGTGACTTATGGATAACGCCCGACTCGTTGCCGCCCGCCACCAACGATTTTGGCTGGCTGGGGATGCCGTTCTTTTTCGCCACCTCATGCCCAAGACGGTACAGCTCCCGGTCATAAACCGTAGAGCGATCCATAAAAGACAGCACCGGTCCGCCGCCCAGACGGCAAACCTGCTTATCCTCCTCTACCCCCGCGATGTCGGCGGCGGTCGTAGCCTCCAGCACAACGGCGTAATCGGGGTCTATGGTATACGCGGAGGCTACCGCGCCACGGCAGCCTACCTCCTCCTGCACATTAAAGGCAAACCATGTGTCGTATTCCAGCCCGGAGGAAATCATCTCGATCATAATCGTGCAACCGGCGCGATCGTCCAGTGCGCGCGCCTTAACCAGCCCGCCGCCAAACTCCACATACTGCGAATCGAACGTCGCAAAGTCTCCCGGCAATACATGGCGCTCGGCTTCCTCCCGCGTGCGTGCGCCGATATCAATGTACAGGCTGTCGGGGTTTGGCACGGCTTCCTCCTCATCCCCCTTAAGCAGGTGCAGGGGCTTTGCGCCAATAACACCCGCAACCAGCGCATCCCCCACCAGCAGGCGCTTACCCAATATCACGCGGGCGTCAATGCCGCCAATACGGCTAAAGCCCAGCAGTCCGCTCTCCTCAATATGGGTGATGATAAAGCCCACCTCATCCATATGCGCGGCGAACATCACCTTGTTTTTTGGGGTTTTCTCCCCTTTTTTAAACGCGATGATGTTGCCAAGAGGGTCAACACGAGTCTCACAATGATCCTGAATGCGGCGAAGAATTTCCGCTCGTACGCGGTCCTCCGCGCCCGAAGGGCCCGGGATGGAGCATAGATCCTTTAGCAGCTGTAGCATTACCGAGCACCGCCTTTCTCCAAAATATATGCCGCAATCAGCTTCGCGGAGGCCTCGATATCCTCAGGGTCCACCGTCTCCACCGGCATATGCATATAGCGGATGGGTACAGAAACCATGCCGGTCTCCACGCCGCCGCGCGATACAACTATCTCGTCGGCATTCGTGCCGGTTCTGCCGTCCATAATCTCCCGCTGGAAGGGGATGCCCTGCTCCTTTGCAAGGGCGCACAGCTCCTGGGAGAAGCGGCGGGATATGGTTGGCGCAAAGCCGATCATCGCGCCCTTACCCATCTCGCCGCATTTGCTTTTCGGGGAATCGGGGGTGAGGGCAAAGCTTACATCAAGCACGATTGCCTGCGTGGGGGCAATGGCGTACGCCCCCGTTTTCGCGCCCTGACCGCCCACCTCCTCGCGGGTGGAAAACAGCGCGGTCAGTCCAATATTCAGCTTCTTGCCCGCAATTAGATTCAGCGCGCGCAGAATAATCGCACAGCACGCACGGTCGTCCAGCGCCTGAGAAACAATCTGCCCGCCCGCAAGCTCCACCACGTCACCGCGCAAGACCACACGGTCGCCCGGGGACACCATTTCCTCCGCCTCGGTCTTTGAAAGACCGATATCAATGGCGATATCCTCAAATTTTGGCGCCTTTTTATCCGCTCCCTCCGCCGAAAGATGGGGCGGACTGCTGCAAACCACACCGTACAACGGCTGCTTGCCATATACCGTAACCTCCGAGGCCATGAGCACCCGGCGGTCTATTCCGCCGCATTTTGCGACCTTAATAAAGCCTTTGTCGTCAATGCTCTGCACAATCATGCCAATCTGATCCAGATGAGCGTCCAGCAGCAGATGCTCGCCGCTTTCGGGTACGGGGCTGACTGAGCATATCACGTTTCCCAGCACATCGGTGGTGACGGTTCCATAGCGGGAGAGCAGACCCGCAGCCACCTGCGCCGCCTCTCCCTCATCCCCCGAAACCCCCGCCGGACGGGTAATCTCCGAAATAATCGTTTTAATCATCGCTTTTTCTTCCTTTTCGCTTTTCATATCATTATATCACTTTAAAGACCGTACCAATTGCTTAAATATCTCGCCGCGGCTCTCATAGTTTTTAAACATATCAAAGCTCGCACAGGCCGGCGAAAGGGTGACGATATCCCCTGTTAGGGCGTTTTGACCGGCAAGCTCCACCGCCTCCTCCAGCGAGGCTGCCATGATAAGCTCCGGGGCACCGGGCGTGTAGCCTTCACTGCCCGTCACCGCAGCGCGGATGGTCTCCGCCGTACTGCCGATTAAAATTACCAGCTTCGCCTTATCCACCAGTACCGGCGCAAGGGGGGCAAACGGAATCTTTTTGTCGTACCCGCCCGCAATCACAATCACCTTCTGGTCAAAGGCGTTCAGCCCCGCTATGGTTCTTGAGGGGGTGGTTGCGATGGAATCGTTATACCACCTCACCCCGTTAAGCTCCCTCACAAACTCGATGCGGTGCTCCACCCCCGCAAACTCTTGCGCCACCTTTTCAAGGTTCTCGCGGGCGATAAAGCCCCAGGTCGCGGCGATGGCGGCAAGGTAGTTCTCCACGTTGTGGGCGCCCGGAATGCGGATATCCTGACGGGAAAACAGCTTATGCACACCCTTCTCATCCGCCATGCATAATATCCCCTCCTCAGAAAGGAACGCGCCCCGGTTTACCGCAGCTTTGCGTGAAAACATCAGGGTATCGCCCCGTGTTTCGGACACAAACGCACGGGTGAGGTCGTTATCAAGATTGAGTACCGTGCGAGAAAAGCCGTTTTGGTGCAAAAAAATATTCTTTTTCGCCTCGACATACTCCCGCATGTCGGCGTGCATATCCAGATGGTTCGGGGTGATGTTGGTAATGACCGCGACATGCGGGGAGGTGCGCATGGAGATGAGCTGAAAGCTCGAAAGCTCCACCACCGCCACATCCTGGGGGTGAATATCCTCTATGGCCGCAAGCAGCGGCACCCCGATGTTGCCGCCGAGATGCACCCGCTTGCCCTGGGCGCGAAAGAGCTCGGCAATCACCGAGGTGGTAGTCGTTTTGCCGTCGCTGCCCGTCACCGCAAAGATTGGGCAGGGGCAGAGGTCAAAAAACACCTCCAGCTCGCTGGTAACCGCCACGCCGTTCTCTCGCGCCGCCGTAAGCTGCGGGGTATAGTAGCGCATACCCGGGGTGCGAAAGACCACATCAAACGCCGTGAGGTCATCCAGATACCCTTCGCCCAGTTTAAGCGTCACACCCGCGTTCTCAAGTGCCGCCGCCGTATCCCCCAGCGCCTCCCGGTCCTTTTTATCGCAGGCGGTTACCCTTGCGCCATGGCGCGCAAGCAGCAGCATGGCATCGGTGTTTGACACCCCTATGCCGACAAAGCAAATTCGCTTACCCGCGCTTTCTTTAAAGAATCCCTCAATACGCGTATCCATTGCAGGATGTCCCTCCAGTTAAATTTTGTCTTTGCGCTCTGACGGGCTTTTACATTTTCTATCCTGTTACCCGACAGTAAAATTTCGCATTCGTGTATGCAAAACCCCGCGCGCAATAAACCGTATAGCAACTTAAGGAAAACCCCTCATCCGCTTGCGGCGGGCTGAAGGGTTTTCATACGGTTTTGCTTACTCCTTCTCAAGGCCGCCAAACTCGGCAAGCTCAGAGCTATCCACCTTAATCTGCGCGTCGCGGATAACCGAAACCTCCTTGCGGGTAAACACCTTGGGCGCCGCGTCGGGGAATTTATCCAGCCGCACGCGCAAAATTCCGGTTAACAGGTTTACATCCACCACCGTACCGCGCCCGTCCTTGGTTTTAACGTATGCGCCCATCTTTGGGGTGATGCGCAAGAGATCCTCGTAGGCCTCCTGCTCGTATTTCAGGCAGCACATCAGGCGGCCGCAGGTGCCCGAAATCTTTGTGGGATTAAGGGACAAGCCCTGCTCCTTTGCCATACGGATAGAAACGGGCTGAAACTCCCCCAGAAAGGTGGAGCAGCAAAAGGGCTTGCCGCATATGCCAAGCCCGCCCAGCATCTTCGCCTCGTCGCGCACGCCAATCTGCCGCAGCTCGATGCGGGTGCGGAATACCGACGCAAGGTCCTTAACCAGCTCTCGGAAATCCACCCGCCCGTCCGCCGTAAAATAAAACAAAATCTTGTTGTTGTCAAAGGTGTACTCCACGTCCACCAGCTTCATGTCAAGCCCGTGCTTTGTAATTTTTTGCAGGCAGATGTCAAACGCGCGCTTTTGCTTTACGCTGTTTTCCTGCACCTGCCGCAAATCCTGCTCGGTGGCAACGCGGATGACACTCTTTAGCGGATGAACGATGCCCGCATCGTCCACCTCACGGTTTTCCATTACAACCTCGCCGCACTCCACGCCCCGCGCAGTCTCGACAATAACCGCCCTGCCCTTTTCAATCTGTATTCCGCTTGGGGAAAAATAGTACATCTTCCCCACATTTTTAAACCGTACGCCGATTACCTCAGCCATTACAATAATTTCTCCTTTCTTGGAATTGCGCGGTTTCGGCGCGGCCGAAATTTCGGCCGTAGACCAAAAAGCACAAGCCAAGCGTTTAAAAAATTTATTTTTTAAACGCTTGCCCCGGCAGATGGGTTTTTAGGTTTGGCCGCCGTCCTGCCGGATAACGGCGGCGTTTTGCGCGCAGATAAACGCCATAATCAGGCGAGGTGCATGGTTTTACCCGCCGGTATCGCGGGCAAGTCGTCATGCGCTTCGATATCCAAGTTATATCAAAGCAAACGGGGGGGGGCACGCATCTTACGGGCGCTGGACAGCGCCCGACTCTATTTTCATTATGCGGCAAATGCCGCGCGGATAAACGAAGGGTTTTAAAAGAAAATCTATGTTTTTGCCGCCGTTTGGCGGCATATCTCTCAATTTAAAGTGCTAGGGAAGCGATGATGAAAGCGATTCTAAAGCCGCTCAGCCAAGGATTTTCGCGGCTTTAGAATCGCTGACTAAAGACTTAATCAGCATCTGCCTAAAGTATGTAAGAAAACAGGTAGGCCCTCTGCTCAAACCCAAGCTTTTTATAAAACTCATGCGCCTTTTCCCGCTGAAAGCCGGAATCAAGCTCCACCCGCTTCATGCCCTGCTTTTTGGAACGGTCGAGGGCTTCGCGGATGAGGCCCGTTCCATAGCCCTTGCCCCGGTACTTTTCGTCGACGACCATGGCGTAAATATAAGAAATATTCCCTTCCTGCCACAGGTTATTCATAATGGCATAGGCGCAAAAACCGATAAGCTGTCCGTCAAGCTCCGCGCAGAACAGCTCGTCCGTCTCCGAAGCCACGCCCCTGCAAAAAACCCGTTTGAGTTCTGTCTCATTAAGCGTTTTATTGGGCCATAACTGCTTAAATAAAGGGTAAACAGCATCAAAATCCTGTGCGACCGCGTTTCTAACCGAAAAATTCATTTTTATAACCATGCCTTTCTGTTGCTTATAGTTAACGGCCCCGTGCTATGCGCACAAGCCCGCCACAAACCAAGACAGAATAAGCTGCGGCCCCGCGTTTTGCAAAAGGGCGCGTTTTGCCCCCTGCGCGGCGTCGATTGCCGCCATTGCGCGGGTACGCGTAAAGCACCTGATTACCTCGTCCGGAATCGCCTCGCCGGAAAGCGAGGTTTCGCCGCCCAGCTTTTGGGTCAGCACATCGCGAAAAAGCAGGATCAGGCGGTCAAAAACCTGCACCAGCAGCGTCCGGTCACCCTGCGCGGGGGCAAACGCCAGCAGGGTGTAATACGCCCCCTGAGAGATAGAAAACAGCACGGCACGGGCAAGCTCCATCACCTGATGCCCGCCGCCCAGCAGCTCTAGCGCCCTGCCAAGGTTGCCGCCGCTTAAGCGCGCGGCCTGATTGCAGCCTTCCTCCCCCGTTTCGGGATACCGCGCGCGCAAAACACGCGCACACTCCGCCTCGGAAAGGGGGGAGAGGCGTATCTCCATCACACGGGAGTACACAGTCTCCAACAGCTCGGCGCGCCCGCTTGCGGTAAGAATAAAGTAGGTGTTCTCCGGCGGCTCCTCCAAAAGCTTAAGCAGGGCGTTTTGCGCCTGAGCCGTCATGCTCTCGCAGTTTGCGAGAATAAACACCTTTGCGTCCGCTTCGTTTGGCCTTACTTGCGCCTTACGCCGCAGCTCGCGCACCGCGTCTATGTGAAAGGAGCGCGCTCCTTCCCCCGCAATCAGAGAAACATCGGGGTGGCTGTCTGCAAGCGCCTTGTGGCAGCTTGTACAGCTCATGCACGGGCGGATCTTGGCCTTGCAAAGCAAAGCCGCCGCCAACAGCCGCGAATAGGTGCGCTTGCCAAGACCGCGCTCACCCGTAACCAAAAAGGCATGGGCTGCGCGGCCGCCACCTGATACAGCGGCAAGAATTTGTTTTGCCTGTTCATTGCCGAAGAAAAACTCCGGCGTATGCGGCGCGTCCACTAAACCTTTTCAAACCTCTCCACATCGGTTACAAAGATTGTGGCGCCGCCCACTGTTACCTCAATGGGGAACGAGCTGTAAAGCCCCACGCCGTATGAGGTGGAGGAGGGAACCATCTGCGTGCGCTTTTTGCTGTGCTGCGCAACAATGTCGATTACCTGCTCTACCTTTTCATCCTCTGTACCGATAATAAACGTTGTGTTGCCGGACATAAGAAAGCCACCCGTTGTCGCAAGCTTGGTAACGGAAAAGCCCTCCTTGGTCAGCGCGGCGGAAACCACCGAGCTGTCGTCGCTGCTTACAATCGCAAATATAAGTTTCATCGGCTAGACCTCCCAACGTTTTATAGTCCTATTTTACTCTAACGCGTGTTTAATAGCAAGTATACTAATTCTGTTTTAAGTGAATATCCTTAAAAAAACCGGAAGACGGCAAAATCGTTACACGCCGCACGGCTTTATGTATTGGGTATATAAAACGCCTGCTTTGCCTTATTGGCTACAGTAAAAAGCGCTGAACCAAATATCCCGACCCCACCATAAACACATTGGAGATGCTGTGCACCGCAGCGGCATACCAAACGCTTTTGCCCTTTTCGTAGGCCAGCGCGTCCACAAGGGCAAGCACAAAGACGTATGCTAAATGTAAAGTTTCAAAACGGATATACTGTTTGGATATTGACCAGTCGATGTGCGCCACGGTAAACAGCACCGCTGCGAGCAGCATGGGTATAGAAAGCTGCCACTTAAAAAATTTAATGCGAAGCCTATCTCCAAGTACCGCCGCAAAAAGCGTAATGGGCAGGGCTCTGAACATCGGTTCCTCCGAGGGACCCGATAGCAGGAGCTGAAAACCCAATGACCCCAGTACATTGCGGGTATTAAGCGGAAATTTGACGGAATTAAATATCCCAAGCAAAAGCGAAATCGCTATGCTAAGTAACGTGTACACCACAAAGCACGCCGCAAATTTTCCTATAAAACGCAGCCCCGCCTTTACATCGCCAGCACCCAGCATAAAATCAAGCCCAAAAATCTTATACAACAGCAGCATGATCAAAAGCGCCGTGAACAACTGTACCATGTGGTGTACCGAAATCCACGCAAACGTTCCGTTCGGGTCAATGCCCCGGTAGGTGAACTGGTTTGCCACAAGCTCCCCCAGCCTGCTTGAGATAACCTGAAATACAAACAGCGCCAAAAACACTCCCGCGCCGCGCGCGATATAAGCTACCCTCTTATGCATCTTAAATACTCCTTATGTCTTTACAAATCCCCCGCCGCTTGGGTTCGCTAGGCCTTGTTTGAAAATGAAAAGCAAAGGTTTAAAAAGTACCAAGTAGTCTAAGGCTTAGGATTATTGATTTTACAAACAAGGCCATAATAAAACATTACCTAACTACGGTTACCCGATCAAAGCCATAATAGGCCAGTCGCCGAACCGCGTCTGCGGTTATGCGTTCGCCGCACATTGCCACGGGTACTCCCGGCGGGCAGGAGGTTCGGTTTTGCGCGGCCACCCTGCCCTCGGCTTGGGAAAGCGGCACGGTTTCCTTTTGTGCAAAAAACGCCTCGCGGGGCGCAATAGCCTGCACGGCGTGTACCTCGGGCAACAGCTCCTCCGGCGGGTCGCCCAGAGGTTTGATGGAGGTAAGCGCCCGTTTTAGCCGGGCAAAATCCCGATGCGTATTTTGGGGCGATGCAAGCAGCACTACCGTGCGTTCCCCCGCGTATTCATGCTCGATGCCGTGCCGCGCCAGATGCTCCGCCAAATGCGCGCCTGTGTAGCCAAGGCCATGTGCACACAGCAAGAGGCGCGTATGGTCGCGGTTGCCGCCAATGCTGTAAAAGCCGTTATTCGCCGCCAGCGTCTCCAGCTCCCCAACCCGCTGACGCAGGGCTAGAAACTCCCGTGCCGCGTTAGTTTCCAAATACGCGGCGCAGGCATCCAGCGAAAGCATGATAAGATAGCTGGGACTTGTGGAGCCAAACACCGCCATGGCGTCCTTGGCGCCCGCCGCAAACTGTTCATCGGCGATATGTACAAAGGCTCCCCCCGTTAATGCGGGCAGCGTTTTATGCGCGCTGTCACTGCATATTGCCGCACCCTGCCGGATGGGATGCTCATACCCTGCCGCGATGAGGTGCGCGCCATGGGCATTATCCACAAGAAGGGGCACACCGTATTTTTTGCAAACCGCCGCAATCCCCGCAACGTCTGCAAACACCCCGTAATAGGTGGGAGAGGTGACGTACACCGCCGCGGCATCGGGGTTTTCGGCAAGGGCCGCCTCAATGGCGTTTGCGGCGGGCGGGGTCGTCACCCCTGTTTTACCGTCCACCGCCGGGTATATCCATGTGGGGTCAAAATCCAGCAGGGAGATGGCGTTTGCGGCGGCGACGTGCGCACCCCGTGCAATAATCAGCTTGCGCCCCCTCCCGCGGGCAAGGGACAGCATGGTCTGAATTCCAAGCGTTGACCCCTGCGGGCTTAAAAGGCTGCGGCGCGCGCCATAATACGCGGCGATGCGCCCCTCGGCTTGCAGGATGGCACCCGAGGCACGATACAGGCTGTCCGCCCCGTCGGTTTCGGTGATGTCATAACGCAGCGTACCGCCGAATATCCCCGTACGGTCGTGTCCCTTGTGTCCGGGCATGTGAAAGCGCGCACGGTCACGCCGCAGGATTGCGCGCAGAGCGGTGTACAGCGGCGTATGCATCTCTGACTTCATACAAAAAGGCCACCTTTCAATAGTCAAGCAGGACGATTACGGCCGGAAGCCCTTGCCGGAAGTAGCAAAGAAGGCTTTGATGGCATGGCTTCCGGTTATAGTATATGACCGTTCGAAGCCATTGGTGCCAGCTAAGAGACCGGTTATGACTATTTTCAGCCCTTTTCACGCAGACGTTTTTTTAGCTTTGCCAGCGCCTCTCTGGCGTCAATGCCAAAGTTAATGAGGGTGTTTGCAACCGGCTTAAACAATAGGTCAAACTCACCCGCAAGCTCTACCAGCTCGCCGTTAAAGCCCTTTTTAAAGCGATATAGACCATAGAGCGGGTTGCTCTCGTCCAATACGCCGGAGACCCCTTGAAAATCGTAGACCCCGCAGTGCCCCTCCAGCGCCCAGCGAATCATTTCCCACTGCACCAGGTAGTTTGGCATGACGTTGCGGTGAGCGTTATCCGACGCGCCGTACACATAGCAGGTTTTGCCCGCATATTGCGTGGAGATTGCCCCCGCGATGGCTTGTCCCTCATAAAAGCCCATATACAGCCGGCAGTTTTCCCCCATGGCGTCCAGCATCCGTTCAAAATACGATTTTGGGCGTGTATTAAAGCCGTCGCGCACCCCTGTGGTTTTATAGATGCGTACAAACTCATCGAGCATCTCTTTACCGCAAATTTTAACCTCAACCCCGTGCTTGCGCGCTACGCGGATGTTGTAGCGAGTTTTTTGCGTCAGGGAGGAGAGCAGCTCCTCCTCGGTTCTGCCTTGCGTATTGAGGCGATAATTAAAGCGGGGCTGGATTGTCTCAAAGTTATCGCCCCCCTTGTCATAGCGGTAGCCAAGCTCCTGAAAAGCCTTGATGGTCAGCATATCCGAGGCGAGGATATCCGGATCCATCTTGAACAAATAGGCGTTATGCCTCTTTGCAAGCGCCCGAACCCCTTCCGTTAAATCGCTTAGTGTTCCAATATCCGAAAAATCGCAGACCGGTCCTCTGGGCGCATATAAAAAGCTTGCGCCGAAAACCGGGGCGCGCTGGATGAGCACCAGCAGCGCCCCGCGTATGGTGCCATCCTTCGCGCGGGAAATCACCCCGTCGTAGCCCCAGTTGTTTTTTACCTTGGGCCACGCCAGCGACTGCATAAAGTTACCGTTCTTATGCTGCTCCATAAAACGTTCAAATTCCGCTTGGGTATCTTGTGTTAACAGCTCCATTGTTATGACCATGCCTTTCCGGCGTTTGGCGCCAAACGGCATCAAACGTCATGAAATTGCGGTGTGGCGCCGCAGTTTTACAGGTAAGCCTCCTGGTGTAATCCTGTTCCTATTTTATACGAATAGGAATTGCCGTATTTGCGCCAGGCTTATCCCTAGTTTAGGGCGGGAATAATCCCGCTATGCCGCGCTGTAAAATTATATCACTCATCTTCTCTGCGTGTCAAACAGGCGGTGGCGTTTTATCCCCCTTCGGGATGACGCGTCACCGTACATTTGCCTGCAGCTTTGCCGCCATCACAGTGTTTTTAAGCAGCACCGCCCGTGTCATGGGGCCTACCCCGCCGGGTACCGGAGTGATGGAGCCGGCAACCCGGCTTACCGCTTCAAAATCCACATCCCCGCACAGCTTGCCGTTTTCATCCCGGTTCATCCCTACGTCAATAACCACCGCGCCCGGCTTTACCATATCCGCCGTTACGAATTTAGCCCGCCCAATGGCAACCACCAAAACATCCGCGCGGCGGGTTACCGCCGCAAGCTCGCGCGTTTTGGAATGGCAGACCGTCACCGTGGCGTTGCGGTGTAAAAGCAGCATTGCCATGGGCTTACCCACGATATTGCTACGCCCGATAACCACGCAATCTTTGCCCGCAAGCTCGACACCCGAACGGTCTAGCATCTCGATAACGCCGGAAGGGGTGCAGGGCAAAAAAACATAGTCGCCAATCATAATCTGCCCGACGTTTGCGGGGTGGAAGGCATCCACATCCTTGCGGGGGGATATTCTGCTGAGCACCGCCTTTTCGTCCAGATGGCGCGGCAGGGGCAGCTGCACCAGTATGCCGTTTACATCCTCCCTGCCGTTGAGCTCGTCGATGAGGCTGAGCAGTTCCGCCTGTGTGGCGGCAGCGGACAGGGCGTATTCCTCAGAGCGCACACCCACCTCCGCGCAGTCCTTCTTTTTGTTATTTACATACACGCGCGAGGCGCTGTCGTCTCCCACAATTACCACCGCAAGGCATACCGACAGCCCTTTGTCCTTCAACGCCCCCACCTCTGCGGCCACCTCCGCCCGGAGCTGTGCGCTCATTGCCTTACCGTCAATTTGCTGTGCCATTCTTAGTACCAACCCTTTCTATTTGTTTTAAACAACATCGATTTATATGATAATAGCGTACCTCCCGTAACCCGGCACCAAAGTAGCCTTGTGTGGCAGGAGTTGAAAAAAGGAAGAACTACAGCCTAGGGCGAAAAGCAAGGGCAAAATACGGGGGGCAACAGGATTTTGCCGAAGGGTAAAAATGCTAAAGGACTTTTCGCAAAAAGTGCTTTAGTATTTTCGCAAGCGCGTAACGCAGCTACCCCACTGAGCTTTACGCGCTTGCGCCGAAGGTGCTTATACTAATAACCGATTTAAAAGTGTATAAAAATCAAGTGAAAAGCTTTAGTTTATGGGTTTTTACTTGATTTTTATCTACACTTTTTGAGGGGATTAGTATTGGTCACACAAGCTATGCTCCGTTTGCCCTTGCTTTGAGCTGGGTGCAGAGTGTCCCTGCTTCGCTTTTTCTAAATTGCTTACTTTTCTCGAACAAGAAAAGTAAGCCGCCTGTCGGCGCGGGTGCCGACGTTCCTACAACTTGATGATGGTTACCGAAAAGCCGACCAAATCACAAAGTTTATAAAATCGGCTTTTGGAAAATACTCTTTCTGAGGAGATTGGTATTTTGCGGCATTCGCATGAGAGATAATGCCGTAAACCAAAAGCAGACCGCAAGTCCCGCTCGCGGCGGATGCGGTCTGCTGTTAAGCTTTTTTTTATTGAGGGGGACTATTCCTGCCCGGAAGCGGCTTCGTCGGAGCCGGAATCCTCAGCGGATTGACTCTCACCATTTTCATCATCTTCACCAACTTCGTCGGCTCCGCCCTCCGTTTCCTCCGCCGCATCTTCTGCGTTCTCGTCCTCGGAAAGGGAGGAGTCGGCTGCGGACTCCTCGGTCTTTGCCTTCTTTGACTTGCTCTTTAACTGCTCGTCAAGCTCCGCAAGCATCACGGCGGCCTCCCCGGTCTGTCCATAGGGCAACAGGAACTCGGGGTCATGCTCTACGGCAATCTTGTAACGAACAATAATCTCAATAATAATTGCGGCAAACATCAGCGCTGCGGCCAGCACCTGTGAGACGCGAACCGCGCCGATTACAAGGCTGTCGGTGCGCAGACCCTCAACAAAGAAGCGCTCAAAGCCATACCATGCGGTGTACAGCAGGAATATTTCACCGTCAAAGCGGCGGCGCTTAAAGAACAGGTGCAGCAGCAAAAAGCCCAGCGCACACCACAGGGATTCGTACAGAAAGGTAGGGTGAACCGGATCATTAATGACAATTTTCATGCCCTGCCCCGCAAGCTTATCCGCGTTTTGGGCAAGGTACCCCATAATGCGATCGCTGGTCATGCCCCAGGGAAGGCTCGTGTTGCCGCCGAAGGCCTCGACATTAACAAAATTGCCCCAGCGGCCAATGCTCTGCCCGATTAAAAAGCCCATTGCGGCAAGGTCTACCATAGGCAGGAACTTTACCTTGCGCCATTTGCACATAAAGAACGCCACCAGCAGCGCGCCAATCAGCCCGCCGTATATGGCAAGCCCACCATGCCGTGTTTTGTATATTTCACCAAGGTTATCCTTGTAGTAGCTCCAGTCCAGCACCACATAATAAAGGCGCGCGCCGACAATACCGCCCACAAAACCGCCCATGATCACATCAATAAAGCGGTCGGGGTGTACGCCGGACTTGCGGGAGCGGGTGAGCACATAGGTGAGCGCGAGGGCGACCCCCAGCGTGATAAGGATGCCGTACCAGTATACCGGCACATTGCCGATTTGAAAAGCCACCCTGTTAAGCGTAAAGGACCAACCGAGTGCGGGAAAGCTGATAACTTCAGTCATAGCATGGATTCTCCATTCCTATATGTATTCGGGGCCGCCCGGGGGCAAGACCCGTCGCCGCCGCAAACGGCGGCCTTTATGCAAGGGGATGATTGTAATAAAAGTAAAATGCAGCACGCTTTTCTCTGCTTGCTTAGGCCTTCTTAGGCTTTACGATAGAAAGCGCCTTGCGGTCGGGATGGAAGTTCCGGCGCGCCGTATCATCCACCGTCTTTTTATCAATTCCAACCAGGGTATCGATGATATCATACGCGCCGCGCCCGTAAAGGTGGGAGGTGACCAGCGTAGAGGCGACCGACTCCACATTGTTATAGGCAAATACCAGACGTCCATAGTAAAACTTCTTTGCCCGCTCAAACGCCTCCTGCTCTACGCCGTTTTGCACCACGGCCGCAAGCTCCTTCTCTATCTCCTCGCAAACCTTCTGAGGGTCTTTGGATTCACCGGAGAAGATGTTGGCGGCACATTCACGCTCAATCAGGCTTTCGTATGCAAAGCTGTCGTTAATGAGCCCCTGCTCGTACAGTCTTGTATAAAGCGGAGAGGACTCGCCGGCAATCGCCTCAAGCAGGATGTCGTTAGCCACACTGCGCAGGAGCTGCTCGTCCTTTTCATAAGGCTCCACCTTGTATCCTAACTGGAACAGCGGCATGGAAACCTCCAGCTCCTGCTCTATCAGCGGCTGTGAAACGGTCAGCGGTTCCTCGGGGAAGCGGCGCTCGATGCCGTTATCCGCGGCGGCTTTTAAGATACCGTCGCACACGGAGAGCACCTTCTCAGGCTCGAAGTTGCCCGATACCGCAAGAACCATATTGTTGAGGTTGTAAAACGTATGGTAGCAGCGGTACAACAGGTCCTTATCAATCTCGGCAATGGTTTTAACCGTACCTGCAATGTCGATGCGAATGGGATTGTTGACATAAAGCGCGCTTAACAGGTTAAAGAACACCCGCCAGCCGGGGTTGTCGCTGTACATCTCAATCTCCTGCCCGATAATGCCCTGCTCCTTTGCCACTGACTGCTCGGTAAAGTAAGGGGTAGTTACCATCTCAAGGAGCACCTTTAACGGCTCGTAGGGGTCGCCGGAGGACAAAAACTCATAGGCAGTGCGGTCAAAGGAGGTGAAGGCGTTGGCGCTTGCCCCGGTTTTCGCGTACTTAGAGAAGGCGTCGCCGTCCTCGTCCTCAAACATCTTATGCTCCAAGAAATGGGCAATGCCCTCCGGCACCTCTGCAAAATCCCTGTCGTCGTTGGTCTTAAAGCAGGTATCCAGCGAGCCGTATTTGGTGGCAAACAGCGCGTATACCGAGCTGTAGCCCTTCATGGGGCATAAAAGAATCGTCAGTCCGCTGGGATGATGGTATTTTTGGTACTCTTCGCCCAGCAGGTCGTTTTTAATTATCTGCATGTTCATATCGTGTCCATGCCTTTCCGGTTTTTCGCGCTGCGGCGCGATAACCATATGGTAAAAAACAGCCGAATTTCGGGTTATGCCTTGACCTCTTCGGTCTCGCTGCCGGTCAGGAAGTAAACAGTATCCAACTTTATGCCCTTTGCCACCTGCACTAAGTCGGCAACAGTCAGCTTTTCAAGCTGGGCGATGACCTCCTCCGGGTCGTAGGCGGTCTTAGCGAAAATCTGCCCAAGGTAGAAGGTCTCCACCGACTTGGTGGAATCGAACACCGCGTTATAACCGTTTTTAATGGCAAGCACCGCATTAGTTAGTTCATCGTCCGATATGCCGCCCCTTTTTAGCTCGTCAAGCTGCGCTAGAATCTCCTCTTTGGCCTTCTGTTGGTTTACGGCCTCTATGCCGCAGTCCACCATCAAAATACCCTTGTAGCGGTCGTAGCGCGCCGCGCAGTAGTAGCAAAGGCTTAAGCGCTCGCGCACATTCAAAAACAGCTTGGAGGTAGGGGTTGCGCCGTAGATTGTCACCGCCAGAAATGCGGCAAGGCTCTTATGCTCATCGGTCACATCCGCGCCAGCGCGAAAGCCCAGCACAAGCTTAGACTGGGTCACGTCCATATGCTCGGTAAACTCGCGTACCTCAGCGACATCCTTGCGAACCTCGGTGGTCAGTTGGTAATTCGACTCCCGGCGAATGGAGGAAAACGCCTTCGCGAAAATCTCCCTTGCGCCGTCGGGGGTACCGCAGCCGCAGAAGAAAACCTCCACCATCGCCTCAGAAATCACCTCGTTATATGCCTCGGCAAGGGCTTTGCCGGTAATGGCGGGCACATCCTCCGCGTAGCCGTAGCGCGGGATGGCAAACCGCTCGTTTTCGCACATAAACTTGGAACAGCGCATGATGGCATAGCCGCGCTTTTCGTTTATCTCTGCCTCAATCTGGTCGATGAGCACCTGCTTCTCCACGGCGACCTCTTTTTCAGGGAAGGCGCCGTCCTTGACGTTGGGGGCAAAGAGCAGCGAACAAAGCATCCGCGCACATTCCTCGGTTACTGCCTCTTTGTTTAAGGCAAAGCGGTCATCAATAGCGGTGATAAACAGGCTAATCCCCTGATTTTCGCCGATTTTAAGCACATCCCCATCCAGATACGCGCCGTACAGGTCGCTCAGGCGGGCGCTTAACTCCTGAAAGCTTCGGTACTCCGCCCCGCTTTTGCGCAGCATTGCGCAGAGCAGCGCGTTGCGGGAGGCCGTCTCCCTCTTTAGCGGCAGCATCAGGTTAACCGAGATGCGGTTGGTTTTGTAGCGCGGGTCGGTAACCTGTGAAAAATATACATTTTGCGCGATCTTTTCGCGGTGAAGTCTTTGCGACATACTGTACCATGCCTTTCCCATTCATTTGCCAAACACAGTGGGCGTGGCTTCCCTGCGCCTTTTTGCCAAACGCGGCAAAACGGCGCGGGCACCCCGGCGGGATAGCGGTTGCACCCGCACCGGGCTTTCTGCCCATTGCAGAGAAGCACGCCACGTTCCGCAGGACGGGGCCTATTACCCCGCCCTGCGGAAGGTTGTCCGACCGGCTCGCGGCGCACTGTACCGCTTAGGCCGATTGCAAAACCCAGTATCCGATTTGTTTTTACCATTTTACCATACAATATTCTGCAATTCCATAGCGGCGCTGTAAATTTACACTGTTTTCATAAACTCATATCCGCCAGTCGACCTATACTCCCATATTTCACAGCGTCAGCAAGACATCGTGGGTCTTGCCGTCCAGGCGCACCCGGGCGGAGAGTGCCTTTTTCTCCCCTCGCTGAACCCGCACGCGTATGGTCGTGGACTTTACTACCAGCCGCAGGGCAAAGCCTTCCCACAAAGCGGGCAGACAGGGGGTGAGCGACACCGTATCGGCGAGAAGGTGTATGCCTAACAGGTCCTCCACCACCGCACGGTAATACCAGCCCGCCGCACCGGTGTAGATAGACCACCCGCCCCGCCCATATGCGGCGGGATTTGTGTATACATCCGCCGCAAGATAGTAGGGCTCGAGCTGATACGCCTTTGCTGTCTGCTCGTTTTGATATTTGTCGGCAGGGTTTAACAGCCGCAACAGCTCATAGCCCTTATCGGTCATGCCAAAGCGCAGCAGGGATTGGGCAAGCCACACTGCGGCATGGGTATATTGCCCGCCGTTCTCCCGCATTCCCGCAGGATAAGCCTTGACATAGCCGGGGTTTTGCGTCCCCTTGGCAAACGCGGGGGTAAACAGCCTGACGATGCCGTTCTCATAATCCACCAGCCGTTGGCAGGCGTTCTCCAGCGCGGTCTTCACCCGCTCCTTATCCGGCAGCTCAGCAAACACCGCAAAGCTCTGGGGCAGAGAGTCGATGGCGCACTCGTCGTTTGCATCGCTGCCCATTTTCGTGCCGTCGTCGTAAAAGGCGCGCAGGTACCAGCCGCCGTCGTGACAGTGGTCGTCCACCGCCTTGCGCAAAAACGCGGCGTTATCGCGGCAGCGAAGGGTTCTCTGCGCGTCCCCCCGCTTTTCGCTGACCTGTGAAAAGCGCTCAAGCGTCATGGCAAGGAACAAGGCCAGCCACACGCTCTCCCCCTTACCCTCTATTCCCACCTGGTTATATCCGTCGTTCCAGTCGCCGCAGCCCATCAGGGGCAGCCCATGCTCACCAAGACGCAGCGCGCGGTCCAGGGCGCGGCAGCAGTGGTCATAAATATCCCCAACCTCGCCCGAAACAGGTGGGCCGAAGTAGCGCTCGTGCTCGTCCTGCACAAGCTGCGCGCCGCCCAGATAGGGGATTTTTACATCAAGTACCGCGTCGTCTCCCGTTTTCTCCAGGTAATCGCACAGGGTATAGGGCAGCCACACAAGGTCGTCGCTGTAGCGGGTGCGTACCCCGCGCTTCCCTCCGCCCGATTGGGGCAGGCTGTGCCACCAGTGGAGCACATCCCCCTCAATAAACTGCGCTCCCGCCGCCCGGATGATGTGGGTGCGCGCGGTTTTAGGGGAGAGCAGCAGGCAGGCGCAAACGTCCTGAAGCTGGTCGCGAAAGCCCCACGCCCCGCCGCACTGGTAGTAGCCGGTGCGCCCCATGACCCGAGCGTGGGTGGTTTGGTGGGGAAGCCAGGTGTTGATAAGGTGGTTAAGGGTCTTGTCCGGTGTGTCAATCCAAATGGTGTTTTCCGCCTTTTCCTCCTGCGCGTGGGCGTATGCGGCGCGCAGGCAGGTGTCGGTATCATAGCCGTAGCTAAGGATAAAACGGGTGGTATACCTGCCGCTTGCCGGCAGCTTAAAGGGGTGGATTACCGCACCGCAGGGGTCATCCGAGGGCGTGAGGCGGTCGGCGCTAAATTGGCCGGACAGAAAGGCCGCCCTGTCACAGCAGTACCGCAGCTCTGTTTTATCGCAGCCCATTGCCATTACGCCCTTTACCGCCGTGTTAAAGGGGTTTTTCAGCACAAGGCTTGCTCCGCCCTGCGTTTGACCGCAAAGCTTAGGAATGATGTGGCGCGCGGTGCGGCGGTTTACCCCCAGCACCGGCTCGGTATAATAGCACAGCTCGATGTCCGCCGCCTCCCCGCCTGTGTTTTCGAGTGAAACGTCAAGGTATTTTGCGCTTCCGTTTGTCATGATTGTAACCGAAACGGAAGTTTTAAGCTGACCGGACTTCCCCTTGATTCTGCCTTCGTACAGCGCGTCGCGCCGGGAGAAGGAGGCCAGCGAGCCATTTACCAGGTCAAAGCACTCCTCCCCCATTCTTACTAGCAGCATCTCGCCCACGTTATCCAGGGCAAGGTCGTTAAACCACGGCGTCAGCTTGTTCTCTCGGGAGTTTACCGCCCAGGTAAAGCCCAGCGCCTTATCCGACATGAGCGTGCCAAAGGCGGGGCCTGCAAGGATGTGGCACCAGGGGGCTTTGGGGGTTCCGGTTATATAAAACCGCTCCTTGGTAAACGCGCCGCCAAGAATCCTATCCTCCCCCACCAGCCGAAGAGGTTCCTTCGCCACGGGCAGGATGGCCATGGGCACAAACGGCCTTTTCTGCTCCGGCACCCGCACCAGCGATTGCTCCACCACATGGCTAGCCGCCGCGTACAGCAGGGTGCGCACATTGGGGTCGTGCCGCGCAAGGTTTACCGGATGAATGCCCACCCGCGCGCCGATGAAATCCTCCGCCGCGCAGTCCCGCGCCGTTTCCGCCAGCGCCTCTCGCACCTGCGCCTCTCCCTGGTCGGGCTGGTTATAGGCGACGATGAGGTCAAAAAACACATTGCAAAGCCTTAGCTTTTGCATAAGCTTAATATACCCCTCGGCGCGGCGCACATCCTCCCCATCCTTTGCCTCCAGCAGCACGATGGGGTAATCCCCCGATACGGCCATTCCCCACAGCCCGTGAGTGCCCAGCGTGTTCTGTTCCGCCGCAAGGAGGCTCTCGGGACATTCCCGCCGGGGATAGAATAGCTGGGGGAGGATGCTTAACCCGATGCGGTCCTCCATGCGGGTGGTGGCAAAGGGGGAACGGGCGGCCCGCGCCGTGCCCAGCAGCCCCCGCCGCCTTGCCGCCACCACACGGGAGATGGCCCCCTCGGCGGTATCGTCCACCGCGATGATAAAGGAAAGCTGCGTTTGCTCCCCCGCTAAAAGCTCAAAGGAGACGCGAATGGCGCATACCGCGTCGGGCACCCCTTCGCCGCCTGTAAAGGGACGGTCAAAGGCTTTTTCCAGCGATCGGATGCCGTAGGGCAGCTCCAGCACGTTGGATTTTACCGTTTCATACTCAAAGCTCTGTTCACCGAAAAAACCCACGGCTACGCTTACGTCGGTTTCCTGCGGGCGGGTGCGGCGGGAAAAGACAAGGCTGCTTGACGCCTTATCGTAGGCCGCCTGCAAGAACATACGGGTAAAGGCGGGGTGGGCCTCGGTATCCTGCCAGCGGGCAAGGGCGGGCTCAAAGTAGATAAGCGCCCTGCCCTTTGTGCGGCGGGGCGTGTTGTTTTTAATTACGCCAATATACTGGCAGGCGGGGTAATCGTTGTTAACACAGATTTGCAGCCCCGCCTCAAGCGGCTCCTTTACGCCGTAATACTCCACGGTCGTAGCCTGAAACTTGCTGCTATAGGATGCGCCGGGGTCATACATGGGCGCCGCGGTGGCGCTTACCACGGTATCCTCCGCCTTCGCGAGAAAGAACACGCCGCAGGGGGCACGCAGGGGGTCGGCGGTGCGCCGGGTAATATCCACCCCGCCGCAAAAGAGGTGCTGCGCGCCAAAATCACTGAGCACCGCCGTCATCTCTCCGCTTGAAAGCAGCTGTACGTGGGCGCTCTGCGGGGATACATCGGCGTACGCCTCCTCTGTGGGCGTTTCCCTTCCGTGTCGGGGCGGCTCGCCCCGTTCGGGTACATCCTCAAAGATTAAGCTGCCCTCGGCAATCTTCTCCTTTAACAGCTCCTGTGCGCTTTTCATCGTGCGGTCTGCCATAAAGCGTCTTTGCATCCTTCCATCATAAAGTGCGTTGCATACGGCAAGCATACTCATGCCCAAATGGTGCGCCATATAGCTGCGCACAATCCCGCGCTTGTAGTCACCGGTTCGGTGCTGAGTGTAATCGCAGGCTTCATAAAAGCCCCATTTCCCCAACATCCCAATGCGCTCAAGCTCCAAGAGATTTTTCATTGCCCCATACAGGTCGTAGGGCAGCGTAAGAAAGGTGGAATAGGGAGAAACCACATACTCGGCGTTAAGCCCCCGCATAAGCCCCAGCTTTTGCACCCCGTGCGCCTTGTAGCGGTAATTAAGCAGGTTGTCAAAGGCATAGAACCCGCTTTCGGAAACACCCCAAGGGGCGGAAAGGGAACGCGCCCGCACCCGCTGGCAGAAGATGCAAAAACGCAGCGCCTCGTATAAAAGCGAGCCCTCGTATACCGGCAGTAAAAGGTGAGGCATAAAGTATTCAAATACGCTGCCTCCCCACGAAACCGGACCCGCATAGGTTCCCTGCCGCGCCAAGGTGCGGGCAAGAGCGCCCCAGTGCTTTTTTGGCACCTGCCCGCGGGCAATGGCAAAATAGCTGGTGAGTCGCGCCTCACTCATTAAAAGGTCGTAATGGGAACGGCTGAGACGGCCGGTATCGCACTCGTAGCCCACCGAAAAAAGGTTCTTTTGCTTATTGTAAAACACCGACAGATCCGCGCCGTCTATCAGCTCGTTTAGCTGTGCCGTCAGCCTTGCCAGCCGCCCCGTATCAGTGATGTATTCCTTAATACCCTCCCGCAGAGCAACCAGACAGCAAAGAAAATTCGCGCTATCCACCGACGACGCAAACGCAGGCTCCAGCAGTGCCAGTGTTCGCGTATCGTACCAGTTGTACAAATTTCCATGGTAGCGCTCAAGGCGCAGGAGGGTGCCCAGCGTGCGCTCAAGGCGGGTAGCCAGCTCGTCGCCGGTGATAAAATGAAAGTCCCGCGCGGCAAGAGCGCACAAAAGCATAAGTCCGATGTTGGTGGGGGAGGTTCGATGCGCAACTGCATAGGTGGGAGCCTCCTGCACGTTATCCGGAGGCAGGTAGTTCTCCCTCGCGGTGCAGGTCTTATCGTAATACCGCCACATCATGGCGGCATAGGCTGTCAGGATATCCCGGGTCTGGGTATCCGGCATTTTATGGGTTTTGGTATTTTCCCTGCCCGAAAGCGCCGAAACAAACGGCATTAGTAAAAACAACACCCCAAACAAACGGAGAATGCTCTGATGCGAAAGCAGTAAGAACGCGCCCGACGCAATGGAGGGCAGCACATCCTGCAGCTTTTGCGCCGCCCGCCGCCCGCCCCGCTCCGCGTCCGCGGCGGTGGTCCATTCCAGCAGGTTCTCGTGCGATACCAACATCCTGTACAGGGCTCGGGCAATGGCATCCACCGCCACAAAGGCGTGCTTGGGTAAAAAAACAAAGAAGTAAAAGCCCTGCGCAAGGCTTTCCATCGCGGCGGGCAGGGCATCGGAATAATACTCCCGGGAAAGCGCAAACCCGCGGCTGGAAAACACCGCCGCCAGCACCGACACAAACGATGGTCCGGTCATGGCAAAAAAGCCCGCCAGCGCAAGGGCGCAGCTTGCGGGCAGGGGCAAAAAGAACGAAACCAGCACACACACAAAGGCAATTACCGGTGTCGCCGCGCGCCTTACGTTATCTATAAGCTTAAAGCGCGAGACCATGCCCAGCACATTCTTTTGCCGAATGCCGCCCTGTGTGACGGCAGAGCGAATATACCCCGCGTTTTGAATATCCCCCCGCACCCAGCGGTGGAGCCGGGAAAAGAAGCTCGACGCGTTGCGGGGGTAGGTTTCGGTCATCTCCACATCCGACACAAAGGCGGTTCGCAGGTATTCCCCCTCCAGAATGTCGTGGGAGAGGATGACCCCCTCCTCAAACCGGCGGTCCATTACCTCAAAGAACGCCCGTACATCAATAAGACCCTTGCCCGAAAAAACCCCCGCGCCAAAAAGGTCCTGGTAGAGGTTCGGGCAGGAGGCCCCATAGGTGGTAATGCCCCCAGAGCCCGCCATGACCTTGGTAAAGCCGGTTTTGTACGCGGAATCCAGGTCCACGCAGATGCGCGGGGCAAAAATGCCGTAGCCTCGCGTTACCGTACCCGTCTCCTTGGATACCTCGGCACGGTTTAGGGGATGCAGCGCCGTACCCACAAGCTGCCCAACCGCGCCCAGAAGCAGTCCGGTATCCGCATCCAGGGCAAGGAGATACCGCGTCTTGCGCAAGGTGTCGTACCTGCCGCAAAACAGCTTTACGGGAATGCTCTGCCCTTGAATATATCGCACCAGCTGGGTAATCGCTCCGCGCTTTCTCTCCCAGCCCCCAAAGCTTTTGCTGGACTTGTTGTAGCTTCTGCGGCGAACCAAGAGGTAAAACGAGTCGCCAAAACGGGCGTTCAGGCGGGTTATCACCCCTTGGGCGGCGGCAAGCATCGCCTTATCCTTTGGGTTATCCACCGCTTTGTCCTCTTTAAAATCGGCAAGCAGCATAAACCCTACATTCTTGCCGCCGTTTGTAAGGTACAGCTCCTCCAGATGATCCTCCAGCCGCTTGGCCTCCTCGGGGCGCGGCAGTAGGATGGATACCGTCACCAGCGTGTATGCCCCCTCGGGCAGGTCCCTTTTGACGGCAATGCGCGGCACCCCAGACACCGGAATGCCCTTGAGCGCGAATTGCTCAATCATCGGACGGATAATCTCCCACAGGGGCAGGATGAGTAAAAGGGCGAGCCACACGCTGCCTAAGAACACCCCAACCGCCGCCGCCAGCAGAGCAGGCAGAAGAATTTGCAAAGCAAGTGCGCCCCGTCCTCTGGCGGCAGCCCTTTTTTCAAGGTCGTCAAGCAGAAAGATGGCGTTACCCACATGCCTTTCCCTCTGGGTACGTCCGTTTTTTGCGTAGGCCAGCATTTTTTTAGCGGCCTCGGTTTCGGTAATGCCTTGTGCCGCCGCGATACGCGAAAGCTTAAACCGATACAGGTTGCGGCTTTCCTCATCCATCTTGGCATAGTCCCCCGAGGGGTCCTGCTGCAAAAGCTGCTCTACCGCGCTGCAGCTGACGAGAATCTCCTCAAAGCTCACATCGGCAATGGCGCGAAGGGAGCGGATGCCATAGGCGAACAGCTCCTCCGCCTCATTGTCGGTGCGCTCACACACCGCCGCGCAAATGCCCAAAAAGGCACAGCGCAGCGCGGTAGGCACAAAGCAGAGCTCCGCCACCGACAGCGGGGTATTTGCTTGCGCCGTTCGGAGAAACTCCTCCAGATTCTCTCCGGTAAGCTCTACGCGCTCTCCCGCAAAGCTTGTATTGATTAATGTGAATGTTACAGGCGCGTCGTCCTCCTCTGGCAGTGGAGCCTGTTCCTTGAGGGAGCGCAGCACCGATTTGCCTTCCGCCTGAAGGGTATAATAGTTATCGTACAGCCACTGCCATGCGCCCGGGCGGCTTCGCTCGCGGCTGACGCGCCGGTACATGGACCACAACGCCGCAATCTCCTTGGCCGTTTTTTTGCGCAACGCGGCAGGCTTTTTTAGTTTCACACGGTCAAGCTTTCCCTCGGCGTTTCCTGTCTTCACGGCATGATGCTCCTTAAACCGATTATTATGGATATTGTTGACGCTGGGGTTCTTAAAAATTCACTCCTTCTTGGGCTGCTTTACGATTCTCGTTTTAAACCGGCGGCAGTCATAATACCGTTTTGCTGGTTTTTAATTTCTTAAGCGATGTGTTATACTAACCCATGAAATGAAAAGCGGCAGATGCCGCAGCTGCACACATAGATTCTTATCAATAATAATCGTGAAGGATGATATAACTTATGCACTCCCCTGATCTTACAACGGTTCCCTCTCTTTTACTGGCTTGGTATGACCAAAATGCGCGCGTTTTGCCCTGGCGGAGCGACCCTGCACCCTACCGCGTGTGGGTGTCGGAGATTATGCTGCAGCAGACGCGGGTGGAGGCTGTCATTGCATACTTTGAACGGTTCATGGAGGCTCTTCCGGATATCCCCTCCCTTGCCAAGGCGGATGAGCAGCATTTGCTCAAGCTTTGGGAAGGGCTAGGCTACTACAGCCGCGTGAGAAACCTGCAAAAGGCCGCGCGGGTGGTGATGGAGCAGCATGGCGGCGAACTGCCCGACGATCCGGCGCTGCTGCGGGCCTTGCCCGGGCTTGGTGCGTATTCGGCGGGGGCGGTAGCCTCCATCGCCTTCGGAAGGCGGGAGACGGCGGTGGACGGCAACGTGCTGCGGGTGATGGCACGCCTGACCGCCGACGAGGGGGATATTGCCAACACGGCGGTGAAAAGACGCATCGGCGAGCTTGTAAAACAGCTTCTGCCCAAAGCCCGGGTGGGGGATTTTAATCAGGCGCTTATGGAGCTTGGCGCGATGGTCTGCCTGCCAAACGGCGCACCCAAATGCGACTGCTGCCCGTTAAGCACCCTGTGTGCCGCACACCTTGCGGGCATTACCCATCGTCTGCCCGCAAAAAAAACAAGGACCGCCCGCAGGCGGGAGGATAAAACGGTGCTGGTGCTCATTTGCAATGAAAAAGTCGCCCTACTTAGGCGGGCAAATACCGGCCTGCTTGCAGGTTTGTGGGAGCTGCCCAACCTGGAGGGTTCCCTTTCTCCGGAGGAGACCGCCGCCGTACTGGCGGCACAGGGGGTTGCTTGTGAGTCGCTCCGCCCGCTTGGACCTGCCAAACATATCTTTACCCATATTGAGTGGCATATGACAGGCTATCTCGCCAATATCTCAGCGGGCGCAGCCGGCGGGGATTATACCTGGGTGAGTGCCAGTGAGCTTGCCGAAACGTATGCCCTACCCACCGCGTTCTCGGCTTATACGAGCTTTATCTGGAACTAATACTAATCCCCTCAAAAAGAGTCGATAAAAATCCGCGTGAAAACTCATAAATTAAAGCTTTTCACTTGATTTTTATACTCTTTTAAATCGGACAATAGTATAAGAACCTGTTCTCATAAGTGTGAAATACCATAGAGACGAGAAATTTTTTAGCCAGACAAGGCGAAAAGCGCAGGAATACTTGACGTATTCCGAGCATTTTCAACGCAGTATGGCGGAAAAATTGCCGTCTAAATGGTATTGCAAGCTATGAGAACAGGTTCTAAAATAAAAGGGATACAAAAAATGCGTCAAAAGCACTCACTGCTTCTGACGCATTTTTTATCGGATATTGGTGCAAAAAACCCAAACGTTATTTTCGCTGCTGTGCGGTTTTTTATCTGTACTATTCTCGTTTTTAATTCGAGGGGGGGGGCGGGTAGCGGAGAGTATTCCGACTGCTCTAGCCCTTTGCCAGCGCAACCAGCTCTTCGAGACTTTTTTTGCCAAAGATGAGCTGACTATCGTTGACTATAATTGCGGGAACGCTCATAATCGAATACCGGTTTTTAAACTCCGGGTAACGGGCCACGTCTATCATCTCTGCCTCTACCAGCGGGTTTTTAAGCGCCATGAGCTGGGTAAGGGCGACCACATCGGGGCAGAGCGTGCAGGAGAGCGACACGCCAACCTTCAGGTTCACCTTCCTGTCAACAGCAGAAATCTTCTCCAGCGTGTCGTCGCCGATGGCCTGACCCGGCCCTGCCGCGTTATACAGCGCAAGGATAAAGGAGTTAATCTCATGACCACCCGGCACCCCATGGAACTGGATTCCGGTGTATTCTCCAGCTTTCCCCATGAGCGCGACGGTCGGTAGAATGCCTGCGTTTATTTCCTGTTCTGTCGCCGCATCCTCCCCCTGTCTTAGTAGCTTGACCTTTACCTTATCGGTCAAGGTCGCAAACTCGGACAAAAAGCCCCTTATTTCCGCGCTGAGCTCACTCTCATCCAGAATTGCCGTCAGCCCCACGGTGTTCTGGAAGCGGTCCAGCACCGGCTTTAGCTGCCTGCTCAGCTCCTCATCAAAAAAGGCTGTCCCTAAGGGCGCTTCTCCGGCAGACTCCTCGTGAGAAAGACCAAGCTGTTTTCTTAGGTGTTCCACATACCGTTCGGCGTTGGTCGCCGCAACCGCACCGTCCGCCACGGCGGTGACCAGCTGACGAAGCTCCTTGGGTCTGATATCCCCCGCCGCATAGACACCGTTGATGTTGGTTCGCATATTTTCATCGGTGGGGATATATCCCCTTTCATCCAGCCGCACCTGACCGGTATATTCGGCGCTTTGGGGAATGTACCCCACAAAGACGAACACGCCAAAGGTGGTGTCGCCTCCTGTCGGCTTATACCGCCATTCTTTGCCGGTTTGATTGTTGACAAACCGGGCAAACCGCAGTACCGTATCACCGCCTGCCTCCAGAATCTCGGTGTGGAACATCACCTCAATCTTCGGGTGTGCCAGCACCTTATCGGCAATGGTTTTCGAGCAGGTGAACTCCGGCTCGCGGGCAATAACCGTCACCTTGCGGGCATAGCGGGTAAGGAAAATCGCCTCCTCCGCCGCCGCAAAGCCAGCCCCCACCACGAAAACCTCCATACCGGTAAAGAACTCGCCGTCGCAGGTGGCGCAGTAACCTATACCCCGCCCCCGAAACGTATCCTCCCCCGTAAAGCCCAGCTTTCTTGGCTCGGCACCGGTGGCGATAATTACCGCCAGCGCCTCGTACTCTCCGTCCACCGTATGGATTTTTTTAATGCTCTGGGTAAAATCAACCGATTCTACAACTGTTTGTACAAAATGCGCGCCGAACTTTTCGGCCTGTTTGCGCATGGTCTGCCCAAGCGCCTCCCCCGAGATATGCAGAATACCCGGGTAATTCTCAACCTCGGAGGTGATCTTGATCTGACCCCCCGCGCGGTCGCGGTCGATTATAAGGGTTTTGAGCTTTGCCCTGCCGGCATAGATGCCCGCTGTCATGCCAGCGCTGCCCGAACCGATTATTATGACATCGTAAAGCTCTTTCATCCCTATTACAGCTTTCCTACCAGATCGAAGCTGGGTTTGAGTGTCTGCGCGCCGGGACGCCACTTGGCGGGACAAACCTGGTCGCCGTGCTCTGCGACAAACTGCGCGGCCTGCACCTTGCGCAGCAGCTCGGCCGCCTCGCGCCCGATGTTATTGGAGTTGACCTCATAGGCTACGATCTCACCCTCGGGGTTGATGACAAAGCTGCCGCGAAGCGCCATGCCGTCCTCCTCGATATAAACCTCGAACTCCTTGGCAAGCCTTGCGGTGGGGTCCGCAAGCATGGGGTACTTTATTTTCTTAATGGTGTCGGATGCGTCGTGCCAAGCCTTGTGTACGAAATGGCTGTCGGTGGATACCGAGTAAACCTCGCAGCCAATCTTTTTAAATTCCTCGTACTGGTCGGCAAGATCGCCAAGCTCTGTGGGGCATACAAAGGTAAAATCCGCGGGGTAGAACACGAACACCGACCATTTGCCGAGAAGATCAGACTTGGATACGTCGCGGAAGTCTCCGTCCGCAAAGGCCTTGACCTTAAAATCGCTGATTGCTTTTCCGATGAGTGACATAAAATAATTCCTCCTGCTATTTTATTGGAAGACGTTACTTCTAGTAACGATAATCGTTATTGTTATTATATTATTATGCGAGAAAAATGTCAAGACCTTCTTGTGTAAATTTATTGTGTTGTAATCAAGCTGTTTTATACTATAACCCTCTTAAGCTAAACCAAGAAACAGTATTATGCACAATTATTCCCGTGTGGCCAGCGCCCGTTCCCGCCGCACAAGCGCTCTGCCCGCAAACAGGTAAAATAAGCCGCCCGCCGCCGCGAACACCGCAAGGGTAAAACATGCTCCTCCCATTCCGCCGAGTGGGGATGGCAGGAGCAGCAGCGTCGGCGCAACCGCCTGCCCCGCCTTGCCCGCCATGGTGGCGGCTATCATGCCGTCCGCAGGGCCACCGGCGGCGGCGCCTCGGGTACGGCGAAAGCCCTCCAGCAGGATGACAATTCCAAAGCTATCCGCGATGCCCAAAACACACACCACCGCCACCAGCACCGGCAGAACGGGAAAGAACGCAAACACGGCAATTGCTGCCGAGGTGGCGGCGATGTAAAGAAGCACTCCCCTTTGAATACCCAGCCGGGTAAGGCACCAGCCCGTCATCGCGGGGGAGAGGTAGCCGGATAGGAGGGCGTTTGCCATAATCAGCCCGGAGATTGCGGAGGTGGAAAGGGCAAACGTACTGCCGGTAAGCGGCAGTACATAGGAGATAAACAGTGAACAGGCATAAACAGGCACAACCAACAACAGCAGGTACAGCAGGGATGAGGGATTGGAGAGGATGGAAAACAGCCCCGCCGCAGTTTTTTTACCCGCCTGCGTCTTCGCAAAGGGAATAAAGAATATCATCGCACAGCCTCCCGCAATGGCTGCTGCAGAGATAAGAAACACGGTTTCAAAGCTCAAATGTTCAGACAGTATTCCCCCCAAAATAGAGCCGAAGCACAGCCCTGCAATGCTGCCGCCGCTGAGTTGTGCCAGCACCTCGGTGCGCCCTGTCTCCTCCGTCTGCTGGGAGGCGAAGGTTCTGCCCAAGATGGTTATCAGCCCATACCCGAAGCCCACCGCCGCACGCGCCGCCGTATACACCGGTATACCCCGGGCAAATGCCGAGCCTATAAGCCCCGCGCAGGCCAGCCCGATGGCGAGAAGGAAGGTTCCGCGTATCCCAAGCTTTGTGATAAGGGCACTCGTGAGCAGTATCGCCCCCAGCGACGCAAACATTTCGGCAGTGATGGGCAGCCCGACGGCGAACGCACGGTCAATGCCCAAGGCGGGTTCATACAGGCGGCTTGCGGCAATGGGGCTGATGGCAAGCCCCATATTGATGCAGGCATACAGTGCAAACACCGTCATTCGCATCATTGCCGTTGCGTCGGTGCGAGCCGACTCCCCCGCTGTGACCGCAAGGCGCTTGAGCCGCGCGGTTATTAAAAACTGTGTCTCTGTAATAAGCAAAATGGAGGTGGTAAGTAAAAGCAGGGTGTTAAGGATGTATTGAAAGCTCACCCGGTTCATTGTCTTAGCCGAAAGGGAAAATACCAGCAGCCGTGTTTCGCCCCCCAGTAAAACTTCTGTCGCCAGTTCACTGGGCATAACCGGGTGATTGTCCGGCTTTAGTGCCACCGCGTCAAACTCAGGGATGATGTCGGTATAGGTTTTCAGGTAATCCTCCAATCCATACAGCTCATCAAAACCGATGCCCAAGGAGGTTACCCCGTTTACATCCTGTGCAACCGTACTCGCCGAAATTCGCGCAAGCGTCGCGCCGGTCTCCCGGTAGCCTGCCATATAGCCCTGATAGGTAAACAGCCCAAGCGCAAGCTGCGAAAGCACCAGCACGGCAACCGAACGGTTTTTATACCCACGCATTCCAACCCCCTTTTTCCCGGCGGCAAGGTACAGTATCAGCGCAAGAACCAGCGCGGCCGCAGCCGTCCACAGACCAAAGCGAACAAGCCCTGCAAGATATGCATTCTCAGCGCTTTTAAGTCCGGCAATATCCGCCTCCAGCAGCAGGGTGCTGTCACCCGCAAGGGGCAGGGGGTACCACAGGCGTCCTCCCTCCTCTATGTACTCCCCGTTTACATAAAGCGTAGGGTATGAGCCCTCTTTGTCGGGGTAGGCTGTGTGCAGCAGGGTTTTGCCTTCATCCAGAACATACAGGTTCTCAATATGCCCTACCCGTTCACACTGCTCCGCCAGCAGGCTTTGCATACCGTAAAAATGCGCCAGAGGCTTGCCAAAGCTCATGGCGTACTCGATACGGCTGATGGTTGGCGACAGGCTGATATAAAGCGAATTTGCCTCCGTTGCCGCAAGATGGGAGCGGAAGGACAAAAAGTTAAGCAGACAGGAAAACACGGTAACGACGGCTAAAAAAGCCGCCGTTACTGTGTACATTACTATGGGCATCCGCCACGACGCATTATTCTTCACTAGCGTTCCCCCCGGTATAAATGGTGTCAAAGATTAAGAGCGAACGAAACGGCAGCTTAAGCCTTAAGGCCTGTGCGGTACTAAAATTTAACGCAAGCTTTGGAGTGCTTTCAAACCCCTGCGCAAGCTGTGAAACCGGCGTGCCTGTGAGGTAATCAAACAGACGCTGCGCCCCAAACAGCCCCTCCTCATCGGGGTTGTTGATGGAGACGTTCATCAGCGCGCCGAACTTCACCTGACGCTCGGAGGATTGGGCAATGGTGTAAACCCCAGCCTGATGCGCCTCTTCTAAAAGCCAGGGAAGCTTTTCATCCTGGATGGAGGCGGTGGTGATGTACAATGCGTCGATATCAGGCAACAGCGCCCGATATGCCGCCTTCAGCTCCCGGTAGTAACGGTCGTAATCCTCTGCCGAAGCAGGCTCGTTTACATGCAGGGTATGTATTTGAAAGCCAAACACCCCCGCCGCCCGCTCAAGCTGAGAAATGCCAGAATAGCTTGCCGCCTGCGGCGTATCCTGATAAACCACGCCGATATCCTGAAAATGCAGCAGGTTGTATGCCGCCTGAATCTGGCGGACATACCGCGACTGGTCTATGTGCGCAAACGAGCGGTTGTTCACCCTCTCGGTTTCACTCTTTACAATACCCGCCGAAATCGGATCCCCGCTTGCAAACACCATGTAATCCACGTTTGCGCTGTTGCGGGTAAGGTATACCCCCGCCACCGTCCCCATTACCAGCAGCAGGTCGGTCTTTTCCCCGCTCACCGCGGCAGCAAGAGCATCCCCGGACAGCTCCGGCATGGAATAGAAGGCCTCCGGCTCAAACCGTACCAGCGGCGAAAGCTGCCCTTCGCACAACGTCTGCCATACGGCGCGGGCATCCTCCTCCCCCGTAAGGTCCGGCAGCCCGTGCAGGATACCAAGGTTTTCAAGGCCCCGCGCAATGCCTGTCAGCTCGTAGGTAAACTGATTGTACGGTTCGCTTTCCAGGTAGCCAACCCGCACAGGCCGGGTATTATCCCGCGCGCTAACGGGAAACGCAAGCAATAGGGCAAGCAGCAGCACTACCGCCGCAAGCCAGGCAACGGAATGTCTCATACAAGGCACCCTTTCTTGTTATGTAATTTTCGTGTCTCGATATTGTTTTCTCAAGATATCAACATACTTATAAACAGACGGTTGAAAACTCAACCGTCTGTTTGTTTTTGCATAGTTCTACCCTGTTTCCGATTTAACGAGTATCCTGTATAAAATTATGTGATAAGCACCCTGCACCGACGGGGTTAATATTGCCCCTCTTCGCGCAGATGGCGCAGCACCGCAGGTGCCGCGCTTAAAAACCATACCGCGTAGCGCTCGGGGCGGCGAACCAGATCCTCTCCCAAGGTGTCCAATGTCACCCATTCACAGTCGTCCGCTTCCTCGGGGTTAAGCGCGACCTTTCCCTCGTAGCTGCCCAAAAGCACATGGTCGTATTCATACTCAATCATGTTTTGGGAAAACGCGTGTCGATACACAAAGCTGTACAGCTCGGTTAGGGGTACATTGGTTATGCCCAGCTCCTCCCTCATCCGTCGCGACGCCGCATGGAGTATTAACTCTCCGTCACGCGGGTGGGAGCAGCAGGCGTTTGCCCACAGCCCGCCGGAATGGTACTTATGCGCCGCGCGCCGCTGAATGAGCGTTCGGCTGCCCGAAAACAGGAATACGGAAAACGCGCGATGCAAAAGCCCTTTTTGATGGGCTTCCTCTTTGTTCGCGGTGCCTGACTGCCGGTCAAAGGCATCCACCAAAATCAGCTCATCGCTCATACGGTCACACCCTTTGTAATGATGTTGGCGCAAAATCAACCGCGTCACTGACGTTATTTGGGGTTATTGAGAAAACCCTTCTCCTCTGCCGGTATATGCAGTCCGCCCGCCACTCGGTCAAGGTCGGCATCGTCCATTTCATCCTCCACGGCGCCGCCTTCCTCCTGCTCCAGCTTCTTTTTTATCAGCTGATAAACGCGCGCTTGTCTGCCGCTGTGGTAGGCAAGGTTTTCAAGCATCGCCTCCACATCCGCTTTGCCGGATTCATCTGGCGTGTTACGACTCATTACACCCCTCCGTTCCTGGTCAGCATACCGCCGATTTACACGGATATTCCAAGGTCACCCTCGGTGACAGGACTCTCCATTCGTCGGCACAAGCTATAACTATATACTATATACTCCATAAACCGCAGGATTCGTTGCCTTTATATATTTCACCGTTTAGCTTCGCGTTAATCGCCATGCAGTGCAGGCAATAGGCGCAATACCGGCACTCCGCGCAGGGGAAACGGGGATTTCCGTCCACTGAGCGAAGCTGCGCGAGCACCTTTGAATGATACCAATAATCCTCGATAGTGTCAAACCGTTCCAACATATTTAGATGCCTGCACGGCGTGAGGCACCCGTCCACATTCACCGAGATCCCGTCTCGACCCGCGCCGCACCCTTTGGAGATACCGCGGTTGCTGTTGCCAAAAAAATGCTGGGAGAGGTGCGCTTTCAGCGGAGAATAGCAGCTCTCCACCTCAATTTCGAATGTCCCCTCATGACGGCGAATGAGTCCGGCCAGCCTTGCTGTTTGCTCTAAGCTTGGCGCCCCCGCCAGGCTGTGGGCGGAATCCGGCTTAAAGGCAAGCACTACCAGCCGTTTTACCTTATTATCCCGGCAGAGCGCCAACATATTCTCAAAATCGTCGATGTTAGTGCGGTGAGCAACCCAGTTGACCGCATAGGAGCGGAAGCTACTGGCACGCAGAACCCGTAACGCCTCCACAGCAAGCTCGTAGCCGTCACGGGTGCAGGCGTTTACCTCTTGGGTAGAGCCGTTTAACGATATATAGATATCGCCAATACCGCAAGCCCTCATGGCGGAAAGGGTCGCGCGGTCAAACCCATAGCCGCTTAACGCAACCGCAGGATGCAGCCCGCCGTTTGAGCAGGCCTCAATCAGCTTTAGCAGGTGCGGATATACCATTGTTTCTCCGCCGCTCAGGTTAATAAAGGGTATTTTTAGGCGCACCGCCTGTCCGATGTATTTTAGCGCCGTTTCCAGCGGCAGGTCCTTCCCCCTGTGCAGGTCGCAGTAGCATTGGGGGCAGTGCAGAGGGCAACGGGTGGTCAGCTCCAGGTTCATTAACACCGGTGCGCGGTAGGCGTTGGGCGGTGATTTTATTCCCTCACAAAGGGCCATTTCATCAAAGAAATCGGACGGGAACCTTTTAGCCGCCTTCAGGATAGCGGAGTCTGGTTCCCAGCCTTCCTTCCCATCTTCATCCAGCAATGCCTGCATAAGCTCAAAGCGTTCCGCCGGTAAGAGGTGCGTTTTGTCAGCGTTATAATCAAACAGCATCAAACCATGCTTTTCTGCTCTGAACATCATAGAGTTTACCCAACCCTTCCAATAGGTTTTGCTCAATAAAATCCCAGCGATGAGCGGGGGTGTAGCCGGAATGGCGGGAGCGGCAGATGCTGATAAGCTGCGGTCTGATGTCGTATTGCCTAAGCCAGCGTAAAAAAAGCTTGATGCGGTTTAGCACGGTTTTATCGGAGGGCGGCTCGGGGATAGGTACATGCTCCTCGTACACAAGGTAATGACGCCCATCCTCCTCCCGCGCCGTTACCATGAGCTTTGGCAGCAGGCGAAAGGGATGGTACGGGTTATCGCGATAGTCCTGATACGCCTCCCGCGTCATTTCCAGACGCTTGGGCTGCGCGGTGGAAAGGGAATCGTCGGAGCAAAAAAAGTCAAGGTCAATATCCAATACACAGGGTTGTATTGCGCGGTAATAGCCAAACCCGCCGCTGCGGTAAGCAAAAAGCCGGGTATTCGCCCCGTCCTCCACGAGCTTTCTTCGCGTAAAGGCTGTCATATCCCCCAAAACCAGCTCCTTCTCCCCCACAAGGGTTAGGGTACGCTGCTCTGCCTTTCGCAGAAACAGGCTTTTCTCGCCGATAAACACGATATCGTTAAACAGACCGTACCAGATGGCGGGGCATATAAAATCGGCGATTCCCAAAGCGTGGCGGGTCATCTCCGCCGCTTGCGCAAGGGTAAGCCCCTCATTTCGAAAGCGTATCGGATATCCGCCCGCCTCAAAATCCGGGTGATGATCCACATGCAAAAGTGTGTTGCCAAAGGGGCGCAGTTCTCCCCGTTCCACGGCATCGGCCCACACATAAAAGACCTCGTTGTGTTCTTCAATAATAGTCAGGGGTATCCTGTTCATAATAAGCCCTCCCTTTGCGAGTGAGTTTAGGGCATAGTCGGCCGGGTTAATCAAGCCATGTGGGGGGCAAAAAACGGGGCAGCAGGTAACATGGAAATCCATCCGGTTCCGGCTCGGCATCCCACTCCACAAACCGTACGCGGCAGACCTCCGGTAGGTCCTCTCCATACATTATTCGGTATGCACCGGTACCATCGGCAAGGCATAGCTGCCGGAACTGCCCGTCTACCGCGGCACGGCAGGCAAGCTGAGAGATTTGATAAGAAAGAATTGTCGCGTCACTTAACCCCTGCATATTGTTTTCCACCTTTGACTAAAAGTAAGGAAAATGCAATAAAAATCAGCGTAGAAATTTGTAAACCAGGCTCATGATCCCATTGATATTTACTTTAAGTCGGCAATAGCGTAATTGACCAACCGCTGTTGTCAACCTCGAAGTCTTTCGGTGCTGACAACAAGGGTTGCTCCCCTTTTTCTTGCTGCATTCTCTTTTTAAAGATAAGGGACAGTCAGGGACTGCCCCTTATTCACAATGGCGTACCGGGTTATCCGCGATTTACCACCTGCCGCGGGTAATGCGGTGAATAAAGCCGCCTCCGGTTGCTATGCCGCCAATAATGCCTGCAATCGCACTGACAACTGCGGTTATCGCAACGCCTCCCGCAACGTCTTCGAGCTCGTCCGCAGAAAGTTCATCGCTGTCGCTCTTGTTCACTAACAGCTCGCGCACCTTTACAATATCCTCTGAGGAAATCTCAAGACCCTTGTTTTTAAGTGCTGCCTGTACCTCCTCGGCGGTATCCATGTCGGTTAATGACGCAACAAACGCCTCGTCCGATAATACTTCTTGTATCTTTTTTTCGTCCATTTTCTTCAGTCCACCCTTCCTAAAACCCCTCAGGATGCAAAAAGCTGACCTGAGGTATTGATGTTTTTAGCAAACCGGGAAAGCGGTTGAGGGGAAAAGCCCCTTTTTTTATTCTCTATTTTTACCCAACCGTCTCAGCCCAGAATTAAGTACTGCCGCGCGGCTTACCAGCGGGCTCTGGTAATGGTGTTAATAAATCCTCCTACCGTAGCCGTGGCACCGGCAACGGTCGCGATGCAGCCGATGACAGCCAGTACGCTTGCAGTGATAACTAGACCGCCCGCGACACTGTCGAGATCATCGGCAGTAAGCTCTCCATTGCCTGAAGCGAGCTGCGCCTTAATCTGCCCAATCTCCTCAATGCTAAGATCCAGCCCTTTTCCCTTTACTGCAGCCTGTACCTCCTCGGCGGTATCAAGCTTGAGCAGAGATGTGACGAATTCCTCGTCAGAAAAGACATCCTGTACTTTTTTTTCATCCATGATTGATAATCCCCTTTTAATTTTTATTGTTTGCCCCAAAACAGGAATCCGTCTAAAATATGCAGCCTGCTTTGGGGATTTAACCGTGTAAAAGACTTACCCCATTATCGGAGAATTGTATTATTCGGCGGATTTTTTTGGAACGAGGGCGTGGCGCATTCTACCAATATATACGCGACCCACGCAAAAGTGTCACATAGCGATTATTTTTTTGCGGTTTATTTTCTGCCTCCGGACGGATTGGGCAATACGGGCGGCGACAGGAATGGATGGTTAGAATCCGGACCATAGCCCGAAGCAAAACTCACCCCGCCCGCTACCTTATCAAGCTGCTCCTCGGTCATTTCTCCATCCAGGGACAGCACCCGTGTGCGAAACTCCCGGATTTCATGAAGGGAAATTGTAACACCCTGTTCCTTCAGTGCAGCCTGCACCTCTTCAGCAGCGGTCAGCGCATACATAATTTCTATAATTGCCTTATCGGATGACCCCTCCTGCTTTGTTTTTCCTTCCATGGTAATTCCCCTTTCTCGGTATTTGAAGCCTTTGCTTTGGGGAAGGGATTTACGCCACAGAACACACTCGAGTATGTTTCCTGAAAAGCGCCGGTAAACCATGCAAGCTCGACCGGGCGCTTTCTGGGGATATATACGCGCGGGAGCAGGAAGTGTCACAGCTTTTTTTATATGATATTAATGGGATATATCGCTGTTCAAATTACCATCTGGCGTGTGCCAGCGGGTTTGCAATGAGCGGAGGAAAAGAAAGCAATCCGTCCGGCAGCATCGCGCCCAACCCGCCTGTCGTCTTATCAAGCTCAGGCTCTGTCAGCTCGTCGTAATCCGCTAGGATGCGCAGACGCATGGCCTCGATTTCCTCCAGCGACACCGAAAGTCCTTTGGAGTACAGCGCGGCCTGCACCTCCTCGGCAAATGACAGTCGGTAAAGCGCCTCTACAAATGGCTCGTCCGCAAAAATTGCTTGCGCCTTGTTCACATCCATCCCTGAAATGTCTCCTTCCTTCTCTAGCCGGTCGCAGCCCTCATGCGGTGGTGCCAAGGCGACCTCCTTGTTAACCGGCCTCGTTAAATCTCTTTCTCAGCTGCGCAATAATGCGGCTGAGCTTGGTGCTTACATTGGTTTCGCTTAAACCCGTTTGCGCGGCAATTTCGCGGTTTGTTAAGCCCATAAAGTATTTTAACAGCAAAAGCTCCTGCTCCGGCGGTGTTAGGGTGTGTATCAGGCGCAGAAGGGTGTCGGTTTCCTCCTTTTGCAGGTAAGCTTCCTCCGGTCCGGGGCTGTGGTCGCTCAGCTCCTCATGCTCCTCAATATCCAGCATAACTATCCCCGCCGTGCGGCGACGGTAATCAATAACCGCGTTGCGCGCGATGGCGCACAGCCAGGTATAAGGCTGGCTCTTATTGGGGTCGTAGCTGCGAAAGCTGCGAAACGCCCGATAAAACACCTCTGCTGTCAGGTCGTCCGCCTTATGGCAGTCCATCACATGGTAGTAGACAAAGTTGTACACCCGCGGGAAATACTCCGCAAAGAGACGTTCCATCCCCGCGCTGTCTGTTTCTTTACTAAGTAGTTGGATATCCTGCATTGTAAGAGCCATGTCCTTTCCGGGCGATATGCCTTATACATTCTCCGTAAAAAAGCTTTCCATACTCTTAACGGAGAGCTGTACTTGTGAGGTTCATAAGGCCGCGTTTAAATTTATAGCGCAACCGTACATTCAGCTTGCTCACGCAAAATCTGTAACAAACAGGAAGTGCTCAGCCCTCCCAGAACCGTCCCGCCGCCATGTCCGCAACCGTGGTGCGGCAAAGGGTTTCAAAACGCGTAAAGCGCTCTTTTGGCAGCAGCTCGTCATTTGCGGGAAAGGCTGCGGAGATATTGCGGGCGGCGTCGTGAACCGCGCCGCACAGTCTTCCAAACTCTCCTCGCGACAGCGAATGCCCCTCAAGGTAGTTCTCCAGCCGCCCGCCCCTGCGGTAGCGGGGGTAGTCCTCCAGCCCCATAAAGAGCAAAAACAGCTCTGGTCGGTATCTGCCGTATGCCTCGCACAGCCCCATATAATCGGCGACTATCTCATCATGCACCCTGTTTTTAGCACTGCCGTACAGCCGCCGCGTTAAATAGTGGCTGGTTTCGTGCCCCAGGCGAATGCGCAGGGAATGCTCCCGCCATACAGACGGTGTTTCGCCTGCCTGTGCCGCTGCCACCGCACTGTAGCCTTTATCCGAGAGCAGAACAAACACATCATTACTCAGGGCGGGGTTCTCCTTTATTTGGCTTAGCGTCATTCCCTCCGCCAAATGCCGTTTTACCCGCGCCCAATCTACATACCCGCTGATGAACGCCGCGCCCATGGAGGGGGGAATCTCCTTTGGCTCATTGCGGCAGGCAAGAACGCGGTACAAAAGGAGAAAGTCCTCCTGCGCCTCAATAACCGGCAGTCGTCCCGCCGGAGTGGGATGCAGGTAGATCCGGGGCGCACCCTGAAAGGCAGTGAGCAGCGGCTTTGCGCCTTCGGGCAGAATGCCCCTTGAAACCGCCGCCTGATAGGCGGAAGTTTGGCTAATTCCCTCCCGCACCGGAAAATAAAGCTGTACCACATGCCGCGCCAGGTGTTCTAGCGCATAACCGGGAGCCTCGCCAATCTCCCGCGCCCAATCCGCCGCGCAGGGTTCGTCAGGCAACGGCAGGCTTTCCCAATTTGTCCGGGTGCTGTGCGCTTGAAAGTGAAACAGGTTCTCCCTTAAAAATGCAAGGCTCATAATCCGCCCCCTTATGTGGTAATGCCTCCTGTTTGCCGCTTTATACTAATATCCGATTTAAAAGAGTATAAAAATCAAGTGAAAAGCTTTAATTTATGGGTTTTCACGCGGATTTTTATATACTCTTTTTGAGGGGATTAGTATTACCATCGGGCTACACCGCTCAGGCGGTCAACTGGCCATTCGCGGAGGTAGACCTTCGCACGCACCGGATAAGGCGGATCAAACACCAGCTTAAAGTGGGAGATATCCCTCGCAAAATTATGCCATTCCGTCAACGGTGCGCAGGACTCCCGCATTGCCATGCCGCCGGAACACAGCATACCCAAAAACTCCGACATTACCGGCGGTGTATAGGACGCAAGCCCGAAGTTTATGCCAAGCTTTGTCATAACCCCTGCTTCGCATACATCAAAATCGGCAATGTATTTCCCGTCCGACCAGCGGCTCATCAGAGCGAAGATGTCCTCAGGCGGGCAGGTCGGTGCCTCTATCCGTTTGAGATATGTCATAAGGCTTCGTGCATCAGCTTCATCCGTAAACACGCGCACCCTTTGCTCGGTGAATTGGCGCGCCAGCATCACACCAAGCTGAAACAGCCCCTTCCCCTGCGGCAGCGCGCCGATACACCCGCTAAGGCTGCTGCGCAGCGGCTTTGATGGGGCTTCACCCAGCAAGGCGGCAAGTGGCTCGTTGTATATCCAGAGGTGATTTTCGCGCGTGGCCTGTCGGGCATCAATAAACACGCAAGGATCGGCACAACGGTCTTGACTGGCTGCATAATCAAATTCCAGCCATATATCTTCCACCTTCGTATGCGTCGCCGTGGCAGAATCCGCCCACAGAGCAAAGAGTGCCGCCGTATTTCGCCACGCGGAGGAACCGCTTTCCCCCGCAGCCTTTTCCGCCGCCTCTCGGGCTCTTCCCCGCTCCTTTCGGATATCAATGGAGAAATCCACGGTGCCAAGGGGCAGGGACAGGTCCGCCTCAAAGATGCTTTCGGCGGTATCGAAGCCCGTCAGCCGCGCGGAAAACCCGCGCAGCAACGCTTGTGCCGTGTCATTTACAATGCGGTACGGCTGTACCGCGGTTTTTAGGTACTCCCCTGTATCCATTCCCTTGCCCCCCTCGGCGAGATATCTTTTTCGTCTGTGCGCAGAGCCAATAAGAATCACGTCAAACGCTTTAAGCAAATTTTGTCAGGCAATCTGCCTTCGCGCCATTGCGGCAAAGGTACCGCCCAGCTCCATCAGCTCATCGTAGGTACCCTCCTCGGTTATTACGCCGTTTTCCAGCACAATAATGCGGTCGCAGTCCACTATGGTACTCAGACGGTGGGCAATGGTCACCCGCGTCGCATCCAGACGGTTTATGCTGTCGCTTACAATCTTCTGGGTGTTATTATCCAGCGCGCTGGTGGCTTCGTCAAAAAACAGGATGCTGGGGTTTGAAGCCAGGGCGCGGGCGATTAACAAGCGCTGCCGCTGACCGCCCGAAAGGGTAGACGCCCCCTCGGTCACCATGGTGTGCAGCCCCATGGGCATCTCGGCAATATCCTCCTCCATGCCGGCCTGCTTGATGGCACGCAGGACGTCGTCCTGCGTGAGGGAGGGGTTTGAGCCGATAATGTTCTCAAAGATTGAGCCTGTGAGCAGCTGTCCCGACTGAAGCACCACGCCAAGCTGGCGGCGCACCGCGCGGATATCGAGCTGGTCAAGGCTCATGCCGTCAAAGAATATCTGTCCGCTCTCGGGCTTTTCAAAGCCCAGCAGGATGCGGAACAGGGTGGATTTGCCGCTGCCAGAGGGTCCCACCAGCGCCACATGCTCACCGCTTTTAATGCGCAGGGATACGTCGTTGATTACCGGCGCACCGTCGCGGCCATACCGGAACTTGATATGGCTTAGCTCAAGCTCTCCCTGCAGCCTACCGGGGTCACTTTTTTGCTCGTCGTATTCGGGCTGTGCCTCGAAGATAGGCTTTACCTTGCCGTACAGCGGAATGATGACGTTTGCGTCCACGGCTACCTGCGAGATTTTCAGGCTCGATTCCAGCAGCTTTTCAAGCGCCGCATGAAAGGCGATGAAGGTACCGGCCGCAATGGTGAAATCCTTAAAGCGAAAGATTGCAAGGTACAATGCGAGAGACATGAGTATCCCTGCCGCCGAGTGAAAAATCTCCATTCCCGCGCCAATGTTTTGCTTGCGGAAGGTTATCATGCGAGTGCCCGCGAACATTCCCGACCAATTAAAGAACACCCGCCGTTCCGCCGCCGCCATCTTTATCTTCGCAAGGCCGCCCAGCCAGCCGAACATCTTGCCGGATATCTCATTCGAAAGGTCCAAGAGCTTTTTTTCGTGCTTTAGCTGGATATAGCCCATGAAAAGAGAGATGCCGATTATCAGCACCAGCACCAGCAGCCCGATCCATGCCAGCTGCTTTCCCTTTGTAAACAGCACAATGAGGTAAAACACCGAAAAAATGCTGGAAATTAGGGTGTTAACCACAGAGCCCGACAGGATTTTTCGTATCTCCGAGACACCCATGGCGCACTCGGCAAGCTCACCGGCGGTGTAATTCTTAAAAAAACCCACGGGCAGGCTCAAAAGCCGATCCCACACCGCCGATTGCAGGTCGCGTTCGGTGGCGCCCTCAATGCGCTGCATGGCGAAGGAACGGGTCAGCTCAAAGGCAAAGGTGGTGAGTGCCACCGCCGTCATTAAAAACCCGATCTGCACCATCAGCGAGCGGTTGCCGTCTGGAATGACTGTGTCGAATACCTTTCCGGTAATCTCGGGCATGAGCATTCCCAGAAGGCCGCCGCCAATGCCCATGACGATAATCCACAGCCAGTCGGTCAGGGAGGTGCCCGCCAGCGTAAAGCGCAGGATGTCCTTGGCGCTTAGCTTGCCCATTGGAAGGTTTCGGTAAAACATCACCGCAATCCCCTCTAAGCCGTCTGCCACCGTTTCATCCACCTTTGTGCTGACCCGGGTTTGGGGGTCGTAGCACTCATAGCTCTTCGTCCCCACCGGCAGAAGGGCGACCGGCAGGCTTGTGCCCTTGCGGTAGGCAAGTAACGGACCGCTGGGATTGCGGTACCATTTATCCTTTAGCAGCACCTCGCGGGTGCGAAAGCGCGACGCAGACGCGATATCCCCCAGCGGGTTAGCCGAGCTTAGTCCGTTTTTAAGTGTATAGGGCACATTAAGACCCATCTTAAGGTATCCCGCTACCGCCGCACATGCCTCAAAGAGCGGGTCGCGAAACGACTGGCTCTCGGCGCTTACATACTCCTTTTTTCGCTTGGTTAATACCTGCACAAGGGTATCTATCCCACTATGCATAAACCGCTCTTCATTTTGGTAGCGGCTGCGGTTGGCTTCGCGCAGCCGTTGCTCCTTCTTTCGCGTAAGCGTTGCGGCACGGGAAAGAAATGCATCGTTAAATTCCTTTAACCCCTCGCGCGTTAGCTCCGCGCACAAACGGTCAAGCTCCGCCTTGCGGATGCTAAGCGCCTCGCCCAGCCCCCGTACCCAGCGGCGCGCGGCCTCCATTTCCGACTCCTCCGGCTGCTCCAGAAGTACCAGAATGCTCTCGCGCACCGGTACCGCAAGCAGCGCAAACAGCGACGCGCCGTTTGCCGACCGCCCCAGCGGAAAAATCACGTCGTTTTCTTTCGCCTGGGCGATAAAGCTTCGCCTTCCTACGACCTGCCCGTCCTTATCCACCTCGCTCAGATACAGGTTAATCATCCCCTGCTTAATTAGCAAGGGCGCTCCTTCCCCCGCCGGGAAAAACGGGACGTTATCCTGTTTTATTCTGATCGTACCCATAACCTATATCCTTTCAGGCAGCAAATCGCGCGTACTTATTATATTGATACCAGTAAATACAAGTGCGGTCTATACCGCCGATTGAATCAGCGTCGCATAAGGGCCTTCCATGTTCTTCATCCCGTCATGGGTGCCGCGCTGAACAATCTTACCATGCTTCATGACAATAATTTCATCACAGTCGCGTATGGTGCTTAACCGGTGGGCAACTACAATGCAGGTGCAGCCCCGGCGCCGGATGTTGTCGTTTACCGTCTGCTCGGTGCGCACATCCAGCGCGCTGGTGGCCTCATCCATAATAATGACCGAGGGGTTCACGGCCAGCGCACGCGCAATCTCAAGCCTTTGGCGCTGGCCGCCGCTGAAGTTTGAGCCACCCTCGCTTACACCGCTCTGGTAGCCGCCCGGACGTTTAAGAATATCATCGTGGATGCACGCATCCTTGGCCGCCTGCACCACGTCGCTTTCGGGTATGGTGGAATCCCACATGGTCAGGTTATCCATAATTGTGCCGTCAAACATGCTGATATCCTGATCCACCACCGCCAGCGAGTTGCTGATGAGGTTGCGGCTTATATGGTCCTTATTTACGCCGTCAAGCAGAATCTCCCCCGACCACTGGCGGTTGATGCCTGCCACAATCTTTGCCACCGTGCTTTTGCCGCTGCCCGAGGCACCCACAAGGGCAACCCGAGCCCCCGGACTGAGCGAAAGGCAAAAGCCCTCAATGAGCGGCGCCTCCAGCACGTTGTAGCCAAATGAAAGATCCCTTATCTCCACATAGCCGTCCAGCTTACGGAAGTTTTCCTCCGGCACAAGCTCAGAGGATTCATCCTGGGACGGGTCGCAGAATTCGTCCACCTCGTACTTCATCACGTCGTCAAGGCGTGCCATATCGGCCTTGAGCTGTTTTATCTGCATACCCATTTGGGTGAGGCTGTTAATAGGAGACATAAAGCTGCCCAAAAGTCCCTGGAACGCAATGAGCGTACCCACCGTCATGTTGCCGTTTAATATTTGCAGCCCGCCGACACAAAGCACGAACACCTCGGCCAGCTGGGACAGGAAGTTTGGCAGGGCGAACAGAATCTGACTGATAAAGCCCATCTTCTGCTGTCCGTTTAACAGCTTTGCGTGGTAGCCCGCCCATTTGGAGAAAAAGCCCGACTCGGAGCCGGTGGCCTTGAGAGTTTCGATAATATACAGCCCCGAGATGGAGATGCCGTACATCTTGCCATAATCCTGCTGCAGCTTGCTGTTTACAGACTCCATTTTTTGAGAGGAGTACAAAAAATACACCACGCTGACCAGCGCAAGACCTAGGCTGATAAAGGTTAGCGCTACGTTGTAGTTTAGCATTACCACAAAGTAAAAGAGCAGCGTCACCACGCTAATGACGTTCTCGGCAAGGTTGCGGGATAAAAAGGCCGCCACTGTATCGTTGCTGCCCATTCGGTTGCTGATATCGCCCGCCGACCGCTGCTGAAAGAACAGAATGGGCAGGCGCAGGATGTGCCAGAAAAAGCTGCTCGCACCCAATAAGGCAATCTTTGTTTCCATACGCAGCAGGTATTTTTGCTGCAGGGCACTTAAAAGCGCCTGTAACAGCGCCGTGCCGCCCATGCACCACAAAAGCGGCCTTAACCAGTCGGTGCGGTTAGCGAGCAAGAGCTCGTCAATAAATATCTTTGAAAACGAGGGCACCACAATGCCGGGTATCACCATCATCAGCCCCACGATGATTAAGAGCGCCAGAGCGTTCTTTACCCCGTTCAGGCGGCGAAACAGCGAGTCGCGCATACCTGGGCGCTCGCCGCCCCGCTCGAACTCGGCGGTGGGCGCGAAGGTAAGCACCACCCCCGTAAACGAAAGGTCAAACTCCTCCGCCGAGATGACGCGACGCCCCGAGCCGGGGTCGTTCAGGTATACTTTATCCTTATAAAAGCCCTCCAAAACTACAAAGTGGTTGAAATTCCAGTGGATAATCATAGGAGGCTTCATGCTCTTTAACTGCTCAGGCTCCCGCCGAAAGCCCTTTGCCGCCAGCCCAAGCTTTGCCGCCGCCTTGACGATATTGCTGGCGCGCACGCCGTCCCTGGTCACACCGCATTCCACCCGCAGCTTTTCCAGCGGTACATACAGCCGGTAGTACGCAAGTATCATGGCAAGGGATGCAGCACCGCACTCCACCATCTCCATTTGCAGGATGGTGGGTGTTTTTACTCGCGCGGGGTTTTTCCCCTTAGCCCGCGAGACTGCGCCGGAATGTTTATGGGGGGACTCTGTTTTTGCCGCGTTGCTCAACGGTTTTATCCTCCTGCCTGTACTTGCTGCAAGGAAGCCCCATAATTAAGGCCCCTCGGATGAGTAAAACAGCTTTTTAAGGAAGGGGATGACCAGATCGATGGGTCGCTGGCTCTCTACGCTGATCTCTCCCGAACAGATGGTGCCCGCGTCAATCTGCATCGGCGCGCCCTTGGGGGTGGACCATTCATAGCCGCTCTGAGTCTCGCTGCTGCGCAAAAGCTCCACGTTCACCTCAAGGGGTGCCGAGTCCCCCGACAGCGCTTGTACCAGCTGCTGATTGTTAAGCACACTCATCATACGGTCGCTGCTGACCACATAGTCGGAAACCGAGCGAACAATGCCGATAATGTAGCCGTACTCCTCCTGATTAATCGTGGAGGGGGAAACGTTCACCTTCATGCCCTTTATAATCTTCTTGCCCTGTTCTGCAGAGACATACAGCACGACCTCCTGATTTTGTGTCGTGCCATCCTCCTTAATGATGCTGCAAAAGCTCTGCCCCACCTGCACATAGTCACCCCTGCTGCGGTTAAGCTCTAAGATGGTACCTCTGGCCGTCGCGGTGATTTCGCCGTTGCGGGATAGCTGATCCTTCAACTCCTCAAGCTGCTTTTGCAGGTCCTGCCGCTTAATGGTTTTGGTAAGCGCGAACTGCTCGGTAAGAGCGGTAAGCTGCGCCTCTACCTGTATGAGCGCGCTTTTAAGGTAAGCACCCGAACCGTTTTCGAGCTGGGTGTATTGCAGGTTTGCCTGTGAATACTGGGAGGCCAGGCTCACCACCTGCGACTCAAAGCTTGCCAGCGTAGCGTCGAACAATGGACTATCCTCTATCTGGTCGTAGGGGTCGCCGCTAGTGTAGGAGGATTTTACAAACTCCGTACCCGTTGGGTCGATATACGCAGCACCCCCCGCGCTGTAGTATACCTTTGCCACCTTAATGGCGGTTGGTGTTGACGCGCCGGGTACTGCCGGCGACACCGTATAGGTGGGTAGATAGTAAGTACCGGCGGGGTTATACTGCTCTGTGGGGGGCGATGCCGTATCATAAAAAAGAACCGGGTAGTTAAAACCCGCGGCGTTGCCGAAAATTACATAGGCGTTGCCAAGCTGGTCTGTCACCGTTGTCTGCTGCGAGGTTTTGTAGGTGCGGGTATAATACACCCCGCTTTTGTCGCTGTACACAAGCCCCACGGCGGATTGGGTTGCATCGCCCGCGTTCTCCAGCTGCACATCCCGCTGGTATTTCATCAGCTCCCTATAATCCTCCACCTGCTCTCTGGCGGCTCGCAGCTGGGTTTGCAGGGTCTCCACCTGTTTTGCAAGCTGTGCAAGCTGGTTCTCACGATCCGAATAATTCTTATCGTATTCCAGCGTCTGCGCCTCTTTCTGCGCGGTGTAGATACGTATTTGCTGGGCAAGCTGCGCAAACTCTGGGTACACGTTATAGTTTAGGTTTTCCGCATTAAACTCCAGCGACTCGATGCTGATGCTGTCGAGTGCCAGCAGGTTATTGCTTGCCTGCTCAATCTGCTTAACCAGCTCATCCTGAGAGACGCGGGCGATAACCGCCCCCTTCTCCACATAATCCCCCGCCTGGTAACCGATGTCTGTGAGCATTCCACTCGTTTGCGCCACCACATTGGTGATGCCCGAGCCATACATGAGCACCCCCGACCCGCCCACCTTTTTGCTGATGCTTCCGAGAAAGCCCCAAAAAAGAGCGCCCGCAATCAGCACCCCCAGTGCGGCAACCGCTATCCAGCCAACGGGCGGAATGAGCCGTATCTGGTGATCCAGCTGCTCCGGTGAGGACAGTCTGTCCAGTGCAACCTTACGAAAAACCTTACTTTGCTCCATTTTCGTTCTCCCCCCAAACAAACTCCATGCCGGAGCGGCTGACCTTCATAAGGTATATCGATTTTCCCTCCACCTCGTGGGAGAGATTAAAGCGTAACGTCCCGAAGATGCTGTCAATTTCTCTGGCGCTCTCCAAATAATCCCTAAGCCCTTCGCTGGTTGTCACGCCGTGTTCCGCTACGGCATGTGCAATGAGCATGACACTGTCGTAGCCCTGAAATGCCCAAACATCCGGCTGGGTGCCATATTTTTTTTCGTACCGCTCCCGGAAGTCTATTAGACCCTCCTTGGCAGTCTCGGAATTGTTAATAGACGCCACATACAGTTCCCCCGCGTCTCCTGCCAAAAGCTTGGGAAGAGACTCGCTGTCCATTCCGTCGCCGCACAGCACCATGGCATCGGAGCCCAGCGCACGGAGGCGGTTGACAAACACTGCTCCCTCCTCCACATTGCTAATGAGTATGACGGCCTCATACCCCGCCGCGTCCCATTTGCGCTTGGCATCGACCATATCCCGCTCACGCACAAGACCGGATATCCTGTCACAGACCGTTATGCCTAGCGAGCTGCAATACTTCTCGACCTCCGCCGACATGGTAAAGCCATAGGCACTGTCCTCATAGTAGATTACAACACTACTAATTCCTTTCGCAGCCGCGTAGTCGCACAGCGCCTTGCCAATCTGCCGATCGCTTGGTATATTCTGAAAAATATAGGGGGTATCCTCCGTGGCAAGCCCCGTCATTGAAACCGTAGGCACAACCAGCGTCTTGTTACTGCGGTTATACAGGTCGGTGACGGAGCTGCAGATATCCGAATACCAGTGTCCTACCACGCCAATAACCGCCGGGTCTGCGGCATAGCCCTGCACAAGGTCGATGGCGCTCGAGAAGCTTCCCCTGTCGTCATCCACCTCCACGCTGATATCCACCGGGGAACCAAGCTGCGCAATATCCTCTGTGGCGAGCTCCACTCCGCCCAAAAAGGCGGTGTACTGTTTTGCGTATTCCAGCGGTACGGCAACCTTGATGGTTACAGCGGTAACCTCAGGCGCGTTGAGAAGCCCCAGACTCACGCCATAATCATGCAGCGCACAGCCGGACGTTCCCGCCCACAGTATACTAATCCATGCCACAGCGGCAGCCCTGAAAAAGCCCGCGGTACCCTTCAATCGGTTCATAGACAGCCTCACCCACTTCAAGCAATGTTATTGAAAAGAAATGTGCATTGGTTTTATAACACCTTGTAATATGCCACGCCGGTGCAGCGGCAGGGTCCGCCGCACACCACACAGCGGTACTGTTTATCGTCAAACCACGCGAGGGGTATCTCGGCGAAAGCCGAGAAGCCTTCGCCGCGAAAGATGCGCTCCATGGGAACCTTTTCGCCAATCTTCCACGCAGTCCCCCATGCGGAGCCGGCACCCTTTGAGGCGGCATGGGTGAGACAGGTGTGAAAAAGCTCCGCCGCAAGCCCAGAGCCTCTTGCCTCCTCGCAGACCGACATGCTTTTGGTATGGCAAACCGTCCGCTCGCCGCCAAGCTGCCGCAGTGTTTGGGCGCTTACCTTCAGCCCTTGGGCGGCAAGCTCGGCACTCTCTGACAAGAACAGGCAGTAGCCTAACAGCCCTGTGTCGGATAGCGCTATAAAAAAGGAGGGATCCAGCGCGATATACGCCTGCAGCTTGCGGTCGGTGAGATAGTTTTTTCCAAAGGAGCGGTTGGCAAGCTCCACCACCTGCTTTTGAAACAGAGACTCGTACTCCTTAATTTGAATATTCTTTTTCACTTGTGCGAGACAGGTCATAAAACACCTCCGGGACATCCGACAAAAAGTATAATGGATTGCGCGCCACACATCTATCTGTGCTAATTTATGTAAATTATATGTCATTATAACGTGTTTTAAGATATAATTCGACGCGATGCTATGAAACACGTCATTTCCGTCACGAAATATGTATAAACCTGGAGGCAAGCTGTTTGCCTCTTCCCTAAAAAGCAGCGCCGGAATAAGCCGCTTAGCCGATGAGCTTAAAATTAACGGGGTCTCCTCCCCCATCAACCCATTATTCGCGTGCGTGTTTATCGCCCCAATATGGGCATATTTCCCTTAGTTTCTTTGTCATTATAGCATGTGGTTCTAACGGGATTCTTACAAATACGACAAAACCGCCCCGTTTTACATTCCTTTTTCAGAGCATTAACTAAATTTATACTACAAACGAAAAAGCGATGTTCGGTTTAAAACCGAACATCGCTTTGATTGCTTGTTTTCTGCCTAAAAGAAAGCAATTTTTTTTACTTTGAAGCAGTCTCCGGTTCGGCGCTCTGCCCCGCCAGCGCCGCGTTTACGGCCTTGGCCTCATCCCAGTTTTTCTGGTGCTGCTCAAAGGTATGCGAGTAGTAGAATTTGCCCGTCTTATCGGTTAAAAAGTAATAATAGTCAGTTTCATCGGGGTTTATAACCGATAAAATCGCATCCATTCCCGGATTGGTGATAGGCCCCACCGGAAGCCCCGCCCGTTCGTAGGTGTAGTAGCCTGCAATATACCCCTTTTGCTCCTCCTCGGGGATGTAGGGCTTAATATACCGGTCGTAGTAAAACCAGGTGACATCCGATTGCAGCTTGGGAAATTCTGGGGATTCCAGACGGTTTATAAACACTGAAGAAACCATCGCCATCTCGGCGGGGTCCCCCGCCTCCTCCTGTATAATAGATGCCAGGGTAATGACATCGTACAGGTTAAGGTCCTTCTCCTCAATCTCCGCGCGCAGGTCGGCGCTTAGCTTCTTTTCAAAGTTATTCAGAAAACGGGCGGCAACCTTTTCGGGGGCCTCGTCCAGATAAAAATCGTAGGTATCGGGGTACAAAAAACCCTCCAGCTTTAAATACACCCCAAGGGTATCGGGAATCTCCGCCAAAAACGACTGCTCAAAGTCGCCGTTTTGCAGGGCTTCGATGAACCCGTCGGCGGAGCACACCCCGCTATCCTCCAGCTTTTGGGCAATCTCCCGTGCGCTTAATCCTTCCGGGAAGGTCACCCGCACGGTGCTTGAAACCGGCGCAGAGGACGCAGGGGCAGAAGATGCCGTACTTTCATTTTGCGCCCCGGGCAGCTCAATTTTCGCGCAGGAGACTGTCCAGACGCTCAGCGCAAGCGTAAGAGCAAGCAGAATCAGGCGCTTGGACGCACCCCTGCGGTGGCGTTCGTTATTAAAGTGATGATTCATGTTGTTCTCCGTTTCTTTTTTAAGATCGGTTTTGCCGCGTAACCTTTGTGCCGTCGGGCACAAAGCTGTACTGCAACCAAATACCGGCGGCCGTTTCTGTTGGGCAAAGCGTTCACTAATTATTATCCATAGTTTCGCAGGACGTGTCAAGGCTCGGTGTTTTCCTGCATAACGTATCCTTTCGGGTCGATTTCTGCCTTATATTTTTAATTGTTTTTTTTACGCTATCTGCTATACTATATTCATATCGTATTTCGCGGGATATCCCTATGTTTTTCTGGGTTATTCCGTTTTTATACCGGAGTGTGCTGACAATGGGGCAAAAACACACAGCTGTCCCGTCATAATTTCCGGATTGTTTGAGGCGTCCAACGGACGGGCAGTGTAAATTTTAGGCGGGGTTACCGCCTTGCAGGGAGGGGTTTTTCGGCATGGTGGGGCGCAGAAGCTTTCGGGTTGCCGTCGGCGGCTACCACAAACAGGACGTTATGACCTACATAGACCAGCTTACAGCCGACGCAAAAAGCGCGGAGCAAAAATATCAGGCAATGCTCAGCACCCTCAGACAGGAAAATACCCGCTTGATTACCCATGTGGGAGAGCTTGAGAACCGGATGGGCGTGCTGGATGAACGGCTTGCGGAGCAAAAACGGCGGGCGGACCGGCTGGAGCACCAGGCAAGCGCACTGATGGATGAGCTTTCGCGCTGCCGCGAGGCCTTTGACCAGAACCGTATGCGTGCGCAGAGCCTTGCCGGGGCACTTGAAAACAAGGAGCAGGAGAACGATATTCTTCGCGAGAACCTGCTGCTTGCAAGACAGGAGAACGCAAAGCTGGAGCTGCTGCGCCGCCGCCTTGCCTCACTGCTTTTGGAGGCCGAAGCAGATGCAGAGCTCGAAGCGCCCGGCTTTGCCATGCACGCCGAGCCGCGTTACCAGGAAAACCTCTATTCCGTAGAGGAGCCCCTTCACGCCGGTCCGACCCTCGCCGACCTTGAAAAGATGCAGCAAGACCTTGACAGGCTGGGTGACAGCATTGCAAACCGCTTGCAGGATATAGACGGCTTTATGAACGGCGGCGCCTTGGATCGCACCCCCAGAACCCCTTTCTTTAATGTTTACGGCGGCCCTGCCGACCCGGAGGAGGAACAGGATACGGACGATACCCAAGAGGAGGATGCGACTGCCTCTCTTTGCTCCGACTACACCGGTGACAAGGGCGATGCGACTGTGCTCACCTCCCTTTACGGTGACCCGACGGAGGAAGTCATCCCTCTGCCGGAATCAAGCGAGCTGCTGACGGCATCACCCGAAGACGCGCCCGGGCTGTATATTCCCGCGGAACAGCTGCCCGAGCGGTTCCTTCGGTCTGACGGCACGCCGGTTGCCCGTTCTCAGCCAAGGCAGCTGCCAGACGGCCAGTGGCAGCTGCCCTCGGTGCTAGACAACATACCCGCCGGGGATTACCGAACCAAAAGGCCCTCCGCCGATTTGCCGGCAGCGGAAAAAACACCGGAAACTTCCGGCTCCGCCATGCCGTTTGGTGCCGCCCAGCCGGGTGTGCCTACAGACGCAAAGCCGCCTCAGCGCGAACAGTGGCCGCTTTCCTCCGTGCTGGAGACCTCCCCGGACGAGCCTTCCCGACTGCCTGCGGGCGGTCACCCCACCTTTGGTGCCACCCCGTTTAAAATAAAAAAAACGGAACCCGTGAGGCAGGAAAAATCGCACGCGGTGCAAAAGACAGAAGCCGAAAAGCATCCTGTTCTGCCGCCTAAGGTGGAAAAACGCTGGCGCAACCTGGGCTTTGCCTTTGATACCGCCTATGAGGATGAGGGCTATGTGGAGGAACAGCGTCCCGCCGACTCCCTGTTCTCCGCCCCAATCTGGAAGCCCAGCGCAAATAACGCGTAATTTTTTTGCTTTTTGCTTCAATAAAAAGGGGCTTGCGCGTTGCGCAAGCCCCTTTTGCTAATACCGATTATCGTGCCATCTATGCCGCTTTGTTACTTAGCGGAATTCTCGTAAGCCTCAATCATCTTCTTGACCATCTGACCGCCCACGGAACCGGCCTGCTTGGACGTGAGATCGCCGTTATAGCCATTCTTCAGGTTTACACCCACCTCGGTTGCAGCCTCCATCTTAAAACGGTTGAGCGCCTCTCGCGCCTGGGGAACAACAAGCTTGCTAGCCATTACTTAACACTCCTTTTTTTGTTTTTTGTATTAAGCGTTTGCAGTATTATTGTAGTCTTTACAGCGCGTTATATGAGTGGCAAATTGCGGCTGCGCCTGTAGAAGGATAACGCTATTGCGGCTTTTTTTGCTGTTTGCGTTTCATGTTTTATCCTATTTTGTCGATTGTGCCAGTATGCCCACAAAAGGGCTTTACATTCTCCCTCATTTTTGCAATACTTAAATTTAAAGAATCTTTTCATTTTTTGCATACGGTGTTTTGTTATGCTATACTTATTTTTAACGGTTTTTTTGACCGCAAACGAAATGCGACCAGAGAGTACCCCGGCCTTTTTCAACGGCAAAAAGAAAACAACAAGGTATTTTTTACAATATGGAGGAAACGCAGCAAATGAAACAGCATACATCAAATAAGACCTTTGACGCCATTACCTTTGGAGAGGTCATGATGCGCCTTTCGCCCAACCAGAACGAGCGTCTCTCCAGCTGCCTGAACCTGCGCCGTTTTCCCGGCGGCTCGGAGCTTAATATCGCGGCGGGACTTTCCATGCTTGGGCTGACTACCGCGATGATTACCCGGCTGCCGCTAAGCGATACGGGGCGTTATATCCGCAATGCCGTCATTGCCTGCGGGGTTCGCGATGATTATATTGTGCACGACCCAAGCGCGGATTCCCGCGTCGGCATCTATTTTTATGAAAACGGGGCGTTTCCCCGCAAGCCCCAGGTGTTATATGACCGCCGCCAGTCCGCCATTAACTGCATAGACATTGCGGAGGTGGAGCCTTCGGCGTTTGAGAGCGCGGCGCTTTACCACACCAGCGGTATCTCCCTTGCCATATCTGAAAAAACCCGCGCTTGCGCCATAGAAATGATGCGGCGGTATAAGAAAAACGGCGCTACCATCTCCTTTGATGTTAACTTTCGCGCGAACCTATGGGATGAGGACACCGCGCGGGGTGTTATTCTCTCCATTTTGCCCCTTGTGGATGTTCTTTTTGTATCGGAAGAAACCTTGCGGCGTACCTTTGGACAAACCGGAGAGCTGCGGGAGATTATGCGCGCCTTCTGCGTGGCTCACGGGCTGGACGTGGTGGCATCCACAGAGCGCACCGTGGTCAGCCCCAAATGTCACAACTTTACCTCAACCGTTTACGACCGCAAAACAGACATGTTCTATGATGAGAAGGCCTATGAGGGCATTGATGTCATTGACCGTGTGGGCAGCGGCGACGCCTATGTGGCGGGCGCGCTGTATGGTCTTTTGACCAAGGGTGACTGCTCCGCCATGGTCAGCTACGGCAACGCCATGAGCGCCATAAAAAGCACCGTGGAAGGCGACCTGCCCTCTACCAGCCTAAAAGAGGTGGAGTCGGTGATTGCGGCGCACCGCGGCATTGGACCGAAAAGCGAAATGAATCGGTAATATTAACATAAATCACGCTAATAGTGGTTTTCAACCAGGTTATTCGCGTGGCGCAAAAACTCACGAAGGGTGTGGAGCTCGGACTCGCTCAGACTCTCAAGATACACAAACAGCGGGCGGTCGGACTGCTGATGGTATTGATGGTGAAGGCTGTATGCCTCGCTGCCCTTTTCGGTTAAAAAAAGCCGCAGCCGTTTTTTGTCCTCGTGGTCCGATGTTTTTATCACCAAGCCGCGTGACTCCAGCTTGCGCACCGTTTTTGCCACTACCGCGCGGGTAATGTGAAAGGCACGCGCCATCTCCGAAATATAGATGCCCGGGCAATCCCCTACCATTTGTATCATGTGAATTTCACCCCGATAAAAGGTCATGCCCGACCCGAAATTCAGCATATTTGTTTTGCCGTTTGCCACGCGTTCCGTAAGCCGGATAAAGTCGTTGATTACCAGCGCCTGCAAATTGTCCATATTTGTGGCTCCTCGCCCTTTCCTTCTCTTTTGGCTATGAAAACATATAAACTGCGAGTCTTATTTTTCCCTTTTATAAAGCAATATTAAACACAATTCGGTAATTACTTGCACCGATTTGCGGTTTTGCTTTGCCTAAGCCGGGCTTGTACAAAGTATAACGGATGTTGGGATAATATTCAACTCCGCGGTGGCGTTAGTAATATTATTGCTTAAAATACGCCGAAAGGTAACGGATAGAAATCTCATAATAAACCGTGCGGAGACAACCCCTTTGGCTGCTGTACGGTTTATTCTATTTGATTGTGTTTTTAACGGAATTAGGCTATCCAGCCAAAGAGCATGACCATACGGGGGGTTGAATTATACACGCTACAATATATTCTCACAGCATTTTTATACTAATCTCCTCAAAAAGAGTCGATAAAAATCCGCGTGAAAACCCATAAATTAAAGCTTTTCACTTGATTTTTATACTCTTTTAAATCGGATATTAGTATTAGAACAACAACCATCGAAAGGCGGGAAAATGACCGATGACTGAACTGTACTTAATACGCCACGCGCAATCCAGCGGTAACGTAACCCTTTCGTTTCAAGGGCATACCGACGCGGCGCTGTCGCTTCAGGGAAAGCAGCAGCTGGAGTATTTGGCCAAGCGCTTTTACAATATCGAACTGGATAAGGTGTATTCAAGCCCCTTAACCCGTGCGCTTAAAACCGCGAAGGCGGTGAACCGAAGCCACAAAAAGGAGATTGCAGTTGACCAAAGGCTGATTGAAATCAACCCCGGCGCGGTGGAGGGAATGCCGTTTGCGGAGCTTCGGCAGAAATACCCCGAACCTGCGCGGCTGTTTTTAGAGGAGCCGGAAAGCTGCGTTATGCCCGGCGGGGAAAGCATGAAGCAGGTCTACGATCGTGTTTCCGCGGCGATTATGGATATAGTAGAAGTCAACAGAAACCAGCGGATTGCGGTGGTCTCCCATGGCTGCGCATTGCGAAACATGCTGGCGTTTTTACTGGGATATGGTCAGCAGGGCGTTGGCAAGGCTCCCATTTGCTACAACACAGCCATAAGCCACCTGCGTGTTACCGAAAGCGGGCTGCCCTTTGCGGTGATGGTTAACGACGCCTCTCACCTCAGCGAGGAATTACTTGCCCACGGCAAGTGGGAACCAAAATAACCCCGCCGTAATAGCGCTTCTGTGCGAAATTACTTATAAAAATTAACCCAACTAATAAAACTCTGAAGTCGGAACCTATAGATGAAAAACATAGAAAGGAAATAGCAAATGAAGATACTGGCGGTGGATTTGGGCGACGCGAGGACAGGGCTTGCGGTGTGCGCCAGGGATGAATTGATGGCGGAGCCCGCGGGCGTAATCGCCACTAAAAGCTATGCTGAAACCCTGCAAAAGACAGCTCAGGCCGCGGCGGAGCATAAAGCGGAGCTGGTGGTGGTGGGGCACCCGAAAAATATGAACGGTACGGTCGGAGACCGGGCAAAAAAATGTGAGGATTTTGCCGAGAAGCTCGGAGCGCTGACCGGCCTGCCGGTAGTGCTGTGGGATGAACGCGGAACCACGGTGACCGCCATACATTACCTAAATGAGACCAATACAAGAGGTAAAAAAAGAAAAGGTGTGGTGGATGCCGTGGCGGCGACGATTATTCTGGAGGGGTATCTCTCATACCGTAAAAACCAAATGCAAAGAGAAGCCCAAAAGCGGGGTGATTGAAGATGCTTGCGGTGAAATAATACTACTCGACTCAAAAAATGCTTTGTTCGTTTCTTTGTCACATCTCTGTGACAAAGAAAGCTGTACCGTAGCAATTTTTACACATTTCGGCGCAATATCAGCACAGTCATTTGAGTTATCCGTCTAGGGTCGTACCTGCTTTGGGGCGCTAGGTCTTACTCGTTTTGTTGTAAAGCCAAGCATTCTACATAAAAACACCGTCAAAACTACACAGCGGCTATTTGTCAGGCTGATGTACTGTTTTGACGGTGTTTATGTATTTCTGAGGAGCTTTTAATATGACGGTATTTTCCGATTGTCTTGAAGCAAAAAAAAGAGCTTGGGCAGGAAAGAAATAGGTATATTCATGTTTCTGCCCGGTTTTTTTCTGCACTTTCTTGTGCTGGAAGATTATTAAATGTATAATAAAATCCTACTAAAAGATATGAATTAAAACTCACAAAATGTCACGCCATTGTATTCCTCCTGTATTCACGTTACTCATTTGCGGTCCCTCACACCATCACAGGCAGTCTCTGCACCAAAACCACTTTTAGCCGTATCCATTTAGAGAGAATGCCCTTCCCTTATGTTTAATACTAATCTCCTCAAAAAGAGTCGATAAAAATCCGCATGAAAACCCATAAATTAAAGCTTTTCACTTGATTTTTATACTCTTTTAAATCGGATATTAGTATAAAAAGCTCACGGGCTTGCTAGAAGCTCCTTTGAATGTTTTATGGCAGCATCGGCGGATAATCGTAAACAGAATAGCCAAGAGGAGAGTATTAAAAAATGACACAGCCCACAAAAACGCGCGGGAGGATTCCGGCTTACAAATTGCAACAGCTTACAAACACTACGCTGGCGGATTTGAAAGTCTCACCGGACCACATTTTGGGGAGCGATGACGAACAGCTTAACTTTGTTATTAACGCTCTGGTGGAGGCGCGCAACCTAAATTGCCCCCGTCACACCGGGTTTACCACCCAACTGAACGCCCTGCTGCGGTTAATGATGAGCATGGATTTTGTAAAGCAAATGATTATGGATGTCGGGCGTCAAAACGAGATGGTGGAGGCTATCTCCGCCGCCGGCGAGGAAAACGCCGCAAGCGTTGAGCAGATCTCAAGCTTTGTGCACGAGTCGGTAACAGCCGCCGAAAAAGCGACCGAGCTTGCCTCGCGCGGCTCGGCGCTTTCCGAGCAGACCATGCGCAAGATAAACCGGTCAAACGAAGGGATTCTTGCCGCCCATGCCCGCATCCTTGAGGTGAACTCCCGCACCAAGGAGATTGACTCACTCACAGCCATCATCAAATCGGTTGCCGACCAAACAAACCTGCTTTCTCTTAACGCCTCCATTGAGGCCGCACGCGCAGGCGCCGCAGGCAAAGGGTTTGCGGTGGTTGCCGATGCCATAAAAAGACTTTCTCACAGCGCAAGCGAATCGGTTGCCTACATATCCGAGCACCTCAACGCCATGCGCGCGGGCATCGGCTCCTCGGCAGATGAAATAGATACCCTCAGCCGCGATTTTTCCGATTGCCGCAATGATGTGGAGCTTTTGTTTGGCAGTGTAAACGATATCCATTCCTCCGTCAAGGAGATCAACTCCAATATGCTGAGCATTCGCGCAAGCATTGAGGAGCAGACGGCGGCAAGCGAGGAGATGTCCTCCTCCTTGGTCGTTATCAGCGAAAAATCCCGGCAGCTGGAGCGCGATTGCGTGAAAACCGGCCGAGGGTTCTACGATATCTCCAGCAAAATCAGCGAGTACCGCAATGAGCTCATATCCCTTATTGACAGCATGAGCGACGCCGATGCCGTCGATTTTTGCATTACCGATCACCTCAACTGGAAGTGGCGGGTATATAACATGCTGCTGGGCTACGACAACATACAGCTTGCCGAGGTTGGCGACCACCACAGCTGCCGCCTTGGCCGCTGGCTTGAAACCAGGGGCTCCGAAAACCCTGCCCTCGCCGCGTACATCCGGGAGATTAACGCCCCCCACGAGCGCCTCCACCGCCTCGCCTCCGAAGCGGTAATTGCCTACGGCAGCCGCGATACCCAAACCGCCGAAGCCCTGCTGGAACAGATGGACTCGGTCTCTAAGCAGATTGTCGCGGTGCTTGAGCAGATGAAGCTAAAGGTCAAGTGAGCATGGCATAAGGCGCAGCTTTGCGGCTGCGCCCTTTCTTTTTGCAGACCGTGGTACCCTGTACAATATTTGCTTTGTAAATCCCCCCTTAAAACTTGAGTCGTAACAGGATGAATATCCTGCGTCTCGGCAATACTAATGAGGCCTTAGCAATTGCAGGGTAAATAAATAATACTAATCTCAAAAAGAGTAAAACTTTAGATAAAAATCCGCGTGAAAGCCCACAAACTAAAGCTTTTCACTCGATTTTATACACTGTACTCTTTTAAATTGGATATTAGTATAAAAGGGGAACGTAATTTTTGAACGGAAACGCGGAGCTTTTAAACTATGTGTACCAAAACTCCCAGATGGGCGTTGAGACAATCCGGCACCTGATTGAGATTTGTGAGGATGAGGAATTTGACCGCCGGATGGAGTCGGAGTTTGATGAATACAGTGAGATTCACAAGGAGGCAAAGCGCCTGCTAAACGAAAACGGCTTTGATGAAAAGGGCATCAGCGCCCTTTCCAAGGTTAAAACCTATTTGATGCTCAATATGCAGACGATGAACGACAAAAGCCCCTCGCACCTTTCCGAAATGCTGATAATCGGCAGCAATATGGGGGTGATTGACGCGGTAAAAAACCTAAAAAAATATCCCCGCGCCGAACCGAAGATTACCCACCTGATGCAGCGGCTGTTGCGGTTTGAGGAAAACAATATTCAGGAGCTTAAAAATTTTTTGAGCTGATGGGGAGGGCTGTCCCGTGGGGTTTGAGCAGGTGTTCTATGAGCCGGACGCCCTTGAGTATGAGCTTGGCAAAACCCTGCGGGAGCAATACCGCAGCCTGCCGTGGACACCGGTGCAAAGCCATAACAATATTGATGCGCTGCGCGCAAGACCTAACACCGACTTTGCCCGCCTAAAACGGTACCTGATTATTGGCGTGCGAAAATCGCTTGCGTATACGGTAAACCATAAGGTATCCGATTATCTGGTACCATACACCTCATCGGGGTGCAGTGCCATGTGCCTTTATTGCTATCTGGTATGCAACTACAATAAATGCTCCTATCTGCGCCTGTTTGTCAACCGGGAGCAGATGCTTGCGCGACTGATGCGGGAGGCCGCCCGCGCCGAGGGCGATAAGGTGTATGAGATTGGCAGCAACAGTGACCTGGTACTTGAAAACACCATAACCCATAACCTTGCGTGGACAATTGAGCAGTTTGCCAGGGGCGAGCGCGGGTTTATCACCTTCCCCACGAAGTTTGATATGGTGGAGCCTCTGCTTGGTCTAGACCATCGTGGTCGGGTGATTGCCCGCATGAGTGTTAACCCCCAGTCCATCATCCAGCGGGTGGAGTTTGGCACCTCCCCGCTCCACCGGCGCATAAGCGCCCTCAACGCGCTGTGTGAGGCGGGCTACCGCACCGGTATTCTCATCGCGCCGGTTGTGCTTACCGAGGGGTGGCGTGCCGACTACACGGGGCTGCTTGAGGAGCTGTGCGACCGGTTGAGTGAAAAAAGCAAGCGGGGGCTCATGGTTGAGGTTATCTTTATGACCTACAGCTATGTTCACCGCGCCATCAACCGCGAGGCCTTTCCCCACGCCGTGGAGCTGTACCAGCCTGAGCTGATGACGGGCCGGGGACGGGGCAAATATTGCTACCGCGAGGCGGCGCGCCATGAAGCGGAGGAGTTTTTGCGCGCACAAATTGCCCGTTTTCTGCCCGGAGCTGCTATTATCTATGTGGTGTAAAGCTATAAGCGCAGTAACCGTGCGCAGTACGCCAAATAAGCAATAGCCGGTAGCATTACAATATCGTTACAATCATGAACATCCTGTTGATATTGTATGAAACGGCTTCACAGTTTTTTTGAATTATATCCAAAGAACCTTCACGAAATAGCCCAACAATCCTCCTCCCCCTTTGGTATAATAAGCCCATAGCAAAAGTCAATAACCACCTACCCGATAACACGGAGGATGATACCGACAGGGATTGATTTTTGCAAAACCGCCGGGTAACCCGGCGCTTTATTTAGAAAGGAGTGTATGCCATGGGCAGTTTGACTTTCGCGAGAAGCGACAGCTTGTATTATCCGAGCAATACCACCCCCTTGCTTTCCGGAAAGCTGGGGAAATACGGGCTGACCGCTCGCAGGTACCTGCTCGAAAACAGGTTTGATCTTTTTAAAGAATGGCAAAGCAATGGAAATCTTGATGAATATTTGGTGCATCTTGACGCGAGATATGAACAATGGAAGGAGAAAACGGTAAAAAGTCTGAGGCAGAACGCTCCCTATTCCGAAAACGGCGTGTATCTGACCCGGGCACAGCACATCTACTCCGTCGAGACGCAGGCGGATGAGTTTGTCCGCTCCCTTTTGTTCGAGGAGCTTGACTGCCTTGCTTCGCCCGTATATTATCCGTAATCTTGTTTTTCAGCTGTACCGTGCCTATCGCGGCGGTCGCGAGATGCTTTTTGCTAAGAACCAATGAACTGTATTACACGTTACAACCATTTTAGCGTTACATAGATTGTTTTACGGCACCCCACGACAAGGCCCGCACGGTTTCGTGCGGGCCTTGTCGTATATAGCCGGCAAACTCATTGCGCACTTCATTGTAAAAGTTTTTTGGCTGCGCTTCTTTGTTGGCACTTTATAGCACCAACCATACGGCTACTACATATTGTGTAATAAAACCGCCTGCACCAAGAACCGCGAAAATTGCTGTGATGCTATTGCGCCACTATAACTACTCGCCTCAAAAAATGCAGCTGGAAATTCGCGTGAAAACCCAAAAGCCAAGGCTTTTCACTTGATTTTGTACATTGTACACTTTTAAATGGGATAGTAGTATAAACGGGATTTAGGATGACAGCTTTCATTGCATATGGACAGCGGTTCATGGGGCTCTATTCTCTTTTTACTCTTTAACTTATTACTTCGGGCCGGTTAATCGTACAATTTCGTACAGGAAACAAGGAGGCATATTTATGAACCGGCTGTTTGATTACGCAGTGACGGGCGGTGACCTGAGGCAGATATATCTGGTTAACGCCTTGCTAAAGGCGGGTAAAACCGTGGTGTGCGCGGGGCTTACCCACAGCGCGCTGAGCCCGGCTGCACGGCTTGTCTCCTCCTTTGCCGAAGCTGCCGCAAGGAGCGAGACCATACTATGCCCTATTCCGCTTTCCAAGAACGGGCGGGATATACAAACCATGGGAGCATCCCCTGACGACGCTACGCTGGAAGGGCTGCTCTCCTCCCTGCATCCCCCTCATACCCTGATTGGGGGGGCATTCCCCACGTTTGCTGCCAACCGCCTGGCGCTCGCGGGAATACGCTCTGTCGACCTGATGGAACGGGACGATGTCGCCCTGCTCAACGCCGTGGCCACGGCGGAGGGCTGCATTGCCCTTGCCATTGAGAAAAGCGCGGTCAACCTGCATTGCAGCGACGCGCTGATTCTTGGCTTTGGGCGGTGTGCGCAGGTGCTCGCTAAAAAGCTTGCGGGACTGGACGCCCGGGTTTGCGTCGCGGCACGAGGGGAACGCGCCCCTGCCCTTGCTAAGGCCTTGGGGCTTGAAGCCGTTGCGCTGGAGGATATCGGGTCACACCTTGCGCGCTTTGATTATGTATTTAACACCATACCCGCTCCCGTATTGGGTAGAGAGCAGCTTTTGCGGACAAAGCCCGACGGGGTGATTCTGGATATCGCATCCGCGCCCGGCGGCATTGATTTTGAAGCGGCAAAGGAACTTGGGCTGGACGCGACCCTGTGCCCCGGTCTGCCGGGACGCTATGCCCCAAAAACCTCCGGCGAGATTTTGGCGGATACGGTTTTAAAGCTGGCCGAACCGGTTAAAGCATAAAATTCGGGGCTTTGAGGATATCAATAGCTCCGTATTGCCGTTGGGCTATACTCGCAGCATTTGAAAGGAACTGATACCATGATGAAGCTGGAAGGCATTCGCATAGGTCTTGGCATGACCGGTTCATTCTGCACCCACGCAGATGTTCTCCGCGAGCTTGCCCCGTTAACCGCGGCGGGCGCTCAAATACTCCCCATTTTGTCCTATCACACCCAGAGCACCGATACGCGCTTTGGCACCGCGGGCGAGCTCAAGGATCGTTTGCTTGAGCTGACCGGTCACGAGCCGATTTTGACTATCGTTGACGCGGAGCCGCTTGGCCCCCGCGGGGCGCTGGATATTATGCTGATCGCCCCCTGTACCGGCAATACCGCCGCAAAGCTTGCCAACGGTATTACCGATACCCCTGTGCTGATGGCGGCAAAGGGACATCTTCGTGTGCAAAAGCCACTGGTGCTTGCCCTTGCCACCAACGATGCTCTGGGGCAAAACTTTAAGAACATCGGGCTTTTGCTCAACTCCAAAAACATATTCCTTGTGCCTCTGGGGCAGGATAACTACAAGAAAAAGCCAAACTCCATGGTTTCACACATGCCGCTTATTCTGCAAACGCTGGAGGCCGCGCTGGAGGGGCGCCAGCTGCAGCCGGTTTTGCTCGGTCCCGAGCTTGCGGGGTAACGCTAAATAGCGGCAAAGGCGGTTTTCCCATAGGGAAAACCGCCTTTGCCGCTATTATTCATACTAACTTTTAACCGCGATTCCTATGCAAAGAGCTAGTTTACAATGGGTAGGATATCCTTTTGAAAGAACTCCTTGGCGGTTTCGGGCAGAACATCATAGTACTTGCCCTCCACGCACACAGAAACGCCGTTGGTTTGGCATTTCTTCATGCAAAAGGCCGCCTCAAAATTAATCTTGTCGTGCAGCTTGTACTCCTCTATCATCTGCTGAAACATTTGAATCACGTTGTAGGAGCCTCTAATGTGGCAGGCGCTGCCAATGCAGACGCTGACATGTATCATTATTGTCCCTCCCCTTTGGCCTTGTAATGCACATGCAATAGCTCGTGCACGCGACCCTTGAGTATTCCGTTATACAGGGAAAGCATCAGGGGGTTTTCCTCAGAGCGTTTGATACCCGAGAGCTTGTCGGCCTGATATAAGCCCGTGCCGCGCTTCTGCTTTTGCTCCCATGAGGCGAAGGGCTGACCCGCGCCGCTTACGCAGCCGCCGGGGCAGGCCATTACCTCTACAAAGTCGTAGTGCAGGCCCTCTTTCATCTTATCAATTAAGTCGCCGGCATTTTTAAGCCCGCTGACGATGGCAATCCTTATCTTTCTCCCGCCAAGCTCAACGGTGGTTTCCTTTACGCCCTGCATTCCGCGCACGCCCTGGTAGGCGATGGAAAGCAGCGCAGTAGAGGATTTATCGGAGGAAAGGCGGCGAAGCACCGCCTCGGTTACGCCGCCGGATACGCCGAATATTACGCCGGCACCTGTCATCACGCCAAGGGGCATATCTACCGATTCCGGCTCAAGATCCGCAAACACGATGCCGGATTCCTTTATCATCTGAATGAGCTCCTGGGTGGAGATGACAAAATCCACATCCGGTGCGCCGTTCTGGGTGAATTCGGGGCGCGCGGCCTCCTGCTTCTTCGCGGTGCAGGGCATAACCGCCACATGCACGCTTTTACGGCTGGAGTACTGCGCCTGCGCCTTAATAATCGAGCCCAGCATCTGCATGGGGGAACGGCAGGTGGAAACGTTGGGCAGCAGCTCAGGGTGCTTCTTTTCGCAATAATTTACCCATGCCGGGCAGCAGGAGGTAAACAGCGTGGGGGCGTTTTCTCCCTGCTCCAGGCGTTTTAAAAACTCATTGGATTCCTCAAGCACCGTTAAATCCGCGCCTGTGGAGGTATCGTAAATCTCTTCAAAGCCCATGCGGCGCAGGGCGGCGACAATCTTGCCCATCGCGTTTTCACCCTCGCCAAGGCCAAGCTCCCGACCAAGCCCGACGCGCACTGCGGGGGCAATCTGCACCGTAACCTTCGTGTCCTTCTCATCCAGTGCCTTCCACACCCCGGCGGTATCGCTTTTTACCACAATCGCGCCCGTGGGGCATACCGCGGCGCACTGGCCGCAGCCGACGCAGGGAGAATCCGCTATAGGACCGTCAAAGGCTGTGCTGATGGTCATATTGGAGCCGCGGTGCGCAAAATCGATGGCGCCCACGTTTTGTACCTCGTTGCACATGCGCACACAGTCGCCGCACAGGATGCACTTGTTCTGGTCGCGGGTTATGCAAAGGGATGAGTCGTCTATCTTCGGCTCGGCGGCGGTATTGGGAAAGCGCACGCCCTGAATGTTAAAGCGCATGGCAAGATCCTGCAGCTTGCATTTGCCGTTGTTTTGGCAGGTGGTGCAGTCCCGGCAATGGTTTGCGAGCAGCAGCTCGAGAATCATTTTGCGGTACCTGCGCAGCCGTTCGGTGTTGGTGCGAATCTCCATGCCCGCCTTGGGGGGTGTGGAGCACGCGGCGTCTATGCCGCCCCACTGGTTTTCCACCATGCACATACGACATGCGCCATAGATGGAAAGCTCCGAGTGGTAGCAGAAGGTGGGCATTTTTATGCCCGCCTTGCGAATGAGCTCAAGGAGATTCTTCTCCCCGTTTATCGCTACGGGGATGCCGTCTATCGTCATATATTCCACTGTGTTCATACTTAACCCTCCTTGATGGCGTGGAACGAGCAGGTCTCCACACACGCGCCGCACTTGATGCATTTATCCTGGTCGATTACAAACGGCTCCTTGACCTTGCCGCTGATAGCCCCAACCGGGCAGGCGCGGGAGCACTTGGTGCAGCCCTTGCACAGCGTGGCGTCTATGGTAATTACCTTAAGCTTCTGGCATTCGCCCACGGGGCAGCGCTTATCATAGATATGCGCCTCGTACTCGGAGCGGAAGTTCTTGATGGTGCTCACGACAGGGAATGCGGCGGATTTACCGAGACCGCACAGCGCGGTGGCGGATATGGTGTCGGCAAGCTCCAGAAGAAGCTCGATATCCCCGTCCTGGCCGCGGCCTTCCACTATGTTTTCTAGAATCGCAAGCATTCGCTTGGTGCCCTCGCGACAGGGTACGCATTTGCCGCAGGACTCGTTCTGGGTAAAGTTCATAAAGAAACGGGCAATCTCCACCATGCAGGTGTTGCTATCCATAACCACAAGACCGCCGGAGCCAATCATCGCGCCGACCTTTTTTAGGGAGTCAAAATCCAAGGGCAGGTCAAGCTGCTCGGTGGTCAGGCATCCGCCCGAGGGACCGCCTATCTGCACCGCCTTGAAATCGCCGCCGCCGCGCATACCGCCGCCAACGTCAAAGATAATCTCCCGCAGGGTGGTGCCCATGGGCACCTCAATCAGGCCAGTATTCTCAATATTGCCAGTCAAGGCAAACGCCTTGGTGCCGGGGCTTTTCTCCGGCCCGATGGAGCGATACCATTCGGCACCGTTTACAATAATAAGCGGAACGTTTGCAAAGGTCTCCACGTTGTTAAGCACCGTGGGCTGATCAAACAGGCCGTGCTCCACCGTTCTAGGGGGCTTTACGCGGGGCATACCGCGCTTGCCCTCAATAGAGGCGGTCAGCGCGCTGCCCTCGCCGCAGACAAACGCGCCCGCTCCCCGGTTGATGTGCAGGTGAAAATTAAAGCCCGTGCCCAGAATATTATCGCCTAAAAGGCCAAAGGCTGTGGCCTGCTCGATAGCGGCCTTTAGACGGCTTACCGCCATGGGGTATTCCGCGCGGACATAGATATACCCCTCCTGCGCGCCGCAGGCAAGGCCGGCAATCATCATGCCCTCCAGCATTCTGTGGGGGTCGCCCTCCATAATGCTGCGGTCCATAAACGCGCCGGGGTCGCCCTCGTCTCCGTTGCAGACGATGTATTTTTCGGTGGTGTTCTGGCGCTTTACCTGCGACCATTTGCGTCCGGTGGGAAAGCCGCCGCCCCCGCGCCCGCGAAGGCTGGATTCGGTCACCTCGTTAATAATCTCGTCGCCGGTCATATCAAACAGCGCCTTTTCAAACGCCGCGTAGCCGCCCACACCCAAGTATTCCTTAATAGAGGTCGCGTCAATCTGACCGCAATGCTCAAGCACCAAACGGGTTTGCTTCTTGTAAAAGGGGATATCCTCCTGACGGCGGTATACCACACCCTCCTTGGTGTAGGCAAGCCTGTCTATGGGTTCGCCTTTTTGGATTGTTTTTTCAATAATCTCTTCGCAGTCCTCAGGCTTAACCTTAGTGTATAAAAAGCCCCATGGCTCCAAGCGAACAAGGGGACCCATTTCGCAAAACCCGTGGCAGCCGCTCTTTTTCATGCCCACCTCTTCACCGTGGGGCTCCTTTTGCAGCTCCACCGAGCAGGGAATGCCGCGCTCCTTCATAATTGCGGTAAGGCGGTCGTAAATCTCCAGCGCTCCACTAGAGATACAGCCTGTGCCGGCACAGATAAGGATGCGCTTTTCCTGCGCCTTCAGAGAGCGTGCGTAAATTTCACGCAGTATAACAAGCTCTTCTCTGTTCTTAAGCATTTGCGTTCTCCTCCCTCAGCTTCTTCAGAAGTTCCGCAGCCTTATCCGGCGTCATGGCGGGGTGTACCTCATCGTTTACGGTAATAACCGGGGCAAGCCCGCAGGCCCCAAGACAGGAAACCGTCTCCACCGTAAAAAGCAGGTCCTCCGTGGTGCGGGTGCCGTCGGGCAGGCTCAGTTCCTTGCGCAGTCGGTCCAGGATGGGGATGGAGCGTCGCACATGGCAGGCTGTGCCGTCACACACCTTAATAACATACTTGCCCTTTGGCTCCAGCGAGAAGTTTTCATAAAAGGTTGCAACGCTGTAAATGCTAGCGGCACTCATGTTTAACCGCTTCGATAAATGCGGGAATACCTCGCTGGGGAGATAGCGATAATGCTCCTGTATGCTTTGCAGGATAGCGATAATCGCGCTTTGGCGGCAGCCGAGCTGCTCAATGATTCCATCCACAACCTTCATGTCAAATGCCGTTTGGTTCATGCTTGTCTCCTCCATTTATGTAATCTTCCAAAATACTATGGGGACCAGGGACATTACCTTGCTTTGCACCGAATGTACTCGTCCATGGCAGCGGCGGCGGTTTTGCCCGCACCCATTGCCAGTATTACGGTAGCCGCGCCCGTTACGGCGTCGCCGCCCGCGTATACACCCTCCCGAGAGGTAAGGCCGGTGCTTTCCTCGGTTATGATGCCGCCCCATTTTTGCGTGGCAAGCCCCTGCGTGGTGGCTTTAATCAGGGGGTTTGGAGAGGTACCGATGGACATGATGACGCAGTCCGCGTCCACAACAAACTCGCTGCCCTCAACAGCTACCGGTTTTGCCCTGCCCGATTCATCCGGCTCGCTGAGCGCCATCTGCTGGCACTTTACTCCCTTGACCCAATCGTCCTTGCCCTCGATGGAAACGGGGTTTGTCAAAAACATAAACCGTATGCCCTCTTCCTTCGCGTGCTCAATCTCTTCAAGCCTTGCGGGAAGCTCCTTTTCGGTGCGGCGGTAGATGATGGTAACCTCCGCGCCCAGACGCTTCGCGCAGCGCGCAGCGTCCATAGCCACATTGCCGCCGCCCACGACGGAAACCCTGCTGCCAAAATGGATGGGGGTGCTGGCATCTGGCTTATAGGATTTCATGAGGTTTACACGGGTAAGGAACTCATTTGCGGAGTATACCCCCTTAAGGTTTTCACCGGGGATTTCCATAAAGCGGGGCAATCCCGCGCCGGAGCCGATAAACACGGCCTCAAAGCCGTACTCGCTCATCAGCTCATCCACCAAAACCGTTTTGCCGATGACCATGTTGGTTTCTACGGTTACGCCCAACGCGCGCAGGGTATCGATTTCCTTTTGCACGATAGCCTTGGGCAGCCGGAATTCGGGAATGCCGTACACCAGCACGCCGCCCGCGGTATGCAGCGCCTCAAACACGGTGACGTCGTACCCTTTTTTTGCTAAATCTCCCGCGCAAGCGAGACCTGATGGGCCGGAGCCCACCACCGCGACCTTATGTCCGTTTGGCACCGGGCGCTGGGGCGCCTTGGCACCGGAGGCGTTATGGTAATCCGCCACAAAACGCTCAAGCCTCCCTATGGCCACTGGCTCGCCCTTTACGCCGCGCACGCATTTCTGCTCGCACTGGCTCTCCTGTGGGCAAACCCGGCCGCACACCGCGGGCAGGGAGCTTGCGCGGGTAAGGATTTCATAAGCGCCCTCAAAATCACCCTCGGCGGTCTTGGTAATAAACGCGGGGATATCAATTTGTACCGGGCAGCCGGCGATGCAGGGCTTATTCTTGCAGGAGAGGCACCGGGCCGCCTCGTCCTTAGCCTGCTCCGGCGTGTAGCCAAGGGCTACCTCCAGAAAGTTTGCGCTGCGGATATTCGCATCCTGCACCGGCATTTCATTCTTTGTAAGGGACATATTTGGCATGTTACCGTACCTCCAACTTATACAGGTTGCAAACCTTTTCGTGGGCTGCCCGCTCAAAGGGCTTATACATAGCGCTGCGCGCCATGGCTTCGTCAAAATCCACCTCATGGGCATCAAACTCCGGGCCGTCCACACAGGCAAACCTGGTTTTTCCGCCTACTGTCAGGCGGCAGCCGCCGCACATACCCGTGCCGTCTATCATCACGGGGTTCATGCTGGCGACGGTCTTAATCCCATACCGCTTGGTTAGCTGGGAGACAAACTTCATCATAATTAATGGTCCGATGGTGATGACCTCGTCGTACTGCTCGCCGCTATTAATCAGACCCTCCAGCGCACCGGTTACAAGACCCTTTTCGCCGTAGCTGCCGTCATCTGTCATTAAAAACAGCTTACTGCTGGCGTTTCTAAATTCCTCTTCCAAAATCACAAGCTCCTTGCTGCGAAAGCCCACAATGGCATGTACCTCGGCGCCCAGCTGGTGCAGCTTTTTCGCCACGGGGTACGCAATGGCGGACCCTACGCCGCCGCCTACTACAGCAACCTTTTTAAGCCCCTCCGTGTGGGTTTCCCTGCCCAGGGGACCGACAAAATCTTGAATAAACCCGCCCTGGGGCAGCTGGTTGAGCGCCTGGGTGGAGGCGCCGACAATCTGATAAATGATTGTGACGGTGCCCTTTTGCCTGTCATAGTCCGCAATGGTCAATGGAATGCGCTCGCCGTTTTCATCCACACGCAGGATGATGAACTGCCCAGGCTCCGCCCTGCGGGCAACCATGGGCGCTTGCACCTCCATGAGTGTGACGGTGGGGTTAAGCTCTTTTTTTGTTACAATGCGATACATGTCGTTCCTTCCTTCAAAAAAGGGCTGCCGCTCCCTTTGGGCGGCAGCCCCAAGTATTTATATTTACATTATGTACTCTATGCACTCTGCAAAACGCCTTATGCGGCCCCCGCTTGTTTAGACGAAGGCCATACGGTTTGCTGAGTTTTGAATGCTTTCGTGATTATTTTAACAATCCCGGTTCCCAAAGTACAATATAAATACGGCATATCGATATACAAATATCGATATGCCGTTATCGTAAAGCCTATCCAGAAAGAAAAAGATTTATAAATGATAAACCGCAAGAGATTAGTAAGACACGCCTAGGGGGTAAGCTTAGCGATATTCTCGGGATGATACGGCGTGGCGCTGGTTTTGCATTTTCTCTATAAACAGCCTATCAAGCTCCGTAAACTTGTAGTCCTTAGGGTAAACCAGTACATCCTTAAACTGAAACTTCGCCCCCTTGCATTTGCGTTGAACCAGCTCATAGCGCCCGAGCATTCCTTCGGGTATGGGAGAAACCCACATATAGGTGACGGGCACGGTGGAAAGAATCTCAAACTGGCTGCACCGCTCGTAAACAATCACTCTTCTTTTGGCGTGAGCAGTCTCGTTCGGGCGGTAAATCTCCTTGACTGAGAGGTACGGTATCATTGTATCCCCGTGAATAATTTCTACATACTCCCCGAGGGCGTCATATTGCAGGGTCGGCACCTCGGCCAGTGGATGGTTTTTGCTCATTAATACAAGGCTTTCGTATTCCCATACCGTTTCGCTGCTTAGACCCTTTTCGGCAAGGTAGCCCGCAAAGTAGCTCTCATGTACCGTTTGGTAGCGGATAATACCCAGGTTAAACTGACCATCCGTAATATTGCTAATGGTTTGCATGGAGTTCGTCTCCTGCACGTTTACGTCAATTTCCCTGTGGGGATCGAGCGCCTTTACAAACTCCGTAAAGCCGGTGACGATGTAGGTACCCCGTGGAATGGAGATGCTAAAGCACTGCCTGCGGGCATCCTCTGGAATATAAAGCGCCTCCATTTTATCAATCTGCCCCAGAATGTTTTTTGCGTAGCAAAGAAACTGCACACCCTTTGGCGTGGGTACGACGCCCTTGGAGCTTCGCTCAAAAATGGTAATACCCAGCGTATCCTCCAGCTCCTTTATGGCCTTGCTTAGGTTTGGCTGCGCCATGAACAGATTATCCGCCGCCTGTGTGATGGACCCCGTTCGCTCTACCTCCACAGCATATTTAAAATGTAATGTATTCACATAAACCTCCTGCTCCGCTGGTGTGAAAGGTGACTTCGGCAGAGCGGACTGCGCTTTACCCCGATGCCTTCCATTACAGCCTTTCCTGCAGATGCTTTGAAAGCAGCGCGAGGGACGCCGCCATGTTTTCGTTGTGTACTAAAATCTCCCCCGGGGTGGAAAGGTGTATAGGGGCAAAATTCCAAATAGCCAGCACCCCGCCCGCCACCAGTCCATCGCATACCTCCTGCGCCACCTGCGTCGGTACCGCGATGATGCCGATGTGAATTTTCATTCTCCGGCACACGTTGCCGAGCTTTTCCACCGGCAATATCTTCTTGCCGCATACCTTACTGCCCACGAGGGCGGGGCTTTGGTCAAAGGCCGCCACAATATTCAGCCCGTAGCTTTCAAACCCCCGGTAAGAGAGCAGCGCTCTGCCAAGGGAGCCCACCCCGACCAGCACGGCATCCACTGAATTATTGTACCCTAAAAATTCCTTCATACTGCTGATAAGCTCTTCTACCAAAAAGCCGGATTTCGGCTTTCCCCCTGTGGAGCTTACGGCAGCAAGATCCTTGCGCACCTGTACTTCATTAAGCCTCAAATGTTCCGCAATCGCGGAGGCTGCGACATTCTCCACACCGTTTTCCTTCAGCTGCTTTAAAAACTGCAAGTAATAAGGCATACGCTGTAAGGCCTGCTTGGAGATGGGGGCCGGCATCCGATCTTCCCTAGTCATATCATCCCTCCGTGTGAACATGATTGTAAACGCTATATCGATATAATAAAACTGATAGCGGAGTTTTGTCAACGGAAGCGGCGCGTTCACACCAGAAATAAACCCGCCAAAGGATGCCAAGCCACGAAAAACCTGTCAGGATTACATTTGATCCCGACAGGTTCTTGTCTCGGTAGTTTATTATACTATAATATGATTTAAAAGTGTAGCCTTCTAATCCCGTTTTAAAAATTTGCATAACGCTTGAGAACATAATTATTTACTTTTAAAGTCGGATTTCCACCCCGTAGCGCTCCAGCCAATAGTTCATTTCAATCAGGTATGCATACATCTGCGGCACCGCCATGAGCTGCCCAAACCAAGGTCTGCCGAGGTCGGAGGTCTCCTCCATCAACGCCCGCAGAGCCTTTTTATCCACCAGCTCGTGCAATGGGGCATACCGGTCGGACAGGATGTTCTTTAGCTCCGCAATGAGCTCCTTCTCATACCCCGGATGGTGGGTTTTGGGGTAAGGACTTTTTTTGCGTCGGCGAATTTCTTCGGGCAGATAATCGCCGGCGGCGTCCTTTAAAAGCGCCTTGACCTCGCCGTTGTGGTATTTATATTCCCATGGGATGTTATACAGGTACTCCACCAGACGGTGGTCGGCATAGGGCACGCGAACCTCCAGGCCGTTTGCCATGGTCATGCGGTCTTTGCGGTCCAGCAAAGTCGCCATAAACCACGCGATATTTAAATAGGCAATCTCTCTTTCCCGTGCTCGTTCCGGTGTTTCGTCGCCGAGCTTTGGTGCCAGAGCAATGCTCTCCTGATAGCGGCAATTTACATACTCGTCTAATGGCAGACGGGCGCGCATGGCAGGTGACAAAACCTCCTTGCGCAAGTCAAGCTTCTTTGACCATGGGAACGCCTGTGTATGATATGCCTCCGGGTCACGAAACCAAGGATACCCCCCGAAGATTTCATCCGCGCACTCACCGGATAAACATACGGTATGGTTGTGCTTAATCTTTTCACAAAAATATAGCAGAGAGGAATCAACATCTGCCATTCCCGGTAGATCCTTGGCGCGCACCGCACCATACAAACCGGTTACTAGTGCGCCCGTATCGCACACCAGCACCCGGTGCCGTGAGCCGATAAAATCCACCATTTTTGCCGCAAAGGGGCCGTCCTCCGAAGGTTGAAAGGCACTGGGCTTAAAATAGATACTGTTATCGGCGAATTCAAAGGAGTAGGTGTCTAATACCTTTCCCTCATCCCTCAGTTGTTTCGCCGCTGCAGCAGACACTACGCTGGAATCTAATCCCCCGGAAAGCAGGGTGCAAATTGGCACGTCAGAGACTAACTGGCGGCTGATGGAATCGAACAACAGGTTTCGCACCGTTTCAACGGTTTCTCTATAGCTTTCGGTATGCTCCTTAGCGGTAAGCTGCCAGTAAGGTGCAGTAAAAAAACCATCCCTCCCAAAGCGCGCGCTGGTACCGGGCTTTAACTCATGAATATCCCGGTACACCCCACAGCCTGGTGTGCGTGCGGGACCTAACCCAAATATCTCACACAAACCGCCTTCATCAATCACCGGCTTAATTCCCGGGTATTCAAACAAGGCCTTGATCTCAGAGCCAAACACAAGCACATCTCGCTGCAGGGTGTAAAACAGCGGCTTTACTCCAAAGCGGTCTCGAGCTAAAAAGCAGCTTTGCTCCGCCGAATCCCACACCGCGAAGGCGAATATACCGTTTAAAAAGTCTACACAACTTGGTCCATACTCCATATACGCCCGCAAAAGCACCTCGGTATCCGACTGGGTATCAAATGTGTGCCCTTTACGCTCAAGGTTTAGCCGTATTTCCTGTGTGTTATATAGCTCCCCGTTATATATCAGAACATATTCCCTGTCGCCCTGCTTTCGGCGCATGGGCTGTATGCCGCCCGCTGGATCAATTACAATCAGGCGACGGTGCGCGAACGCCGCATGTTCGCTCAGAAACTCTCCGCCTGCATCCGGGCCGCGATGGCTAAGTACATTTCCCATCCGGTTCGCGATTGTTCGGTTTACCTCCTTTTTTTTTAATAGGTTATCCTTAAAATCGCAGAAACCTGCAATTCCACACATCGATTAAGGCACCTCCGTTTATTGCTTATACGATTAAAGTGTATCAAATAATCAGGTCAAAGGCTCCGGCACTTGAGTTTGGCGCTGATACTTATCAATACTTTTATCAACCAACTGTATTTTGCTGATACCAATTAGTATTACGGCGAGCCTTGCTCTGCGCAGTGCATTCCGACCTTAACCTTACGCAAAACAGGAACCAAGGGGTGTTTGGGCAGTCCTGACCCCTTCTAATATCATTTCACCGTTAACGTCGACTAAAAATACCTCATCATGCCTTTTGGTTATGAGTTTGTTAAGATTTTTTAACAACGGTTATAAGTGGCGATTAGTATTATGGCCGCTATACACTCATTATATGAGCAAAAAACAAGGGCGTGATAGCCAAGATGGCCATCTGCACCCTTGTTTTTAAATAGGCATAGGAGGATGATACGGTATCCCACAGGGAATTTTTTGAAACCCGGAATCGTACAAATATCCTGCATGGATGATTTTCTAGTCTTCTATGTCTTCTTTTTACCTATGCTCAGGATAATATTAAGAAGAATACCAAATACCGCAGCGGTAGCAATAGCAGGCAGCTGAGTACCAAACATTGGTATCATGCCGCCTTCAAATGCAAAGGTACCCCCAAGACCGATGAGCAGGATGGTAGATACCACCGCGAGATTACGGGAATCAAACAAATCTACTTGTTTATTGATGATAATGGCGATACCCTGTGAAGCAATAACGCCGAAGAGATAGATTGAAATGCCGCCAATCACAGCACCGGGAATAGAATATACCGCCGCGCTTAATGGGGTAAAGCAGGAAATAACCATTGTTATAACAGACGCGGCAACCAGAACGGATGTTGAGAAGTTCTTGGTAATCGCCATGGTGCTGAGGTTTTCTCCATAATTTGTGCCGGCGGGACCACCGATGGCACCCGAAATAATGTCCCCAATACCGTCGCCAATCAGGTTAAGCCCCAGCTTGTCCGCTATCTTATACCGTTTTTCTGTGCCTTTTTTCTTAGCCAAATCGTTGACATAGATATCAAGCTGATAGAGGTGAGCGGTGGATTCAGGAATGGTCGCGATTGCAATGGGCATAATCGCAGCCACCGCGGCGAGATTCGGTTTTGGCAGTGTAAAATGCGGCAGCGCGAACCCTATGGCAGGGATAGAGAAGAAAGATTCTGTCGCCGCAAGCTTATTAAAATCACAAAACGGAATGCCATAAATCGCGCCAAGAATAAGAGCCAGAATATAGCCGGTTAGCAGCCCAAGCAGGATAGGAATCTGTCCCCAGGTACCCCGAAGATAAACGGAAAACAGGATGGTAGCCAACAGTGTGACAATACATATCACCCATGCCAGATTTTGCGCGAGGGCGGAGTTTTGCGCTGTAATGCCGTTTGGCAGTGTGATGACATTGCCCATTGCGGCATCCGCCAGCGATAAACCGATAACAATGGCAATACCGCCCGTGACGGTAGGCGGGAGTACCCGTTCAATCGATGCCTGACCAAAGCGTTTGATGATAAGCCCTGCCGCGATGGAGACAAGACCGGAAAGCACGATGCCAAACTGCGCCGCGGCAATCTTTTCGTCTGCCACCGGTCCCGCAAATGCTTGTGCGCCGGTGATGGAACAGATTGCAGTGACATAAGAGAAGCTGGACCCATAATAGAGTGGGATTTTTCTGCCGGTAATTAGAATAAAGCACAGGGTGGCAAGTCCGCTTGCGAAGATTGTGGTGGACACATGCAGTCCCGTGAGCAATGCCATGAGTACGGTTGCGGGAAACATGACAATAATTTGCTGAAATGCGAAAAGTACGAGCTTAAAGACCGGGGGGCGCTCGTCTGGCAGATACCCTGCCGCAAGCTTTGATGGTGTCAAAAATTATCCCTCCTGCAAAAATCGATGTGTTTGGTTTAACGGTGCAGCGCAAGGCCTATCTGGTCGAAGTGAAACCCTGTGGTTTTCGCGCCATTCCTGTCGCGCCGAATCAATAAATTACGAATATGCCGCCTGCACCCGCCCAAACCTTAATGATTATACCGTAAACAAGGCGAATTTACAATCAATTTCTGTATCTCTTGTATAGCGCTATGTTCCATGGCAAAAATTTGACGCGTGCATGATAGCCCATGTATCTTTACCTTTCAATTATTAACGCAAAAGGGCGGTGTCCTTGCAGACACCGCCCAAAAGAGCTTATTCAGCTATGTTAAAACCGACCCAACTTCCCTTATTCAGGGCACCCTGTGAAGGGTAATTATTTGCTAGCCTTCTTAACAGCTACGAAACCAGCAGCCGCCAGAGCGATTACTGCGAATACGATAGCGATGTTAACGAGGTCGTTCGCGCCGGTCTCAGGGATGG